>JACIXZ010000001.1 GCA_014360205.1 Tissierellales bacterium
GAATGAGCCGAAATACACTTATATTCAAGATGCGCTCTCAAACACAAAAAGAGGTTAAAAGACAATTAGATCAATTAGAAAAAAGAATCGGAACTAAGCGCTTTAATCAGGTGTTTAAATCGATAACGGTAGATAACGGCAGCGAGTTTTTAGACTGGAGAAGCTTAGAACAATCATGTGTAAGTAGCAGTGGAGTATTACGTACCCATATATATTATTGCCATCCATACCATTCATGGGAAAGAGGAACTAATGAACAGGTAAACGGCCACATAAGACGATTTATCCCAAAGGGTTGTGCAATTTCAAAATACAGTACAAAAGAGATTTTAGAGATTCAAGAATGGCTAAATAACTATCCGAGAAAAATATTAAATGGAAAAAGCGCAAGAGAAGTGTTTGAAGAAGAATTAAAAAAATATTCATAGAGTAAAAGCAAAAAATCTTCTCCCCTAGGGGAGAAGAACATCAACTAAAGTAAAAGAGTTCACAAGATATATGAACAATGACATATTAACAGAGATAAAAGTGTTTCATTTTAATTTGCATTTAGCGCTTGACTATAATAAATTACTATATAATTAAATTAAAGAATATATAAAAAAAGGGGGTTTTTAAATGTTTGGCTATGCAGGGAAAGTTCTAAGAATTAACTTAACTGAAAAGCAAATTAAACTAGAAGATTTGGATATGAATCTTGCTAGAAAGTACCTAGGAGGAAGGGGATTAGCTACTAAAATATTTATGGATGAAGTTGACCCAAACGTTGAGCCATTAAGTCCCGAAAATAAACTTATTGTAGCATCGGGGCCATTGACAGGAACCACAGTGCCAACTGGCGGAAGATACATGGTTATTACTAAGGCACCACTTACTGGTACTATCGGTTGTTCAAATTCAGGTGGATATTTTGGTGCAGAACTAAAGTCAGCAGGATATGACATGATTATTTTTGAAGGAAAGGCTGATTCACCAGTTTATATCTCTATTGAAGATGATAAAGTTGAAATTAAAGATGCATCACATTTATGGGGGAAATTAGTATCAGAAGCTACTGATGAATTAATGAATAAATATGGACAAAAGGCTAGAGTTCTATGTATAGGTCCAGCAGGTGAAAGACTGTCAAAGATTGCGGCTATTATGAATGATTATGACAGAGCTGCAGGCCGTTCAGGAGTTGGAGCGGTTATGGGTTCAAAGAACTTAAAGGCAGTTGTTGTTAAAGGGTCTAAAAAAGCTAAATATGCGGATGAAGAAGAAACTAAGAAAGTAGTTTCAGATAAAATTAAAAAGATACGTGAAAATGGAATAACAGGTGAAGGTTTACCAACATATGGAACCGCTGTTTTAGTAAACATAATTAATGAACATGGCATTTTGCCAGTTAAAAATTTCCAGAAGGCATATTCTGAAGACGCTGATAAGATAAGTGGAGAAACAATGACAAGAGATATCTTAGTAAGAAGAAATCCGTGTTATAGATGTCCGATAGCATGTGGTAGATGGGTAAAACTCAAGGATGGACGTGAAGTTGGTGGGCCGGAATATGAAACATTATGGGCATTTGGGGCAGATTGTGGTATTTATGATATTGATGCTATTGCTGAAGCAAATTTCTGGTGTAACGAGTATGGATTAGATACAATTTCAGCAGGCACAACCATAGCAGCTGCTATGGAGCTTTATGAAAAAGGATATGTTAAGGATGAAGAAATTGAAGAAGACGGATATTCATTTAAATTTGGAGATGTTGAAGCGATAATTGGATGGACAAAAAAGATGGGAGCTAGGGAAGGATTTGGAGATAAATTAGCTGAAGGTTCCTATAGACTATGTGAAAGTTATGGAGTACCTGAACTTTCAATGTCAGTTAAGAAACAAGAACTTCCAGCTTATGACCCAAGAGGAGTACAAGGGCATGGACTTGAATATGCAACTTCAAATAGGGGCGGATGTCATGTAAGGGGATACATGATTTCACCTGAAATATTGGGTTCACCTGAAAAACTTGATAGGTTTACACTTGAAGGAAAAGCAGAATGGGTTAAGGTATTCCAAGATTTAACTGCGGTTATAGATTCTCTTGGAGTTTGCTTATTTACATCTTTTGCTCTTGGAGCTCAGGATTATGTTGAATTAATGAATGCGGTTAGTGGAACAGATTATAATGTAGATACACTTCTTGAAGCTGGTTCCAGAATTTATACTCTTGAAAGATTGTTTAACATAAAGGCTGGTATTGACCCTAAAGAGGATAAACTTCCAGATAGATTATTAGAAGAGCCAATACCAGAAGGACCATCAAAGGGACACGTTCACAGATTAAGTGAACTTTTACCAAAATATTATGAAATTCGAGGATGGGGTCGAGATGGTATTCCAACTGAAGAAACACTTCAAAAGTTAAGTGTATAATAATATTATTTTGATTAATAGAAAACACCCTAAAAGGAAGTTTGCTTCTTTTTAGGGTGTTAATCTAAATACAATAAGAGAAAGAGAATTTCCAATGGGATGGTGGTTTAATGATTAAGGTAAAACTATTTGCAACCTTTAGAAATGGTAGAGAAAAAGAAATACATTTTGAGTATTATGAAGGCATTACAGGAAGAGAGATAATAGAAAAGCTTGGAATCAAAGAAGAAGAAGTAGCAATATTTATAGTAAATGGAAGAGATAAAAAATGGGACGAACCCATTGAAGACGAAGCTACAGTATCTCTTTTTCCGCCCGTAGGAGGAGGCTAATTTTGTGGGGAAATATGATAGAAATATGAATACTTTATCTAAGGAAGAAAATGAAAGTCTTAAGAATTTTAAGATTTGTGTAGTGGGATGTGGAGGAATAGGTGGATATGTCATAGAGATGCTTGGTAGACTAGGGATTGGATATATAACTGTTATTGATGGAGATGTATTCGAAGAAACAAATTTAAACAGGCAAATATTATCTAATTCTCAAACTATAGGGAAAAGTAAGGCTCAAACTGCAAGAGAAAGGATGAAGCTTGTAAATCCCGATATCTATGTCAATGCAGTTTTTAGTCATTTAAATGGGGAAAATGGGATGGAACTAATAAAGGGCCATCATTTGGTAATAGATGCTTTAGATGATGTGGAAACTAGATTTATTTTACAGGATATTTGTGAGAAATTGGGTTTACCATTAATTCATGGTGCTATAGCTGGATGGTATGGTCAGGTTACTACTATTTTCCCAGGAGATAAAACCCTTGATTTTCTATATAAAAAGAGAACTACAAAGGGAATTGAAAGAAAACTTGGTAATCCATCATTTGCACCAGCCTTAATTGGTTCTATTCAAGTTAGTGAAGCTTTAAAGGTTCTTATAAGAAGGGGAGAAGTATTAAGAAAAAAGATACTTTATATAGATACTTTTGCTCAAGAATATGAAATAGTAGAATTTTTTTAGAAATATAGGCGACAAAGTCGCCTAATTATTTTTATCACCTTCTAATTCATAAAGAAACCTCGACTAATATACAGTTTCACCGTTTCTTAAGTTTAATGTAACAAGATAAGGTTTCTCTTTGCTCTAGTTATTCCTACATAAAAGAGTCTTCTTTCTTCTTCAAGGGCATCTAGAACTCCATCTCATATAGGTCAATATTAATAGAAGAAGGTATATCACCATTTATAAGGTCAATCATATATACACTATCAAATTCTAACCCTTTTGATGGATGGTTGACAATAATACTCCTTTACTGGTATTTCTTTTATTATTTTGAATAAAAAATTGTAATTCTTCTAACCTAGCTAAAAATTCAACTATGGAATTTGTTTCCAAAGCCAGTATCTTTAAAATAGATATAACTGCTATTGGATTATTATTTGAATATCCAAATTTTTTACAATAATCCTTTACATAAATACCATATTCAAGGTCATTTTCAATTGAGTTTAAGACATCAACAGGCCTTTTTTTAGTAAGCCTTTTGAATTCTGATTTAAGGTCATAAATATTGTCATATTGAAATGATTTGAAATCAGGATATTTTAAAAGGGTATCAAATACTAATTGAGATTTATTGTTTTCTTTAACAAACTGCACTAGAACTTTTGAATTATAACCCTTCATCTTATTGTAAATATGTTCAAAGGAACTAACATCTGAGTTATCAATAATAAGATTCAAAAAACAAATTATATCTTGAACAGCCCAGTGTTTAAAAAAGTTGATTTTAGAATCCTTGATGAATAAGGAATATTATTTCTTTGTAGTTTATATATTAGCGGAATCGAAGATATATTATTTCTGTATAATATAGCAGTGTTTGAAAGGTCATCTATATTTTTCAACTCATTAATAATATAGTTTAATTATTCATATTCATTTTTTGTTTTCACTATGGTTATTGGAGCATAATCTGGGTTTTGGGTATTGATGTTTTTATTATATCGTTTCTTATTGCAGACATTATCGGAATTAATAGACAAATTACAGTTCTTGCCTTTACCTTTGGCGATGGATTTAGCAATGTTCTTTACCTACAAATGCTGTATTACTAATAAGCTTAGGTTTAACAGTTGTAAGTTATCCTAAATGGTTTAAATGGATTATTAAGCTTCAGCTGATTATTCTTTTAATCACCTGTTTATTTTTAATGTTGGCATTAGAATGTGGCTTGTAAGTATTTGTTACTACCATTTATGAAGGAGCAACGGCATTAATGAAAAAATTAAATTTGAAAAGAAAGCTTATCAAGAGATAGTTTTACCTGTAAAGAAATTAAAAGAAGGTATATAATACAATTAACTAATCTATTAAAGAAGGTGAAGGATTTGACAAATTATAAATATGTATATGGTTCAGTTCCATCAAGAAGAATGGGCCTTTCAGTTGGAATAAGTCCAATACCAAAAAAATGGTGTAATTACTCATGCATATATTGTCAGCTTGGAAGAACTAAGAATCTTACTAACAAAAGAGAGATATACTTTGAACTTGATGATATATTAAAAGAATTCAAGAACTATATGAAGGAAAATATTGAGTTTGATGTTGTTACAATCGTAGGAGAAGGGGAACCCACTTTATATTTAAAACTTGGAGACCTTATAGAAGGGTTAAAAAAGCTTACTAACAAGCCAATTGCTGTTATAACAAATGGTTCTTTATTATATGACGAAACATTAAGGAAGGAATTGAATAAGGCAGATATAGTTTTACCATCTTTAGATGCGTGGAATGAAGAAATATTTAAAAAAATAAATAGACCCCATGGAAGTATTAAGTTTGATGAGATGATTAAGGGACTTATGAAATTTTCAAAAGATTATAGTGGCGAATTGTGGATTGAAACAATGATAGTAAAAGATATAAATGATAAAGAAGAAGATTATCTTCAGCTTAAAGCAATATTAGATATGATAGATTATGATAGACTATATATTAATACTCCTGTAAGGCCTCCAGCAGAGAATTATGTGGAACAACCTAGTGAGGAATCATTAAAAAAGGCCATAGAAATATTAAGAGGTATATCCATAGACAAGCTTGTTTCAGAAGGTTTTTATAGTGAAGAAAAAGATGATTATGAAGCAATAACAAGCATAATTAAAAGACATCCGATGAATCAGTATGAAATAAAGAGCTTTTTAGCTTCCCGAAAATGTGAAAAGATAGATGATATTATAAATAAGTTGGAAAACGATAACAAAATTGAAGTTATAAACTATAAGAATTATAAAACATACAGATTGAAATAAATAAAATTTATTATAGGTAGTGTAAAAAAAGGTATGAAAACAGAAAAATACTTTTGATATGTTTTTAAATAAGATTTGACTAAATTATATACTAAAAAAGGGCATAAGTATAGTGTGGAATTTGACACTATCAACCTTGGTCGGAGGATTGTATTTTTCTAGAATTAATGTTATGATCAAGTTGCGAATAGTAAATATTTGGTAAACTATGATATTTAATAAGGGGGTCTCTTTTTGAAACTATACTCGAACGGCCTGATAGGAAGTGTCGCTACCGTAGCTGCTCTTGTTGCGAATGTCGAGTTGACAGAGAAATTCAACATAGCTTACCCTTATATATATTGGGGTGGACAAGCTGTCTTCGGTTTGATTTTACTATCAATGATAATTCATGCTTGGCTACATTGGGAAGTTAAAGCACCTGTATCAAAAAAACGGTTAGCCTTATCTATTGTTGTCTACACGTGTATGTATGCCATAGCATATACAGATTACAAGTACTCATTCGTATTGATACTTGCCATTGGGATTACAGAAGTTTTTCTTATAAGGAAACGATTTGGTATGGTCAAGAACTGAAATCTTCAATCGGGATTGGGCTTATATACAGTAAATACGGTAATCTATAAATCGAGATAAGATGCAGTTTAAATTTCGCCTTATTAACAACACCGTCAAAAATACTTGCCTTTATGAGATTTATTTTCCTTGAATTACAGGTTTTCCGGAAAAGAAAAGACTCCCCTTTCGAGGAGCCTATTTTGCTGCAAAAACAAATTAGACTCACCGGGCTTCCCACAGGGAACAGCAATTGCCTTTATGTATATGAAAGTGTATCTAAAAAAGTTGTAATAGATAATTGTTATAAGAATTGGACATCTGCTGTTGGTGATATTGTTGACGCTGCTAAAAATGTAGTACAAGCTGCTTTATCAGAAGCTGATTGGCTTGCAACTATTGCAATTTGGGGTGTAATTATTGTTGTAATTGCAGACTTAGTAATACCTATGGATCCGGTACCTATAATTCCACTTTCAGACCCAACTTTAGTTGAATATTGATTAACAAGTAATAGGGGCTGTTCACTACAGCCTCTTTTACTACCTCATAGACTATTGAGTTGAAAAGTGTTAAGCTAATACTAAATCTTATTGTATGATTTTTTCATATGCCAATTTACAAGGAGAGAAAAAAATGAAAACTATACAAGTTCAAATGTTAGACCATAATGTTAATTCAGACTGGTGGAAAAAAATTATTCAGTATTTTGTAAAACAAGGAGATGAAATTGAAATTCGTTGTTGGAATGAAGAAAAGGAAGAAATAAAAAAAGCTATGTCTTATGGCCGTCCTATTCAAATTGAGAGTAATTTGCAAACAGCAATTAGAGGTATAGTAACAGAACAAATGATAAAAGAATTATTGACTTTGCCTGAACCTGTGGATAAGGATGTCTACAATAAAATGACAGAGTTTTTTACAATTATAGTTGAAAACAAGATTTCTAGTGAACATTATGGTACTGAATTGTATTTGTTTAATGTACATGATGATGAAGTCGAAGTTTTCAAAAAAATCATGACTCCATATTGGGAAAAATTTAGTATCTCAATAGAAGAGCAAAGTTGGAATGACAAATGATAAATTTTATTGAAAAACAATTATAGGATAGAATGGAAATCGGTAGATAATATACATTCCATTTTTTTTTTGAAATTCTAGGAAACATTAAAAATCATACCTGCCAAATAAAAAAATGGTGTTTTGGCGGGCGCTCTAATGTGCCTAAATATTTAGCCCTCCAAAATCACTTGGTTTGGGTGATTTTTTATGTGTTGGGCAATACAGTCTACACCGCTGCGTATTTGTTGCAGCGATATTAGCGATATTAGGTTATCTGTATAACTTATATTTACATAAATGTGTTATTTAAAAATAATCATAATTTAACTACAGAATATCCTGTTTATCAATATGAACACATACATCATAATCTAGTTGTTAATAATTCCTCTGTACCTGTGATATGCAGACGGGCTTTTTTGCGTTTTTCTTAAAAGTTTTTCTGGTGAAAATGCAACTGGCAGTGTATTTGTCAACCGAAAATTCCTCTAAATTTTAATCGAAAATTCCCCTAGGGGAATAAAAAAATTATTGTTCTTCTAACCACTGCTTTGTTTCTTTTAATCTGTATGAGTTTCCATTCATATTTACTATATATGATTTGTGTGTTAGTCTATCAATCATAGCTGCAGTCATAACTGTATCTCTAAAAATTTCATCCCACCTTTCAAAAGATAAATTTGTTGTAATAATTGTTGATTTTCTGCCTGCCCTTAATGAAAGATATGTGAATAACAGCTCTGAAGCTTCTTTATCGAATGAGATATATCCTAGTTCATCTGCTATGATAAGATCGTACTTTTCAAATTTTGCTTCAAAGGCTCTTAATGTTTTTTGTGACCTGCTTTCTTTTAGTTCATTTACTAGGAGAGGTATTGTGGTAAACAATACTTTGTATCCAGCATTACATGCCTTGATTCCTAGACCTATTGAAATATGTGTTTTACCAGTACCTGGATTGCCTGCAAAGATTATATTCTGACCTGTTTTGATAAATTCTAAAGTTGAAAATATCTTTATTTTCGCCCTAGCATCTTCTGGTAAATCTTCTATTACTAAATTTTCTATATATTTTTTGTAAGGAAATTTTGCTAATCTAATTCTGTTCTTTTTTCCATTTTCTTTTCTTAAGTCATATTCTTTTTCAAATATTTCTTTTAAAAATATTTCAATTGAATTTCCTTCTAAATTTGGGTCAAATATAAAACTAAATTAGACCTTTGCAAAGTTAAATTAGACCCTTACTAGAAATCAGTAAAATAGACAAATTAAAACAATATAAATCCAGAAATAATGACAGACATGCCATATATATCAAGGACAGAAGGTAGATGGCTTAAAGATATGCTTAGAAGTTCAAGTTTTTAAAGTTTAATGTAATATAAAATACAATATAAAATAAGTACAAAATAGCCTATTACCTTAGGTTTATTAAGGTAAAGTAAAATTAAAATTACAAATTATTACAATATATGATTATGGAGTTATTATTCTAATATTATTTAGAAAATTATTGTTAATTGTTTTCCAACAATTAATTGACACTATCCTGTTTTAGTAATTTTTTGACTGTTAATCTTTAAGTATGGTAATATATTAATAACTCTCTTAATTACTGTGCAAACTTTACTGGAGGTATGCTTTATGAAGAAATATTTTGCAATTCAACTGCTTTTGCTTTTGATTTTAACAGGATTAATAGTTTCAAACTTTTTAAATATTTTCACCTATGAAGATACAAGATATATTTTTTATGCCATTATTCTACTTAATGGTCTAGGTGCATTTTTTATACTCTATTATAAGCAAAAGAATACTAAAAATTAGAATAGCATCAATAAGAGGGTTTAATTAGTATTTCCCAAGAAGAGATCAATTGAATCTCTTTTTTTATACCTCAAATTAAGAGTATACAATTATTTTATACTAAGGTACAATATTGTACATTTTTATTTTCCTTTATTTGTACATCTTAATTGTATCACTTACATGATGAGCAATTAGTAAGGCTACTTATTGAAAAAGTTACAGTTCACGATGACAGCATTTATGTAAATTAAAGTCAGGTATTTGTATAGAAATTAAAAACTAGAAATGTTAATTTAATATAACGCCTTGCTGAAATGCATGGTATTTTTCGTATTTATGTTGATGAGAAAATACGAATTAGTGGTATAATTTGTATAAAATAAATAGCGGGGGTATAAATGGTGAATAAGAGCGTTACCTTTACATCTGATGCAGATGTTTATGAGAAGTTTTGAAACGCATTGAATTTAACGAATGAAACACAGGAAGCTGCAGTGGAAAGCTGTATGCGCTGATATATTGCAAAAAACCTTTGAAAAAGTATTTGAGGCCTATAATCCAAAAACAATAACAAAACAAAATAAAGATACTAACAAGGATTTTTACGGAAATCAAATCAGCGAATTCGAGTATGGGCAGTTAAACCGAATCAATATAATCATAAGAGCATTCGAACTTATTTTATGCCAGTCGCCACTACAGGCCGTGCTACCATAGATGCAATGAAACGCTTATGCAGTGATGAAAACAACCTAGAACTGTACGTGCCGACTTTTAAGAATAATTACTCGCAGAAGAAGTTGGATGATCTTAAGGGTCGCGGCAAAGTATTTGAGGATAAGGTGAAACGGTAACAATATAGCATGAGGTTGAAGAACAAAGATTACATTACATTATCAGGTAAATATGATTTTATATGGCATGAAATAAACAAGGATTGTAAATATTACGTAATCGAGATTTGAAGTATTTAGGGGGGGATATGAAAAGATGGCTCTACTTCAAGATGAATTAAAAATTAAAAAGATTCATGAATTACTTAAAATGAAATTAACTTTACCTTCATATCAACGTCCGTATAGTTGGAGTGTGAAGTCTACTAATAACCTTTTTCTTGATACTTATCGTGCATATCAAGAAGGGATACAAGAATATAGAATTGGCTCAGTAATTTTACATAAAGAAAATGGAAAATACAATATTGTCGATGGACAACAACGACTGACAACTCTTTCGATTCTTCTATACTGCTTAGGGGATGAGAAATTGGGCTTATTACAAGAAAAATACAATCACCTATCTAATGATGCAATAGTAACTAATTTTGAAATTTTATCTAAGCGGACAAATGAACTTTCGGCAGATGATCGAAAGAAATACAAAGAATATATACTTAAAAATTGTAGTGCAGTTCAAATTGTTACAGACAGTGAGCAAGAGGCCTTTCAGTTCTTTGATTCACAAAATTCACGTGGAAGAGAGTTAGATCCGCATGATCTATTAAAGTCATATCATTTACGCGAGATGGATGATGAAGCGGAATATCAAAAGATAAGGATCATCAATCAATGGGAAAATGTTAATCAGGATGATTTAAATGACTTATTTAAAATATATCTTTATCCATTGACGCAATGGTATAAAGGAAAGAATGGTTTGGGTTATTCGTCTAGTAAAATTGATGTATTCAAAGGGATTAAAACTACAAATGTATTTAATTATGCCATTTATCATAAAGCAAGTAACCTTTTCGTAGAACAATTTAATGCAAATGGAAGTAGTGAACTACTTGCATATAAAGCATTGAATCAATTTCAATTAACACAGCCACTTATTGCAGGGAAGCGATTTTTTAATTACACTCTTCATTATAAAAACCTGCTTGAGCAAGTACAACAATTAATACATAAAGTTCACACGGATGAACAAATTCCGAGTAGACGTGCTGGGGACATTTATATTAAACAGTTATATGAATGTGCATTATTGTTTTTTGCTGATCGCTTTGGTATTGAAAACCTATCGAAAGTTGTTATGCAACAACTATATACATGGAGTTATTCTTTACGCCTAGTTATGGATGCTGTTTATCCACAGACAATTAATAAGTATGCACGAGGAGAACATGAACGGGTAAACCATGGATTAAGTTTGTTTTCAGAAATTAGTGAAATGAATAACGCAGAAGAACTAAAACTTATTGTTTTGGAGCAACCAAAAATTGTAAATAAAAATAAAGAGAAATACAAAGATGTATATGATTTACTTTGTAAATGGAATAGGTGGTAGGGGATGGATAAAAACTTAAAAATCATATCGGTATATAGTATTTTTACTGATATTCGTTATGTAATTCCGATTTATCAACGTAACTATGCTTGGGGTATAATGGAAATTGAACAGCTGATAGAAGATATTGATAGTTTAATTAATGACTCTAATAAAAACTACTTTCTTGGAAATCTAATTGTTAATCAAACTGATAATAATGTTTATGAAGTAATAGATGGCCAACAAAGATTGACGACATTATTTCTATTAGAAAATTATCTTGGCATGACTATTGCGAAGGATGCGTTGAGATTTGAAGCGAGAGAAAAATCAAACCATACCCTTGACATGTTAACTAAGTACAATAATCGTGAATTAGTGGAAGAATTAGTCTCTGTTGAAATATTGAAGGGATATCAAATCATTGATACTTATTTTAAAACGAATAATATAGACAAAAACGAATTAATTAAAAAACTAGAAAAGGTTTTTCTTGTCCGTGTACAGGTTCCACAAGGTATAGATTTAAATCATTATTTCGAAATCATGAATACTCGTGGTGAGCAACTTGAACTTCATGAAATTGCAAAAGCAAAGTTTTCTAATTTGCCACCGGAAGGGAAAATTAGCTCTTACCCAAGCATTATCGAGCAAAGTTTGAAATTAAAGATTATGAAAGAATTAGTTAACCTCGATAATGGAAAATGGACCGAAGAAAAAGCAAGCAAACATAAAGAAGAAATGTTTAAAATTTTGAATGGTTAATATGTATGTGCTCAATAGAAGTGTCACAACCTGAATCTTAAAAACAAGAGACGAAGAAATAATAAATATAATATTAAATGATCAATGGGGGTTGTAATCCATGGCTAAAAATAGTAGATCTCTTTTTAATTCAATAGCACCAATCTATGGTTTGTTTTACGAGAAGCAGAAAAATCGTTATAGAGGAATTATCGACAAAGCTTCAGGCGAATTGGACTTGTCTTCATTTCATAAGGTTCTCGATGTAGGGTGTGGAACAGGCGCCCTATGTTCTGTTCTAAATGAAAAGGGTTTAATGGTTACAGGCGTTGATGCAGCAGATAAGATGTTAAATATTGCAAAAAGGCAACCTGAAAATAAATTAATAACTTTTATTCAAGCAAATGTACTTGAACAGCTTCCTTTTGAAGATAAGTTATTTGATATTTCGATAGCTTCATATGTAGCTCATGGATTACAAAAAAATGAAAGAAAACAATTGTATGCTGAAATGAGCCGGGTTACCAAAAACAAAGTAATCATCTATGACTACAATCAAAGACGTGCGTTACTGACAACGATTATCGAATGGCTTGAACGAGGTGATTACTTTCAGTTTATAAAGGAAGCTGAACATGAGATGAAAAATTGTGTTTTCGAAATGAAGGAGTGCTTTTCAGAAGTTAAGGTAGTTGATGTTGATTATAAGGCTGCTTGGTATATTTGCACGCCAGCCTAGATTCGTATTGACTTGAAGTGGAGGTATTTCTTTTAACAAGCAAAATGTAAAAAAACTGTGTGAAAGTGTTTCATTATAAGAGATATTTCAAAAATTACGGATAGAGACTAACAAATATTAAAGTATAATAATTTCTTAAAGACAAAATTCTTAAGTAGCATAGAATCAAAAGAGAACGAAATGACTAATACATTGAGGCAATACACATTAAATTCAATGCAAAAGTATCAAGCAATCCTAGGTTGACTTATGATGATTACGGACTGACCCCTTAATATTGGACAAAAACTCACGAATACTTTCTTTTTCTTAGATTATCTATTTTTACTGTTTTTCGCTTTTCTTATTATACATAAATATTTATCTTCATCAAGGGTAAAGGCTAAAGCCCCTGCTATCGCAGGCCCCTGATTTCAGCTAAATATTTATGTCATTTACTTTTAGGCGAAAAAACATTAAAGTCTCACTATTAATTGTTTTGCTGTTCCTTCCAAGGTTTTTTGATAGAACTCTGTTGGAGGAATATATCCTATGGAGCCATGGATTCTAATTTTATTATATGATTTCATATAATTAGAAACTTCTTCATATGCCTCAGTGTAGCTTTCAAATTCGTACCTTGATAAACATTCTTCTTCCAATAGTCTATGGAAAGACTCTATGTGGGCATTTTTGTTTGGGGTTTTAAATGGTATTCTTTCATGCTCCAAGTTTAGTTCTTTACAGGTTTCTCCAAACTTATGACTAATAAATTGTGGTCCATTGTCTGATCTAATAACTAGGTCACAGTCTTTACTATGAAGGCCCCGCTTCATTAGTGCCCTTTTAAGAATTATTGTTATATCTTCTGCTGTACATGATAATCCCATATGATATTCCACAATGTTTCTATCATATACATCCAGGAAAGAAGCTATATAAAAGAATCTATCTTCACCATGGATATAACCATATTTGATGTCTACCTCCCAGAGTGCATTAGGCTTTGTGATCTCCCTATTTTGCGCTATCTTCTTTGGATACTTAGTTTTGATAACTCTTTGGGGCCTTAATATATTTAATTCCTTACATAGTCTATAAACCTTCTTTTTATTTATAATTAGGTTAAATTTTCTTCTTAGTATTACAGTTATTTTATAATAACCATAGCATAAACCCTCTGATTCAATGATTTCACAAATATATTCTTTAATTTGATCATCACAGACAGTTTTACCATCAGTAGACCTAGATGATCCTGGAATAGGCCTGCCACCTTTGTTTACTTCATTTTCCTTTTTTGAAGAATCTATGCCTAAATTTCTGTTTTGATTGTAATAGTAGGTAGATCTATTTAGTCCAAGTATCTTAAGTACTTTAGTCGCAGGATATCCATATCCTATCCACTTATTGGCTATGTTTACTTTATCTTCTATCTTTGGGTCGTTTTTTTTAATAGGTCTTTAAGGATTGCTATTTCAAGATCCTTTTCACCTAATAGTTTCTTTAATTGTTCATTTTCCTTATCTAAAGAAAAACTAGTGCTATAATCTATGTTAAGAGGATTATTGGTTATATTGACCATTTTTGATTCCCTAACCCACCTAGTCACTGTACCAGGGACAACATCATGCTTTCTTGCTACTAGAGATGCATTACCAACTTCCTCTACCTCTTTAATAATTTGTCTTTTAAATTCTTCTGAATATCTTTTATTTTTGCTCCTCATTTTGGCAACCTCCTGTTGATTATATTTTACTATAATCGTGTGTGATTGTCTAAAATGGTTAGGGGGCTAAATAGATTACAAAATTAAACTAGGGAATCTTACAATACTTGAGAAACCTATTAATATTGAAGCTAGCAATGAATCATCGATTAATAGAATCAATTCTAAGCTTAAATCACTCACTTAATGGACAGCTGCATAAATCAATGAGATGCAGGAATTTTTGTAAGTGTTTGGACTATATTGAAGTAGCAAAGATTATAGTAAGCCAAAGACTTAAAAGGGAATTCGAGAACACTACTTACATTTTACAGAGATATAAAAGGGTTACATTTTAACTTGAATTTAGCGTATTACATAACACAATAAATAGTAGCAACTTTTTTGATATTATTATGCTATAATTATTCAATAAAGATCAATTATTATATTTGTGATAATTTATAAAATGAGGTGGCTTATATGCCTGCGTCCAAGGTGGAAAATCTCTGGCTTTTCAAAACTGCTTATATAGACGAATGGGTTAAAAAAGGCGGAGCCTCTGATGAGCGGGAGGTTATAAAATGAATAAATTTAATACTTTAGATGCTCGCAGGCTTTCTATTGCCGGATTTTCATTTCTCTTTGCCTATATTCTATCATTTCAGTTTGAAGGGCAGGTGCTGTACAGCTTGCTGGATCTGCGTGGAACAGACGCTGACCGTTACATACTTGCTGCGATTATAGCACATTTTGCGGGACTTTTTACATGCGGACTGTTTGTCAAATCACAGGCATCCGCCAAAAGTATGATGTTAGGCGGTATGGGCTTATGCTTAGTTACCACTGTACCTTTCTTTTTTTCTATACCTACTTTATGGATGGGCGGACTGATTGTCAGCGGATACTCTAGTGGCTGTGCGGTGGGAGCATGGGGAGTTTTTCTCAGAGATTTTACTCCCAAAAATGAGCGCATAAAATCCTGTGCTGACGTTCTGATTTATTCCAATTTACTGATGATTGTAGTCAACTTTATAGCCATGAACAGGTCAGCTTTTATTGGACTAATCCTCTCTATGCTTTGCCTTGTGATAGGCATGGCCTTTGTTTGGATGCTGCCGTTGGATCAGGATAATGGACAGCACAAAACAATTAAAAATAAGACGCAAGGCAGCATTAAAAATCCACTTCTGCTGTTGTGCCTTTTTGTCTTTATTATTACAATTAACTCTGGACTGATGTATCAGGTCATCAACCCCGCTTTTGAGCATCTAACGGGACTGGTGAGCTGGTATTGGGCCGTGCCTTATATCGCGGCGCTCGCAATCATGCGAAACCTGCCTATGAAAGCAAAGCGTTCCAGAATTTTATATGTCGGAATGGCAATGATTATAGGGGCCTTCATCAGCTTTATGCTATTAGGGCGAAACACTTCCGACTATCTGATTGTGGATACGCTAATGCTCGGTGCTTGTGGTATTTTCGATCTGTTTTGGTGGAGTATCCTCGGAGAAATGTTGGATTATAGCGATAATCCTGCACGTACCTTCGGCATTGGGCTTTCCGCGAATGTATTCGGCGTGCTTTGCGGAGGCGTCTTGGGAATGATCATAACATCCATTGGGCTTCCCAGCGCGGAGGTTGCAGTGATTGCACTTACTGTGGTTTGCGTTACACTGGTTATGTTGCCGCCACTGAACCATCAGCTTGTTTTACTACTGAAAAGCCATGCCTACCTTGCTACTTATGACAATATGAGTAAATCACAGCAAACGGACATTGTTCGTCAAGTTAAAACTCTTGAGCCACTGACCGTACGGGAGCAAGAGGTATTAGAGCTAATCCTTTTAGGCAAATCCAACCGCGAAATTGCATGGGATTTGTTTATCAGTGAGAGTACTGTAAAAACACATGTAAGGAATATTTTTTCAAAATATGATGTGGGTAGTCGAGCAGAACTCATCAGCATCCTGCTGAAGAATCAGAGAGTCGAATGATACATAAAATCACATAAATATAGGTCTTAATTTACCTCTCATACTAAAGTATGAGGGGCTTTTTTATGCAAATTCATCCTTTCGAACGATGATTTTAGAGGACAACTTCACTAAAATTTATATTGAAGGAGGATGGTGAAAATGAAACTAATCCGCAAACGACGCAATGGATATGCCTTATTGTTCGCAGCCAGTATTTGTTTGGCGGTATGGTTTGGCACGGTATTTATGTTAGAGATGGCTTTTGCATTTGGAGTTATCAGCATTATCACTCTCATGTTACTGGTGAAGCAGAGCCGTCTGCTCTATGATGCAACTCTCATTTGGGATAATCGAATTATTGCGGTGTCATCTGCTATTCTCTCCACCCCAGGTAGTCAAGTGAAAAAAGCCAACGATGAAACCGTAGTATCTACTTTTGGCATCCTCATCGGCAGCGAAATTTACCGGTGGGGTCTAGACGGGGTACATGGCGTGCGGCTGCACACCATCCATATTGA
Organism: Tissierellales bacterium; assembly: GCA_014360205.1. GTDB lineage: Bacteria > Bacillota > Clostridia > Tissierellales > Tissierellaceae > Soehngenia. Next base: position 17,106 of record JACIXZ010000001.1, read on the forward strand.
TCAGGAACGGATGTACCTGACCTTTGGCGACGCGTCCCAGACCATGCGGGTAGAGTTGCTGCACGGAATGACTCAGAAACAGGAGCTACTGGATGCAGCACAAAAGCTGTGGCATGAAACAGGCGTACGGGCGGAAATCAGTGATTGATAACTAAAAGGAGGAATCTGATATGAAAAAAACAGTATCTATTTTACTCGCAGTGGTGCTGCTTTTGAGCAGTCTTGCTGGATGCGGCAGCAAAAACGACGCGGCAACGCTTTCGCCGGAAGCTACCGGTGTCGCCCTGTCAAACGGCGTTAGTATAGAGTTGGGCGATTATGTGCTGGACGGTGAAGCAGAAATTACCGTGGGCAAGCTGCCCGTGGAAGAAAATAAGGATGAAGGATACAAGATAGAAGCCTACGACTTCAAGCTTGGCGAAATGTCAAAGCTTTCAGACTTCATCACCCTGCGTATCCCCTATGATACCTCATACTGCGAGGATGGGCAGGACCCGGCAAAATGTGTGGGCGCAAAGTACAAAAACGAAACCACCGGAGAATGGGAGGATGTGCTGTTTGAGGTGGACGCAGCTGCCAATGAGCTTATCATCTACACCGATCATCTCTCAACTTTTGGCGCATTCCATGTCAGAAATGAGGGCAAACGCAGCGCCTATATCACCGACATTTATTCAGACGTTAGCGGAATCGACCAGCAGCAGGCGATGAAAACGCTCCGCGAATATGTGGCAGGTGGCGGCGCGGACGGAGAGGAAGCGGCGAGTCTTGCTGCGCGGCTCCTCACAGGCTATAACGGATTTTTGGGCGGCGTGGCAGGAGCAGCCGGAGAAGCGGGCTTTGCCACAGACCTCACAGGTACGATCCTGAACATGGTGTCCCTGGGCAGCCCGACTTTTGATACCGCGCTGGCTGATTCGGCCTACAAAAAAATGAACAAGCTGGGCAAGGTAGCGGCGGCAGTGAAAATCAGCGCGGTGATGTTGAGCACGGAAAAGACAGACGCTGACACCCTCGGCTTATATAAAGACACGGCGATGCTGGCGCTCTCCTATGCCGATTCCGCGGCGTGGGGACTTGCCGCCAGCGGTCTGTTCATTTTTGACTACACCATAAGCAGTATGTTTGAGCAGGGCATGGCGATGAAAATGGATAAGATAGACGAGGTCTATGTCTATTTCAACGACCAATTCTCCGGCACACTGGATGGAGGTAATGGCTGGAATGCTCGCAGCCTTAAGGATTGGCGGCAGGTGCTGATCGACATAACCGAAACCAACCCCTTTCCTGACGATGCCAAGGCTGCCATCGAAGCGGAGATAGACCGCTATGCCCGCGTATTCTGGACGCTGGGCGATATGGAAAAGGCCATTGTTGTTACAGATATTGAGGATAAGGGAACCAAAGGTTCCGTCACCATCCCCGACCCGACCCAGGCGGAAATCGAAACCTTAGTGGTTGCTTACAAGGCGCAGCTTTATGAACGCCTCTACCCGGTAATACAATCGGTTAGTGTGTATATGCAGCGCAAGGCCGAGGCTGCGTATCTGGCCGCGCTGAACGAGGTCAAAGCGTTCTTTAACCAAACCATCACATTTAATATCGTGGAGGATGTTCCCGATGGCGAGAAGTCGCAGTATGACGGCTACGCCCTGCGTTTCGCCCCGCTTTCCGAAAACACGGTGAAGGAGAGCTGGAGCGGTACGCTGAAGAGCGCGGGCGGGGCCTCCACCAAGTTTACCCTGTTGGGCTATGTGCAGGCCGGTTGTCCCAAGGAGCTGCAGCTGTTCAAACCCGGCGACGACCCCGATAGCGACGAACCAGAACTGACGTTGGGCTTCAAGCTTTCCGCGCCGATTACGGAGGTGACGCTTGGCGGACTGCCGTTGGAGGAGCTTTTTGGTACTTATTTCTTGACATTTAACTCTAACGTGAGTGAAGAAAGCGACTCGGGACACTTTACCTTTATGCGCCACGAGGGACAATTGGGGTTCCGATCGGATGATCTTTATTTGGGGGGGTTCCTATTACCGGGCGGGCCATATGAATATAACCCGGCCACCGCTACGGCTATTTGTGAATTTAAAAGCGAAGAATTCTCTCTATCTGCTAAGGTTTACTTTGTTTCCAAAGACGGCATTATTCATCTTTCAAGCACCGCAACTACTTATGGAGGAGAGGACACGGTAACCGTCTATGGCGAGGGAACCAAAATTGATTAGGGCAAGGGGTACATCGTCATATCAAATAATTTTAAAAGGCTTATTTATTATTCTGAAAAAAATGCCTTTCGACTACGACAAGAAAACCAGTACGGCAACTTGCACTTATGAGCATCCGGACGGAACCACTACAACAGAAACACTTGTGTTTACAAAAGAGAAGGGAAGTATATATGTTTCCGGCACTTCAACATGTAAGGCAGGAACAGTATATTTTGAAGGCCGCAAAGCCGATTAAGACAAAATCTAACTCGGCAAATAAAAAAATGATTTTAAGGAGGCTTCTTCCATGAAAAATACATTAATCATATTCTTATCATTAGTACTTATGCTCACCTTAGCAGCTTGCGGCGAAAAGGACGGGGGCATATCAGCGTCCGAAAGCCCCGCACCCGTCGAATCGGGCAACGTTCCATCCAGTGAGGCGGGAGCGGATGAAAACAGGTATTACGGTATCGGAGAAGCAGCCGAGGTAAACGGGCTTTCCATCACTATTGACGGGGCGGAGCCTTTCGATTATACAGGTATGCTTTCAAGGGCGAAGGACGGATTTGAATATGTGAAGGTCTGGTTTACCTTCACGAATGTCTCCGACGAACCGATAGATTCCCCGAACAAGAAGGACATCTATATCATCTATGAGGAAGGGCCTACTGGGGACGAGAGCGATATGAGCTCGGAGGAAAATTCACAGGTGATGTCGGACGTTGCTGACAGGAACAAGCGGTATATGGAGGACATAGAGCTTGCACCTGGCGAATCCACCAGTGGCTGGATGGTCTATCAGCGGCAGACCGACAAAAGCGAGGTCACCATGCACTATTATTCCGGATTTGTCAACGTAGCACCGGATTTAAGGTTCAGATTTGTGGTTGAGTAAGTCGATAGAAAGGAGTTTGTGCAATGAAACAAAAAATATTATCTATTCTACTTGTAGCCGTCATGCTGGTGCCTTTACTGGCAGGGCTTTCCGGATGCGGCTCTAGTAATCAGGAAAACTCCACGGGTGTTCAAAAAACAGAAACCTTCACGGTGGAGGATGGACAGACTGAATTGGCTTCAAAAGACGGCGCGGCTATAGACTTTGGGTGTCTGCTAGAGGCTGGCGAAGAACTCACCATACAAAAAGTATTGCCCGCGTTAATAGACAGCGATGTTGAAATATACGCCTATGATTTTAAACTATCATCTGGACAACTGGAAGGCGCTGTCGAATTAACCATTCCGTATGACGACTCGGGACTTGGAGCCGATGAAGAGATGCTTTCGGTCTGCGGTAAGTATTTCAACGAACAGAGCGGTCAGTGGGAGGATGTATTTTATACAGTGGATGCTGACGCTAATGAGGTGCATATTCTAACCGATCACCTCTCCACCTATAGCGTGTTTAAAGTAATGAACCCAGGAAAGCGTAGCGAATACATTTCCAATGTCAATGCTTACGCTGCTTACATGACTACAAAGCAAGCGGAGCAGCTGCTCAAAACCTACGCTGAGCAGGGGCCATCGTGGCAAGAGGATGTTATATCAGCCTTTTTATATGCAAACAATTCATTGCCAATGTTTGTTGAAACAAATATCCCTACTCTTTTAACACTTGGAGGAGTGTATGACGAGATGATCAGCGAATCGTTCGGTAACGCATTGACTGTTTTGGGGATAGCAACCTCTTGTACGCAATTCGCATATGACGCATATAACAACGGACTAACAAGCAAGGAAACATCGATCAGTGGAATGAAAACCGTATTGAATCTAGGGCTTAATTTGGCATCGTCTCAAAAATATTTGTTGGAATCATTTCAAGTGGCCTATGTGGGCGTCGGAGTAATAGATATTGCGCTTACCGATGTGATGAATTTTGCCATTGACACCAAGTATGAAAGCACAAAAAATATGTACGACGCTTATTATGCAAGACCCGAAAATAAACGCCGTGTCAAGGATTGGTACAATTTATTCAAAAATATATATACAGAAAACAAGTCCTCCCCACAGACAGCGCTGGACAAAATGAAGAGCGAGGTTGACAACTATGTAAATAAGTACTGGGAGGTCGCAGAAAGTGACTGGGATTCATGGATAGACGCCTTTGACAAAAACGGTAATTTGTCAAAGTATCCGTGGCCATCGAAGAGCGACCGCGAAAAAATTTCAAGTAATTACAAAGCTGAGATTTATGATTATCTTCAGGCTGTGTTTCAGTCTCTGAGCCGGGATATGTATTTTGATGCTCTTAGTCAGAGAGAAAAGGAGTATAAACAGCTCGCTGAACTGCTTAACACAACATACACCATCACAATAAAGGAACAGGAAATAGAGGGCAAGCAGCCCAAATGGGCAAACTGCTATGTCAAATTGGCACCTCTCTCCGATAAGGTTACCGCAAAAGCATGGACAATAAAGTTGGATGATAAATCAAATGGACAGTTTAAATTTACTCTGCTTGCACACGAAACAGCAGGTTTCCCGATGGAACTGGAATTTTATGAAACGCAAAAGGATTGGGAGGAGGGTAAGGTTGCGGCTAGTACAAAGCTAAAACCATTTACAAGCACCGAAAAAACCTTCACTATAAAAACACAGGATGAAAAGGTTGACTATTCAGGAACCTTTACAGGTATACTTCATGCAGTGGAAACAGGTAAGGATATTGATGTGACAACAGTTGTCACTTTTGAAAAGGATTTTGGCGACGGCTCTTTCTATAAAATCGTCTGCACAAATAATGAAACTGGGAGCACATACATCAACAACAGCTATTTTGTACGTTGGTCGACAGGCGAGGCGAATATGGCGGGAGCAAAATTTGTATTTTCCCCTGATGGAACATCGTTTAGCGCTTCCATGCGAGACTACAACGATAAAGAGTGGGCCGTGATTAACTGCTATAAGTAAAAAACTATCTTATTTACAAGATATGTCAGACAACATAAGAAAACATGGACATCCACGCCTAAAACAGTCGAAACAAGGAGTGAAAAAATATGTTTTGCCATAATTGTGGAAACAAGGTGCCTGACGGGACTGAATTTTGCATCAGCTGTGGTAAAGCTGTAGCCCATACAACCTCGAAAACAGCTACACCGAATAAAATGGTAACACTTGTGCCCTCACAGGGAGATACATGGCTCGTCGGATTCTCCGATAGGTGTTATTCACCGGAGATAATGGCCGCAGCGAAGAAAAACAAAAAATCATCAATAGGGTGTATGTGGCTATTGGTTTTCGTACCGCTCATTGGCTTTCCCGTTGCTGGATTGCTCATGGATGATTTTTCTTTTGGAGAATCGGTGATCATAGGTGTCGGCATTGCCATTGTGATGCTGATAATGAATGTACTGTCTGTACGAAGAGCTAAACAGCCTGTGTGGGAGGGCATCGTTACCAATAAATCCAGTAAAGTTAAGTACGAGCATAAAGACGATGCGACAAAAACTTATACGGAATACACAGTGGCAATTATTACCGATAAGGGTAAAAAAGACTATTGTGGAAAAAGACAATCGGCGATATATGTACGACTATCTGGATTTAGGAGATAAGGTGCGTTTTCATCCGAACTTCGGAACATACGAGAAATACGATAAATCGAAAGATAGCATCATATATTGCAATGTCTGTTCCATAAAGAATCCCATACAAAGTGATCGTTGTAAGCGATGTAATAATCTGCTGTTCAAATAAAGAAGGAATATCTACGACGAAACAATTCAACACATTGCAGAAGGAGGCAGAGTGATAAGCAACAGGCTTTAATAGCTGAAACTTTGCCACTTCTGATGATAGAAAAAAAGAAGAATTAAAAAGACATATAGGATAATAGTAAAAAGCAAAAATATCTTCTAAGTGAGAAAAATAATACATTTTAACAGAGATAAAAATTGTTTCAGTTTAGCTTGCATTTAGCGTAGCTTATTACAATTACAAAATTATATTGACAACTATCGATATGATTGATATTATTGTCATATCGATAACATTCGATATCATCGATACATATAAATATGAAGGAGGTAATTTTATGAAGCATTCATATGCAGATTATGTTCCTGCAATTAAGGCTATGTCAGATGAAACAAGGTTAAAGATTATTGATATGTTATCGTGTGGAGAAATGTGCGCATGCGATATATTAGAAGAATTCAGTATTTCTCAATCCACTCTTAGTTATCATATGAAGATTTTATCTGAAAGCGGTCTTGTAAATGCAGTACGTGATGGGGCTTGGATGAGATATACCTTAAATAAGGAAAAAACGGATGAGGTTATAGCTTTCTTTACATGCATAACAAACGATAAAGAAGATTGTATTTGTAAAAAGAGCAATAATAAAAAATCTGATAATCAATGTTGTTAAGGAGGATTTAGTAATGAAAAATATTGAGATTTTTGACCCAGCAATGTGTTGTTCGACAATTGTAAAAACTAAAAGCTACCCCACAAACGAAGAATTTTCGGCTAGGTTAGGGGTGGAAATAAGCGCAAAAGCTCAAAAGAAGAGTGGTTGTTGCGGACAAGAACAGGGGAAAAAGCAGATTGTAATTGATTTTCTTTATCTCGACCTAAGTGTATGTAAGAGGTGTCAAGGAACTGAAACTAAACTCTATGATGCAATCAATGAAGTATCTTCAGTATTAAGTGAGGCAGGATTTGAGATAGTAGTTAATAAGATTAATATAAATTCGAGGGATTTAGCCATTAAACACCATTTTTTAAGTTCTCCAACAATTCGTGTAAATGGTAGGGATATTGCTCTTGAGGTTAAGGAATCTTCCTGTAAGGAATGTGGGGATCTGTGTGGTGACTCTGTTGATTGCAGGGTTTGGGTGCAGGATGGTATAGAGTATACGGAACCACCAAAATCCATGATTATCAACGCAATTTTGAAAGAAGTTTATGGTGGCCATGGTCCAATTCCTTTATCAAATGAGAAATATGAAATCCCACAAAACTTAATTACATTTTTTGATAGCTTAGAAAAAAAGGAGGATTGATTTAACATGAGTAAGGAACAAAATGGAGGAATTGGATTTTTTGAAAAGTACTTAACCGTATGGGTTATTTTATGTATGTTTGCAGGGGTATTGATTGGAAAGTTTTTACCTGGTATACCAGCGTTTTTAGGACGTTATGAATATGCAAATGTATCAATACCTATGGCGATTTTAATCTGGCTTATGATATATCCAATGATGCTAAAAGTAGATTTTCAAAGCATTAGGAATGTAGGAAAAAATCCCAAGGGACTTTTTGTTACATGGATAATCAACTGGTTGATAAAGCCATTTACTATGTTCGGCATTGCATGGCTGTTTTTCTTTGTAATTTTTAAATCTCTAATTCCGGCAGAATTGGCAAAAGACTATCTTGCAGGAGCAATACTTCTTGGAGCAGCACCGTGTACAGCGATGGTGTTTGTATGGAGTTATTTGACCAGAGGCAACGCAGCTTACACCGTTGTGCAAGTGGCAACGAATGATCTTATAATTCTCATAGCTTACACGCCTATAGTTGCATTTCTTCTTGGCGTCGGCGGAGTAACCATACCTTGGAACACTCTTATTTTATCTGTAGTATTATTTGTTGTTATCCCGCTAGCTGGTGGCATAATTAGCCGTAATTACATTACAAAAAGGCGAGGACTCGATTACTTTGAGAATACTTTTATACCGAAGTTTGGGAATGTCACTACCATAGGTCTTTTGCTAACATTAATAATAATCTTTTCATTCCAAGGTGATGTAATTCTAAATAATCCACTGCATATTGTTTTAATTGCTATACCATTAATTATTCAGACTTTCCTAATTTTTTTCATTGCATATCTAACAAGCAAGGCTATAAAACTTCCGCATGAGATAGCAGCGCCTGCAAGCATGATTGGAGCCTCTAACTTTTTTGAACTAGCAGTTGCCGTTGCGATTGCATTGTTTGGAACTCAAAGTCCAGCTGCACTTGCTACTATTGTAGGAGTTCTAACAGAAGTGCCTGTTATGTTGATATTAGTAAAGATAGCGAATAATACAAGACATTGGTTTCCAGAAAAAGTCAATGAAGCTGGTATGGCCAATGAGTAATAAACTAAAGGCTGCATTTATATGTGTTCATAATTCATATTGAAGCCAAATAGCTGAGGTACTTGGTAAGCTTTTTGAAGGAGATATATTTGAAAGCTATTGATAACTATATTTTTCATTGCTCCGTCTCTCTTAGCTTTATCCTTATAAGCTTAGATATAAAAATTAATCAAAATTTGGTTAAGAGGCATGCTAAACTTTTATTATATACTCTTCCCATTACAAAAACGTACTATGGATCTTAACACTGACCATGCTCGTGTCGAGCACACTGAAAAGAGCCACTGAGATTTTATATCCAATGGCTCCTTTGAGGTGTTATATTTAGTTTTATATTATAACTATTCAGAAATTTTCACTTTCAATAAGTAGTCTTCATCTTTTTCATCAAAGGATTTCCCCGATTGATTGATATTCACCCATTTGAAAAGCACAGTGCTTGAGGGTGGGGCACTAAAGCAGAATGTCTGAATCTCACTGCTTGGCCCTTCGAGTTTTTCTCCTGATCCATTAAACAATGATTCCGTCATATAGGAAATAAGCTTTATTTCCTCTGATTCCTGAATATACCACTGATTAGAAGGTATTCCTTGTGGTAAGACAACAACAACTGTACCATCTTTTCGATTTTTTGCATTCACTACATGGCTCATCTTACCATCTATAAGAGTAATATCCTGAAGTTCTGTTTCTTCACCATTAATAAGCATAACATTGCTTTTAGGATATCCTTCGCTATCCTTAGGGAAATTTATATCTTTCTCTTTTTTTGAATATCCACTTAGCGCGAATAACAATGCAAAAGCAAATGTGATAATTAGAATTTTCTTGTTTTTAACCATGCGTCCGCTCCTCCACCTATAAATTTTCATAGTTTGGTCAAGTTTGTCATTTATCAGACCTCGTAGCTTCAAAAAACATGAGGGCTAATCTGTCGCCATTCTTATACCTTTGAGGATTCATATAATTACCTCCTATAGTGCACATCACATATTCTGCATAATACATCTATGCTAACTTTCCCATCTTTATTTATATGAGATAATACATAAGAATACATTCCTACTGTTTTACGAAATATTTCTAATTACATTTACTTATTAATTAATAATTCTCATAATTTGTAATAATCATATCCTGTGGTTAACTTCAATATACAAATGTTAATTTTTATCTTTAATACAACTATACCATATATTTACATGTTGCGATATCAAAATACTAAAATAACTAAAAAGGTAAAATCTACTTTGTAGTCGTTTTATCAAAAAAATACACAATATAGGAGTACAATATTATGTACCTTTCAGTTTCCGTTGGAGAACATAATCTTAACGCAGAGATTATATCAGCAATCTCTTTATAAAAAGAAATTTCCAATATGAAGGAACAGAAGCGCATAATAAATATAAAACAGGATAAAAACGACAAAACCTATACTATTGGGTTTTAAGTTATTCTATATTTTCGAGTCTTTCATCCTAATTCCTATTAACTACATTTGTTATAAAAGTAAAACTTTATTGTAGAAGGACGAGTGCGAAACGTTGTAAGCACAGAAGATTTCAGTGTTTGTCAAGTAAGTTGTCGCATTTGATAGTGTCAATTAATTGTTCCCCAACAATTAATTGACACTATCTAACAGTAAAAAGTAATTTTATAGTTGGAAATCAAGGAATTTATTGTATGTAAGTTTCCAATAAGTATGTTAAAATTTGTATTAATAGTTAATAAATGTTATTATCAAACTGTTTAGGATATTCATTTAAATAAGTTATAAGGTGATTATGCATGAATGAATTACAGAAAAAAATTAAATTTCAATTTACACTACTTGAAACAATCTTTTTTGTACATACCGGAATTATCGGAGCGGTGTACGTCTTATATCTTTTGTCTAAAGGATTATCAATTTTTCAGGCAAATATGGTTAGTGCTGTTTTTACTTTGACATCTATATGCTTAGAAGTACCAAGTGGAGCAGTATGTGATATTATTGGTAAAAGACGTACATCTATTTTTGCTGGTATAGCTCTGTTTATTGCAATGTTATGTTTTCAATTAGGCATGAATATTGGGATAATAATAATAGGGCAAATATTATGGGGAATGAGCTATTCGCTTGAATCAGGTACAATTGAAGCATGGGCTGTTAATGAGGGTAAATTTAAAGATTCAGAAATTGACATTGTTTTCGCATCTTCCGCTAAGCTACAAAGTATAGCAATGATACTAGGTAGTTTTGTTGGAACATGGTTTGCAGATCGTTCATTGAACCTCATTTGGTTTGCCCCAATGATTACGTCACTAATATTTATTTTAATGGTTTTAGTGTTTATTAAAGAACCAAAACAACAAAGTAAAATCAATCAAATATCAATCTCAAATCTATTTAAGAGTTCGATTGCTAATATCAAAGCGGGATTTAACCTTATAATATCTGAAAAAAAGTTATTATATGTTTATAATTTTAATATAATTATAGCTTTTATTTTTTCTCCATTGATGATTTTCTGGTCAGTATATCTTAAACAGATATCTAATGATTCATCTTATATATACTTATCATTTGTGTGGGTGTTGATACAACTTGCATTAGTGGCAGGAAATCAGATATTAGAATACATAGGATTAAAATACAAAAGAAAAACAATATTTATTTTTTCATTAATAATTCTCGCAATAAGTATGATTAGTATGAATTTCATAGATGGATTCATTTTTGCAACTGCAATGATACTCTTGCAGGAATTAATATGTGCAGTTATTAATTCTTCACAGAGGGGACTGATTAATAACCATATTGATGATGAAAAAAGAGCAACAATGATATCTTATTCATCTTTATTCAATTCTTTAGGTAAAGTAATGGCATCTGTTTTATTTGGTATGGTTGCAGATATCTTTTCTATTACAACTGCATGGATGACGGCTGGTATAATGTCATTATTATCTATTGGAGATATTATTTTGATGTATAAGACAATAGATAGGAAAAAGTATACTGACAAAAATGCTGAATGTGTTTAAAAATGAAATTTGATCCTTTACTTAAACTAAATTTTCCCCTTAGGGTGAGTGGTATTTTATCGAATTTGATATTGTTTGCTAATTTATCGCTAAAACTATTGAAAATAGGCTATTATCTCAGTAGAAGAATGTTACCGATAATTAACTCTAGTGCCCTTTTTATTCATTGAAAAGGGAAAGTAGATTTCAATAAATTCGTTTAGAAGAAATTGATAGAGAAGATTACATTTTTTCAATTGATCAATTTGAATATTTATTTCAAACAAATTTTTTAAATAACATTACAATATTCAATAGTATGGAAAGTGATACTAAAATAGTAACAGATTTTTTAAATAAATTAAATAAAATAACAAAAAACAAAAAACATATAATATTAATGGATGAATCATTTTCTAGTATAGATTCTAATAATACTAAAATCAGCAAAGAATATATTATGTCATTGAAAGATAAGATCATCATAGAGGTTACACATGATATAACAGAAGATAATTTAAACAAATATGATCGTATAATTTATCTTGAAGAAGGAAAAATAAAAAAGAAAATTTAGGGACCACTGAAAAAGTCTAATAAAAAAAGAGCTGAAGCATAACAAATATGGCGAGTGGTAAAATTAAATGAAACATAATTAAATAAATAATGCTTATGATAGGGAAATTAGTCGGGAGAGTATGTAGGTTGTGTAGGTTGAGTTGCCAAGTTAGACATTAGAGGGTTGAATTAGTGTATTAGTTGTCAAGAGATTGTGGATGTAAGATAGATGTCAGATAGCCAAATGTGTCTAATACCCAAAATACAACATTTCTCGCTTTGTGTCGTGTTTAAAAATGCTTCCAGATAGTATTCTAACATAGAGAGGAGGTAACCCATATGGATCAAGTCAAGATAGGTTCTTTCCTTAAGGAACTCCGAAAAGAGAGGAACCTGACGCAGGAGGATTTGGCTGAACAGCTCAATGTTTCCAGTAGAACAATATCTCGATGGGAGACCGGAAGTAATATGCCAGATATCGGTATGCTGGTCGAGATAGCTGATTTTTATGATGTGAGCATACCTGAAATCATTAATGGAGAAAGGAAAAGTGAAAATATGAATCCTGAAACAAGAGATACTGCCGTCTCTATGGCAGAATACAGTCGAAATGAAGTAAAGAACGGAAAACAAAAAGTAATTGGCATTTTGATGTCAGCTTTTGGTATATTCACCATTGTGTCAGCACTGTCTATATTTCCAAGCGATAGCAGTTGGGGAAGTATTTATTCTGTTTTGGGAAGCATTTTTTTAGTTATAGGTATATACCTCATTATTTGGACTGTGGGGGTTAAACGAAGTTTACGTATACTGACTGTTTTCGGGTGCATCGTTTTATTATTTGGAGCTTTTATGATATCCGATTATATTGCGGTCACGCTGTTCAATCAGGTACCAAGATTTCGGCATGAGACAATTTATGATTCACGGAATCCTGATCAGTTAGTGCATAAAACATTATTTTTCACGGCGATTCAAGAAAATCCAGGAACAAAGGATGAACAAGTTTATATTGTAAAATAAATTCGGAGAAGCATACTCTTACCTAAGAATGCATAATGGCGCTCCTTCACTACCATCATCGGCGTTAATGGAGCCTTGCTTTATGCTTCGATTTCGATTGTGATGCCGGACTAAATGCCACGGTGAAGTTGTAGCACTGCTTTCACAAGAGACTTTAAGGCGACGATACACAAAAAAGCGACTGTGGAGGTTGTATTGACAACTAGAAAATTACCATTTGATTGATAATGTTAAAAAACAGGAGATGATTCTATGACTTATGAAGAATACGAAAAATTATGCAAATTACAACAAGCCAAAAACTATGAATATCTCGATATATTCGAAAAAGATTTAATGGATTCTGGTTTAAGTCAAAAGACAATAAAAAAACATCTAAATAATGTAAATTTTTACATTAACACATATCTTTTGAGAGAAGAACCTTTGGAGATGGCGGCAGGATGTAGTGACATGATAGATATCTTTTTAGGATATTTTTTTATACGAAAGTGTATGTGGTCGACACCAAGCACCATAAAAACAACCGCAGCAAGTATTAAGAAATTTTATAAGTGTATGAACGAGCATGGATATATTTCTAAAGATAGATATGAGGATTTATGTGATGTAATTAAAGTGAATATGGAAATTTGGCAGGATGACTGTGAAACATTCAATAATTACTACTAAAATGAACAATAGCTTAATATAAGTATGAAATTTTGTCCTTGATGATGTTGGTAGGTAGATAATATACGAGAACTAATGTAGAATGCTGTGGAACCAACTTGGGGAAAGGTTCTCAGATTTGTATTTTTTACGCTTTGAAGTCATTATGTGCAAATGAAAAACAAAATTAGACCACTAAGTTTGTAAGACTAAATTAGACTGTTTTTGAAAATGGGTCTAATTTAGTCTTACAATTAACTAATTAAGCATACAAATATATCTATAAAAAAACCTTAGATGGAGGCCACTGAAAAATACATAAAAGAAATCGATAAGTACTTCATCTTAAGAATCTTTAACCGCGATTGAGTGTAGTGGGTAATAATATTTTAGCTGGCTGACTTGGATCAATGATCTGAGTCGGTTTTTTATTTAAAGCTATATTTGAAAGATTGATTGATTAAGGGCTGAGAATATTGAAGAGAAATTAATTGATAATGGCTACATATTTATTTCAAATTTTGATGTATATCAATGTTTTATTATTTATTTATTGATAATATTAAAGTACAACAAAAGTCAAATAAAAATTTGGAAGGAGCATGTGTGATGAATAAAAATGAAAATTTTACAAAAGCAAAGGAAAAATATTTTAAAAAATTAGAACAATTAATCCCAATTGTGGATCGAGTTCATGGAGGTAATCATCCTGAATTTCATGAGGTGCGAAAATTGTTCAATATAATTCTCAAAAAAATAAATGAATCAGAAGCTGAAAAGCCTAATCTTGATGATGAGTTCAATAAATTGTCTGAAATCACTCATAACTACGAGGTTCCAGGAGATGTTTGTGAAAGCTATGAAGCAGTATACAACATGCTATCAAAAGTCAATGAGGCCTATCGGAATTAGAATGTATTTATGTCAAAGTGATTTCTATGAGTGAAGTGAGGTGAGTAGGTATGCAAAAAATGATATTAAGTAGAAAAAATCACATAACACTTATGAGTTTGATTTTAATTGTTACTGCATTCATAAGCAAATTAGGCTTTGGAAACACTGAAATTTTCCTGTGGGCATTGGTCATTGCGTCTGTCATAGGAGTAGCTCCAATAGCCATACAAGCATATCAGGCGCTTAGGGTTAAAGTTGTCAGCATTGATGTTCTAGTAACCATTGCAGTAGTGGGGGCCTTTCTAATAAGGAACTTTGAAGAATCAGCTATTGTGACATTCCTGTTTTTGTTTGGAGCATATCTTGAACAAAGAACATTGAATAAAACTAGATCTGCCATCAAGGAATTAACGGAAATGGCTCCGGAAAGTGCTTTAAAGCAGATGGATAACGGAGAGTTTGAAATGGTTGAAGTGGAGGAAGTTGATGTAGGGGATATCTTGCTTGTTAAAACCGGTGCAAAAGTACCTGTTGATGGTACTGTCGTGACTGGAGAGGGACATATTAATGAAGCGAGTATAACAGGAGAGTCCCTGCCAGTTACTAAAAAGAAGGATTCCAAGGTGTTTGCTGGGACTATATTGGAAAATGGAACCCTTCAAATTATTGCAGACCGAGTAGGAGAAGATACGACATTTGGAAAGATTATTGAACTGGTGGAAGAGGCGCAGGATTCTAAATCAGAAGCTGAACGATTTATTGATAGGTTCTCAAAATATTATACACCAGCAGTGTTAGTTCTATCCTTCATAGTATGGTTGGTTTCAAGAGACATCGAACTGGCAATTACTATACTTGTACTAGGATGTCCTGGAGCGTTGGTGATAGGTGTTCCAGTATCTAATGTAGCAGGTATTGGAAATGGTGCAAAACATGGAGTGCTTTTAAAGGGTAGTGAAGTTATTCGTGATTTTAGCAGAGTAGATACTATTGTATTCGATAAGACTGGAACACTTACAATAGGCAATCCAAAAGTTGTTGATCATATAATATACTCTGGCAACAGTGATGAGGTACTAAGTTACCTATCAAGCGTTGAAAAGGAATCAGATCACCCTTTAGCCAATGCTGTTGTTGAATACATCGGTGATACAAAAACTCATTTAATAGAGAAAACAGATGTCATAAAAGGTGGTGGTATAGTAGCCAAAATAGGTGGTCACAGAATGGTAGTTGGAAATGTAGCTTTGATGGAAAGAGAGAATGTGACTTTAAACAAAAAAGTTCGTGAAGACATCTCCAAGATGCAGTCAGTAGGAAACTCATTGGTTCTTGCTTCAATGGATGGAGAATTAAAGGTTTTGATGGGGATTCGTGACCCAATCCGTCCGGGTGTCAAGAAAGATTTGGAAAAGCTTAAAAAGCTAGGAGTTAAAAACCTAGTTGTGCTTTCAGGGGATAATCAAGAAACGGTTGATTTAGTTGCGAAAGAGATTGGACTTACTGAAGCCCATGGACACATGCTTCCTTATGACAAGCAGGATTATATCAAAGAGCTTCAAGCCAAAGGACAAATAGTAGCATTTGTAGGAGATGGTGTTAATGACAGCCCATCTCTGGCATTGGCGCAGATTGGAATTGCTATGGGAAATGGGACAGATGTAGCTATTGAAACATCAGATGTGGTTTTAATGAATTCAGATTTTGGACGCTTACCACATGCTTTGGGTTTGGCAAAGGCCACTGTCAACAATATGCTTCAAAACATACTGATTGCGATAGGAGTGGTATTGATTCTACTTGTAAGCGTGTTTTTTAGTGAATGGATGAACATGGCCATCGGAATGTTGGTACACGAAGCGAGTATACTTGTTGTTATCCTAAATGGCATGAGATTATTAGGCTATAAATTAAGGTGATAACTAGTAAGCAGTTGAATGATTTTGATAGAAATTAATGTAAAATAAATTTGAGAAGGCGTATAATATAAATGAAGATAGGAATGGAGGATTAATATGAAAAAAGCAACAATTAAATTGGAAACTTTGACATGTCCATCATGTATGCAAAAGATAGAAAATGGCATTAAGTCCATAGATGGTGTGGATATTCCTAGTATAAATGTGCTATTCAATTCAAGTAAAGTGATATTTAACTTCGATGAGAATAAAGCATCAATAGAGGATGCAGAAAATGTTATTGCCAAGTTAGGTTATGAAGTAAAAAAATCTCAAGTTAAAGACATCTAATACTAATTTTTTAAATGATCTAATTAAATGAGCAAAACATCAATTTTGAGAATTGCCTTAAAGGAATTAATATTTTAAAGTGATCTGAGGTGAAAAATATGTCCCAATGTAACCATACTCATGGATTATGTGTCACTAAAGTGCCAATATTCTCAGAACTTAGCAATGAAAAATTATTGGAAATCAATAGCCTAGTTCAAAAAAAAGAGTATAAAAGCGGTGAAATCATTTATCATGAGGGCGATCCTAGTGAATATTTGTATATAATTGAATCAGGTTTAGTCAAACTATTTAAAATTGGAAAGAATGGTAATGAGTATATATTGAGGTTATTGAAATCAGGTCAGTTTTTTGGAGAACTGGTACTGTTCAAAGATGATGTTCTAAATAGTAGTGCAGAGGCAATTGGAGATTGTAGCATATGTATCATTCATAAGAATGATTTGGAGCAGTTGATAAAAAATTCTGCAGAAATATCATATAGCATATTAGCTGCAGTCACTAACCGGCTTAACCAAGCTGAAATTCAACTGCAGTCCATTGTGTTGGAAGATGCCATGGAAAAAACACTAAGGTTGTTGTTGGAGCTGGCAAAAGAAGATGGTATAAAAAATGAGGAAGGAATATTGATTGATCTACCACTAAGTCGAGCTGGTTTGGCAAGTTTAATTGGGATTAGTAATGAAACTCTGAGTCGCAAACTATCAGAGCTTCAAGAAGAGGGAACTTTGCTTATTAAAGGGCAAAAGCAAATTTTATTAAAAATTCCTTTAAGAGATGATCAACTTAAGTAATAGCCGGTTTAGTTAAAATCAGCTATTCACAACAATAAAGGATCATTTATCCAAATGATTTGTTATGATTTATAAAAGAGATAGCAATGTTTATAAAAATATGGAAAGGATATTGATGAAATTTAATGGAAAGAAAAGACTGGTGAGAGCATCTAATTTAAGCATGTAAGTGCGATATTTAGGGGAGTAAAACTAGCATGAGTTCCCATAGATGAAAAAGTATCAATAGCCTCAAAAGTTTGTAATGTTAAATTAGACCCCTAAATTTGTAAGACTAAATTAGACTGTTTTTGAGAAAAGGCTCTAATTAATATGAAGAAATTGTTTGGTATTATAGAAATATTACTGGGTAAATATAAAAAAAGATTAATGTCGCATACATACTGTCATTGGATAACAGTTTGGATGTGATTTAAGAATATATAGACAAATAAGCTGAATTATTAATATTTGAAATAAAAGATTATTATATAATACTTCGAGGGTTAAAAATGAAAAATATATTTCATAAAAAAATATTAAGATAATTAGCTCAATAATATTATTTATGGTTTAGTGCTACAGTGGTTGAAATAAATAACGATACTTCTATGCTAGTTAAGGCAAATGAAAATGATCCTATTATAAAAAGTAGTGACTTACTGCTCGTTCCTCTGGATGTAAAATTCTCAGAAGCTAGTATAAGTGACCATGATTTGGATATAGGAATTGAAGTAAAAGTTTATTATGATGGTATTGTTAAAGAAAGTTACCCAGCGCAAATAAATAAAGTGTACCTAATTCTTTCTAAACAAAACGTAGAATAAAAAAGTATTTATATTTTTAGTTAATGTTCAAATGAAAAGTAAATTAGACCTTTGCAAGTTTAAATTATAAATTATTACATTATATGATTATAGATTAACTATTCTAATTAATTGAAAAAATATTTTTTTGAATTGTTTCCAACAATTAATACTATCTTATTCCAGTTAGAAACACTATTTTTAAATATGCTCACAAAAACGAATCTGATCTAATCGCAAGTCAAAAAACATCGTCACACTAGAAAAGTTATAAAAAGATTACTAAATAATGATAATGGTACAAAATTAAAATGAAATTTATTAGTAAAACGATGTTTACATCATAAAAGCATAATATGCATAAAGAAAGGATGACCGTTTTGAATGTGATTGTATCAAAATTTAGAGAAGTATTGTTTTCGGTCCTACCAATTACAATATTAGTACTAATTCTTAATTTTACTATATCCCCCGTTGGCACAACATTAATCATTAAATTTCTTATTGGTTCTTTATTTGTTGTATTGGGCTTGACTATTTTTTTGATAGGAGTAGATATTGGTATTACTCCGCTTGGAGGGTTAACAGGCACATTGCTTGCTAAATCAAATAAACTATGGGTTGTGTTGATCGCAGGATTAATACTTGGATTTTTTATATCAATAGCTGAGCCTGGTTTATTGGTTCTTGTTAATCAGGTCAATCTAGTTACATCAGGGCAAATATCGGGAAATAGTATACTTATTACTGTTTCAATAGGGTTAGCAATAATGCTATCACTAGGCTTTTTAAGAATTTTCTACAATATACCTTTATATAAAGTACTTTTTGCTTTATATTTGATTATTTTTGGATTAGCAATTTTTACTTCACATGAATTCTTGGCGATATCTTTTGATGCATCGGGATCAACAACAGGAATACTAGCAGTACCTTTTATTTTATCCTTATCAGTGGGTATATCAAAGTTAAAAAAGGATAGCAAGGCATCAGAAAAAGACAGTTTCGGATTGGTTGCTATCGCGTCAACTGGTGCAATTATTTCAGTATTACTCTTAGGTATATTTTCAGATACAAATGAGTTCTCTGCTGGTCTTGATCCAGGAGTTTCTGAATCAAATTCGATCATTAAATCATTTATAGATATAATTCCAAATCACCTAATAGAAAGTCTTATGGCAATCTTACCATTACTGATAATATTATTAGTTTTGCAGAAAATATCGTTTAAATTAAAGAAAAAAGAACTTCGAAAAATACTTACGGGTTTTGCATTTACATTTACGGGTTTGGTTATATTTCTAATAGGCGTGAATGCAGGTTTTATGGATGTAGGAACAAGCATTGGTAATAATTTGGCTTTATTGGATAATAAAGCATATATAATAATTATTGGTTTTGTTCTTGGACTCGTAACAATTTTAGCAGAACCAGCTGTTTATGTTTTAACTAACCAGATTGAAGATGTAACAAGTGGTTACGTAAAGAGAAAAGCAGTTCTAATCCCGCTAGCAATTGGAGTTGGTTTAGCTGTTGCTTTATCAGTTATACGTGTATTGGTTCCTGGGATACAGTTATGGCATTACTTACTACCTGGATACATCTTATGTCTGTCAATGATGTTTTTTATACCAAAGCTCTTTGTAGGGATTGCATTTGATGCCGGTGGCGTTGCTACTGGTCCTATGACTGCAACCTTTATTTTAGCATTCATACAAGGAGCAGCACATGCTTTTGAAGGAGCGGATTTAGTGATTGATGGCTTTGGAATGATTGCAATGGTTGCCATGACGCCAATTATCACATTAGAAGCTTTGGGTTTAGTATTTGCTATAAAATCAAAAAACAAAAGGAGTTGAAAGAGGGATGAGTAATTATAACAGCATGCCAATTTTCGAAATAATATATGTAGTTGTCAATTATGGAATGGGAAGCAGGATATTACACAAGGCAAAAGAATGTGGCATTTCTGGTGGGACTATTTTTCTAGGAAAGAGAACTGTAAATAATCCTCTTTTAAATTTCCTATCCTTATATGATGAAAGAAAGGAAATAGTTTTATTGGGGACAGATAGCCATACTGCAGACCATGCTTTAGTTGAACTAAACAAAGAATTTCAGTTTGAAAAACCAAATCATGGTATAGTTTTTACAATAAGTGCTTCTGAAATTATAGGATCTAGGTGTTATAAGTCTAAAGAAAAAATAGAAGGAAGAGGTGTTAGTAAAGTAATGTACCAAAATATTATTACCATTGTCAATAGAGGTAAAGCTGAGGAAGTAATTGAAGCAGCGAAAGCTGCTGGTTCAAAGGGTGGAACAATAGTTAATGCAAGGGGATCGGGAGTAAATGAAACGAGTAAAATATTTAATATGGATATAGAACCTGAAAAAGAAATAGTTATTATCTTATCAAAAGAGGATATCACTGATGCTATTGTAACGTCAATAAGAGAAAAACTCGAAATTGATAAACCAGGCAATGGGATCATTTTTGTGCAAAATATAAATAAAGCATATGGTGTTTATGAGTAATAGATTTTTACTATTAGATAATACATTTGTGACAAGATAAATAAAAAAAGAAGTGCCTTTGATATATTATAGTCTTTAGCAGGTGTGGTGTTGGAGAAACAAAAGCGTTATTCAGAGATAATTTTTCAGAGGGTTATGCATATATGTTTAAATTTTCTAAAAATGACATAAACACTATAAAATAACTATTGACTATTGATTAAAGAGAATGTATCATTATATTATAATCAATTGAATAAAATTAAATTTTACAAAATCAAATTTTATAAAATTTTAGAAAGGAACCATATGGATAAATACGATCAAATAAAATTAGAAAATCAAATCTGCTTTCCTTTGTATGCTCTATCAAGAGAAATAATCAAACTCTATAAACCAATACTTGATAAATACAATCTAACTTATACTCAATACATAACTATGCTAGTTATATGGGAGAAAGAGAAAATTGGATTTAAAGACTTGGGCAGACTCCTACATTTAGATTCTGGTACATTAACTCCTGTATTGAAGAAATTAGAGGCTATGGAACTTATACATAAATATAGGAGCAAAGAAGACGATAGAATTGTAATTGTTGAGGTCACTGAGAAAGGGAATAGTCTAAAGGAAGATATACTTCATGTACCTGAAGAAATTTATTGTAAATTGAATATCGAAACTGAAAAATTGTTTACTTTAAAAAAGCAACTTGATGAAATACTTACTCAAATAAGCGAATAAACAAATTTCAACATATTTATATTATAAAAACTAAGGAGATGAGATTAATTGGCAAGTGTAGAAGTAAATAAAAAAGCACCTGATTTTGAAATAAAAGATTATCTAGGGAATGCAATAAAATTATCTGATTTTAAAGGGAAAAAAAATGTACTTATTGTATTGAACAGAGGTTTTGTATGACCGTTTTGCAGAAAGCATATGATGCAGTTGCATCAAGACTATGATAAATTTGTAAAAAAGGATACTGCGATATTAGTTATCGGACCTGAAAATTCTGAGAAATTTAAAGAGTATTGGGAAGAAAATAATTTAGAGTTTTATGGAATACCTGATGAAAGCCACTCTATATTAAAGATGTATGGCCAAGAAGTAAACTTATTTAAACTCGGAAGGATGCCAGCACAGATGCTGGTAGATAAAGAAGGAATACTAAGGTATGTACATTTTGGGCATTCAATGAAAGACATACCAGAAAACAGCGAGATACTAGAGATCATTGACAAATTATAAGTGATTTTGTGTTAATTTTTAGATATACTAAATATGCATAAAAGCTAGTTCAATTGGGTAACAATGTTTATGATAAGACTTGAAATAGAAAAATAGATTAATTAAATGAAATGAAAAGAGAAATTGATATAGGAGGTATCCTAATGGAAAATGGAAAATTGAAAGTCGCATTTATATGTACGCATAATTCATGTAGAAGTCAAATCGCAGAAGCTTTGGGCAAACACTTTGCCTCAGATGTTTTTGAGAGCTTTTCTGCAGGAACAGAAACAAAGCCTCAAATCAATCAAGATGCAGTAAGACTTATGAAAGAGATATATGGTATTAACATGGAGAAAGATCAATATTCTAAGTTGATAACTGAATTGCCAGAAATTGATATTGTAATTAAGATGGGCTGTAATGTAGTATGTCCTTTTGTACCTTCAAAATATGAAGAAGATTGGGGATTAGATGATCCTACAGGAAAAAGTGATGAAGAATTTAAAAAAGTCATATTCAAAATTGAAGAGAATGTGAAAGAATTGAAGAAAAAAATAGAGTCAGAGGAATTAGCGATTTAAATTTATTAACAGAAAAAAGTAAAAAAATATGCTATACTATTAATAGAAGTTAATTTAATAGATAAGAAGGGATATCATGGTTATAACAACAACTCCAACCTTAGAAGGGAAAAAGATTGTAGAGTATAAAGGCATAGTTTTCGGAGAAGTCATTTCAGGAGTAGCTTTCATTAAAGATTTTGCAGCTGGGTTGTCCAATTTCTTTGGTGGGAGATCTAAATCTTATGAAGGAGAGCTTATGGAGGCTAGAGAAGCAGCTCTAAGAGAGATGGCAGAAAGGGCAAAAAATATGGGGGCAAATGCTGTCGTAGGAGTAGATATTGACTATGAAGTGCTAGGCGAAAGCGGTAATATGATAATGGTAACAGCTTCTGGCACAGCTGTAGTAGCAGAATGATACAAAAGAGAAGATAATGGCTTAGACTATATCTTCTCTTTTTTTATCATCTAATTTCGTATTTCTTAGGTTTTATAAAGGCACATAAAATTGCGCCTAAAATACCAGGCAAGATCCACGCAAAACCAGAGGAGAAAATCATTAGCAATATCCATTATTAAATCCGTTCTTGCAATAGTATTATAGGAATAATTTACTACTAGCTTCACTTAGATTGTCTATACTGCTATAAACTAATGTCAAACCAGATACTGCTATTAGACCAGTTTTTTGTATTTAAAACCGTTTTTTTTAGTTTCTTAAACCTTTTTGCATTTACAAACTCCAAAGGTTATTTATCATACTGTTAATATTTTGCCAATGTTTTGATAATTTAGCAAATACACGCAATAGAAATAAATAAAAAATACGTATTTACAAAATAAATTATTTATGATATTTTATAAAAAAAACAGTTTAATATGATAATGCGATGACGAGAAATAGTAATCGATAATTAGCTTATAGAGAGTGTATGTTTGGTGGAAATACATAGCGAAAGATCGATGAACACATCTTTGAGCAGGTTGGTGAAATTTTATAAATTAGCCGGATTCGGGTTGCAGCCGTTAACATGCACAGGTATAGAATTTTTGTACCTAGTGAGGATGATAATTAAAGTTATCATTAAATTGAGGTGGGACCACGGGATTAACTCTCGTCTTCTAGTTAGATAAGCTAGAGGGCGAGAGTTTTTAATTTAATTTTAAGTAAAGGGGTAGATTTAAATGTTAAGAAAGAAAAAGTTCGCAGTTGTTTTAGGATTGGTGTTGTTAGTCAATTTGGTTTCGGCTTGTTCACAGCAGGTAAGCTCTAATAGTGAAGATACATTTGTAATTGGACTTGATGATACATTTGCACCGATGAGCTTTAGAAATGAGAAAAATGAAATAGTGGGTTTTGATGTAGACCTTGCAGAAGAGGTGGCTAAGAGAAATGGGAAGATATTATGTATACAAGGCAAATCTGGAGAGGGTAAAACTACACTCTTAAGATGTCTTAATAGACTTGAACAGCTTGACGAAGGCAGAGTATTAATAGATGGAGAAAATATATTGGAGATGAAAGAAAATAGAAAAATCGGATCAAAGATAGGTCTGGTATTTCAAAATTATAATTTGTTTCCACACTTAACAGTTATGGAAAATTTAACAATTATGCCAAATCATTTAAAGGCAGCAAGTAAAGACAGCATTTTGAATAAAGCTATAGAACTGTTGAAGTCTTTGGAAATAGAGGACAAAAAGGATATGTATCCTTATCAATTGTCAGGGGGACAAAAACAAAGAGTGGCTATTGCAAGAGCTTGTATGCTAAATCCATCTGTACTGTGTTTTGATGAGCCTACTTCAGCTTTAGACAATGAAACTTCGAGCAAAATATCGAGTATAATTAAGAATTTAGCTAATGAAGGCATGACTGTAATCGTAGTTACCCATGATTTAAAATTTGGTAAAGATATTGGAGATAGCATATTCAAATTAGAAAATGGGAAATTGCTGATCAATGAGATTACTAAAATTGTCGATTGACAATATATTGACGAGCATGAATTTTAATAGTATACTATGATTAGGATGATAATTGGATAATTAATATTATTTGAGGAGGGTTTATATGTTTGGAAGATTGGGAATGTGGGAACTAATACTCATTTTAATAATTGCACTTGTTATTTTTGGCCCATCAAAACTACCTGAGGTTGGCAAGTCCATTGGAAAGGCAATAAATGAATTTAAAAGACAAACAAACAAAATCACTGAGGACATAGACTTAGAATCTGACCAAGAAGAGAGCAAAAATTAAGGGTTACTAGATATGTTATATCATATAAAATTTTAATTAGAACTTAGGAGGGATACATATGACAGAGAAAAAAACAATGACGAGAAAAGATTTTTTAAAAACAATGGGGACAGCTGTTGCTGGAGTTGCAGTTGTTGGCTCTATGAGTGGTCTTCTCACAGGATGCAGTGATGAAAATGCCCAACTTCAAACTTCAAGCGAAAGTCCAAAATGGCCATTTAAGTACAAGAAAATTGATCCTGCAGTAGCTGAAGCAAGAGCATACAACGCATATTTCGAAAAGGGAGGATGAGGTGTTGCTGTAGCTGAAGGGTTCTTCGGCACATTGGCAGATGAGACAGGATATCCATTTAACCAGATTCCTACTGAAATGTTCATAAATGCATCAGGGGGTTATCAAACTGCTTCTTTATGTGGTAGTCTTGGAGTTTCAGCAGCTTGTATAGGCTCAGTTTGTGATGCAGATACATCAAAAAAACTCATAGGAGAAGTAATAAGCTGGTATAAGAAAGCAGAATTTCCTATGTATCAACCAGAAAATTTAAATTTACCTACTACAGTTTCTGATTCAGAAATATGCAACGAATCAGTTAGCAAATTTATGGAGGTAAGCGGTTATGCATATGCAGACCACGAGAGGAAAGCTCGCTGTGCTGGTGTAGCTGCAGATTGTACTAGAAAAATTGTAGAGTTATTGAATGAAACTTTAGCATAGAGTAAAATATAGGATAGAATCAGAATTCTATCCTATATTTCTTTATAATATTTAAGTGATGTGGAGGAAGAGAATGAAAGATGTAAATAGCTATTCTTTAGTTGAACATTTATCTGAACTTCGAAAAAGGATAATTGTTATTCTAGTATTTTTTATACTGAGTTCTGTGGCTAGCTTTAGCTTTATAAGACCTATTATGCAAGAATTGATATCAATAGGAGAAAAGTACTTTGAATTTATTTATTTGAAACCTGCAGAGCTATTAACAACGTACATGAGATTGGCAATATTGGTGGGTATAATAATTTCATCTCCTATCATATTCCTAGAGACATGGCTATTTATTAAACCGGGGTTAGAAAGAAATTCGCAGAAGAAAATTTTTATTGCTCTTATATTTGGGATGATAATGTTTTTTGTTGGAGTAACTTTTTCTTACCTGTCAGTATTGCCGTTAAGCATAAGATTTTTTGGTAATATGAAAATTGAGGGCATAGAGCCGATGATATCAATATCTAATTATATAGGATTTTTGACCAGTATACTACTATCTTTTGGAATTGTATTTGAGATGCCAGTTGTGATTTTCATATTGAGTAAAATGAAAATAGTTACATATAATATGCTCAATAAAGTGAGAAAATATGTTTATTTAGCTATAGTTATATTAGCTGCCATAATAACACCTCCAGATGTGATTTCCCAGATCCTCCTTTCTATACCAATGATATTGTTATATGAATTTAGTATTTTCATAAGCAAGTTAACAGATAACAATTAATAGAAAATAGAAACTTATGAATAATTGGTATAATAATTTAATAGAATGAATTTGCAATTTATGAATATAGAACCCAGTAAGATAGAATTAAATGGATTCAATGGATAAGACAATAAAAACAGTCTGTTCCATAGGATCCATTTATTATTTCCTGAGGTATTTTTTTACATAAATTCTGGGTATATATACTGAAATTTATTAACGGATGTGAATACATGACAAATTTACTTTGGACAAGAAATGATTTAAGAATTGAAGATAATACCGCTTTAATAAATGCGATAGAAGATTCTATAAAGTATGATGAAAATTTGTTGATCATTTTTTATATTGACCCTAATCAGCTCAAAATTGGACAAAAGAGTCATAATTATTTTTTTAAATCAGTAGATAATTTCTACAATAGTTTACAAAAATTAGGTTTAGATATGTTTTTTCTTTATGGAGACCTAGAAAAGTCCTTTAAGAAATTAATAGATGATTTTCCAGATATTAGTAGAGTTTATTATAACTGTGACGAGGTTGGATATGGATATCGCAGAGACCAAAAAGTAATAGCATTGTTTAGAGATGCTTCAATAAAATGCTTGGGTTTCATGGATAAGCATCTACATCAAGCAAAAGAGATTATGACCACCAACAATACGAACTATAAAGTTTTTACTCCTTATTATTCAAAGTGGAAAGATAGGACAAAAAACGCTGAGCTGATATTGGATTTTAGTAAAATTAAAATGATTAACTATAAAGACCATAGAAACAAGGATTCATATGCAAAAGGGAAATATTTAGAGATATTAAAGGATATAAAAGAAGATTTTGATGGTTTTATAGGGGAAAAATGTGCAAAAAGAATACTTTCTGATTTTATTGAAGAAAGACTATCGGAATATGATAAAACTAGAGATTATCCATATTTAAACTCTACTAGTCACATATCAAATTTTTTGACTACTGGACAACTTTCCATCAGGACAGTTTACAAATCAGTCAATGAGGCCGAAGAAACTCAAGGGAAAGAAGTTTATAAAAGAGAATTAGCATGGAGAGATTTTTTTAACATGGTCTTTTATTTTTATCCAAATCAAAATGAAGAACCATTAAATGATAAATACAGGGAATTAAATTGGGTAAATGATGAAAACTATATAGATGCATGGACAAAAGGAAGGACTGGTTTTCCTATAGTTGATGCAGCTATGAGGCAGCTAAATAGTGAGGGATATATTCACAATAGGCTTAGAATGATAGTTGCTTCATTTTTAGTTAAAGATTTACTAGCTGATTGGCGTATTGGAGAAAAATATTTTTCGGATAAACTCATAGATTACGATAGTTCTTCAAACATTGGAAATTGGCAGTGGGTTGCATCAGTAGGCTTTGATGCTGTCCCATATTTTCGGATTTTCAATCCCATATCTCAAAGTATTAGATATGATAAAGAAGGTATTTTCATAAAGAAATATGTGAAAGAATTGGCTGATTTGCCTTACCCTTATATTCATCAACCATATAAATACAAAGATAAAATCAAAAGCGAGTTTAACATAGATATAGAGAAAATATATCCAAAACCTTTGATAGATCACAATATTCAAAGACAAAAGGCAATAGAGTTGTTTAAATATGACGGAGGAAATAGATGAAACCAAAAATATTGATAAGCAGTTGTTTAGGATTTGCAAAGTGCCGATACAATGGGGATATTGTCAATTTTGAATTGTTGGAAATGATGAAAGAGTATATAGATTTTATACCTATATGCCCTGAAGTTGAAATTGGATTAACTATTCCAAGAGATAGTTTAAGAATAGTAAAAAATGATGATGAGTATCGATTAATTCAGCCATCTACTAAGATTGACTTCACAAATGAAATGAAAGCTTATGCTGAAAAAATTTCAAAAGAAATTAAGGACATCGATGGAATTATATTAAAAGGGAGATCACCATCATGTGGGATTAAAGATGTTAAAGTTTATTCTGGCATATCAAATTCAGCAGTTGTTGAAAAGACAAAAGGAATTTTTGCTAAAGAAATATTAGATAAATATTACTATTTGCCAACAGAAGAAGAAGGGAGACTTTTAAATTTAGAAATTCGTGAACATTTTTTTACTAAACTATTTGTATTATATGATTATAAGAACATTAAAAAAGAAAATTCTATGAAAGCTCTAATTGACTTTCATTCGAACAATAAATATCTTTATTTTGCTTATGACCAAACTCAAAAAAATAAGTTGGGACAAATTGTTGCAAATCAAAACAAGAAACCATTATATGAGCTGTTTAATGAGTACTTTGAAGAGCTAATAAAACTTTTTTCTAAATTGCCTTCTAAAAAGAATTACATTAATTCATATTTACACATATTTGGTTATTTTTCAAAAGACATAAGCAAAAATGAAAGAGAATTCCTTTTGGACTTGATTGAGAAATATAGAAACAACCAAATTGAAAAGACTACAATTGCGAATGTTCTAAAAAGCTATGTTATAAAGTACAACATAGACTATCTTTTAAACCAAAGGATTTTTTCTCCATTTCCAGATGGATTGGTATCTTTGATAGATAGTTCTATTAAACATTAAAAATATTATACGGGGAGATGAAGATTTTGAATAATTATTATGACAAATTTGTTGAATTGCTGAAGAAAGAGGATAAAGAAGAATCATTCAAATTTGCGATGGGATTATTAAAAGAAATAAGCGTAATCGAACTTTATGAAAACATACTTGCGCCATCGTTAAATAGTGTAATTGATGAGTTTGGAAATGACTCTAAGGAACTAATATGGAGGGAGCATGTAAGAAGTGGGATCATAAAGACAATTGTAGAGAATTCTTACAGCTTTGTTTTGAAAGAACGAGAAAACTTTGGAATTAAACATGAAGAAAATATAATAGTGTTATGTCCAAAATTTGAAGAGCATGAGATAGGCGCTAGGATGGTGGCGGATTTTTTTACTATAGTCGGATATAATACTACCTATATCGGAGCTAATACTCCTGAGATTACACTATCCTTAGCTGTAGAACATCTTACACCTAAGTATATATCAATTAGTGTTACTAACTACTACAATTTGATTGGGGCGAAGAGAGCTATTGATAAATTGAGGGAAAATGATAATTTTAAAGGTAAAATAATATTAGGTGGAAATGCTTTTTCCTCTGACCCAGAAGTATACAAAAGAATTGGAGGAGATTATTTATTATATAATTTCAATGAAATTCTTCAATTAAGCAAGGAGGAAAGCCTATGAGATTAGCCTTTAGTATTGCTTATAGGTTTCTTAAATCAAATAAGGAACAGACAGCTTTAATCTTGATAGGGATTATAATTGGAGTATCAGTACAAATTTTTATTGGATCTTTAATAGACGGTCTGCAGATATCTTTAGTTGATAAAACTATAGGAAATGCTTCGCAAATTACAATAGTTCCAGATGGAAAAGACAAGTATTTTGTTGAAGACAAATCCATGTTAGACACTTTAGAAAACAATAATAAATTAACAGCAGTCTCAAAAGCATACGATAATTCAGCATTTATTAAAATAGATGAAGATACTTATCCTATTCTATTAAGAGGAGTAGAATTCGAAGATGCAAATATGATTTATGAATTTAACGAGAAATTAATTGAAGGAGATATTTCACTCTCACAAAATGAAGCTTTAATTGGATCGACTCTTGCAACAGATAATGGCTTAAAAACAGGAGATAATATAGAAATACTAACACCTGAAGGAGTAAATGAGACATTAAAAATATCTGGCATATTTGACTTAAAAGTTTCAAACTTAAATAAGACTTGGATTGTTATGCCTATTGATGGAGCTAGAGCTATATTTGGAAATGACAACCAACTAACATCTATAGAAATGCAAGTAAATGATGTGTTTAAAGCAGATACCATAGCAGAAGAAATCAAAAGCAACTTAAATAATTCATCGGTAGATGTAGTAAATTGGAAAGAACAAAATCAGGAATTGCTTTCTGGATTATCAGGGCAGTCTGCATCTAGCATTATGATTCAAGTTTTTGTTTTGTTAGCTGTTTTACTTGGTATATCATCAGTCTTAGCCATTTCGGTAGTACAGAAATCCAAACAATTAGGTATACTCAAAGCTATGGGAATAAAAGACAAGCAAGCTAGTTTTATTTTTCTATTTCAAGGGCTTATATTGGGAAGTATAGGAGCTCTAATAGGCAGTGCATTTGGAGTATTTCTAACTTACATTTTCTCAGTGTTTGTAAAAGGTCCTGATGGAATGTCCTTAGTTCCATTTTATCTAGATTACAAATTTGTAGGTATGTCAGCTTTAATTGCTGTAGTTGCATCGACTATTGCTGCACTTATTCCTGCTAGAAACACATCTAAGCTCAATCCAATAGAGGTGATAAAGAATGGCTAAAATATTGAAACTAAAAGATATAAATAAGATATATGGTGATAAGATCAAGACACAAGTTTTATTTGATATAAATATGGATTTTGAAGAAAGCACATTTAATTCAATAATTGGTGAATCAGGGAGTGGGAAATCAACATTGATGAATATAATGGGGACACTCGATAGAGCTACGAGCGGTGATGTAGAAATTAATGGAATCAACATATCAAATATGAATAAAAATGAATTAGCAGTTTTAAGAAATGAATTTATAGGATTTATATTTCAATTTCACTATTTACTACCTGAGTTTACTGTTATGGAGAATATTCTTATACCATACAGAATCAAAAATAAAAATATAACAAAAGAAGCAATATCAAGAGCTGAAGAATTGATGGAGATAGTTGGGATAAGCAAAGTGAAAAATAATAAGGCCACAGATATTTCAGGTGGACAACAGCAAAGAACTGCAATTGCAAGAGCTCTAATAAATCAGCCTAAAATAGTGCTTGGAGATGAACCTACAGGAAACTTAGACTCTAGCACAACTGAGATTGTATATGATTTGTTGAGAGATATAAACCAAAGATACAAGACTACTTTTATAATAATAACTCATGATAAAAGGGTCGCTGAAAAAGCGGATAGAATAATTGAAATAAAAGATGGAAGGATAGAAATGGATATTTCTAGAAAAATATAGAAATTTTGTTGACTTATTTATTTAAAGTGATATGATTATGATATCAAAATAATATAAATAAGGAGATGTATCTTTTTATGGAAGAAAAAATTCTAAAACCAAAGAACGGAATGGTGGCTTTATTTTCAATTATTGCATTACAGATTTTATCAATATTAGCCATGATTTATGGTGGGAATACTGTAGGAAAAAGCACTGCATTAGGAGTAACTCTCATAATTTTGGGAGCCTTAGGTTTTATAGCAGGGTGTATTCTATATGCTGGACTAAAGATTATAAAACCTCAAGAAGCTTTAGTTTTAACTCTATTTGGAAAATACACTGGGACAATTAAAGAAGCTGGATTTTTCTTTGTAAATCCATTTTCAACATCAATAAACCCCGCAGCACAAACTAAGCTAGGGCAAAGCGGAGATGTGGATTCAAGCAATAAAGGGAAGAACAATATCACTATTGAAGGTAAAGTCTATCCTACAGGTGTAAATAAAAAGATCTCATTAAAGGTTATGACATTAAGCAATAGCAAACAGAAGGTAAATGACGCACTTGGAAACCCAGTAGAAATTGGCATAGCTGTCATGTGGAGAGTTGTAGATACTGCTAAGGCAGTATTTAATGTAGACAACTATAAAGAATATTTATCCTTACAATGCGATAGTGCAGTTAGAAATATTGTGAAGATATATCCATACGATATAGCTAAAGGGATTGACACAACCGGGGATGGAGAGCCGGATGAAGGAAGCTTGAGAGGTTCGACTGCTATAGTGGCTGAAAGAATAAGAAAAGAAATTCAAAATAGAGTTGAAGATGCAGGAATAGAGATACTTGAAGCACGTATAACATATTTAGCATATGCTCCTGAAATAGCAGCAGTAATGCTTCAAAGACAACAAGCAAGTGCTATAATTGATGCAAGGAAGATGATAGTTGATGGAGCAGTTGGCATGGTAGAAATGGCACTTCAGAGATTAAATGAAAATGGCGTAGTAGAATTAGACGAGGAGAGAAAAGCTCAAATGGTATCAAATCTATTAGTAGTTTTATGTGGGAATAAAGATGCTCAACCAATAGTAAATAGTGGGAGTTTGTATTAGAGTGGATGAAGAAAGAAAGAAACAAATACCACTTCGCATATCAAAAAAATTGTATGATGAGATTGCATCGTGGGCTGAAGATGATTTTAGATCTATAAATGGGCAAATTGAGTATCTTTTAAACGAATGTGTAAAGCAAAGGAAAAAAGGCAAATACAAAGACGAAATAAAAGAATAGAGAAATTTCTCTATTCTTTTATTTTATAAGAACAACTGGTTTAATTAAGTCTTTAGGCTTTTTATACATTAAATCAAATGCTTTATCTAGATTTTCAAATCCTTCAAATCTATGAGTTATCAATTTTGATGGATCAAGTCTTTTTGTCATCACAAGGTTAGCTAGTCTTTCAATTCTCATTCTACCAGCGGGCATAAGGCCTCCAACAATTTTTATATGACCCATTCCAACACCCCAGTCAAGTCTTGGAATTTCGATATAATCTCCACTGCCGAGGTAGTTTATGTTTGCTACTATTCCGCCGGGTTTAACAACCCTTACGGCAGTCTTGAAGGTTTCGACTCCTCCGCCTGCAAGTATTACTTTGTCGACTCCTTTGCCATTTGTAAGTTTCATAACTTGATCTTCTATTGGGCCATCTTTGTAGCTGATTATATCTGTGGCACCATATTCTTTTGCTACTTTTACGCAATTTGGTCTTGTGCCAACTGCTAGTATTCTAGCAGCACCTTTTAATGCTGATCCAGCAACAGCCATTAATCCTACAGGCCCAATACCAACTACGAGTACATCTTCTCCAAACCCAATTTCAGCAAGTTCAGCACCATGTAGTCCTGTTGGCACCATATCGCTCAACATTGCGCCGACTGCTGGATCCATTCCTTCGGGCAATAATGCTAGGTTGGCATCTGCATCATTTACATGGAAATACTCTGCAAACACGCCGTCTTTAATGTTTGAAAACTTCCATCCTCCAAGCATACCGCCAGAATGCATAGCATATCCTCTCTGAGCCTCTAAAGAACTCCAGTCAGGTGTTATTGCAGGTACTAAAACTTTATCGCCAACTTTGAAATCTTTCACAAGTTCTCCAACTTCAACTATTTCACCCACAGCTTCATGTCCTAATATCAAATTTTCTCTTTCGCCTAATGCTCCTTCATAAACAGTGTGTATATCTGAAGTACAAGGAGCTAGGGCGATTGGCCTTACGATAGCATCTAGAGGTCCACATACTGGTTTGTCTTTTTCAATCCACCCTACTTCGCTGATTTTTTTCATGGCGAAACCTTTCATAAAAACAACTCCTATCATAATTATATTAGATATTACTATCTTTACTATTATTATAATCAAAAAATTCTCACAATGCAACTATTGTTTACAGTAAATCAGTAAATATTATATAAAATAATTAAATTAAAATTAAATATATTAATAAATATATATTTTAAAATTAATATATTTAATTTAATGATTAAAAAAATTAATTTATCTGTTGACTTATATTGAATTTATGATATCCTTTAATTAAAGGAAGTGATGCTTTTGGGATATCAAATATTAACTAAATGCCCAGTTTGCAATTCTAAACTAACAGTATCTAAATTGACTTGTAAAAATTGTAATACAGTGATAGAAAACGATTTTGAATTGTCAAAGTTTTCTTATCTAAGCAAAGAACAATTAAATTTTGCAGAAATATTTATTAAATGCAGAGGAAATATAAAAGATGTCGAAAAAGAGTTAAAAATCTCATACCCGACTGTAAGAGCGAAAATTGAAGATTTGGTATCAGCATTAGGCTATACTCCATCTAAAGAAAAAACCATCGATGCAAAAGAGATTATCGACAAACTTGAAAATGGGGAGATAAGCTCAGAAGAAGCTATAAAATTAATAAAAAATAATTAAGGAGATGTTTATTATGAACGAAGAAATTCTAAGAGTCTTGAGGATGGTAGAAGAAGGAAAGATTGAAGCAGAGAAAGCTACTGAGCTAATTGAGGCACTTAGAATCGGAGAAGAAGATTATTCGCAAACAAATCAAGAAGATAAGAAACTAAAAATTAAGGTTAAATCTGGCGAAGGAGATAATGTTAACATAAATATACCTGTAAAATTCATCAACTCTTTGGGTAAAGCAATAAAAAAGATACCTAAAATTGAAGGTATTGAAGGATTGGAAGAAATTGATATGGAAGAAATACTTAATGCAGTTTCTAATGGATTAGAGGGAACTATTGTCGACATAAAGAGTGATGGCGGAGACATTGTAGAAATAGTAGTAGAATAGACGAGTAAGAAGGTGCTTTAAATTGAAAATTTGCATCAAAGATTCTAGTGGAAAGAAAATAATATTGCCAATTCCTTTTAAATTGCTTGTTTTCGGTCTTGATATCACCCCTTATATAATGAATAAAATTTCTCCTAACATGTCAGATGAACAAAGAGAAATAATAGATTGCATAGATTTTAAGATTCTAGCAAAAAATATGAGAGTTTTACAAAATTATAAAGGATTAAAATTAATAGAAGTAACATCTAAAGAAGGGGAAGAGGTTTCGATTATTATATAAATAAGCACTGACAATTGGCAGTGCTTATTTATATAATAACTTAGCTTTTTCTCTTACATTTAGTTCTTCTATATCAGAGGTTTCATCCATTATTATGTTATGAGGCACAGGTTTTCCGGACTCATCAACAAAGACAAATGTTATGAAGCCATCAGAGACAAGAGTATCAGAATCATTTATTGTAATTTTCCCATAAACTGTAATGCTGGATCTTCCTACCTTTGACACAAAAGTTTGAATATAAACCAGATCTCCTTTATTACCGGGCTTATTAAAAGTAAGACCATGTATATTAACACAAACTACATTTTCAGGTCTTTTTGTGATCTTAGCTGCACATATAAAACACGCTTCTACAAACCATTCTGCCATTCTTCCTGCAAATAATGTACCGTGATGATTTAAATCCTCAGATTTTACTAGATGAGCGACATTAATTTTCTCCAAAATAAAACCTCCAATCATAGTCACATTCATTTTAGCATCGATAGGAGATTATTGCTATATTTTTTTACAACTATATATAATTAACTATTTCGTAGTGATTTCCTTTGTAAATTGCAGGGAAGAATTCTCTTGATTTTATCGCTTCTATAAAGTCCTTCTCATCTCTTATTTTATCCTTAAAATAAGTAGCAAATTTTCCAACATTATCTAAAACATGAGCATCGCTACCACCCGTAGATGGGATATTTAGCTCTTTTGCCATAGCAAACCCATAGAGGTTGTGATAACTAAGTGTACTTCCATTAAAAGATTCAATTGCAGAAAGCTTGTTTGAGATGTTTTTTAAAAAGTTACCTAAACCCCTATTGTTATTTCTAAACGGATGAGCACTTATACCTACGCCTTTTTTATAGTCTATATAATCTAATAATTCATCTGCATCTATTTTGCCATCTTCAATATGCAATGTTTCATCAACAAATGCTAATATATCACCTTGCCTAGTTAGTATTTCTGCTCCAGCAATCACAGTAATTCCATATTTTTCTTTATAGAAATTTACTTCATTTCTAATGTAGTTGTTATCATGGTTTGTTATACAGACTCCGTCAAGCCCAATTTCTTTGGCTTTTTTTAATATATCATCTAAGGATATATGGCTATCTGAAGAATATTTCATTTCATGGACATGTAAGTCAATTAACATAGTATTACCTCCAATTGATACTATTAGAAATATATCATAAAGATAGCCTCAAAATGCATTAAATATATCAATGAGAAACTTTTGAAATATAAAAAAAATCAATACTTAAACTTGGAAAAAAATATTATTTTGAATATAATTAAAGTACTTAATAGAAAATAATTTGGGGGTAAAAATGGAAAATTCTTTTAGATTTTATTCAAACAAAGCATGTGAGTACTTTCCATGCCATAAAGTAGATAACGCTGATGAGTTCAATTGCATGTTTTGCTATTGTCCTTTGTACTTATTAGATGAATGTGGAGGAAATTACATAATAAATAGCAAAGTTAAGGACTGCTCTAATTGTTTAATCCCACACAAAGTAGCAGGATATGATTATATAAATAATAAGTTGATAGAAACAGTATATTCAAACAAATGATTTTGTGGAAATAATGAAATGAATTGAATTCTTTTTTAACTGTTTTAACATATATAATGATTAAGAAAACTTCAATAAGTTCTTTCATGGTGTTATAATGGTGTAATTATTTTCGTTGACTCTAGTTAGTTATTATAATTTGATAGGAGCGAAAGAATGAAAAAATTTATTTCAGTTTTTTTACTTATTAGTATTTTTTTATTTGTTTTATCAGGTTGCTCATCAGAGGGAAAGCAAGATACAAAATTTATGATTGCAGCAGCAGCGAGTTTGAAAAATGTATTTGATGAGAAATTAATCCCTGAGTTTGAAAAAGATAACCCAAATATAATTGTTGAAGCAACTTACGACGGTTCTGGAAAACTTCAACAACAAATAAAAGAAGGAGCACCTGTAGATGTATTTATATCAGCAGCAACCAAACAAATGGATGAATTGAATAATGAAGGATACATTCTTGAGGATTCAATAAAAGAGTTGTTGGAAAATAAAATTGTTGTTATAATCCCAAAAGATAGCAATATAGAAATAAATAATTTTGAGGATTTACTCAAAGCAGAAAAAATTGCTATAGGAGATCCTGCAAGCGTTCCAGCAGGTCAATATGCGAAGGAATTACTTACAAATTTAAATCTTTGGGACAAGGTTCAAGATAAATTAAGCTTAGGGACAAATGTTTCTGAAGTGTTAAATTGGGTTAAGGAAAAAAGTGCTGATGTGGGGATAGTTTATTCCACTGATGCTTATTCAACTGATGAAGTAAAGATAGTTTTAGAAGCTGACGAAAATATGGTAAGCAAAGTTATATATCCTGTTGGAATAATAAAAAGTTCTAAAAACATTGTAAATGCTAGAGAATTTATAGAATTTTTACAATCTGAGAAAGCAAATGAAATTTTTGCTGAATATGGCTTTACACCAATAAAATAGGAGAATCAAAATGGAAATTTCACCGATATTGATATCTTTAAAGACAGCTACTGTAGCTACATTTTTTACATTTATATTTGGAGTCATTGCAGCTAAGCTGGTTTTAGATATTAAAAGCGAAAGAATTAAGGCTGTTTTAGACACAGTATTTACTATCCCACTAGTGCTTCCTCCTACAGTTATTGGGTTTTTATTGCTTTTGATATTTGGAGTAAAAAGACCTATTGGAAGATTTTTACTTGAATTTATGGGTATTAGAATTATATTTTCATGGCAAGCAACAGTTATAGCAGCGTTTGTGATAGCTTTTCCACTGATGTATAGGACAGCAAAGGGTGCGTTTGAACAAGTTGACGAAAATTTAATTTTGGCAGCTAGAACTCTTGGCATGTCAGAAATGAAAATATTTTTTAAGATTCTTCTGCCCTTAGCATCCCCAGGTGTTTTAGGAGGAGTGATTCTTTCATTTGCAAGGGCATTAGGAGAATTTGGTGCAACTGCAATGATTGCAGGTAATATTGAAAATAAAACTCGCACACTTCCACTTGCAATTTATTCAGAAGTGGCGGCGGGCAATATGAACCAAGCAGCATATTATGTGATAGTGGTTTTAGCAATATCATTTGTAGTTATATTGCTGATGAATTATTTTTCAAGAAAACAAATAACAAAAGGAAATTAAAAATGGGATTAGAAGTTGGTATAAGAAAAAGATTAAAAGGATTTTCACTTGATGTTAGTTTTAAAAATCAAGGATTGCATTTAGGCATTTTTGGAGCATCTGGAAGTGGAAAGAGCATGACACTAAAGTGCATTGCAGGAATAATTGATCCTGATGAGGGAAGAATTGTTCTTAATGACAAGGTTTTATTTGATTCAGAGAGAAATATAAACATAAAACCTCAAAAGCGAAATATTGGCTATCTATTCCAAAATTATGCATTATTTCCACATTTAACTGTAGAAGATAATATAACGATATCTTTAAATGGGAAAAAAGAAGATATAAAACCTAAATTGGAAGAGATGATCAAGCTTTTCAAATTAGAAGGATTAGAAAGGAAATACCCAAAGCAACTTTCTGGAGGTCAACAGCAAAGAGTGGCTCTAGCAAGAGCGATAATTAAAAATCCAGATATTTTAGTTTTAGATGAACCATTTTCTGCACTTGATTCTCACTTGAAAGAAAGCCTGGAAGTAGAGTTATTTGAACTATTAAAAACATATAATAAAGAAGTAGTGTTAGTGACTCATAATAGAGAAGAGGTATACAAGTTTTGTGATTATATGGTTTTCTTAGATGAAGGAAAATCAATAATCAATGAGAACACTAAAGAGATATTCAATAGTCCAAAGTATTATAGTGTATCAAAATTACTGGGTTACAACAATATTTCCGAAATTCAGTATTTAACAAACAACACTCTGAAAGCTACTAAATGGGGGATTTCATATAAAATAGAAACTAAACTAAACGATGAATTCTCATTTATTGCCCTAAGAGACAATGAGCTAATATTAAACAATGTTCCAATTTCACATGGAGAAATAGTTATAGAAGTAGCAGTATTAGATGTAATAGAATCTATAAATCATTATGACTTGTTAGTAAAAAATGCGTCTTTTATTCAAGGTGATTCTATATCTTTAAAAGTTGACAAAAATACTATTGAAAATATAAATTTCAAAGAAAATTTATTCTTACATATAGCAAATGAAGCTATAGTATACTTAAAATAAATAATTGATGTGAATGATATTTGGGGTGATATTTTGAACGAAGTAATGAAATTAGTAAAAGAAAGAAAATCAGTAAGACTGTTTGAGGATAAGAGCATTTCAGAGGAAATTAAATCCGAGATTATAAATGCAGCTTTTGAGGCGCCAACTGCTGGGAATATGATGTTTTATTCTATTATAGATATTACAGATCAAGAATTAAAAGAAAGGCTTTCAAAACTTTGTGATAATCAACCATTCATAGCAAAAGCTCCCATGGTTTTAGTGTTTATTGCAGACTATCAGAAATGGTACGACATATATAAATACAATGAAATTGACGCAAGAACTCCTCAAGAAGGCGATTTAATGCTAGCCATTCAAGATGCAGTAATAGCTGCACAAAACACTGTTTTAACAGCACAATCTTTTGGAATAGGTTCTTGCTATATTGGGGATATATTGGAAAATTGTGAAGAAGTTACTAAACTATTAAATTTGCCAAAATATGCTTTGCCTATTAGTATGTTAGTTTATGGGTACCCAACTAAAAGGCAGATTGACAGAAAAAAACCTCAAAGATTTGAGAAAGAGTATGTGGTATTTGAGAATAAATACAAAAAATTAGGTAAAGATGAATTAATGCAAATGTTAAAAACAAGGAATGAAAAAGAAAATTTATCTAAAGATGAAGCCGAATCTATCAATGCATTGTATAAAAGAAAATATGATTCGGATTTTGCTAAAGAGATGAATAGATCAGTTAAAATTTATTTAGATAATTTTAGAGGATAAAACGGAGGTGTAATATGGACTTAATAGAAAACCTTAAAGCGATGAATGAGGTATTGTGGGTCAATCCTGATTATGAACCTTTTGAGAAAATATATCCTCATTTAGAAATCAAAAAAGAAGATGTTATAGAGGCCAAAGAAAGATTTGAGAGATTCGAGCCTTTTATTAAAAAAGCATTCAACCTTGATAGCGGGATTATTGAATCTAAGATAGACGAGATTGATGATTATAAGAGATGGTATGAAAATGAAATAGGGGAAAAGATACAAGGGAAAATTCTTCTAAAGAGAGATGATTTACTGCCTATCGCAGGTTCGATAAAGGGTAGAGGAGGAGTGTATGAGGTTCTAAAAATAGCAGAGAATTTAGCAATACAACAAGGAATTTTAAATAGAGAAGATGATTATTCTATCCTATTAGAAGAAAGATTTAAAGATTTTTTTAATCAGTTCACTATTCAAGTAGGAAGTACTGGAAATTTAGGTTTAAGCATTGGAATGATAAGTTCTAGATTGGGATTTAGTGTAATAGTACATATGTCAAAAGATGCTAAACAATGGAAGAAAGACATGCTAAGAGCAAATGGCGTAAAGGTAATTGAATATGAAGATGATTATTCAAAAGCTGTAGAAATGGGAAGAATGGAATCGGAAAAAGATCCCAATAGTTACTTTATAGACGATGAAAATTCGAAGGATTTGTTCTTAGGATATGCAGTCGGGGGATTGAATGTAAAAGAACAATTAGAAGATATGGGGATTGAGCCTGATGAAACACATCCACTTGTTGTTTTTTTACCTTGCGGGGTAGGAGGA
Organism: Tissierellales bacterium; assembly: GCA_014360205.1. Lineage (GTDB taxonomy): Bacteria > Bacillota > Clostridia > Tissierellales > Tissierellaceae > Soehngenia. The sequence goes on from JACIXZ010000001.1 coordinate 58,020, forward strand.
GGCCCTGGTGGTGTATTGTATGGGCTAAAGCTAGCGTATAAAGATATAGTTCATTGCTATTTTGCTGAACCAACACATTCTCCAAGCATGCTCTTAGGGTTAGCTACAAAAAAGCACAATGAAATATCTGTATTTGACATTGGCCTTGACAACAGGACTTGTGCAGATGGACTTGCAGTAGGCAGACCTTCTGGTTTTGTTGGTAAGTTTATAGAAAACATGATACATGGGTGTTTTACCGTAAGCGATGAAAAATTATTCTATTACTTAAAAGGGTTATATAGTTCAGAGAATATATTTATAGAACCATCATCATTAGCAGGGTTTAATGGCATATCATTTACAAAGGATTTGTACAGTGGAAAATCTCCTTATTATATCATGTGGGCAACAGGAGGTAGTCTTGTTCCTGAAATTGAGAGAGTAAAATTATTAAAGTAAGGATTTGAAAATTAGACTAAAAATATTTTATAATAACAAATTTTTGAAAGAGGGTGAATTTATGCCATTTATTCAGTTTGACGGAGGACAAATGACAAGAGAACAAAAGATGGAGTTAGCAAAAAAACTTACAGAGGTATCTCATGAAGTATTGGGAATTCCGGTTGAAGCTTTTTCGGTGATTATAAGAGAAAATAGTATGGACAACATAGCAACTGGAGGGAAGTTACTTTCTGAAAGGCATAAAAAATAATTTAGGGATTGATTTTTAGATTATTCTATAATATATTATATTTGTAAGGTGTGTTACTGGATTATCAGGCATGAACCTATGTTTATACATATGGTTTATGCCTTTTTACATTTTAAAGGGGAGATGGATTGTGAGGGAAAAGAAATATAAAGTTAATAAAGTATTAAACAACAATGTTATCCTTGCAATCGATGTCGAGAAAATGCAAGAAATTGTACTTGTCGGTAAAGGCATTGGCTTTGCTAAAAAAGCAAATGAGTTGATAACTCTGAGTGACAAAGAGATTGAAAAGTCATTTCTTAATTTTGATGAAAGCACTAAGAAGGAATATCTAAATTTAATCAACGATATAGATGACAGGATAATTTTAATATGCGAAAAAATAATTAATATATCGGAGGCGGCATTTGGCAAATTAAATAATCACATTCATATAGCTTTAACAGATCATATCAGCTTTGCCATGGAAAGAACAAACTCTGGTTTAGAGTTGTCAAACCCTTTTCTATATGAAATAAAAATGCTTTATCCAAGAGAATTTGAAATTGGAGAATTAGCAATTAAAATGATTAAGTCAGAGCTTGGAGTGGACTTAAAAGAAGTAGAAGCTGGTTTTATAGCTTTGCATATTCACTCTGCAAGGCAGAACAAAAACGTCAGTGAAACAATAAAAAATACAAAACTATTAATGGACTTGATTAGATTAATCGAAACAGAATTGGACATTACAATAGGTACATATGAATTAACTTATACTAGGTTAATAAATCATCTTAGAACTAGCTTAAACAGAATGGAAGAAAATAAAAACATAAAAAACCCTTTATTAAATCATATTAAAGAACAGTTTACACAATCTTTCGATATAGCGTATAAAATAGGAAAGCATATCAGAGATATCAAACATATAGAGGTTTCTGAAGATGAGTTAGGATATTTAGCGCTTCATATTGAAAGAATTAAAGAAATAAAAAATATAAATTAAGGGGGAGTTTTCATGAAAAAATATTTTCAAAGGTTAGGAAGTTCTTTGATGCTGCCAGTAGCTGTACTTCCAGCAGCAGCTATACTTTTAGGTATAGGATATGCAATTGATCCTTCTGGTTGGGGTGGAGGAAGCCCAATAGCTGCTTTTTTAATAAAAGCAGGTGATTCAATAATTGGGAATATGAGCATTTTATTTGCTATTGGTGTTGCATTGGGAATGTCAAAAGAGCGCGACGGCTCAGCTGCATTAAGCGGACTAGTTGGATACTTAGTTGTTACGACTCTTTTATCTACAGAATCAGTTGCAATGCTTAAAGGAATCGATGTATCAGAAGTGAATGCTGCATTTTCAAAGATCGAAAATCAATTTGTGGGAATTATCTCAGGATTAATAGCAGCATCAATGTACAATAGATTTAGTCAAGTAAAGCTTCCGGATGCATTAGCATTTTTTAGTGGGAAAAGACTAGTCCCCATAGTTACATCTGCTGTTATGCTACTAGTATCGATGGTATTATTGTTTGTTTGGCCAGTAGTTTATACAGGTTTAGTCAACTTTGGTACAGCTATTAGTGGATTAGGATTCATAGGAGCAGGTCTTTATGGTTTTTTCAATAGGTTGTTAATTCCAACAGGACTGCATCACGCCTTAAACTCTGTATTTTGGTTTGATGTAGCAGGAATAAATGATATAGTGAATTTCTGGGCTGGTACGGGAACAAAAGGTGTTACTGGAATGTATCAAGCCGGTTTTTTCCCAATAATGATGTTTGGTCTTATTGGCGCTGCAATTGCTATTTATCAAACAGCTAAACCAGAAAGGAAAAAGGAAATAAAATCTCTTATGATGGCAGCGGGTTTTGCATCATTCTTAACAGGAGTTACAGAACCATTAGAATTTTCATTTATGTTTGTAGCACCTATGCTATATTTAGTTCATGCAATATTAACAGGAATATCATTAGCTGTAAGTGCTTTTTTTCAATGGACAGCTGGATTTGGATTTAGTGCAGGGTTAATTGACTTTGTATTAAGTTCGAGACTTCCTTTAGCAAATCAACCATATATGTTATTAGTCCAAGGGCTTGTTTTTGGATTGATATATTATTTTATTTTTAGATTTTTAATAGTAAAATTTGATATCAAAACACCAGGTAGAGAAGCAGAAGCTAGTTCTTATGAAAGTAATTCAATAGCAAAAGAAACTATAGAAGAGAAGAAAGAAACAAATGACAAATTTTTGAAAATAGCAAACGCAATTCATTCTGGGTTAGGTGGGAATGAAAACATTGTAAATATAGAAAATTGTACTACACGACTTAGGATAGAAGTAAAGGACATTGATAAAGTAGACATTGAAAAGATAAAGAAAGCAGATGTTGCAGGAGTCAAAATAACAGGTCCTTATACTCTGCAGATAGTCATTGGACTACAAGTTCAATTTGTATGGGAAGAACTAGAAAAATTAAGAAACCAATGATATTAAAACAAAAAAGGAAGGTCAAAAGATGTTTAATATTTTTAACAAGCAAAAGTCTTTATCTATCTATGCTCCAATGAATGGTAAGTTAATTGACTTAACTGAGGTGGAGGATCCAGTGTTTTCGGAGAAAATGGTCGGAGACGGAGTTGCTATAGAGCCTAACGAAAACATTGTATTATCTCCAGTAAAAGGCAAAATCACTCTATTATTTCCAACAAAACATGCGATTGGTATTGAAACAGAAGAGGGATTGGAAATTTTGATTCACCTAGGCATAGATACAGTAGAGCTAAAGGGAGAAGGATTTAACGCATTTGTAAAAGTAGGTGATAGAGTAAACATTGGTGATAAGCTTTTGGAGATGAACATAGAAATAATTCAAGAAAAAGGGAAATCAACACATACACCTATTTTGATAACCAATATGGACAAAGTTAAAGAATTAAAACTTATGAATAAAGATAGTGTAAAAGCTGGAAAAGATATAATAATGGAAATAATATTAAAGGACTAGTTACTAGTCCTTTAGTTTATTTAAAAGATATTAATGTACATTAAATTTTAAAAACTTCTGCCGATTATACTAATAAGGCTAAGTGTATTTACGATTTTGGAGGGGTTGTGTGCATGTTAAAGAACATCGATTTAAAAGTTTTTAATAAAGACAATCGTAAAGAATTAATATATACATGTAATGAGTTAAAGGATATATTGGAGTTTAAAGACTGGGAGATAATAGTTTTTGATGATGATAATATAATTGGATTTAGCATTACTCAAAACATTGGGAATAAAAGTGATAAATTTCATCTAAACAAAAATAATATATACTGTTTTAATAAAGATAATGAGAACGATAACATAAGGAAATTATTTAAAGAAAAAAAAGTTTTATTTATTGGAAATGATGAAAACGTATCTGAATCAGAGTTATATATTCCATTGTTTATGAATAAGGATAATCATAAAGCACTGATAGGGACATTACATTTAACAGGCGGAGGGATTGCTTTTGATTCACTTATTAAAAATTTAGAAGATGATAAGATATCAATGCTGGTTGAAAAAATTTCTGATAAATATGCGATTCACTATATAAGTTCACTAGAAGAGCAATATTTTAAGAATTTCATTCATCTGATTTTTGAAATAATAAATGAAAAAGATCCCTCTATGCGATCTCATCCATATAATGTAGCATATTTATCAAATCTATTAGGGCAAACTCTTGGTTTTCCTCAAGAAAGGCTAGAAAAATTATATATGGCTGCATTGCTTCATGATGTTGGGAAATTATTCATTGACAGTAAAATTTTAAACAAAAAAGGAATACTAACAGATGAGGAAAGAAAAGAAATACAAAAACATAGTGAATATGGATACAATATTTTGAAGGATATACTTCAAAAGAATAATTCCATTTCAGGAATTGAAGATATTGTACTTCAACATCATGAAAGATTTGATGGGACTGGATATCCAAATAGAATTAAAGGGAATAATATTTTACTTGAAAGCAGAATAATATTTATAGCTGATGCCGTAGATGCAATGCTGTCGAGAAGAGCTTATAGAGAAGAAAGTTCTATTGATAATGTAATTAGTCAAATAAGAATGAATGCTGGGAAACAATTCGATCCAAAACTATCAAGGCTCATGATAAATATACTCGTGAATAACAAGAGAATGGAAAATATGATATTGGAAGAACCACTGCTTTTGGGTACATTGGTTGTTCCTCAATTAAATGGAGTAAAAAATATTCAAGGAACATTGATTAAGAAAAACATTGGATATGAGTTTAAAATTAATATTAATGACTTAAAGAAGAATGGTGATTCTCTTGTAAAAGCACCTGAGGGTGTATTTTATACTCAAAGCAAGGGAATGGTGTACGAATATGACGTAAAAATAATTAATTGGGAAGATAACAATATATATTTATCTGATATTTCACCTAAACCATCAGCTAATTTCTTCAGCATGTCTTGGGAAATAGAAGGAAATCTTATTTTAGGCAAAAATATCGGTTCTGGTGTTACAATAAATAAAATAGGTGGAGATTCATTGAGCTTTTACTTAGAAGAGGAAGATGCTGATAATATAGATTTCGACAATGTAAATGCCATCATAATCAAGTTTGATGAAGAAAAAACCTTAGTACAGGGTGAGATAATTAGGACTATAAAAATAGAAGATAAAACATATGCAGATTTTAAATTCATAGGAATTCCTGAAGCAACTAGGGATATTATATTCCGTCAGATATTTAGGAAACAAGCAGAACTTAAAAAAAGAGCAAAGGACTTATTTGAAGAATAGGCTAGCCTATTCTTTTTTAATTGAAAATGTTTGCGATAAGACCTATAATTATTGTAATAAATTTGAAGAGGTGATAATACATGTGGATATTAGCAGTTATTGGTTTAATGTTTATTTTCTTAGGTTTCGCTGTACATAAACTTAAATGGTACTTTTTGATTTCGGGATATAATATGATGCCAAAAGACAAGAAAAAGAATGTAGATACTGAAGGATTAGGGAAATTAATGGGCATTTATATGTATTTTATTGGAAGCTTATTTATATTAATGAGTATTATTTCATATTTTAACATTAAGATCATATCACAACTTAATGCTATTTTTATTTCAGTTTTTATCTTATCAACTATACTGCTTTTGATAAAAGCTCAGAAATACGATCATAATAAACGAGAGAATATTTTCAAATCCAAGGATAAAAATGTATTGATAAGTTTGATCATAACCATACCTATAATTATATTTGTCGGAGTTATGATTTTTAGATCTTTACAGCCTGTTGAGATGGAAATAAATGAAATAGGGATTGAAATTAAAGGTATGTATGGGGATTTGTATCATTGGGAAGAAATTCAAGCATTAGAGTTGAGAGAAGACTTGCCTACCATAGAAATGCGATCAAACGGATCAAGCATTGCAGGGAAACATAAAGGATATTTTAAAACAAAAGAATATGGGAAAGTGAAATTATATTTAGATTCTAAAAATCCACCATTTATATATATGAAAGTAAATGATGAATATATAATCATTAATTTAGGGGAAAAGGAAAGAACAACAGAGGTTTATAAAAAGATACAGAGCTTAGATAATAATTAAGAGCATATGCTATTTGGTGAATATTTTATTGGGAAATAACCAATAAGTCACCAAATAGCTTTTTTTACATATAGAGAATGAGTATTTTTCGAATTTATAAGTTGGCACAATTTTTGCAATATTAAATATCAAATTGATGAGGAGGGAACTTTATGAAAAAATCTGTTTCATGGCTACTTATAATTACAATGCTTGTGCTTACTTTAGCAGGATGTTCTAATAGTAGTACAGGAGATTATGAGGATGTTTTTTATGGCACTTTTTCAGGGGAATATAAGACAATAAACCCATACGATTTATCTTCAGTTACAGGTTATACAATAATTGCTAATACTATAGATGGGCTTGTGGAAAACGATAAATATGGCATGGTTGTACCATCTTTAGCTGAAAGTTGGACTAACAATGAAGACTATACAGTATGGACATTTAAATTAAGACCCGATGTATATTGGGTAGATAACAATGGTCAAAAGACAGAATACAAAGTTACAGCAGATGACTTTGTTGAAGGAATTAGATATATAGCTGATCCAAAGAATGCTGCAAAGAATTTCAGAATTATATCGAATGTAATTGAAGGAATTTCTGATTATTATTATAATTTAGCAGACATCGATGATGGTGTTGATATTGGGATGACTAGAGAGCAGGTAGAAAATTCATTTGAAGAAACAGTTGGAGTAAAAGCATTAGATGAATATACAGTAGAGTATTCTTTAGCTACTTCAACACCGTATTTTCTATCATATTTAGTCATGGAACTTTTTTATCCAGTAGAGAAAGAATTTCTAGATAAAGTAGGAGAGGACTTTGCAACATCTAAAGAAACTTTGCTTTATAATGGTGGATATTACATATCTACATGGGAAAGAGATAAGCTCATAGTGCTTGCTAAGAATGAAAATTATTGGGATAAGGACAATATAATAGTAAAAGAAATAAATTTGCAAAAAGTTGGAGATGAAATAACAGGGCTTGAAATGTTTCAAAGAGGAGAATTAACAAGCTGTTCTATATCTGCAGATCAATTGAAAGCTCTAAAAGGCACACAATGGGAAAAATATGTAAATTTAAAAGACAAGAATACTGTTACTTTTTGGTTTACATTAAATTATCAATCTAAAAATCCAGAATATAAAACTTTTGTGAACAATTTAAATTTCAGAAAAGCATTGCTTCATGGAATAGATAGAGTAAAGATATCATCACTTTATGAACCTAATCAGCCAGAATTCTTTATTAGAAACACAATTATTCCAGAAGAAACAGTATTTGATCCTAACGGTGTAGATTATACAGATTATCCAAACTTGAAACCATTCAAAGAAAACAATCCTTACGATCCAGAACTAGCTAAAGAGTATATGCTAAAAGCAATATCTGAGCTTTGTGATGATAGTGGAAATATAAGAGGAGTTGAAGCTTCAGCAGTTGATATGGATAGGATAGCTAAATTCAATGTTGATGGGAAATTGCCAGTAGATATAGTTTTAGCAACTACCACTGACCCCGTAGAAACTAAAAAAGCATTGTTAATCGCAGAAATGTTAAAACAAAATTTAGGAGAAGAAAATGTAAATGTAATAGTTGGATATGCTTCAACGAGTTTCCAAGACGAAGTTTTTAGTCCAATGAATTTTGACTTAGTAGATGATTCTTATAGTTTTAGATTTGCTGATCCTTCTGCAAATTTAGCACGATTAACCACAGACGGTAGCTTAAATGAAGGAGGATATAATATTCCTGAATACGATAAATTAGTTGAAGAAGCTTCGTTGAAGAGCGATTTAGTAGAGAGATACACAATATTTTCAGAAGCGGAAAAATATATGTTAGATAACGTTATTATAATGCCATATATGACCGGTGGAGGGTCTTACTACATGAGCAAAGAAGTACCTTTCCAAACTCCAAAGGGACAATTTGGATTAACTAAATATAAGATGAAAGGTGCTAAAATTCAGTCTGATCCAGTGACCAAAGAAGAGTATGAAAAATTGAAAGCACAGCATGAAGAAGAGATAAAGAAATTATTCCAAGAAGGGAATTAGTATGAAAAAATATATTGTCAAAAGATCGATTCAATCATTAATAACAATATGGATAGTAATATTTGTTGTATTCATGCTTCTTAGATTAATGCCTACTTCTGGTTATTTTACGCGAGATGACTATTTGACTATGACTGAAGAAATGAGGCAAGCTTATTTAAAAAGCATAGGTGTATTGGATCCGCCTTTAACACAGTTTAAAAATTTCGTAATAAATCTTTTCCGTGGGGATTTAGGTAGAAGTATAACCGTTTATCCAAAACTTAGCATTACCACCATTCTCAAAGAAAAAATTGGATATTCTGCAGCATTTGGATTTGCGAGCATTGTCATTAGCATGGGCATTGGTATACCGATGGGTATACTAATGGCTCGCTATAAGGGAAAGTTAATTGATGATCTAGGAACATTCTATTCGGTAATTGTAAGAGCTGTACCAAGCTTAATATATCTTTTTCTATTTCAAGTTTGGGTATCTAAAATATTTGGCTTACCGATGCTTTTTTATAAAAACAGACCTGAATCATGGATATTACCCGCAATATCAATGTCGTTGTCAAGTATTGCTTGGTATGCTATTTGGCTTAGAAGATTTATGGTTGACGAAGCTAATAGAGACTATATAAAGTTTGCTCAAGCTAAAGGATTGTCAGAAAGCTATGTTATGAAAAATCATGTCCTTAGAAATGCTTTTGTACCAATAGCTATTGGGATACCATCAGATTTGCTATTAATTATTTCAGGTTCGCTAATTATTGAAAACTTATATTCAATTCCAGGCATGGGAGGTTTGCTTATAGATTCAATAAAGCAGATGGACAATAATTTAGTGCAAGCACTTGTTTTGATTTATTCAGTTCTTTCGGTATTGGGTGTATTTTTAGGTGATTTATTGATAGTATTAGTAGACCCTAGAATAAGGCTAACAGAGAGTGAGGATTAAATTATGGATAAGATGTATTATAACGGAATAGAATTAACTGATGACTTATTTGATAAAATACCGTTAGATGAACATTTATCAGAAGAAAGTGGGTACTCTAATTACTCATACTGGAGATCAACATTTAGGACCTTTTTTAAGAGCAAACTGAGCATCTTCTTAGTGGTGGTTATTTTGGCATTAAGCTTATTTAGTTTCCTATATCCTGTTTTTTCTAGCACTGATCCTCAACAAATTACATTAGATGTTGATAAATGGAATATGGGTCCAAACAGTGAAAATTGGTTTGGTACAGATGGACTAGGCAGAGATATATGGGCAAGAACATGGTATGGGACTAGGAATTCTTTACTATTGGCCCTAGTTATAGCAGTAATAGAAGTAGGAGTTGGAAGCATAATTGGGGCTATATGGGGCTATGTAAGGAAAATGGACCGATTTATGATTGAACTTTATAATATTATAACTAACATACCTTCTACAGTTTATCTAATATTATTGTCTTATATACTCGAACCAAGTTTTACAACTATAGTTATAGCATTAGCATCGAGTGGATGGATAGTGGAAGCTAAATTTATGAGAAATAAAGTACTTTCTTTAAGAGAAAGTGAATATAATATTGCTTCACAGTGTTTAGGAACTCCATTAAGAAGAGTGGTTTCTAAAAATATCATTCCTCATCTTATAAGTTTAATAATCATGGAAGCAGCATTGACAGTTCCTTATTCTATAGGTTCTGAAGTTTTCTTGGGATTCATTGGATTAGGATTACCATTGGATACTGTTACTTTAGGCAATATGGTAAATCAAGGTAGAGCTAATTTTATGCTCTATCCTTATCAAATGCTGTATCCAACAATTGTATTATGCATCATAACAATCTCATTTTATATTGTTGGGAACAAATTTGCTGATGCATCTGATCCTAAGAATCATGTGTAGGAGGAAATATGGATACTAAAATATTAGAAGCTAAAAATATAGTTATTAAGTTTAATCTCAGAGGGAAAATTTTAACGGCTGTTAGAAATTCCTCTCTAGATTTATACAAAGGAGAAACACTTGCAATAGTCGGAGAGAGCGGATCTGGCAAGAGTGTGTTTACAAAATCTTTTGTTGGAATGTTAGACAAAAATGGTTGGATAGATGAAGGAGAGTTACTATATGATGGAAAAGATTTAGCGAAATTCAAAACAGAAAAAGAGTGGCTGTCTATAAGGGGAAAAAGAATTGCAATGGTATTTCAAGATCCTATGACTTCGCTTAACCCATTGAAAACTATCGGCGAGCAGATAAGAGAAGTAATAACTTGGCATAGGAACACTCCCAAAGATGAAGCAAAAAAAGAAGCTATCGAAATATTAAAAATGGTCGGAATAGATGATGCAGAAAAAAGATTTAAGCAATACCCTCATGAATTTTCTGGCGGGATGAGGCAAAGAGTAGTAATAGCAACAGCAATAGCATGTAGACCGGATATACTTATTTGTGATGAACCAACTACGGCTTTGGATGTAACCATACAAGCTCAGATCTTAAAGCTAATAAAAGATCTACAAAAAGAACTTAATATGACAGTTATTTATATAACTCATGACTTAGGGGTAGTAGCAAATGTGGCAGATAGAGTAGCCGTTATGTATGCAGGTCAAATAGTTGAATATGGACTTAGTAATGAAATATTCAAAGATCCAAAACATCCATATACAAAAGCATTATTATTATCATTGCCTCAACTTGGATTAAAAGGAGAAGATCTATTTTACATAAAAGGAACTCCTCCAAACCTCTATAGAGAAATTAAAGGTGATGCATTTGCACTTAGAAATCCACACGCACTTAAGATAGATACTATGTACGAACCACCATTTTTCAAAGTATCTGAAACCCATTATGCAAAGACATGGTTATTGCACGAAAAAGCCAATGACAATCTAGTTGTTGAAAAATTAGAACATAATGGGAAACAGAAAAAAGAACTCAACAAATACAATGAGAAAAAAGAAGTTTTAGTTTCATTGAGAAATGTTACTGTGAAATTTAAACTTGATGGCAAACAATTTAAAGCAGTTGAAGATGTTAGCTTTGATATATACAAAGGTGAAACTTTTTCATTAGTCGGAGAAAGTGGATCTGGGAAAACAACTATCGGAAGAGCCATCATGAAAATTCATCCTGTTTCAGAAGGGGAAATATATTTTAAAGATAAATTAATCAGCAAAAAATTAAAAAAAGATGATATGAAGGCATTTAGACAGAGTGTGCAAATGATATTTCAAGACCCTATGGCTTCACTCAATGAAAGAGCAAAAGTAGACTACATTGTATCTGAAGGGTTGTATAACTTTAAACTTTATAACGATGAAGAAGATAGGAAAAGAAAAGTCGAAAAAGCTATGGAAGAAGTAGGATTATTAAAAGACTTTTTAACTAGATTTCCACATGAATTTTCTGGTGGTCAGAGGCAAAGAATAGGGATAGCTAGAGCATTGGTTATGGAACCGGAATTTATAATAGCTGATGAGCCTATTTCGGCTTTAGATGTATCAATAAGAGCTCAGATAATTAATTTGCTTAACAAATTAAAAGATGAAAAAGACTTAACATATTTGTTTATTGCTCACGATTTAAGTGTAGTAAAGTTTATATCTGATCGAATTGCAGTTATATACAAAGGACATATTGTAGAATTAGCCGATAGTGATGAGCTTTTTGAAAATCCTCTACATCCATACACTAAATCACTTTTATCTGCTGTTCCTATTCCTGACCCAGATCTAGAGAAAAATAAAAAAATATTGATTTACAATCCAAAGATTCATGATTATTCTATCAACAAACCTAAATGGACTGAGATAAAAAAAGGACATTTCATATGGGCAAATGATAAAGAAATAGATCAATATAAAGTAGAGCTAGATAGAAATCAATATGATAAGGAGAAAAATTAATGAAAGGTAAATTAGTTATTGCAGGCGGAAACTTAGAAGAAAGCGAATATAAAATTCATAAATATTTTGTAGAGAATGCGTCTAAACATGGAAATAAAATTGCTATAGTTCCAACTGCATCTGGAAATGAACCAATTGAAACCATAGAACACGTTAAATCGATTTGGAAAGGACTGGGGGTAGATGAAGATAATATTATAATAGTTCCAATATATGGTGACGAAGGTAGTTTTTGGCGAGATCCACCCCTTGGAGACGATGACGAAATTGTCGATACTTTTGTTGACATAAATGGGTTCTGGTTTACAGGCGGAGACCAATACTATACTCACAAAGCTTTTATTAGGAAAAATGGGGATGACACGAAAGCCCTTATGAAAATGAAAGAGATATATGAGACAGGAGGCATAATTGGGGGCACTAGTGCAGGAGCAGCAATAATGAGTAAAGTAATGATAGGTTCAGGGGATAACACTGATGTGCTAAAAGGTAGGATAAAATATGGCTATGATGATTATGATGAAGAAAATGATGACTATATGAGAATAGTAAAAGGATTAGGATTTTTTGAATTGGGCATAGTAGATCAACATTTTGATAAGCGAGCTAGGCTCCTTAGACTTGCTAGAGCAGTATTGGAATCTGATAATAAGACTTTACTAGGATTTGGAGTATCTGAGGACACAGCATTGATATATGATAAGGACAAGGAGACTTTAGCAGTATTAGGGTCTGGTGCGGTTTTTATGCTAGATTCAAGGCGAACAAAAAACTGTAAAACAGATGAAAAATTTTCTTTTGAAAGAATAGAAGTAAGCATATTTAGAGATGGTGAACGAATAGAGCTTACACTATGATTATTAAATAAAGTTTGAAATAATTATTAGAATTATACCTGCAACAATATTACTAAGTATTGGTTCTCTTGTATTTTTTTCTGATTTGGCAGTAAATGAATCATCTTCATACATGTTTAAAATACCTTTATTTTTAGGCTTTTTAAAGATTGATTTTATGGAAGATGACTTTGAAAACAATTTAAATAGTTTAAGACCATCTTCTGACAAATAATTAATCCAGCCAATAAGTAGGAGTAAGCCTCCTGAAAAACCAAACAAAATATTAAGCCTACTAAATTCAAAGAATAAGAGATTATCTAAGACATATATTAGAGCTGAGGATATAACTAATTTTAGAATTAGGTGTTTAATAAACATAAATCGCATAATTTCATCTCCAATGATATAATTATAAATTATAGCATAAGCTAAAGCATTAAACAATTCTGAATGGATAGGTGATATTATGCAAAAGAGCATAGTTTTGATAACAGGTTCTGGGAATACAAAAAAACATCTTTATAGTCAGCTTCGAGAGTTTATTCCTGAGTATATAACTATTAAAAGTTTGGCGATTGAAGAGAATGTCCCAAATGAAATAACTGCAGACTTAATGATATATTCAAGTGAAAATCTTGTAAATGAACTAAAAGAAAGAGGAATAAAGTTAAATTGTAAAGATTATATAATAAGCGAAAGAAGTATAAATTTTGATCATATTGAACTGGTTGCAAATATTCCTCCCAAAACAGAAGTTTTACTAGTTAACGATGAGAAGGAAACTGCACAAAGTTCAATTGAAGACTTGATGGAGTTAGGATTAAACCATATAAAATATTATCCATATTATCCAGGGATTGATAAATATAAAAAATTAAAAATTGCGATAACACCTGGAGAATCAGATAAAGTACCTGACTGTGTAGAAAAGGTAATAGATTTAGGACCTAGGATTATGGACATTAACACTCTTTACAAAATAATGGATAAATTAAATTTTGACAACAAAGATACAAGATTTTTTACTAAGAGATATATGCAAAAAATCATAAATGTATCAAAAAATATTTCTTTAGTCAATAATAACATAAACACTTTAAACACGTATCTTAACAATATAGTAAACAGTTTAGTTAACGGTATACTGGTAATCGATGAAAATGGGTACATCAAATACGCTAATGAACAGATGACCAAATTACTTTCTCCAGACAAAAGGAATATTGAAAATAGAAATGTAAAGAACTTAGTTGATAAAGAAGTTTTAAAATACTTTATGAGTGCTGAGTTTTATGAAAATAAAGAAATAGAAATTGCAGGACTTATTATAAAAGCATCAAAATTTAAGATTCCAAATAGTGATAATATTGTCATAACAACGAGTAAAGAAAAAAGAGCAAATTCTAAAAGCAAATATAGTCATGATTTACTCTTAAAAGGACATTTTGCAAAATATGATTTTGATGACATAATTGGGAAAAGTCCTCAAATAAACGAAGTTAAATTAACTGCATTGAAACTTTCAAAGTCTGACTTAACAGTATTAATTGAAGGAGAAAGCGGTACAGGAAAAGAATTATTTGCATCGGCAATTCACAATACATCAAAACGAAAAGACGGACCATTTTTAGCCGTTAATTTCAGTGCACTTCCTGATGAGTTGATTGAGTCTGAGCTTTTTGGATACGAAGAAGGAGCTTTCACTGGGGCAAAAAAAGGAGGGAAAATAGGATTATTTGAGTTAGCTGATGGAGGAACGATTTTTTTAGATGAAATTGGCGACATATCTTTAAAAGTACAGACTAAATTATTAAGGGTACTACAAGAAAAGGAGATAATGCCGATTGGGGGAACAAACATTAAATCAGTTGATGTTAGAGTTATTGCAGCAACAAATAAAGATTTAAGGAAAATGGTAAAAGAAAAACAATTCAGATCTGATCTTTATTATAGATTAAAAATTGGATATATCAATTTACCACCTCTTAGACAAAGAGTTTCTGATATTAAAGATTTAGTCGAATATTTTATTTCAAAAGAAACATCTAAAAGAATAGATATTTCAAAAGAAGTGATTGAGGAATTTGAAAGCTATAAATGGCTAGGTAATGTAAGGGAATTAGAGTCAACAATTAAATATATGCTAGCTGTAAGAACTAGTGAAATATTGACAATAGAGGATTTACCTGATAAGAAATTTTTCGAGGAAGAAATAGAAAATTATGATTGCGAAGATGAATATGAATTCAAAATTCTTAGTGGAGAGATGTTAACTATATTGAATACAATTAAAAAATTAGAAGATAACAATTTAAATGCAAGCAGAGAAAAAATAACGAAGTTTTTGAATGATATTGGGATAAATATAACAGAAAATATGATAAGAACTAAACTCAATTATTTAGAAGAATATGGATATATCACTAAAACTAGAGGAAAGAAAGGCACAGTCTTAACCAGAAAAGGATTGGCTTATTTGAATAGTATGATTATTGAAGGTGAATAAAATGAATATGAGAAAAATAATTGTAGAAGACAACCCTTCATTTGAGCAAGAAGTATATGAATTTGGGGAGAATCACCCTAAACTAATGATAACTGCTGGGATTCATGGAGATGAAGTAGCTGGGATATCTATAGCATATGAGTTGATTGAGTTTTTAAACAGTACAAAGCTTAAAAATGGGAGCATCAAGATTATGCCTAAGTGCAATCCAGTTGCAACTAGGGGATTTAGTAGAACTTCTTTTTATGATGAAGTGGATATGAATAGAATATTTCCTGGAAATGAAATAGATGGGGCAACTCATAAAGCTGCAAAAAATATTTGGGATGAAGCTTGTGATATGGATATAATAATTGATCTACATTGTGCAAATCAATATTCGATACCTTATATTCTATCAATATATGATAAATTTCCAAAGGCACTATCAGTTATAAATCATTTGCCACTAGATAATTTAGTTCAGTCGGCAGGGCTTAGAGGTCAATTCTTTGTTGAAAGCAATTACTTAAGGGAGCAAATTGCATTTATCATAGAAATTCCAAGTGGGTCGTCAAAAGGTGCAATTAACACTCATTTAGCGAAAAAGTGTTTTGAGGCCTTAAAAAATCTGCTAATAGCTCTTGACTTTATCGAAGGAAAAACCGTTAACAATCCACCCACATATTATGGAGAAATTTTTGAAATAAAAACACCTGCTTCTGGATTGTTTAAACCAATAAAATCATCAGGAGATATGGTATATGAGGGGGAAATATTAGGGGAAATTGGTGATTTTAAATTAATAGCTGAAACTGATTTAAAGGTTCACAGCATAATACCTGATTCTTTTGTATACAAAGGAGATTTCATATATTCATATATATTAAAAAAGTAAACTTAAAGCTACCTTTAGGAGGATAACATGATAAAACTAATTAGGAACGGGATAGTATATGCTCCATCATACATTGGAAAGAAAGACATATTGATTGCTGATGACAAGATAATTGATTTAAGGGACAATATATCTTTGGAAGGACTTGAGTATGAGTTAATAGATGCTAAGGGAAAATTCGTAGTTCCTGGGCTTATTGATAGCCACGTACATGTATGTGGCGGTGGCGGAGAAGGTGGATACAAGACAAGAACTCCAGAAATCACTCTTACGGATATAACTACAGCAGGGGTTACCACAGTTGTTGGAGTCCTAGGTACAGATGGAACATCAAGAACAATGTCAAATTTATTAGCTAAAGTTTATGCTTTAAATGAAGAAGGAATTACAGCATATGCTTACACTGGATCATATCAAGTGCCAGTAAGAACTGTAACAGGAAGCATTACTGATGATTTGATATTGATAGAAAGAATAATAGGGACTGGTGAAATAGCTATATCAGACCATAGATCTTCTTGTCCAAGTGTAGAAGAACTTATTAGGCTTACATCAGATACTAGAGTTGGCGGGATGCTATCAGGTAAAGCTGGAGTAATAAACTTACATTTAGGAGATAGCAAGAATCCACTAAAGATAATTTATGATCTACTTGACAAATCTGATATACCAATAACTCAGTTTTTACCGACTCATATGAGTAGAAATGAATGGATTTTGGAAGAAGCAATTGAGTATGCAAGGCATGGAGGATATGTCGACTTTACAACAAGCACAACTAAAAAGTTCATAGAAGAAGGAGAAATATCATCAAGCAAAGCAGTAAGAAAAATGATTGACCATGGAATAGACATATCGCAAATAACAATTTCGTCAGATGGACAGGGAAGTCTACCTTCATTTGACAAAGAAGGAAATCTTGTTGGGCTAATGATTGGGAAAGTCTCCTCAATTTTGCAATGTATAAAAAATATGTATTTTGAAGAGAGGATAGATTTCGAAAGCTGCTTAAAGGTAGCCACAGAGAACCCTGCTCAAATATTGAAATTAAAGAACAAAGGGCAAATTAAAAAAGGTTTTGATGCTGATATATTGATTTTGAGTAAAGAAACTTTAGATTTGGATACATTAATCTCAAAAGGGCAAATCATGATAAAGCAAAAGGAAATTAAAATCAAAGGAACTTTTGAATAAATACTATGAAATTTCATAGTATTTATTATTATTTAAAGCAAATAAATTTGTAAAATTGGATTTAGATTTATAAGAGCAAATTTTATACATTTGTGTTTATTTTTGGGAATATGGGTAATATAAATTCAAAAGGGGGAATAATAATGACAGTAAAAGTTGTAATAGACAGTATTTGCTCACCTTCTTTGAATTTGGTGAGAGAGCACAATATTCCTATAGTACCTATAAATATTCATGTAGGTGAGGATATATTTGAAGATGTGATTGATGTTGATGCACAAGAACTTTATGAAAAATTAGAAAAGGATGAAGTTAAAATAACAACATCAGCACCATCTTATGAAAGATTTTATCAAGAGTTCAAAACGGCAATTGAATCTTATGACCATTGCTTATGTATGACAGTAGCATCTTCGGTTAGCAACACTTACTCGTTAGCTATGAAGGCGAGAGAGGAGTTTAATGAAAAGGATAGAGATCGTATAATTATATTTGACACCAATACTGCAGGACCAGCCTCTAGTTTATTAGTGATGGAAGCTATAAAAATGGCTGAAAATCAGGAAGATATTGACCAAATATTAAATGTTTTAAATGAATTAAGGCCGAACGCAAAATTTTCCCTTATATTATCTACATTGAAATATGTTCAAAGAAGTGGAAGAATTGGCAAAGTAGCCTCAGTAGCTGGTGATTTATTCAATATAAAGCCACTAGTATATTTAAAAAATGGTGAAATTAAATTTTTTGGTAGAGCAAGAGGAATGAATCAAGGGTACAAAATGATGATAGAAGAGCTAAAAAAAGATACAGAGGGCAAAGATATGTTAAGGGTAGCGATATCTCACTCAAATGTAGAGGATGAGGCGTTAAAGCTTAAAAGCATGATAGAAGAAGTCTACCCTGATTTAAGCATTGACATCTCTCCTCTAACACTTGCTATTGGACTACATGTAGGGCCAGGAGTTGTTTCGATAGGTTATACTTATAAATAGCTTATTCAATAGTTACTATTATTGGATTTTCGCTACCTGAAAATATAGTATATATATTGTCAATATCTGGATATTTATCATTAATCCTCTTTAATAGTATATTAATTTCATCTTTAGTTAGATCATAACCATAATATATTGTTAAACTGTCACCTTTTTGAGGATTTAATTTTTCAATTGCTTCCATGGCTAGATCTAAATAATCTTTTACATCGTTTGTGCTAACTTCTTTAACAATTTGTTCATTTATTATTAAATGGCAAACATCTTCTGTATGATTTAGTCTAGCATAATTTGTATAACTTGATAATCTTTCGATTTCTGATTTTGAAGGTAAATCTTCAGAATACATTGAAATAAGTACCGACAAAATTTGAACTTCATTTAATATATAGATGGGGCTAGGTGAATTCAATTGAATTTTTTCTGTAGATAAAATCAAAGTATTTGAGTTAATATACTCATTTATAATATTTTTCTTTTTATTAGTAAGTTCTTTATCCATTGCGGCATCTGCACCAGACATTGCATACATTGCGATTAGACCAGGGCTAGAACCAAAAGCTAATATGTGGTATTTTCTCGATTTCATTTCATCTTGAGAATAATCTGCATATTGGCTTTGCATATCTCTTATGATAATATTTTCTATTTTTGATATTTTATAAACCTCTTCAATTACTCTAAGAGGATTAGATGTGTGTATGTGAACATAAATGCCAGATGAACTATCTCTGGTTATTAGTTCATCACCTAAGGTTGATAAAGAAGCTCTGAGAGTTGGTTCTATTTTTTTCTCTTGAGCAGCTACTTTGAACTCCATATCATAAGGGTTTTCGAAATCGAAACTATCATCATATACAAAGTAATTTTTTTCTAAATCTATGGTTATATCATCATTAACATCTAACCCTATGGCTTTTGCAAGAGATGAAAAAAACAAATATAGTCCCCAAGCCCCAGCATCAAAAGCATCTTTGTTTTTTAATACCGAAAGTATGTCCTTTGTTTTTAGAAGGGATTTTTTAGATTCAAAAAACAAATCATTAATAAATTCATCAAGTGTTGTTTTGTCCGATACTTCTGCTTTTTCAGCTACTTCTCTAGCAACAGTGAGTATCGTGCCTTCTTTAGGATTCATTAAGGAATTATATGAAGATTCATAAGCGGTTTTGAAAGCTTTAGATAATAAATTTAAATCTGCTTTATCGTGTCCTTCAAAGGTTTCACTTAATCCTCTGAAATATTCGGATATAATAGCCCCAGAATTGCCAGTGGAACCTGATCTAGCACCTAAAAAAATTGCTTTAGATATATCATCGAGTTTATCTGAATCTATATTAATCAAATTTTCATAAGCCGACTCAACAGTTGCTAAAAGATTATTTCCGGTATCTCCATCAGGAACAGGATAAAGGTTTATCTTATTTAAATTGTCTTTTTTCTCCTTAAGTTCTTTAAGATAAATGGAGATAGTGTCTTTATAAATTTTACCGGTAAAATATGAATTTTTCATTTTTTCCTCCTCATAATGTAGTAATCAATACTTATAATATACCAGAAAAAAAGATAATTAATCAGAAAAATGAAAGAGAGGTTTGATAAATGAATATACTTATTTTAATACTAGCTTATTTATTAGGCTCTATTCCAACTGCATTCATTATAGGTAAAATATTTGAGAAAAAAGATATCACAGAACTTGGTAGTGGAAACGTAGGTACGATTAATGCGATTAAGAATTTTGGCATTATACCAGGTGTTTTGACATTTTTATTTGATGCGTCAAAAGCGGTATTAGCAGTTTCAATAGCAAAAAATTACAGCAGATATGATATATTACCATATTTTGCATCGTTTCTTGTTATTTTAGGGCATAATTTTAGCATTTTTCTGAAATTCAAAGGAGGAAAAGGATTAGCATGCCTAGTTGGTATATTACTGATAATTTCTCCTGTTACAATAATATATCTATTTGGGTTTATTGGTATTTTGACTCTTGCTTTCGGGAAAAAAGCAAATGCAGCAACTGGAATTGGAATTTTTATCCTGCCAATTATATTATATTATCAAAATGCACCATTAGAAGGAGTCATTACTAGTTTCTTAATTTCTTTGCTTGTTATGTATAAGAATTTAGATTATATAAAAGCTTTTCTAAATAAAGAATCTTAATATTAGGAGAGGGATAAAATCATGGAAAAACAATCCAAATATTCACCTGCTGTAACAGTAATAATATTATTTGGGGTTATTAGTTTACTAGGAGATGCAGTATATGAAGGAGCTAGAAGTGCAAACAGCCAGTACTTTAATTTGTTAAATATAAGTGCTACTCAAGTAGGGATAGTTTTCGGAATTGGAGAATTTATAGGTTATGCTTTAAGGTTAATAGCTGGAATTTTCTCAGACAAGACAAGGCGATATTGGCTATTTATGTTTTTGGGATATGGAATGCTAATAGCAGTTCCTTTAATGGGATTTACCATGAATTGGAATATATTAATAGTATTGATTTTAATGGAAAGAATTGGGAAAGCAATAAGAAATCCATCTAAAGACACAATAGTTTCAGCAGTTGCTCAAAATCAAGTTGGAGTTGGCTTCGCATTTGGGCTTCAAGAAGCCTTAGATCAAATAGGTGCTTTAGTTGGACCATTGATATTTACACTGGTGTTTTTAGTAGCAGGAGAAAATGAGATATCACAATACCAATTAGGCTATAAAACACTATTTATTCCATTTATATTGCTAATGGGTTTTCTAATATTTTCATACAACAAGATAAAAAAAGAAAATTTGATAAAAGAAGTTCATGTAAATGACTTTATTGAAGAACAATTACAACCTACTTTTTGGATATATACTGCTTTTACTTTTTTTGCAACTTTAGGATTTTTGAATTTCAGCATTATTGGATATCATTTAAAAGATACAGGAATATTTAGCGATGGAAACATAACTTTACTATATGGGATAGCAATGGGAATAGATGCATTAACTGCTCTTTTATTTGGCAAGATTTATGATAATTTGAAATCAAAAACAGGAATAAAGACATCAGGACTTTTAACATTACTTGCAATACCTTTTTTATCAGTAATATTACCAATATTTGCATTGACTGATTCAAAAGTGCTAGTAATCATAGGAATGGTAGTTTTTGGTATTATAATGGGAGTCCACGAAACAATTATGAGATCAGCTATTGCGGATATAACACCATTTAATAAAAGAGGAACAGGCTATGGAGTGTTTAATGCAGCATATGGTTTAGCATTATTAGGAGGATCTTCACTAATGGGATTCTTATATGACAAGGGATCAATAAGCACTATAGCATTTATTGTTGCTTTATTTGAAATAATTGCACTTATGCTTTATTATAAGATGAATAAGATGATTAAATAGGTGAATTGCATAGTTATTAAAACGCAAAAAAAGAAAAACATAAAATTTGATTAGTGTATAATAATAAGACAATATAATTTATAAATACATTTTTATGAAAGATAACGATAAAGTCTTTTTGGTTGCTTGTGATTAAAGCACGTTCGCAATAAGCACAAATTAGAACTAAATGAGAAGTTACTTGTTCATTTGAGTTATAACAATGGCCAACATTTCTATTTAAATTTGATGTATGTAAATTTAAATTATTAGATATAATGAGGCCATTGTTTTTTTTAAATACCTAACGAGTCAATAATATAAATCATTCTTAGAATACCATTCTAATCTATTTTTTATTAAACTTCAGATAAATTGAAACATATATAATAAGCATAGTGGCAAATACAATATATTTTATATAATTATTTATATTTTCCATAAGCAAAACTGATATATATACACCTGCCATGATAACTATTAATAAAATCAATGTAGGTCTTAAACTTGGCCAATCTTTAACCCTATTAAAATACTTGTATCTTATTAGAACAAGTAAAAATCCCCAAACAATAGTAGAGACTAATGCAATAATATCATAATGATGAATTAAAGAAATAGATATAAATATTATGTACACAATATTTATAATAAAGTTTATTACAGTAAATTTGTTTTTATTATTAATTTTCATCTGCCTTCACTCACATAAATTAAATTTGACATAAAACCACCATAAACTTGATATTGTAGTGCTCTAGATATGTTACTAATTTTCCGCCAATATTGCTTGGCACAGGAATATATTCTAATCTTTCAATGCTTCATCTGTTATGTCATTTGAAAATGAGATGCTGATGAAAATGCCATAAAAACCATTAATAAGCTTAGTGTGATAATAAAAATTTATTTTGATTTTAATATAAACATCATGATGTCCTTACATATAATCTAATTATATTTCGAATATAACTAGATTATATCAATAAACTAATGTTAATACAAATATTTATAACCATAATAATTAGTATTGACAATCAGATGACAAAGATATATTATAATAGCAGAGTATCTTCAGGGCGAGGTGCAATTCCTCACCGGTGGTAAAGCCCACGAGCCGAAAGGTTGATCTGGTGAAATTCCAGAGCCGACAGTATAGTCTGGATGAAAGAAGATTTTATTCGATTTGTGCCCCGAAGATTGCTTCGGGGATTTTTTATTCCCGAAGTAATTTTAAATTATGGAGGGATTTTATGTACACTTTAAGCAAAGACATGTGGAAAACAGAGACTTTGACAAAGCTTGCAGTATTGGGAGTATTAGCATTTGTATTAATGCTTTTTGAATTTCCTTTAGTATGGCTTGCACCACCATTTTTAAAACTTGATATTTCTGATTTGCCCGCATTACTAGGTTCTTTTGCACTAGGACCCATGGCTGGAGTAATTGTACAACTCTTAAAGAATTTACTTTTTATAACAATAAGAGGTTCAGCTTCTTCTGGAGTTGGTGAGTTGGCTAATTTTATAGTTGGTAGTGTATTTGCATATACTGCAGGAGCTATTTATTTCAAGAAGAAGACTATGAATAGAGCTGTTTTAGGGCTAGTATCTGGTACTTTAATGATGACTTTAATTATTACATTTGCGAACTACTTCTTTTTATTCCCAATGTATGCCAGAGTATATGGACTTTCAATAGAGACTTTAGTTGAAATGGGAACAGCTATTAATTCTAATATAGTTGATTTAAAAACAATGATGGTTTATGCTATAGTTCCTTTCAATTTATTGAAAGGGATACTAGTAAGTGCAATAACAATACTTGTTTATAAGCGACTCTCCCCAATATTGCATAAATAAGAGAAAAAGTCAGTGCCTTAAGGCACTGACTTTTTAATGAACTTTGTTTGAAGAATAATTTATATTTTGCTATAATTAGATGACAATATTTTATGGAGATAAAAAAATGGAGATAGTTTTTAAAAATTTAAATGAAGTTGAAAAATTTGGTGAAAAACTTGGTTCATTATTAAATGAAGGGGACATAATCTGTCTTAATGGTGATTTAGGGGCAGGAAAGACTACTCTAACTCAAGCAATAGGAAGAGGCCTTAAAGTGAAAGACTATATTACAAGTCCAACTTTCACAATAATAAATGAATATGAGGGAAAATTACCATTATATCATTTCGACATCTATAGACTCGATAATGAAGAAGATTTAAGTTTATTAGGTGCTGAAGATTATTTTTATTCATATGGAGTATGTGTAATTGAATGGGCTGATAATGCAAGGAATATACTGCCAAAGGAAAGATTGGACATTTGGATTTATATAGAAGATGAAAACATAAGGAAGTATGATTTAATTCCTCATGGAAAAAGGTACATTAAATTACTGGAGGAGCTACTTAAATGAAAATATTAGGTATGGATACATCGACGTTGATGACAACTGTGGCTATAACTGAAGATAAGAAACTTTTAGGAGAATATTCCTTATCTGTTGATATGAGTCATTCGGAAATGTTAGTGCCAATGATAAAAAATGTATTAGATAGTTTAAAAATCAAGATAGAGGATATTGATCTATATGCAATCTCAATTGGGCCAGGTTCATTTACAGGATTAAGGATTGCTTTAGCAACAGCAAAAGGATTTGCTTTAGCTCAAAAAAAACCAGTTATTGGAGTATCGACACTTGAAGTCTTAGCTTATAATGTTTGCTCAAAATCATACATAGTACCTATGCTTGATGCAAGAAAAGACAGGGTATTCTCTGGGATATATAAATGGGAAGAGAACAAATTAGTTGTTATAAAACCAGATGATGCTCTAGAAATTGAAGAGTATTGCAAATATCTTAATAAAAATTATGATAAACTTTATGTAAATGGGAATGGTAGCATCACATATAAAGCTATAATAGAAAAGATTTTAGGAGAGAAAGTTACTTTCACTCCATATAATCTAAATTATATAAGAGCTAGTAGCATTTGTGAGATTGCTTATGATAGATTTAAAGAAGGATTAATCGATGATGTAGACAATTTAAAACCAGTATATTTAAGAGAATCTCAAGCTGAAAGACAGTTTTCAAAGGGAGAATAGAATGAAAGTTACAATCAGACAAATGGAATCAAAAGACTTAATGGAAGTTTATGACATAGAGAAAGAATCTTTCTCAATACCTTGGAGTTACGAAGCATTAAAGAAAGAGGTTGAAGAAAACTTATTGGCGCTATATATTGTTGCTGAAATAGATGAAAAAATAGTTGGTTATTTAGGCATGTGGAAAATAATGGATGAAGCTCATATAACAAACATTGCTGTAAAAAAAGAGTATAGAGGTCAAGGTATTGGGGATTATTTAATTTTAGCAATAATAGATTATTGTGATAAACACAATATACCAAATATCACGTTAGAGGTAAGAAAATCTAATGAAGTCGCTATAAATTTATATAAAAAACATGGATTTAGCGAATGTGGGATTAGACCAAAATATTATATTGATGACGATGAAGATGCTTTGATAATGTGGCGAAGAAAATAGAGGTGAAATATGAAGACATTGGCGATAGAAACTTCCTGCGATGAAACTTCAATAGCTGTAATCGAAGATGGAAGAAAAATACTTTCAAATATAATTTCAACACAGATAGAAACTCACAGAAAATTTGGAGGGGTAGTACCAGAAATAGCATCGAGAATGCATGTTGAAAATATTACAAAGATTATGCAAATAGCATTAGATGATGCAAAAGTCAATTTAAGTGAAATTGATTTTATATCAGTTACAAAAGGACCAGGTTTAGTAGGAGCATTACTTGTAGGGGTATCATTTGCAAAAGCTTTAGCTTATAGCTTAGACATACCTTTAGTTGGAGTAAATCATATAGAAGGGCATATTTGTGCAAATTATTTATCATATGAGGATGTAGAACCGCCTTTCATAGCTCTAGTTATTTCTGGAGGGCACACATATTTAGTGGAAGTTATTGGATATGACAAATATAATGTAATCGGAAGAACAAGAGATGATGCAGTCGGAGAAGCTTTTGATAAAGTTGCTAGAGCTTTGGGATTAGCATATCCTGGTGGGCCTCTTATAGATAAATTAGCAAAAAACGGAAATCCACAAGCAATAAACTTTCCTAGAATATATTTAGAAGAAAATAGTTACGACTTTAGCTTTAGTGGACTTAAGACAGCAGTATTAAATTATTTAAACCAAAAGAAATTAAAGGATGAAGAAATTTGTGTTGAAGATGTAGCTGCTAGTTTTCAAATGGCTATAATAGAAGTTCTGTGTGAAAAAACATTCAGATTACTTAAAGAGAAAAAAATGAACAAACTGGTAATAGCTGGAGGTGTAGCAGCAAATAGTGCTATAAGAGATATATTTAATCAAAAATCATTAGAAAACAATATTAAGCTTTATATACCAAAGATAAATCTTTGTACAGATAATGCTGCAATGATTGGTTCAGCAGGATATTATAGTTATATTGCTGGGAATAAATCTACTCTAGACTTAAAGGTAAATGCTAATTTGAGCCTGTAAAGGATGGGAAACCATCCTTTAAGAGAGCTCTATCCATTTATCATACAATTCATTCAGATTTTTTTCAATTGTTTCCCTTTTATTTGACAGACTAAGAGCTTTTTCATGATCATCATAAGTATTTGGATCAGCTAAAATCATATCTATTTCATTCAACTTTTGTTCTAATTCAGAAATCTCTCTTTCCAATAGTTTTTGTTTTTCTTTTAGCTTTTTTTCCTTAAGCATTAACTCTTTTTCTTTCTTTTTCTCAAGTTTTAGCTGTGTTTTTGTTTTTTCTTCTTCTGTTGGAATATCTTCTGTTAATTCTTTTTTCTTTTCCAAGTAGTAATCATAGTTTCCAAGATACTCAAAAATACCTTCTTCTGTGAGTTCATAAATTTTAGTCGCAATCTGGTTTAGAAAATATCTATCATGTGATATTACCAATACAGTCCCTGAGTACATATTCAAAGCATCTTCTAAAACTTCTTTAGAATCAATATCTAAATGGTTGGTAGGTTCATCCATTAGTAAAAAATTAGCATCAGAAAGCATAAGTTTTAATAATGATAGTCTTGCCTTTTCTCCACCACTCAAAGATGATACCTCTTTAAATAAATCATCGCCAATGAAAAGAAATCTACTCAAATATGACCTTACTTGGAAATGAGTTAAATAGGGATAAGAATCCCAGATTTCGTCAATTACTGTCTTATCATCTGAAAGATGAGACATTTCCTGATCAAAGTAACCTGCTTTAACATTTTTGCCTAAAAACACTTCTCCTCTATCTGATGGCATTTTACCCAATAATATTTTGAAAAGAGTTGTTTTTCCAATTCCATTAGGACCAATTAGACCAACCTTTTCACCTCTATATATACTTAATGAAATGTCTTTGAAAATTGTTTTACCATCGAAACTTTTAGATATGTTTTCAGCCAATAAAACATCCCTACCTGAAGTAACACTCGTTTCAAAGGTTAGAGATAATTTCTTATTGGTTTCTACCTTATCTAAGACTTTTATTTTATTGAGCATTTTTTGTCGACTTCTAGCTTGTTTTATATATCTTTCATCACCATATTGCATATATCTTTCAATGATTTCTTGCTGTCTTTTTATCTCCTTTTGCTGATCTTCATATTGTTTTTTAAGAATTTCGATGTCTTTTTTTCTCTGTTGCATAAATTTTGTATAATTTGAATTGTATATATACAATTTTTGATTTTCCAAATAAAAGACTCTATTTACAACTTTATCAAGAAAATATCTATCATGAGAAATCAATATAAGTGCCTTATTATAATCTTTTATAAAATTTTCCAACCATTCGATAGATTCTATATCTAAATGATTTGTAGGCTCATCTAGCAATAAAATATCTGGCTTCTCCAATAATAGCTTAGCTAATGCTACCCTAGATTTTTGACCACCACTTAATATATTTATAGTTTTATCAAAATCCTCATCTTCAAAACCCAAACCCTTTAGAACACCTTTTATCTCAGATTTAAAGCCATATCCGTTTCTGTTGTTAAATTCCTCTAGAAGATATCCATATTCTTTCAGATATTGCTCATAAGACTGATCTGAATTATCACTTTTTCTGGATATTTCTTCTGCCAAAAAATTGATTCTTTTCTCCATCTCTATGATATCTTCAAAAACAGTCAAACACTCTTCAAAAATAGTTTTGCTAGAATTAACCATTGTTTGTTGTTTTAAATAGCCAATTTTCATTGTGGATTTAATAAATATTTCACCACTATCAGGTTCTAAATTTTTAGAAATAATTTCAAACAATGTAG
The DNA here is from genome assembly GCA_014360205.1 of Tissierellales bacterium. Taxonomy (GTDB): domain Bacteria; phylum Bacillota; class Clostridia; order Tissierellales; family Tissierellaceae; genus Soehngenia. The sequence continues at coordinate 86,441 of JACIXZ010000001.1, forward strand.
TTTTTCCTGCTCCGTTTAAGCCGAGCAAACCTATTTTATCTTTTTCATCAACAAAAAAAGAAACATTATCAAGTATTTTTTTGTCTATAAATGATTTTGTTATATTTGAAGCTGAAAGCACTAGCATATTAATCCCTCCGACCAATACATTTTAACATAATAAATAATTATTATAAATAGTTATACAAATTGAAGATTTTTGTTATAAAAAAATTTTTTATTATGTTATCATTATTTTGGGAGGAATAGACATGATAATCTTAATAATAAGAAATTTATTAAGCTGTATTGGGATCATAATGTTATTATCATTTTTGATGACAAGAAACAAATATCTAAGAAATATAATAACTAAAAATGAGAAAAGTTTTAAAGAGAAAATTATATTAATTTTAATTTTTTCGATATATGGGATAATTGGTACATATACTGGTATTCAAATAAATGGAGCTATTGCGAATTCAAGGGTAATAGGAGTATTTGTCGGAGGACTTTTAGGCGGACCATTTGTTGGTGCTATATCTGGGTTAATTGCGGGATTACATAGAATAGCAATAGACATAAATGGATTTACAGCTTTTGCTTGTGCAATTTCAACTTTTACTGAAGGAATACTAGCAGGATTACTAAAGAATAGGTTTGATAAAAGTGAAAATAAAATTGCATTTGCACTTGTATTTGGTATGATAGCAGAAGTTATACAGATGATAATCATACTTATATTTGCTAGACCTTTTTCTGAAGCATTAGAATTGGTTAGGATAATATCTTTGCCAATGATTATTACAAATGGTATTGGAATAAGTCTCTCCATATCATTAATCCATAGTTCTATTACTGAAATAGATTCAAGAGAAGCATATCAAGCACAATTAGCATTAAAAATTGCTGATAAAACTTTTCCTTATATGAGGAAAGGTTTAACGGCTGAAACTGCTAAGACTGTTGCTGAAATAATTTATTCAATGACTAATTTCGATGCAGTTTCTATCACAGACCAAAATAAAATTCTTGCTCATGTAGGTGTTGGGGAAGAGCACCATAAAGAGAATCAAGGTATAATGACTGGATTAACTAAAAGAGTTTTGAGAAGTGGGGAAAAACATTTTGCACTTGAACGAGAAATGATCAATTGTTCTAATAAAAATTGCAAACTTAATTCAGCAATTGTAGTTCCTCTAAAATATGGAAATAAAATTGTTGGAGCATTGAAACTATACAAGAAATCAAAACTTTCAATATCTAAAACTGAAGAAGCACTAGCCGATGGATTAGGAAAGCTATTTTCGACTCAAATTGAGCTTAGTGAATTTGACTATCAAAATGAACTCTTAATGCAATCAGAGCTTAAGGCATTGCAAGCTCAGATAAATCCACATTTTTTATTTAATGCAATTAACACTATAGCTGCTTTGACAAGGTCATCTCCAGATAAAGCTAGGGGGCTGTTGATTCATTTGAGCAATTATTTTAGGAATAGTTTGACTGATCCTAATGATGAAGTGGATTTACAAAGAGAAATTGAAAACATAAAATCATACTTAGAAATAGAAAAAGCTAGGTTTGGTGACAAGCTTAACATAGTATACGACATACCTGAAGGATTAAATTGTTATCTTCCGCCTTTGATAATCCAACCAATTGTTGAGAATGCAGTAAAACATGGCATATTTGAGAAAAATGGCAATGGAGAAATAAGGATTGAAATAAAAAATGATGAAAATGATATTTTGATTTATGTTATTGATAATGGGGTCGGAATGGATGAGAAAACTTTAGAAAATATCTATATGTCAACGAATAATAATTGTATTGGAATTAGAAATGTAAACGATAGACTAAGAGTTAAATATGGAGAAGATTATAAGCTCAGATTAGATAGTAAGTTAAATTGCGGAACAACAGCATTAATTAAAATTCCTAAAAAACTAAAGGTGGTGTGATAGTTTGATAAAAATACTTATAGCTGATGATGAAAATTTAGCCAGAGAAGATATAAAGTATTTCTTAAATAAGTATGAAGAATTTCATGTAATCGGTGAAGCTAAAGACGGCAAAGAAGTTTTGGATATGAATCAAAAGTTAAAACCTGATTTAATTTTTTTAGACATCAAAATGCCAGTTTTTAATGGAATAGAAATCGCTAGAATAATCAACAACTTCAAAGTTAAGCCAGAGATAATATTTCTTACAGCATATGATGAGTTTGCATTAGATGCTTTTAGCTTAAATGCACTTGACTATTTATTGAAACCCATTTCGGAAGAGCGATTTTCCCAAATGGTTAATAAATTGCTATCAAGATTTCAAAACAATGAAAACATACAAAATGAAGCAAAAAATAATATATATAACAATAGCACACAAGTTATAAGTGCACATAAGAATGGTGTTATTATACCGATAAAATTTAAAGATATCATTTATGCAACTATAGACAATAAAGATACTATTTTAGTGACAAAGAATGACAGTTATAAAGTTAATATGACACTTTCGGAACTCTATAATTTAGTGAAGGAGCATAATTTTTTTAGAACACATAAATCATTTATTGTAAATATAAATTTCATTGAGAAAATTGAACCTTGGTTTAATTCCACTTACAATATAAAAATGATCGGGAAAGATTCTAACATTCCCGTAAGCAGAAATTATGTTAGAGAATTCAGAGATAGAATGAATATCAACTAGTTGCATTTTACTAGTTGATATTTTCATTTTAACCATTAAATTTTACTTTTTAGCAAAAAATTAAGATTAATTTATTTCATTTGATATAGTTTAATTAGGAGGATGTTATGGAGAGTATTCAATATATAGATTTTTTAAAAGAAAGATTAAGTAAATATTATGACATTACAGAAAATTACATGATAAGTGATATTAACTTTGAAGTCATTGCTAAATGTAATGTTATTTCAGAGAGATATTTTTTCACTAAAGGAGCTGTGATAGATTCATTTAATACTTATGAATATTATCTAATAAAAACAATAGATACTTATAACTTAGATTATTTCAAAAGTTTATTAGAGAAAATTATCACAAATCTAGATTCATATGAAGTGGAAGAAAATCACATGAGAACAATAGTAAACTTAGTATTTTTAATTAATGAAAATAGTGGGGAGAATATAGAAAATTTTGTTAAAAAGTTTAGATATTCAAGAAATATAAAATTTGGGTTAAAAGGATGGATAGAGGCAAGCTTGGTATTGGTAAATTTAAAAGAAAATATAATAATATCTAACAAAAAAGGTAAGGACATAATTGAATTTTTAAAAATAAAATAAAATTTTATTAGAAAGGGGTATTATTATGAGTTCATTATTAATTGTAGTAAGTAGCATATTGATATTTATATTAGCTTATGCTACATATGGATCTTGGCTTGCTAAGAAGTGGGGCATAGATATTAGCAGAAAAACTCCTGCTAACGAAATCAATGATGGAATAGACTATGTGCCAACTAGACCTCAAGTCTTATTAGGACATCATTTTGCTTCTATAGCAGGTGCAGGGCCAATAAATGGGCCAATTCAAGCGGCAGTGTTTGGATGGGTACCTGTGTTATTATGGATTGTTATAGGAAGTATTTTCTTTGGTGGTGTTCATGATTTTGGATCTCTGTTTGTTTCAATTAGACACGATGGAAAATCAATAGGAGAAGTTATAAACGATACCATGGGGAAACGTGGGAAACAGTTATTTTCAATATTTGCATGGCTAACATTGCTATTGATTGTATCTGCATTTACCAATATCGTAGCTAATACTTTTGTTAGCACACCACAAGCTGCTACATCTTCAATTTTATTTATAATACTTGCTATAACATTTGGCTATATGACAAATAGAAAGGGAGTTTCATTAAGAGTGGGGACTATCATCGGAGTTATATTACTATTTGTTTGTGTGTGGCTAGGTACCGTTTTCCCACTTGAACTAAGTCTTAATGTATGGATAATAATCCTAGCAATCTACATCTTTGTAGCCTCTACGGCTCCTGTATGGATATTACTACAGCCAAGAGATTATCTAAACTCTTTTTTACTTTATGCAATGATGATAGGAGCGATACTTGGTATTTTGATATATAGACCAACCATTCAGCTTGAAGCGTTCACAAGTTTTAAAATTGCAGATGGTCAATACTTGTTTCCTATGCTCTTTGTAACAGTGGCTTGCGGTGCTATCTCAGGATTCCATTCATTAGTTGGGTCTGGGACTACAGCTAAACAATTAAATAATGAAAAAGATGCAAAACTAATAGGATATGGTGGTATGCTAATAGAAGGTGCTTTAGCTGTTGTAGCACTTATAACAGCAGCTTACTTAACAAAGGGTGAATTCAGTGAATTACTCAAAGGAGGGCCTGTAAATGTTTTTTCACATGGAATTGGAGTGTTTATGTCAAAATTTGGAATTCCATTTGAAGTAGGAAAAACATTTGTTGCATTAGCTGTTTCTGCTTTTGCACTTACTAGTTTAGACACAGCTACAAGACTAGGTAGATTTATATTCCAAGAGTACTTTGAAAAAGAAGGCGTAGAAAAGCAGTCGCCATTAACAAATAAATATGTAGCAACTACTATTACGGTAGTCTTAGGGACATATCTTGCTACGGGAGGATATGCATCTATATGGCCAATATTTGGATCAGCTAATCAATTGTTATCAGCACTAGCTTTGATGGCAGTGGCATTGTGGCTGAGGAAATCAAGAAAGAGCTTTAATATGATTACTATACCTATGGTATTTATGCTTATAGTTACATTGACAGCTTTAGTATTTCTTATACAGTCTAATTTGGCCAAACAAAATTATATATTAGTCATTTTCCCAGTGCTTTTGTTCATCTTAGCAATAGTATTAGCATTTTCTGGATATCAAATTCTATTTAAAAAAGAGAATTTGGATAATTAGTTTATCCAAGAGCTAAATTTCACCAATTACTAAAAAATTTACATGTGAATAAATTGACACTCTTTTTTAAGAATGATATAATTGTTACATCAAAAAAGGGTGGTGAAATTTAGTGGCTAAAGATAATCAAGTATCTATTACTGTAATTAGAAGATTGCCAAAATATTATAGATATTTAACAGAATTAAAAGAAAAAGGCATTAGCAGGATCTCATCTCAAGAATTAAGTGTGCTTACGGGTTTTACTGCTTCTCAAATAAGACAAGATTTTAACAACTTCGGAGGATTCGGGCAACAAGGCTATGGATATAATGTCGAGGATCTACATAGAGAGTTGAAAAGAATATTGGGATTAGATACTGAATATAATGCTGTAATCGTTGGGGCTGGCAATTTAGGGCAAGCAATAGCGAACTATAAAGGATTTGAAGATGCAGGATTTAAAGTTTTATCATTATTCGATAGAAATCCTAAAGTTATAGGGCTTAAGATAAGAGATATTGAAATTAGAGACATTGAAACTATAGATTCTTTTATTAAAGAGAACAATGTACAAATAGGCATTATTACAACACCTAAAGAAAGCGCTCAAGCTGTAGCTAATATTTATGTGAAAAACAATATTAAAGGAATTTGGAATTTTGCTCCTACTGATTTAGTAGTACCTGATAATGTTGTTGTTGAAAATGTTAGATTAAATGAAAGTTTGTTTATTTTATCATATTTTTTAAGAACAATGGAAGAAAAATAATATTTTCAAAGAAAACTGGCTATTCAAATAATAATAGGCAGTTTTCTTTATTGATATAAGAAGTTGAGTATGTTATAATTTAATCATACTTAGTGCAATATGTGTGAAAATGTTTTCATACAATTAAAGGAGGTAATATTACCGTGTCAAAGGAAATTTTAAACCCATTAGAAAGTGCACAAAAACAGGTTAAGGATGCTTGTGATGCATTGGGGCTAGAGCCATCTGTCTATGAACTATTAAAGGAGCCAAAAAGATTCATAGAAATATCTATCCCTGTAAAAATGGACGATGGAAGCATTAAAGTGTTTAAAGGTTATCGTTCAATGCATTCGGATGCAATAGGACCTGGAAAAGGTGGAGTTAGATTTCATCCAAATGTAAATCCAGATGAAGTAAAAGCTCTTAGTGTTTGGATGACATTTAAATGTTGTGTAACTGGCATACCATATGGTGGTGGAAAAGGCGGTATATGTGTAGATCCTTCTACTCTTTCAAAGGGTGAATTAGAAAGACTTTCAAGAGGATATGTTCAGGGATTATATAAGTACTTAGGTGAAAAAATAGATATACCAGCACCAGATGTAAATACAAATGGTCAGATTATGTCGTGGATGGTAGATGAATACGTAAAATTAACTGGAAATATGTCATTGGGTGTATTCACAGGTAAACCAGTAGAATGGGGTGGATCACTAGGTAGAAATGAAGCAACAGGTTTTGGAGTGGCTGTAGTAGCTAGAGAAGCTATTGCGAAATTAGGAATAGACATGGATAAATCAACAGTTGCAGTTCAAGGCTTTGGAAATGTAGGAAGCTATACAGTAAAAAATGTTCAAAAACTTGGGGCTAAAATAGTAGCAGTAGCTGAATGGGCAAAAGAAGTCGGAACTTATGCTATCTATAATGAAGAAGGACTAGACTTTAATGATATGCAAGAATATGTTAAAGAACATAAGAACTTAGTAAATTATCCAAAAGCTAAGATGATATCATTAGATGAATTCTGGGGATTAAATGTAGATATTATGATTCCAGCTGCTCTGGAAAATGCAATTACTTTAGATATTGCTCCTAAGATCAAAGCAAAATTAGTATGTGAAGCTGCAAATGGACCTATAACTCCAGAAGCAGATGAAATATTAAATAACAATGGTATAGTAGTAACCCCAGATATACTTTCTAACGCAGGAGGAGTAACTGTATCATATTTTGAATGGGTTCAAAATCTTTATGGATATTACTGGAGCGAAAAAGAAGTAGAAGAAAAAGAAGAAATCGCAATGGTAAATGCTTTTAATGCAATTTGGAAAATCAAAGAAGAATATAATGTACCAATGAGAAAAGCTGCATATATGTATTCAGTTAAAAAAGTATCAGATGTAATGAAACTGAGAGGTTGGTATTGATGAAAAAACTAGTCGAAAGACTAGTTTTTTTATTGATTATTTTTTTATTGTAGTATAATGTATATAAAAAACGAAGGGGACAAAATATGCTTTATTACGATATAAAAGAAATCAAAGGAAATCTGATAATAGAAGGGTTAAGAGATTTTAATCCTAAACATATATTTGAATGCGGGCAATCTTTTAGATGGAAGAAAGAAGATGATTCAAGTTATACGGCAATAGCCAATAAAAGATTAATAAACATAAAAAAACAAGACGATTATATAATCGTAAAAAATACCAATAGTGATGAATGGTTAAATTTTTGGCATGGTTATTTTGATTTGGATAGAGATTACAGCTACATAAAACAAAATCTATCTTATGATTTGCACCTAGTTAAAGCTATGGAATTTGGAGAGGGCATGAGATTATTAAATCAAGACCCGTTTGAAACTACCATATCTTTTATAATATCTTCAAACAATCAAATACCCAGAATTAAAAAATCGGTTGAATTGATATCGAATGACCTTGGAGAATACATAGGGAGTTTCAATTCTGTAGATTATTATAGTTTTCCTAATGCAGAAAAGATTGCTAGTCTAACTGATGAATATATAAAAGAAAAGTATCGAGTTGGTTTCAGATCAAAATATATCCTAGAAACTAGCAATAAAATTGCAAAAGGAGAATTTGATCTAAATGAGATTTGGAGTTTATCATATGATAAAGCTAAAGAGAAGTTAATGGAATTACCGGGAGTCGGGCCAAAAGTTAGTGACTGTATTTTATTGTTTGCATATAAAAAACAAGAAGCCTTTCCTATAGATGTATGGGTGAATAGAGTCATAAAAACTCTTTATCTTGGAGAAAGCGCAACTAAAAAAGATATTGAAAACTCCAAAACGAAGTTGTTTGGTGATTTTTCAGGATACGCACAGCAATATTTATTCTATTATGCAAGAGAGTTAGGGATAGGCAAATAAATACATCAAAGGAGGAAATTATGTTAGGAACAATTGTAAATAGTTTAGCAATAATAATTGGTGCAATTATAGGTATTATTTTAAAAAAAGGAATTAGAGAAGAATATAAAAATACAGTAATGGATGGAATAGGATTAAGTGTTATTATTATTGGCATTTCTAATGCATTAGAATTTGAAAGTCTTGTGGTAGTTATAGTTAGTATTGTTGTAGGAAGCATTATAGGGGAGTTAATAAATATAGACAAGGGTTTAAATAACTTCTCAGTAAAATTGCAAGCTAAGCTTAAAAACCCTGAAGGTAATTTTTCAAAAGGGTTTATCACTGCATCTTTAGTTTATTGTGTTGGAGCCATGGCTATAGTAGGAGCAATACAATCAGGCTTAACTGGGAATCACCAGACTTTATATGCTAAAGCAGTATTAGATGGTATAACAGCAATCGTTTTTGCATCTACACTCGGTATAGGAGTAATGTTTTCAAGTGTGGCAGTATTCTTATATCAAGGAATTATAACATTATTCGCAAGTTCTATTAGCACTTTTCTTAATACACAAGTGATTAATGAAATTTCTTCAGTTGGCGGGATTTTGATAATTGCTATAGGAATTAATTTATTAGGACTAAAAGAAATAAAGATAGCCAATATGCTTCCTGCAATCTTAGTGCCGGCTATTTATTATTTAATAATATCATTATAATTTTTAGGAAAACTTAGAAAAACAAAGTAAAAAATAGATATTTAAAGAAAATAGAAGTAATAAGCAGAAAAACAGCTGAAAATCCGGAAAATATACGCTTGATTAGCTTTTTAAATATGGTTATTATTGTATTAGATGTTAGCACTCAATTTAAATGAGTGCTAACAATATGAGCACGAAAAATATGATGGAGGAGGAGTAAAGATGAGTTTAAAACCACTTGGAGACAGAGTTATAATTAAAAAGATTGAAGCTGAGGAAAGAACAAAGAGCGGTATAGTTTTACCATCAACTGCAAAAGAAGAACCATCAATGGCAGAAGTTGTTGCTGTAGGTGCGGATATATTAAATGACGAAAAGAAAAAAGATCAAATTAAAGTTGGGGATAAAGTAATATTTTCAAAATATGCTGGAACAGAAGTAAAATTGGATGGACAAGAATTAACTATATTAAAATTAACTGATATATTGGCTGTGGTTGAATAATAAAAAAAATTACTACAAGGGAGTGTTGGAGATGGCAAAAGAGATTAAATTCAATGAAGATGCAAGAAGATCTATGGAAATCGGTATAAATAAGCTTGCTGATACAGTAAAAGTAACACTTGGACCAAAGGGAAGAAATGTAGTATTAGAAAAAAGCTATGGTTCACCAGTAATAACAAATGATGGAGTAACAATCGCAAGAGAAATCGAATTAGAAGATAAATTTGAAAACATGGGAGCTCAACTAGTTAAAGAAGTAGCTACAAAAACTAATGATGTTGCTGGAGATGGTACAACTACAGCTACATTGTTAGCACAAGCAATTATAAGAGAAGGATTGAAAAATGTGGCTGCTGGAGCAAACCCAATGATCATCCAAAAGGGGATTAGAAAAGCAGTTGAAAAAGCAGTAGAAGGAATAAGAAGTTTCTCAGTTCCTATTGAATCAAAGGAAGCTATTGCTCAAGTTGCTTCAATTTCAGCTGCTGATGAAGAAATTGGGAAATTAATAGCAGATGCTATGGAAAAAGTAGGGAATGACGGAGTAATCACTGTAGAAGAATCAAAATCTATGGGAACTACTCTTGAAGTAGTAGAAGGTATGCAATTTGACAGAGGATATGTTTCAGCTTATATGGTAACTGACACAGAAAAAATGATTGCAGAATATGAAAATCCATACATCTTGATTACAGATAAGAAAATATCAAATATTCAAGAAATATTGCCAATACTTGAAAAAATAGTTCAATTAGGAAGACCTCTTGTAATAATTGCTGAAGATGTTGAAGGGGAAGCAATGGCTACATTGGTAGTCAATAAATTAAGAGGAACATTTAACTGTGTAGCAGTAAAGGCTCCAGGATTTGGCGATAGAAGAAAAGAAATGTTACAAGATATAGCTGTATTAACTGGTGGAACTGTTATATCTGAAGAATTAGGTTATGACCTAAAAGAAGCAACTGTAGACATGCTTGGTAGAGCAGGCAAAGTAAAAGTTGACAAAGAAAACACTGTTATAGTAAATGGAGAAGGAAATCCTGATGAAATTCAAAATAGAATAAAACAAATCAGAAGTCAACTAGAAACTACTGAATCTGAGTTTGACAAAGAAAAACTACAAGAAAGATTGGCTAAATTGGCTGGAGGAGTTGCAGTAATCCAAGTTGGTGCTGCTACTGAAACAGAATTAAAGGAAAGAAAACTAAGAATAGAAGATGCTTTAGCTGCAACAAGAGCAGCTGTTGAAGAGGGTATTGTTCCTGGAGGAGGAACTGTATTAGTTGATGTGATACCAAAGGTAGCTGAATTGTTAGAAACTACTGAAGGTGATGAGAGAACAGGAGTTAAGATAATTCTTAGAGCTTTAGAAGAACCAGTAAGACAAATTGCGACAAATGCTGGGTTAGAAGGATCAATTATCGTTGAGAAAGTAAAAGAGACTGAGCCTGGTATAGGATTTGATGCTTTGAAAGAAGAATATACTAACATGCTACAAAGAGGTATAGTAGATCCTACTAAAGTTACAAGATCAGCTCTTCAAAATGCTGCAAGCGTAGCTTCTATGATCTTAACAACTGAAGCTGCAGTTGCAGAGATGCCAAAACCAGAAACAATGCCACCAATGGGCATGGGTGGAATGGACGGAATGATGTAATAAAAAGGTCACATATGTGACCTTTTTATCTTTTTAAAATTAATGAGATAAGTTGACAATATTGCAAAAGTAGGTTATGATTTTAACAAAGATTATATGAGGTGGTTTTGTGGGAAGAGAAGTAGAGCTTTTAAAAGCATTAGCTGATAGTAGCAGACTTCAAATATTAGAAATCCTATCATATGGGCCAATGTGTGCTTGTGAGATAATGAAAAGGCTTGAATTAACTCAACCGACAATTTCTCACCATATGAAAATTTTAGTTAATGTTGGGCTTGTTGATGTACAAAAAGATGGGAAATGGATGAAGTATTCAATTAACGAAAAAGCAATGAAAGAAATTGTTGAGTACATAAGTTTGTTTTTTAACAATAAAATGGAATATATTTGTGAAAAAGAAGACAAATAGATTGGATATTACTAATAACAAAAAGATTAGCTTAGGCTAATCTTTTTGATTTAACATAAAGCTAGTTTTGATTTGCTTGACAAAGTAAAATTAAGTTGTTAAATTAGAAAGAAAAACTTAAATACTATTATATGGAGGTATTAAATTGGAATTTATTGGTGAAGGATTAACTTTTGATGATGTTTTATTGTTGCCTGGAAAATCTGAGATCTTACCAAGAGATACAAGTGTCAAAACTAATTTGACAAAGACAATATCTTTAAATATTCCCCTAATGAGTGCAGGCATGGATACAGTAACAGAAGCTAAAATGGCAATTGCTATGGCTAGAGAAGGTGGCATTGGCATAATTCATAAAAACATGAGCATTGAAAGGCAAGCTCTAGAAGTAGACAAAGTAAAAAGATCCGAACATGGAATTATTACAGACCCGTTTTATCTATATAGAGATCATTACATATCAGATGCTTTAGAGCTAATGGAGAGATACAGAATTTCGGGAGTTCCCATTGTAGACGAAAGTCATAAACTTGTAGGCATATTAACAAATAGAGATATTAGGTTTGAGAAAGATACAAATAAAAAAATTGATGAAGTCATGACTAAAGAGAACTTAGTTACTGCTAAAAACTCTGTTACAATGGATGAAGCGTTGGAAATTATGAAAAAGTATAAAATAGAAAAACTTCCTATTGTAGATGATGAAAATAAATTAATAGGTTTAATTACGATAAAAGATATTGAAAAATCAATTGAATTTCCGAATTCTGCAAAAGATGTTAACGGGAGATTATTGGCTGGTGCTGCAGTAGGTGTTACATCAGATATGATGGAAAGAGTTTCAGCACTAGTTAAAAGTAAAGTAGATGTTATAGTAGTTGACACTGCTCATGGGCATTCTAAAAATGTCTTAGAAGCAGTTATTAAAATAAAAAGAGAATTTCCTGGGTTGCAAGTTATTGCAGGGAATGTAGCTACAGCCGAAGCAACTGTAGATTTAATAAAGGCAGGAGCAGATGCTATAAAAGTAGGGATCGGCCCAGGGTCAATCTGCACTACTAGGGTAGTAACAGGAGTTGGAGTTCCTCAAATTACGGCTATAATAAACTGTTCAATAGCTGCTAGTCCATACAATATTCCAGTAATAGCAGATGGAGGCATAAAATATTCAGGAGACATCACTAAAGCTTTAGCAGCTGGTGCGAGTGTAGTGATGGCTGGGTCTTTATTTGCAGGAACAGATGAAAGCCCAGGGGAAGAAGTTTTATATGAAGGAAGAAGATACAAAGAATACAGGGGAATGGGCTCTATGGGAGCTATGGATTCAGGTAGCAGTGACAGATATTTTCAAACTGAAACCAAGAAATATGTTCCTGAAGGAGTTGAGGGCAGAGTAGACTACAAAGGTGCATTATCTGATGTTGTTTATCAACTTGTAGGAGGATTAAAATCAGGAATGGGCTATGTAGGAGCTAAAAACTTAGTAGAATTGAGAGATAAGGCTAAGATGATTAAAATATCTTCTGCAACTTTGATTGAAAATCATCCTCATAATATAAGCATAACTAAAGAAGCACCTAATTATCAAAGAGGATTAAGATACTAAAAGTATATAAACTGTACAATTAAAGATAAATATAGTAAAATAATTGTATAAATTACAAAAATAAGGTGATTACAATGAAAATAGGCATCGATGTTGGATCAACAACTCTGAAATGTGTTGTTTTAGATGAAAATGATAATATGATATTTCATTCATATGAACGACATTTTTCTCAAATAAATGAAAAGACAATAGCTTTGCTAGAACAATTAAAAAATGAGTTTCCAAATATGAATAAGGCATCAGTCGCTATATCAGGTTCTGCGGGAATGGGCCTAGCTCAGAGGATAGGAATACCATTTGTGCAGGAAGTATATGCTACTAGGTTGGCAGTAATGAAAGAAATAGATAATCCTGATGTTGTCATTGAATTAGGAGGAGAAGACGCAAAGATTTTATTTCTTTCTAACGGAATGGAAGTAAGAATGAATGGTTCTTGTGCAGGAGGAACTGGTGCATTCATAGATCAAATGGCTACGCTAATGGGTATTACTCTCACTCAAATGAATGATTTAGCAAAATCGTATAATAAAATTTATACGATAGCCTCAAGATGTGGAGTATTTGCAAAATCAGACATTCAGCCTTTGCTAAATCAAGGCGCTAGCAAAAATGATATATCTTGTAGTATATTTCAAGCAGTAGTTAATCAGACAATTGGGGGTTTAGCTCAAGGAAGGCCTATAAAAGGCAAAGTAGTTTACCTTGGTGGACCTTTAACATTTTTTTCTGAGCTTAGAAGAAGATTTGACGAAACACTTAAGCTGAGAGGGATATGTCCGGAAAATTCATTATATTTTGTAGCACTTGGAGCTGCTGCATACAGTGCAAAAAATTCAGATATAATTATTGATGAAGTAATATCTAAAATAAAAAATTCACAGGCCGGGGTAAGATCTAAAGGAACTAAGCGATTATTCAGCTCAGAAGAGGAATATAATGAATTCAAAATAAGACATGATAAAAATTCAGTAACATATATAGATCCCACAACTTATTATAAAGGAGCTTATCTAGGAATTGATGCAGGTTCAACTACGATAAAGGCCTGCTTGATTTCAGAAGATGAGAACATATTAGATAGCATATATATGCAAAATGAAGGAAACCCAGTACCTATACTAAGACAATTTTTAATTGACTTTATGACAAAGTATCCACAGATAAAAATAAAAGGCTCGGCTGTAACAGGATATGGAGAAGAATTGATTAAGAATGCTTTTTCTATAGACATCGGAATTGTTGAGACTATAGCTCATTTTACAGCTGCGAAGAAATATAGGCCAGATGTGGATTTTATAATAGATATAGGTGGACAAGATATTAAATGCTTTAAAATAAAAGATGGGTTAATTGATAACATATTTTTAAATGAAGCTTGTTCTTCAGGATGTGGATCTTTTCTTCAGACATTTGCACAAGCATTAGGATATGATATCGCAGACTTTGCAAGACTTGGAATATATTCACAAAACCCTGTTGATTTAGGTTCGAGATGCACTGTTTTTATGAACTCATTGGTTAAACAAGCACAAAAAGATGGGGCAACAATAGCAGACATATCTGCAGGATTATCTATTAGTGTAATCAAAAATGCACTATATAAAGTTATAAGAGCATCTGATGCAAGTGATTTAGGAGAAAATATTGTTGTACAAGGGGGCACTTTTTATAACGATTCAGTGCTTAAAGCTTTCGAAGATGAATTAGGGAAAAAGGTAATTAGACCTAACATTGCAGGGCTAATGGGTGCATATGGAGCGGGTTTGTATGCAAAACATAATATAAAGGGCAATACAACAACAATAGGTTTAGAAGGTTTGCTCAACTTTGAGCATAAGGTAAGGAGCGTTATTTGTGGACTATGTGAAAATAATTGCACCTTAACTATAAATACTTTCGGAGACAGCAGAAAATTTATTGGCGGTAATAGATGCGAAAGGCCAATAAAAGGAAAGATAAAAGAAACTAAATATAACATATATGATGAAAAGAGAGCACTATTAGAAAGTTATAAACCTATACCGGGGAAAAGAGGTAAAATTGGCATTCCTCTAGCGTTAAACAACTATGAGTTGCTCCCATTCTGGCATACAGTTTTTACTATGTTAGGGTTTGAAGTTATTCGATCGCCTTTTTCTAATAGAGAAATGTATACAAATGGACAGCATACGATACCATCTGATACTGTATGTTTTCCTGCCAAATTAGTGCATGGACATATTGAATATCTACTTAATGAAGGGATTGAAGTAATATTTTATCCATGTCTAACATATAATTTTAATGAAAAAAAAGGAGACAACCACTTTAACTGTCCGGTTGTAGCATATTATCCAGAGGTAATAAATGCAAATGTCGAAAGAACGAAAGACATCATTTTTATTAATGATTACATTGGGCTTCATACAAAGTCAACAATAGTGAATGGACTTTTTAAAGCTTTGAAAAAACATTTCTTGGATATTGACATAAAGGAAATAAGATTTGCTGTTGAGTGTGGTATGAGAGAATACAAGCTATACCAGGGAAAGATAAGGAACAAAGGAGAAGAATTTCTAGCATTATCGAAAGAACTCAATAAAAAGGCAATTGTGTTAGCTGGTCGACCTTACCATTTAGATCCTGAGGTAAATCATGGGATCGACAAACTGCTTACGGAGTTAGGAGTTATAGTTATATCTGAGGATTCCATAGCTCATCTAGGGAAAAGAGTTGAGACAAATGTATTGAATCAGTGGACTTACCATTCAAGACTTTATACAACAGCTAACTTGATAGCTGACTATGAAAATGTCGAGTTGATTCAATTGGTTTCTTTTGGATGTGGTCTTGATGCTATTACAAGTGATGAAGTAAAAGAAATCCTAGAAGAAAAAGGGAAAATTTATACACAGATTAAAATAGATGAAATAACAAATTTAGGTGCAGTAAAGATAAGAGTAAGAAGTTTGTTGGCTGCCTTAGAGCAAAGAGAAAAAGAGGGTGAGCAAGTTGAGCAGAAAATATGACAGAATCGAATTTACTAAGGAAATGAAAAATGAATATACAATATTATGTCCGGATATGGCACCTATACATTTTGGGATATTAGAAAAGATTTTTAGGCTACATGGATATAATTTAGTTGTATTAAAAAATGAAGGTTCAAGTGTAGTTGATGAAGGGTTGAGAATGGTTCATAATGATACTTGCTACCCAGCTTTATTAGTTATAGGACAGATGCTAGATGCATTAAATTCAGGTAATTATGACACGGATAAGGTTGCTCTGATGATTACTCAAACAGGAGGAGGATGTAGAGCTTCAAATTACATCTACTTGTTGAGAAAGGCATTGAAGAAATCTGGATATGAGAATGTTCCAGTAATTTCATTAAATGCAGGTGGTCTTGAAAAAAACAGTGGTTTTAAAATAACATATAAAATGTTAATGCAATTAGTAGCAGCTGTTGCCTATGGCGACTTACTGATGTTATTAAACAATCAAGTAAAACCTTATGAAATAAACAAAGGACAGAGTCAAGAATTAGTCAATACATGGATAGATGAAATAGGAAATAGATTTGAGAAAAATGATGCTTGGGGACTAAAGAACATTCAAAATGTTTCCAAAGAGATAGCACAGTCTTTTTCTAAAATTCCTGTAAATAGGACTAATAAAGTCAAAGTAGGAATAGTTGGAGAAATATATGTTAAATTTTCGAGCTTAGGGAATAATAGACTTGAAGAATTTTTACATGAAGAAGACTGTGAAATAATGGTTCCTAGTTTAATGGGATTTTTAATGTATTGTGTGGAGAATGGAGTCATAGATTATAGTCTTTATGGAGGAAGTTGGTTAAAGAGTAAAACTATGAGTTTTATCAATGGATATTTATCCAAGGTTGAAGAGGCTACCAGTGAGGCAGTAAGATCTGTTGGCAATTTTGTGGTACCATCACCATTTATGCATACTAAAGAAATCGTTGATGGTATAGTAGGTTTGGGCTGTAAAATGGGTGAAGGATGGCTATTGCCAGCAGAGATGGTAGAGCTTATAAATTTGGGATATGAAAATATAGTCGTTGCTCAACCTTTTGGATGTTTACCTAATCATATAGTTGGGAAAGGAGTAATTTCCAACATTAAAAAGAAGTATCCAAATGCAAATATTGTACCAATTGATTATGACCCTAGTGCTACGAAAGTAAATCAAGAGAATAGAATTAAATTGATGTTATCTGTTGCGAAGGAAAAAATAAATGAACCAGAGATAAAAGAATCGATGAATTTTGAAAAAAGTAAAGAACTGATACTACAAAAATAAATGATGCTTAAGCATCATTTATTTTTTAATATTCTTATAGAATTTATAACAGCTAATATAGTAACTCCAACATCAGCAAATACAGCTTGCCACATAGTAGCAACTCCCAAAGCTCCTAAGATTAAAACTGTAAACTTTATTGTAAGTGCTAGATAGATGTTTTGATAAACAACTTTTCTTGTTTTATCAGAAATTTTTAAAAGATCGACTAATTTATGAAGCTCATCAGTCATTATGACAATATCAGAAGCTTCTATTGCTGCATCAGAGCCTAGACCACCCATAGCTATACCAATATCAGATCTAGATAATACAGGAGCATCATTTATACCATCGCCAATAAATGCTATTTTGGACTTTGAATTTAAATTTTTCATCATTAAATCTTCAACTATTCTTACTTTATCTTCAGGTAATAAATCTGCATAATAGCTATCTATACCTAGATTTAAAGCAATATCCTTTGCAGCTTTATCGTTATCCCCAGTTAACATTATAATGTTGGTAATTCCGTTCCTTTTTAATTCTTTTATAGTTGATTTTGCATCTTTCTTTACAGTATCGCTTATCGATATATAACCAGCAAATGAACCGTCTATTGACACGTAAATGCTATCTGATTTCTCGTATTTTTCCGCAATATCAATCCCATTTGACCTTAAAAAATCAATTTTTCCAAGTATTATATTTTTGCCATCTACTATTGCCATTATACCATTGCCAGCATATTCTCTAAAAAAAGTAATTGAGGATGAATTTATATCGCCATTATAAAAATCGACAATAGATTTTGCTATAGGATGATTTGAATTATATTCCGCATGCGCAGCATAGTAAATTAGTTCTTCATCATCAAATTCTTCTGTTGAAACAACATCCTTAACTTTGAAAATCCCTTCAGTTAAAGTACCCGTTTTATCAAATATAAAAGTATTTACGAAATTTAATGCTTCTAAGTAGTTGCCGCCTTTAACTAAAATTCCATTTCTTGAAGCACTGCCAATCCCTGCAAAGAAACCTAAAGGAATTGAAATTACCAGTGCGCAAGGGCATGACACAACTAAGAAGACTAACGCTCTATATATCCAGTCACTAAAAGTAGCACCATTAATCAATAAAGGTGGGAATACAGCAAGCCCTATTGCAAGGAAAACTACCACAGGAGTATATATCTTTGCAAATCGAGTGATGAAATTTTCTGTTGGGGCCTTTTTCTCACTTGCTTCTTCAACAAGTTTCAATATTTTTGAAACAGAAGATTCTTTATATTCTTTTTCTACTTTTGCTTTAATTAGTCCATGAATATTTACAAACCCTGCCAGGATTTTATCTCCAGGTTTTATATCTTTTGGCATTGATTCCCCTGTGAGTGCTTTTGTATCAACAGATGATAAACCTTCTAACACTAAGCTGTCTAATGGAACTTTTTCACCAGGCTTTATCATGATAACATCACCGACATTTACATTTCTCGGATTTTTAGTAACTATATTTTCTCCATTGATTACATTAGCATAATCTGGTCTGATATTCATTAAATCGGCAATAGATTTTCTAGATCTATATACAGCTTTAGATTGAAAGTACTCACCAATCTCATAAAATATCATTACTGCTATTGCTTCTTCAAATTGGTTTATAGCGATAGCGCCTAAAGTTGCTACAGACATTAAAAAGTTTTCATCAAATATTTCTCCCTTAGTAATGTTATATAATGAATTTTTTAACACTTTAATACCTGCAATAAGGTAACTGGAAATAAATAGGATAGTTTTAATATATTCATTAACTGGAAATATAAAAGCACAAATAACTAGCAATAAACTTATAGAAATTCTTTTCAAAATTGTATTATTATGTTTTGACCCTAAATCTATTTTCTCCTCTTCTCTTTCTTCATTATACTCTATCACATTTACATCAGGTTCGATTGACTTTACGATTGCTATAATTCTATTTATTAACTCATCAGTAGAATGATTTTTGAATTCTACATGTAATTTTTTACTGACAAAATTCAAACTTGCTTTTTCTACTTCTTTCATTTCGTTTACCTTGCTCTCAATTTTTTGAGCACAATTTGCACAGTCTAACCCATCTAATAAAAATATTTTGTTATCCATTTCTACTCACCTCTGCCCTTATGTGTTATATGAACAATGCCTTGGGCTATTATATCTTTCACATGTTCATCATCCAAAGAGTAATATACAACTTTTCCTTCCTTCCTATTTTTAACTAAATTACTATTTTTAAGTACTCTTAGTTGATGAGAAATCGCTGATTGGCTCATGTTGAGTAAATATGCAATATCACATACGCACATTTCTGAATCAATCAAAGCAGAAACTATCTTAACTCTCGTTTTATCACCAAAAACTTTGAAAAACTCAGATAATTTATATATTGTTTCGTCATCTGGCAATTTATCCTTTACTCTATTAACTATATCTTCATGTATACATGTTGTTTCGCAAACCTGCATATTATCCATAGAATTGTCCAAAAGTTTCACCTCCAATTTATATATGAACACATATTCATATATTCATATATAGTATAACTTAAATTTTACTATTATACAAGATTAATTTTGTAACTTTAATGTTACACTTTTTTATCACAATTGGTTATAATATATAGAGAAAGGAGATTTTAGAATGAAGAAACTGATTTTACTGCTAAGTTTGTTAATTTCGACTTCAGCATTAGCTGGTTGTCAACCTATGAATTCTAATTCTAAGACTAATGATAGATATATTTTGAATAAAATGTTACCTCATGAAATAGAATTGCCTTTAAGAAAAGATTATTTAGAACAAGAAGAAAACAAGAAGATTATTGAAAAATATTTAAATCTTTTAAATTCAAGCTTCGACCTTAATTTAGAAAACTACGATATTGGAGACTTAAATGGTGACGGAATAGACGAGATAGCTATGTATTTTACAGAAACAACAGGCAAAGAAAATATTGGAAAACTTTTGGTCTATTCATATGATGGCAATGGGTATTTTATGATTGATGAGGTTGAAATAAAATACGACAAAGAAAATTTAGATTTAAAAATTGGTGAAATTTATGAAGGGAAGCAAGGAATAATTTTAAAAAATCTAGCAAATGAGAACACCTCTGTAATTTATGTTTATTCAATCGAGGATGGGAAGATTGTTGAGGCTATCAACCCTAAAAAAGTAAATTTATTTTCAATAGATATAAATAATGAAATAAGAGATATAGACGGTGATGGAATTTTAAATTTCAACATTTATACGTTTGATCCAGAAGCAAACTCAGATCAAAACTCGAAAATATCAATATGGTATAAATGTGAGGAAAAAGGATCTGCAACTGTAGTAAAAAAAGAAAATCTAAATGAAAACAATATAAATGATAAAATTTCAGTAGAAAAACTAGAAGCGTTTGGCGAAATTTCAAATATAGATGATTTGAGAGACATCATAAACTATACTGAAAAAAATGAATTTTCAAATGTACTATATGAGTATTTAAATAAACTAAATGAATCACTTGATATAGAGAATAAACATCTATCTAATTATTTATATAATATAGATAGAAATGAATTAGATAGATTTTATGATGAAAAGGTATTAAGTAGAATAAACAATTTGGAAACAGGAATAAATATATCATCAAATATAAGCTTCAATTCTTTCTTAACAGAAAGTATTCAAAAAGGATACATGCTTACAATTGAAAACAATAGGATAGTTCTTAAAATAAACTATGATAAATTTATTAAGATATTTGGAGACAGTTTAACTAATGAATTAAAAACATACATTAACATAATTAGTCTTTATCAAAATAAACCCTCATCCAATTTAGGTGTTATTACGGTGGATAAAAGAGAAATAGCTTTAAGGCTAGTTGAAATTGAAAAATTCAGGATGGTTTTTCCATATTCTAATATGCTAGATGAAGTTCTAGAAATATATGAAAAATATATTAATGATCTCCTTTTCTTAGAAAGAGATGAACGAATTGTTGAAATGTCAGAATACAAAATAGATCAAACTTATAAAAATGAGCTTTTAGAGATAAAAGAAGAATTTGCGCAAACTTATTTTTCTGAATTAATTGAGAGAATGTTAATCTTAGTAGATGGCATAGGCGGAGGGGCTATAACCCCAACTATTAAAGATTATATCAGAGATATAATATAAAATAAGCACCCTAATTAGGGTGCTTATTTTATATTGTTTGACAAACTCATATCAGTATTTTATATTATGAATGTAAATTAAAAAATTCAATATACGGAGGCATTTAAGTGTTTAACTTTATAAACAATCAATTATTAAAAATGGAATGGCTCTCAAACTTAGTTGAGAAATTTGTAGTTGAGGTTTTGAATCTTGAAATAAGTTCAAGATTTGGTGCAAGCATTCATTTTTTTATTTATGATTCTATCAAAATATTCATATTATTATCTTTGCTTATATTCTTAGTATCATATATTCAAAGTTACTTCCCTCCTGAAAGGACAAAGAAAATTTTAGGAAGATTTCAAGGAGTGATTGCTAATACATTAGCTGCGTTATTAGGTACTATAACTCCATTTTGTTCTTGTTCATCAATACCGTTATTTATTGGTTTTACAAGTGCAGGATTGCCAGTTGGAGTAACTTTTTCGTTTCTTATTTCATCGCCATTAGTTGATTTAGCATCTGTAATATTATTAGGTAGCATTTTTAATTTTAAAATTGCTTTTGCATATGTTTTTGTAGGGGTTATTTTAGCTATAATTGGTGGAAGTATTATTGACAAACTCAAGATGCAAAAATATGTTGAAGATTTTGTATTTTCTTCTAATCAGTTAGGTGAGGATATCGAAAAGTTAAAGTTTAAAGATAGATTAGATTTTTCAAAAAATCAAGTAATGGATATAGTAAATAGAGTATGGAAGTATGTTTTAATAGGGGTATTCATAGGGTCTATGATACATAATTATATTCCAGAGAATGTAATTAATTCAATCTTAGGAAATGATAAATGGTATTCAGTACTTATTGCAACCATAGTTGGCATACCAATGTATGCAGATATATTTGGAACTTTGCCAATAGCAGAAGCATTGGTAACAAAGGGAGTAGGCCTTGGAACAGCACTTTCCTTTATGATGGCAACAACCGCATTATCTTTGCCATCAATGATAATGCTATCGAAAGTTGTTAAAAATAAATTGTTGGGATTATTTATATTGATTGTAACATTAGGTATAATAATAATAGGATATACATTTAATTTTATATCATATCTTTTTATCTAAGAGGGGGTTAGTATGGAAATTAAAATATTAGGTTCAGGATGTAAAAAATGCAATGAGTTAGAAAACAACGTAAAAAATGCTGTAGCAGAGCTTGGCCTAGATGCAAAAATAACTAAGGTGACAGACTTCAAGGAGATAGCAAAATATGGAGTAATGACTACTCCGGCATTAGTAGTAGATGAAAAAGTAGTATCAAAAGGCAAGGTTTTAAAAAAGAACGAAGTAGAAGAGTTGTTGGCTAAATAATAATATGAGATTTACATATATGATATAAAAATTTTACAAAATTTTTATATCATATATGTAAAATCTGCACAAATACCTTAATTAAATAAAGCTTGAAAACGCTTCGTTATTTATATATAATAGTTATAAGATGTCACCATTTTTCTAAAATATAGGGGGGGAAAGTAAATAATGAAAAAATTTTTAGTAATATCAATGTCGATGATATTGTTGATAGCTAGTTTAGCTGGATGTAGTTCAGGCGGAAGTAGCGGCGCAGAAATCGTTTTAATTACAGATAAGGGCAATATCGATGACAAGTCATTTAACCAAGGTTCTTGGGAGGGCGTTAAAGCTTTCGCTGAGGCAAACAATATTTCACATACTTATATTAAACCTGAAGAAGCATCAGATGCAGGTTATTTGGCAGCTATTGATTTAGCAGTTCAAGGTGGAGCAAAAGTAATAGTAACACCTGGTTTCTTATTTGAAGTGCCAATTTATCAAGCACAAGATAAATATCCAGATGTTAAATTTATCTTACTTGATGGGGCACCACATAATGCAGATTATACAGACTTTAGAACTGGACCAAATGTTGCAAGTATAATGTATGCTGAAGAGCAATCAGGCTTTTTAGCTGGCTATGCTGCAGTTATGGATGGAATGAGAAAATTAGGTTTTATGGGTGGTATGGCTGTACCTGCAGTTCAAGCTTTTGGATATGGATTTTTACAAGGAGCTGAATATGCTGCAAATGAATTAGGATTACCTGATGGTTCAGTAACAGTGACTTATCACTATACAGGAAACTTTGAAGAAAATGATACTAATAAAGCAACTGCAAGGACTATGTATCAAGAAGGTGTAGAAGTAATATTTGCTTGTGGTGGTGCTGTAGGTAAGAGTGTAATGTCTGCAGCTCAAGAAGCTGGAGCAAAAGTTATAGGGGTTGACGTTGACCAAAGATATGATAGCGAAACTGTTATCACTTCAGCAACTAAAGGTTTAGCTGAATCAGTACAAAGTGTTCTTGAATCAATTTATGTAACTAACACTTGGGAAAACTATGCTGGTAAAACAACAGTATTCAACGCAGCAAATGGCGGAGTTGGTCTTCCAACAACTGTAATTGGAGATCCAAATGCTGATGCATTTGACAGATTTGAAAGATTTACTAAAGAACAATATGATGCTATATTTGCTAAATTAGCAAACAATGAAATTGAAGTTATTCGTTCAATTGATGTTGCAGATGCTACCGGATATGCAACTGCTCAAGAGTTAACTCAAGGCTTAGGATTAGCTAAAGTAAGAGTAACAACTAGATAATAAAAAAAATTAAACTTCAATTAATCATAAAAAAGTAAAAACAGGGGAAGGCGAGAGTTTTCCCTGTTTTTTTCTAAACCAATTGAAGATAATTTAATAGTTGAAAGTGCCCCGATAAATTATAATTATCGTCTGAGTAATTTGGCACTATTTGTTATGATTAAAAAAATGAATTACACAAAGGGTGAAAAACGTGGAAAATGAAAACTATATAATAGAAATGTTAAATATAACTAAAGAGTTCCCTGGAATAGTCGCTAATGATAATATCACCCTAAGACTAAAAAAAGGCGAAATACATGCGCTTCTGGGTGAAAATGGTGCAGGTAAATCAACTTTAATGAGTGTTTTATTTGGACTCTATCAACCTGAAAAAGGTGAAATTAGAAAAAATGGCGAAGTTGTAAAGATAAACAATCCTAACGATGCTAATGATTTAGGAATAGGGATGGTTCACCAACATTTTAGACTGGTTGAAGTATTTACAGTTCTTGAAAATATAATATTGGGAGTAGAACCAACTAAAAATGGATTTTTAAATATGGATGAAGCAAGAAAAAAAGTAGTAGAACTAAGCGAAAGATATGGACTAAAAGTAGATCCAGACGCTCTTATTGAAGACATTTCTGTTGGGATGCAACAGAGAGTAGAAATTCTAAAAATGCTTTATAGGGATAATGAAATTTTGATTTTTGATGAACCTACTGCTGTTTTGACGCCACAAGAAATCCATGAGCTCTTGCAAATCATGAAAGGATTAGCTAATGAAGGCAAATCAATACTTTTTATTTCTCACAAGCTAAATGAGATAATGGAAGTAGCAGATAGATGTACCGTTTTAAGAAAAGGGAAATGCATGGGAACGGTTGACATCAAAGATACTACAAAAGAAGAATTGTCAAGAATGATGGTTGGAAGAGAAGTTTCACTTAAAGTAGATAAAAAAGAAAGCCAACCAGGAGAAGTGGTACTTTCTATTAGAAATATGACAGTTCCTTCAAAAATACACAAGAATAACGCAGTTAGAGATGTTTCTTTTGATGTAAGAAGAGGCGAGATCGTTTGTATTGCAGGTATCGATGGCAATGGACAAACAGAATTAGTTCAAGCATTAACAGGACTAGAAAAGATGCTTACAGGAAGTATTAACATATGTGGCAAGGACATTTCCAAAGCATCGGTAAGAGAAAGATCTATAGCAGGCATAAGCCATATTCCTGAAGATAGACAGAAATACGGACTGGTATTGGATTATACCTTAGAGGAAAATCTAGTATTGCAAAGATATTGGCAGCCACAATTTCAAAATAAAGGTTTTATTAAATTTGATGAAGTAAGAAAATATGCTTTGAGATTGATTGACAAGTTTGACATCAGAAGTGGACAGGGACCAGTTACTATAGTAAGGAGCATGTCTGGAGGTAATCAACAAAAAGCGATAATCGCAAGAGAAATGGACAAAGATCATGAACTTTTGGTTGCTGTACAACCTACCAGAGGTCTAGACGTTGGAGCAATAGAATATATTCATAAAATGCTAATAGAAGGAAGAGATAGTGGTAAAGCAGTGCTTTTAGTTTCTTTAGAATTAGATGAAGTTTTAAACGTCAGTGACAGGATACTTGTCATGTACGAAGGAGAAATAGTAGGAGAACTTGATCCTAATAAGACAACAGACGAAGAGTTGGGCTTGTACATGTCAGGTGCAAAAAGAGACGATGTAAAGGAGATATACAATGCAGGATAAAAATGGTATGAATTCAAAAAATGAAAAGAAAAAGATCACTGAAATCAAAGGATTTTCATCATTTACTTCTGCTTTGATGGCAATTGTTATAGGTTTACTTTTCGGTTTTATAGTAATGCTCTTAGCAAATCCAAGCAATGCAGTAGCCGGATTTAGATATGTTCTACTCGGTGGATTAAGTAGATTTGGCGATGTTTTGTATTTTGCAACACCAATTCTCATGACAGGTTTATCCGTCGCTTTTGCATTTAAAATGGGCCTATTCAACATAGGAGCATCAGGGCAGTACACAATGGGAATGTTTTTTGCACTTTATGTTGCATTTATGTTTGATTTGCCACCAAGCATACATTGGATAATAGCTATTCTTGCAGGAATGCTTGGAGGTATGATATGGGGATTTATTCCAGGTATTTTTAAATCTTTATTAAATGTAAATGAAGTTATTACATCTATAATGACAAACTATATAGGGATGTATTTAGTGGATATGCTAATTCGTAGCAATTCTGCCATGTATATTCCTTCTATGACTAGAACTCAATATGTACCTCAACATGTTCAAATAAGGTCTTTAGGAATAGCAGGTTCGAATGTAAATTTTGGGATAGTTTTTGCACTGATTATAGCTGTTCTACTATATATAATCTTGCAAAAGACAACATTTGGATATGAACTTAAGGCAACTGGATATAACAAGCATGCGGCTCAATATGCTGGAATGAATGGAAAGAGGAACATTATCCTAACAATGGTAATAGCTGGAGCCTTATCAGGTTTAGGCGGAGCTTTTGCAATATTAGCACCATCAGAAATTGCAGGTAGTAGCATGACTTATGAACCTATAAATGTCATAGCAGCTAATGGATTTAACGGAATAGCAGTTGCTTTACTCGGTAATTCACATCCAATAGGAGTTATTTTCTCTGCTATCTTTATTTCATATATACAAAGAGGCGGTACATTAGCAAGTTTGGTTGGATATAAACCTGAGATAATCGATTTAGTTATTGCAGTAATTATTTATTTCTCAGCGTTTGCAGCAATAATGAGCTCTGCTATAAGAAGAATTTTTGCAAATAGAAGAAATAAAGAGGCACTAATTACAGAGCCGCAGATTGAAAATATCGAAGAAGATGTGGGTTCTGAAATAGAAAATTTAGAAAAGAATTCAAATAAGGAGGCAGAATAATGGATACTTTCTACTATTTAGTTCAAAATATGCTTCCTGTATCAATACCGCTTTTATTAGTAGCTTTAGGGGGAATGTTCACTGAGAGAAGTGGTGTAATAAATATAGGACTTGAAGGGACTATGCTCTCTGGAGCTTTTGCTGGTGCGTTATTTGCGTATGCAATTCAGGGCTCGGGACTATCACCAAATATGATACTTTTGATTTGTATGATAGTAGCAGCAGTAGCTGGAGCTATTTTTTCACAACTTCTATCTTTTGCTGCTGTAACAATGAAAGCAAATCAGGTTATCGTAGGAACAGCTATGAACATGATGATGCCTGCATTGATATTGTTAATCTCTAAGATGACTTTCAACAGTGATGGTGTAACTACAAGTGTTAGATATTTCATCAGGAAAGTACCTGTATTAGGGGATATTCCAGTAATAGGCGATATGTTTTTCAAAAACACTTATTTAACTGTTTTGATAGGATTTTTGATATTAATAATATCTACAATTGTATTATATAAAACTAAATTTGGGCTTAGATTAAGAGCCTGCGGAGAGCATCCACACGCAGCTGACTCTGTGGGTATAAACGTTAATAGAATGAGATATATAGGAGTTACAATATCTGGTATTTTAGGCGGTATAGGAGGATATTTTTATTCAGTAGGAATAACTGATGGGAATATAAATGGACACAATGGTGTAGCGGGATTTGGTTTCTTGGCATTAGCTGTCATGATTTTTGGGCAATGGCAACCAATAAAAATAATGTTTGCAGCTTTGTTCTTTGCATTCTTAAGAACTTTAGCATATTCAGTTCCATTGATTCCATTCCTAGACAATTTGAATATTCCAACAGATTACTATAAGATGATGCCTTATGTCGCAACAATTATAGTATTGGCATTGACTTCTAAGAATTCTAGAGCACCAAAAGCAGAAGGAATTCCTTTTGACAAGTCTCAGAGATAGTGGTAAAAAACCTAAGTGTTAAGTCACTTAGGTTTTTTACCACAAATAGTCCTCTCTATTAAACACACCTCTAACTTCTTTACCATCGATAAAACTCAATATATTTTTAACTGCGAACTCTGTAGCTCGAGTCATTGCCCCAGGGACCATACCTGAGTTATGAGGGGAGCCAATTACATTTGGTAGTTCGATAAAAGGAAATTCTACTTTAAACTCACCATGTCTGAATGGTTCAATCCACCAAGCATCGATTCCAGCTTTGAAATCAGGATTATTTAGTAGGTGTTCATAAAAATCCTTTTGATTTATTATCTCTCCTCTTGCAACATTTACAAGAATAGCATCTTTTTTCATAAGCTCAAATTGAGCTTTCCCTATCAGATTTTTAGTTGCTTTTGATAAAGGAATTGTTATAAAAATAAAGTCAGAATTAGTTAACACAAACTCTAGATCTTTTATTGTACCGATAAATGAAACATTATAATCTGTTTTTCCACTTGTATTAATTGCATATATATTAGGTTCAAATGGCTGAAGAAGATTATATATTTCTTTACCTATACCACCAAAGCCAATAATTCCATAATTTGCTCCGTGAAGTAACTTACCTTTGCTGGATTGATCAAATATTCCTTCTTTGATCTTCTGATGATTCACAAATAGATTTTTAGAAAGAGATAAAGCCATTGCCAAAGCATGTTCTGCCATTGCTTGAGCATAAGCTCCAACATTTCCAGCAACAGCAAGGCTTTCTGGGAATTTATCAAATGGCAAATGATCAGCACCTGCTGATAAAAGCTGCATAAGTTTTACTCTTTCCATAAAGTAAAACTCTTCTTCATTAAACTCTCTTATAGGATTCCATGAAAATATTATGTCAGCTTCCTTTATAGCATCAGACCTCTCAGTTTCATTTTCAATATACTTAATATTAGCTTTTTCTTTAAGTGAATTTTCAATAATTTCTCTTTGCTTTGAATTAGCATTAAAACTAACTAATACATTTTGTTTCAAACTATCACAACCTTTCTATTTACTAATAATTAGATACCCTTCTATATATTAAATGGTCAAATGTAAAACTAAATTAGACCTTTGTAAAGTTAAATTAGACCCTTACTAGAAATCAGTAAAATAGACAAATTAAAATAGTTTAATTCAACAAAAAAGGACTTATAAAAGTCCTTTTTTGTGTTATAATTATACTATAAAATTTAAATTTGGGCATAACTAATTAGAGGTCTACTATAGAAAAATTTTTTTGTAAGACTAAATTAGACCCCTAGAAGCAATATAAAATGCCTGGATAACAAATTATATTATTTTAAAAGATTTGGCTTTAAGATGATATCGTTAGGGTTAATTCTTTCTATCCCTAATACATCAATCAACTTAAATCCATACCTTGTGCTGAATGCATCAAATGGAGAGTGATCATTCAGCTTTTTTCTTGTGTAAGAGTTCACATGAGACATTATTAAACGAGAATCATTTTGTGTTAGCTTGTCCATGCTCTTACC
Source organism: Tissierellales bacterium (assembly GCA_014360205.1). Taxonomy (GTDB): domain Bacteria; phylum Bacillota; class Clostridia; order Tissierellales; family Tissierellaceae; genus Soehngenia. The sequence continues at coordinate 115,945 of JACIXZ010000001.1, forward strand.
TTTAGGAATAATCCTGCGGATTAGCTCATGATTATTCTCAATCTCTGGTTTTAGAAATGCTGAATAAGGATAGCAATAAAACACATTAGTAAGTTTTTCATCATTGATTATTTCAATTTTATCTGGATCTGAAAACTCACTACCGTTATCTGTTAAAAGGACAGGAAATAAAGTTCTATACTCAGCTGAACCTATTGCATCATAAACCCATCTAAAACACTCAGTAACACTTCTAGAGTCATTAGCATCCCTAAGAAACATAAGCATAAATGAAGTATCAGCAAAGTGAATAGTAAGTAAAACTTTGCCACCCTTCCTACCTTCAACAGTATCCATTTGAACAATGCTAATATCCTTGTTTTCTTTAATAAATTCTAAATAGTCATCATATCTTCTATTTTTCAAACAACTTTTATCCACCTTATACCCCATCTGAAACTTCTTTCTAGGTCTATACTTAATTTTTCTAGGTAAATCAATATTCTTAGCAGATATAATTTGCTTATCGATGTAGTTATACAGAGTTTTTTCACTAACCATGAAAGAATCTTTATTATTTGAATGGATATGATGAATTGATTGACCATTATTTACTAAAGGCGTAACAATATCATTAATTCTCTGAAGCTCCTCCGGTGACATTTCAATCCCAGATCTTGACTCAACCAAGACACTCTCATAATCTTTTTGTGCATCCTTAGCTGAATAAAATTTCTTTGTAAGAGTACACTTTCTCCTATCATCGCAACCATTGCAAACATAGGGAGATTTAGATAACTTACTACAAATATCTTCACTGAAATAATCACAATTATCATTACAAATATCACAAAATCTACAAAATTTATTATGCTTATTGCTACAATAATCATTCCCACAAATCTTTTTTAAATCACAATCATATCTGTATATACATGCATTGTAATTACGACCATAACAACCCTTTTTAGAAAAATTAGATCTGAGAATAATCTCTCTAGAAATAGTGGATTTATGTCTATTAAGCTCTCTTGCAATTTCGGATAAAGAATAATTGTTTTTAAGATACTTTTCAATATCTAATCTGTTATCAAAATTTAAATGTATAGCCATAATAGCTACATCCTTCTTAAAGCTTATCATCCAGGCATAAGACAATGATACTACAAACTCCGCCGATATTGACATAAGAACCTGAAAATGAGCATAAAAAAATACCCGAAGGCAAGCAAAACAAAGGCATTTACTTACTTGCATCGGATAGAAAATTTTATCATTTTCAAGAACCTTATATCAATATTTCCCTGCGGCGGCTCTTCTTGAGAAGATAGTACCCTCTGGCTTCACAAAACAAATTATGTCTATCAAAAATTTGTAAGGTTAAATTAGACCCCTAAATTTGTAAGACTAAATTAGACTGTTTTTGAAAAGGGGGTCTAATTTACTTTTACAATTAACTCTATATATTAAATTTAAACATATTTTAATATTCCATTGACACTTAGAACAAAAACTGCTACACTCAAATTGAAATAAATATAGCTCATATAAATCCCATAATAAGGTTGGGATGTTTCTACAAAATGACCGATAATCATTTGTCTATGAGCGAAAGTGTACCTAGGGTTCTTGAAAAAGACCGAGCGGTACAAATGTCCAAAGACATTACACCGGAGGGATAAAAGCCCAGGCGGGTAGGTTTCGCATATGACCTACCCACCTGGGCTATATTTATTATTAAATAATTTTAGGGGGAATATTATGTCGAATTTAAAAACTGACAATCTCTTGTACTCCGGTAAGACGAAAGATGTTTACAAATTAGAAGACGGAAATTATCTACTGAGGTTCAAAGATGATGTAACAGGTGAAGGGGGAGTATTCGATCCTGGGGCAAATAAAGTAGGCCTTACTATTGAAGGCGCAGGTAGATCTGGACTAAGATTAAGCACTTACTTTTTTGAACTTTTCAATAAAAAAGGAATACCCACACATTTTGTTTCTTCAGACATCGACAATAACACTATGACAGTTTTACCTGCTAAACTATTTGGAAAAGGCGTAGAAGTTATAGTCAGATACCGAGCAGTAGGTAGCTTTTATAGGAGATATGCATTATATGTTGAAGAAGGAAGAAAAATAGGGCCGTATGTCGAATTCACTTTAAAAGATGATTTGAGAGAAGACCCACTTATAACAGAAGATGCACTTGAAATATTAAATATTATGAGAAAAGAAGAATCAAATAAAATAAAGAATATGGCTGTTGAAATAGCAGAGATAGTAAAGGATGAATTGGAGAAAAAAGGCATAGAGTTATATGACATAAAATTTGAATTTGGCAGAATAACAGAAGATAATCATATAGGATTGATTGATGAAGTGTCAGGTGGGAATATGAGAGCCTATAAAGATGATGTATATATCGAACCATTGACACTTGAAAAAATAATGTTAAATAATTAATTAAACGCAATTAGATTAAATTTTATAGACCGAAAGTGTACCTAGGGTTCTTAATAAAGACCGAGCGGTACAGATGTCTTATGGCATTACACCGAAGGGAGAAAAGCCCAGGCGGGTAGGTTTCGCATATGACCTACCCACCTGGGCTTAAAAATTTAGGAGGTTGAAAAATGAAAAATTTTAGAATCATGATTGAAAAAAGGGAAGATTTTAATGTAGAGGCTAAAAAACTAAAAAAAGATGCTGAATTTCTAGGTATAGAAAAATATGAAGATATAACTGTATTTAATGTTTATGATTTATTTAACGTTGATGAAGAAAAACTAAATGAAATAGTTGAAAAGATTCTGTTTGAACCAAACATTGACAATATATACTCCGGTGAATTAAATCTAAACAATGGGGAATTGGCTTTTAGATTTGAATACAACAAAGGGCAATTTGACCCAAGACAAAATGCAACAGAAATACTAATAAATAAATATTTAGGATATAAAGACTCATCTGTAAAAGCTTCAAAGATTATTTTAGCAAAAGGCATGTCAAATGAAGACTTCTCTAAATTAAAATCTTACTATATAAATCCAGTAAACTCTAAAGAAGTGCCTCTAAATTTAATAAGTGAAGATAAAGAAGAAATACAACCCAAAGAGATTGAAATCATAGATGATTTTATTAACTATTCAAAAGATGAATTAATAAGATTTAAAAGTAAATACGATCTTGCACTTGATTTAGAGGATCTCTTATTTATACAAGATTATTTTAAAAAATCCATGAAAAAACCCACAATTACAGAAATTAAAGTTCTCGATACCTATTGGTCAGATCACTGCAGACATAAGACTTTTATGTCGGAGATAACTGAGATAAAGCTTGAAGATGGAGATTATAGGGACTTATTTGAAGATGTGATCAAAGAATATCTTTCATCAAGGGAATTTGTTCATAATAACAACAAGCCAATATGCTTGATGGATTTAGCAACCATAAACATGAAAGAAATAGAAAAAAATGGGAAATTAACGGACAGAGAAATCTCTGAAGAAGTAAATGCTGCAAGCATAGAAATTGAAGTTGATGTAGATGGGGAAAAAGAAAAATGGCTTCTGATGTTCAAAAATGAAACACATAATCACCCTACTGAAATAGAACCATTTGGTGGGGCTGCTACTTGTCTAGGCGGGGGTATTAGAGATCCACTTTCTGGAAGAGGCTATGTTTATCAAGCAATGAGAATTACAGGGGCAAAAGATCCAAGGACAAAATTTGAAGATACATTGCAAGGGAAACTTCCTCAAAGAAAAATCACTACAATGGCAGCTGAAGGATACAGTTCATATGCGTATCAAATCGGTGGAGCCTCTGGATATATAAAAGAATTTTATGATGATGGTTTTGAAGCTAAGAGATTAGAATTAGGTGCTTTAGTAGCTGCAGCGCCAAAGGATTGGGTAAGAAGAGGCATTCCTAAACCTAATGATCTTGTATTGCTTGTCGGGGGAAAAACTGGAAGAGATGGATTAGGAGCAGCTGTTGGTTCTTCAGTAGAGCAAAAGAAAGATGCCTTAACTACAGCAGGAGCACAAGTACAAAAGGGAGATCCTCAAATAGAGAGAAAGATTGTGAGACTGTTTAGGAATGAAAAAGCTTCAAAGATTATAAAACGATGCAATGACTTCGGTGCTGGTGGAGTAGCTGTAGCTGTTGGAGAGTTGGCAGATGGGTTGCTAATTGATCTGGATAAAGTACCAACTAAATATGAAGGTATGGACGGAACAGAGATAGCTCTATCAGAGTCGCAAGAAAGAATGGCTATAGTTATAGATGAAAATGATTTAGAGGAATTTATTAAATTAGCACAAGAAGAAGATTTAGAAGTGGCAGTCATAGCGAAGGTAACCGAAGAAAAGCGAATGAGGATTGTTTGGAAGAACAAAGTAATCGTAGATTTAGATAGAGAATTTCTTAACACAAGTGGAATTAGGAAAAAAGCTAAAATTCATATTATATCGCCTTCAAAAGAAACTTCAGTTTTCAAAGATAAAACAAAATCAAATAGTTCAAATGCAGATAGATTTGTCGAAAATTTAAAGGATTTAAATTGCTGTTCGCAAAAAGGATTAATTGAAAGATTTGATAATACAATTGGGAAAAATGCTGTAGTTGTTCAACTCGGAGGGAGAGAAAAACTAACACCTCAAGTTGGAATGGCCGCAAAATTGCCTGTTATGGGAAAACACACAAATACTGCTTCTATAATGACTTGTGGCTATGATCCGGAAATAGCTAAGTGGAGTACATTCCACGGTGGTTACTATGCTGTAATTGACTCTATAGCAAGAGTAGTAGCAATGGGAGGGGATTACAAAAGAATTAGATTATCTTTCCAAGAATTCTATGAAAGTTTAGGAGAAGATCCTAAGAAATGGGCTAAACCATTTACATCACTTTTGGGAGCATATAAAGTGCAAAAAGAATTGGAAATACCAAGTATTGGCGGGAAAGATAGCATGAGTGGAAGCTTTGAAAATATAAATGTGCCACCATCGCTGTTTAGCTTTGCGGTATGTGTTGAAAATAGTGAAAATATAGTTTCTCAAGAATTCAAATCAGCAGATTCTATAGTAATTGAAGTCATGCTAAAAAGAGATGACAATGATTTAGTAGATTTGGAAAATTTAAAACACAATTACAATTTAATTAAAAAAATAGTTGATGAGAGAAAAGTTCTTTCTTCAAATGTAATTGGACACGGAGGAGTTGCAAAAGCAATATTTGAAATGTGCATAGGAAATTGTCTAGGTTTTAAATTTGACAATGACTTTGAAGATATGTATACACCATCATTTGGAAATATTTTATTAGAAATTTCAAAAGATAATTTAGGAGATATCTCAAAATTAAATTATAGAGTTGTAGGAACTACACAAAAAGAAAAATGCATAAAAATCGGAGAAGAAACACTTGCATTGGATGAATTAAAAAAAGTTTATTTAGGCGTTTTAGAAGATATATTTCCTATAAAAGAAGACATCAAAAAAGAAGTATCAAATATTGAGTACAAAGGGTCACACTCCATGAAGAGCACTAAGACAATTGCAAAGCCTAGGGTTTTGATACCAATTTTTACAGGCACAAATGGCGAATACGACATGATGAGTTCATTTGAAGAATGCGGAGCAGTTGTAAATACATTCGTACTAAAAACATTTAGCACAAATGAAATAAAAAAATCAATTAGGTTACTATCTAATTTAGTCAAAGAAACACAAATTCTCGGATTAGCAAATGGATATTTCTTAGGGAATGAGCCTGAAACTGCAGCTAAATTATTGAAGGTCATATTCGATGATGAGTATTTAAAAGAATCAGTATATGAATTGCTGTATAAAAATGATGGTCTTATTTTAGGGATAGGTTCAGGCTTTAATGCACTTATTAAACTTGGACTTATTGAACATGGCAAGTTTGTTAAACAGAATGAACAATCACCATCGATTGTATACAATTATTCAGGTGATTTCTATTCAAATTTTGCTGATGTTAAAGTAACTTCAAAGTTGTCGCCTTGGTTTAATGACATGGAGATAGGTTTTGAATACACAGTGCCTATAGCGACAAAAGAAGGAAGAGTGTTCTTGAAAGACAAAAAAGAATTGATTGAAAAAGGGCAAATATCAACTCAATTTGTAAAGAATGGGGATGCAACATATGATGGCTTATACAATCCAACTGGATCTGAATTTGCGATTGAGTCTATGACTAGTCCTGATGGAAGAATATTAGGAACAGTATCTGCAATCGATAGAATTGCTGATGGAATTTACAAAAATATAGAAATTAAAGGCAAACACAAGATATTTGAATCTGGAGTAAATTACTATAAATAATGGAGGGATAACTATGAAAGTTGCAATAGTTATGGGAAGTAAATCAGATATAAAAATAGCTATGGAAGCAAAGGAAGTATTAGATAGCTTTGGAATCGAAAACGAAATGAGAGTCATATCAGCACACAGAACTCCTAGGATAGCAATTGAATTTGCTGAAAGACTAGAGGAAAATGGATTCGATTTGGTAATAGCAATAGCAGGGAAAGCCGCTCATTTAGCAGGTGTATTAGCTAGCCTAACAATATTACCTGTAATAGGTGTACCAGCAAAATCATCAACTTTAGATGGAATAGATTCACTTCTTTCAACAGTACAGATGCCTAAAGGAATACCAGTTGCAACAGTTGCGATAGATGGTGGTTATAATGCAGGGATATTATCGGCAGAAATTTTATCAATCAGGGATAATGATTTAAGAAATAAATTAAAATCTCACAAAGAAAAACTAAAATTAGAAACGATTAAAAACGATGAAGAAATAAGTAAATTATGATAGGAGGACCTGATTTGAGCGGAATAATAGGAGTTTTCAGCAAAAACAATAAAGAAGTTTCAAAATATATTTATTACGGCCTTTATGCACTACAGCATAGAGGCCAAGCAAGTGCGGGCATTTCAATAAATAACAATGGATTCATAGATTATGAAAAGAATTTAGGCTTAGTTGGTGATGTTTTCACAAAAGAAGTCATGGAACGACTAAAAGGCGATATTGCAATAGGCCAAGTAAGATATGCTTCTTATTCTGAAAAGAATACAAAATCCAATTCAGAACCACTAGTAGTAGGATATAGAAAAGGTGCTTTGTCAATTTGTATGGATGGAGCGATTGAAAATTACGAAACATTAAGAGAAAAATTTGAAGAAAGTGGACATATATTTCAAACTGATTTATCTGTAGAAGTTATTGCATCTTTGATTGCAAAATATCATAAAGATAGTTTAACATATGCTATAAAAATGGCACTAGACGAAGTCAATGGCTCTTATTCACTTATTATAATGACTAAAGATTCGCTGATTGCTGCAAGAGATCCACATGGAATTAGACCACTTTCAATTGGAAAAGTTGGAGATGACTTCATTATCTCATCAGAAACATGTGCTATTGAATGTATTGGAGGAGAATTTATAAGGGATTGCGATCCCGGTGAAATAGTGATTATTGATGATAATGGAATTAGAAGCGAGAAGCTTCAAAGTAAAAAAAGAGCATTATGCATATTTGAATTAGTGTATTTAGCAAGGCCTGATAGCTATATAGACAACAGATATGTATATACATCAAGATTTAATACTGGTGAAATTCTTTACACAGAATACCCCACAAAAGCTGATGTAGTAATTGGAGCTCCCGATTCAGGAACAGTTGCTGCAATTGGTTATGCCAAGAAATCTCAAATACCATACACTGAGGGTATAATAAAAAATAGATATATCGGAAGAACTTTTATTGAACCAACTCAAGACATAAGAGAAGAAGGGGTGAGAATAAAATTAAACCCCTTAACTTCGAATATAAAAGGAAAAGATTTGATATTAGTAGATGATTCAATTGTCAGAGGAACGACTATCAAAAGAACTGTAGAAATGTTAAGAAAAGCAGGAGCTAAAAGTGTACATGTAAGAATTGCTTCACCTCCTGTAAAACACAGTTGTTTTTTAGGGGTGGACACACCAAATGAAGAGAATTTAATAGCAAATTACATGACAGTAGAAGAAATCAGAAAAGCTATAAACGCTGACTCTCTATATTTTATATCGCTTGAAGGCTTAGTAAAAGCAGCTGGTGGAGAAAATGGGTTTTGCAAAGGCTGTTTTACTGGGGATTATCCAGTAAAAAGATCAAAGTCCAGCTAAGAAATGTCAATAGTTAAAATAAAAATATTTTAAATTTGTGCTGGGCTAAAAAAGGGTAACATTAATAAGCCCTTTGAGAATATCTCAAAAAGAAAGAAACAAGTTATGGATTTACTTTATGCAGCTTTATCGCATTTAGCTTTTAAGTAATTCGTTTGATGTTCTTTTGGTGTGATGATTGAAAATTCTTTCTCATCACGAAGCATTGCAAATACAATGTTACAGACTTTATGCATAACGGCACCTAGAGCAACCATTTTGGGTTTTGACTGGCATTTCTTTAAATAGTAATCACGTAATACAGGATTTTTTGCTGAACCATCTTTGTTCTTGCTGATGCTAATTAGAGCCATTGTATGTAGGACTCTTCTTGCAATCCTGGAGCCGCGTTTTGACATAGAGATTTTGGTGCCTTCATATTTACCAGATTGTTTTACTGCAGGATCTAATCCAAAGTAAGCAAAAAGTTGTTTAGGTGAGTGAAATGCTGAGAAATCTCCGATTTCACCCATTAGGCTTACAGCAGATAAAAATCCAGCTCCTTTGTAAGATTCAATCAGATGAATTTGCTTTACAAAATCAGTAGTTTCATTAGCATCAACCAATTCATGCATATCAGAAAGAATGGCTGATATTTCATCATCATAATTTCTAATGAGGCGAATATACAAGCGAATTCGTTTGAAGTTACTGCTTACGGAATAACCAAAGATACTTGCATCATTTGCTGCTTGTATTATGGCATTATACTTAGTCTCAGCATATGTAAGTCCAAATCTTGCAGTAGACCTTATGGAATCGATAATCTCATCCTTTGAAGCATTTAGAAATGCTTCTGGTGAAGTATATTTTTCCAATAAGGTCAGAGATGTATTTGTAGTTATTTTAGAAAAGATTTTTAAATACTGCGGAAATACCATTCGCAGTTCGCCCTGTAGTTTATTCACATAAGCAGAGCGGTTGTCCATTAGATCATAATACTCTCTAGAAAGATTTCTTAAATTGAGAGCTAGGTCGGATGGCATAAGGGATAACTTTAAATCTGGTTTTAGACCAACTAAGGCAGTCTTTTTTGAATCAAAACGATCATTATGTACTTTCCTAATGTTAATATTTGTGCTATTCTTAGTGATGATAGGATTGATAACAGAGCAGTTAAAACCCTTATCACGAAGATAGCAGAAGAGTGGGTAATGATAAATTCCCGTAGATTCCAGAAAGATGCGACTTTCTAAGGAATACAGCTCCTCTGCTTCTTTTATTTTAGATACAGCTAAGCTTAGGGAATTTAAATCAGAATGTAGGATTTTAAACGGCTTTCCTACAAAGGTTTGGTTAGGTAGTGCAATAGACATCCAACTGAAGTCTGCACCAACATCAATACCAACCGAAATAAATAAATTTTCAAATAAAATGTTTGACATGAGCAATAGCTCCTTTCTGATAGGAATCCATTTCCATCTAATGAGTACACAACCTTGCGAGTTATACGGGTATAGCCTGTGGCTCCCAACCAGCTGAATCATAAAACCTCATTGAATGGACTAATTGACTTTTTTATAGGTATGGGTCAGTAGAAACTGACTTCCCAAGGAGGATTACATTGTTTGTCCTATCCTTAATAATTATACCTTATGAAACAACTGGAGTCTATCTGGAAGCCGTCAGGCATGATAATTAAGTTAAATAATATCTGATAAAGGGAGAATACCTTCTTCTATTATCGGATATGAAAAATTATAAATAATAGGTGAGTAGCCTTAGTGGCTATATCATCATTATACAAGGAGGAATAAAAATGCCTATTGACTACAAAGCATCAGGAGTAGATGTAGATGCTGCGAACAAAGAAGTAGATCTGTTAAAAGATATAGTTAAAAAGACCTATATAAAAGGTGTGCTCTCAGAATTAGGAGGGTTCTCAGGACTATTTGAAATAGATACTAATGAGTATAAAAATCCAGTCTTAGTATCTGGAACAGATGGAGTAGGTACAAAATTGAAATTAGCTTTTATGATGGATAAACACGACACAGTAGGCATAGACTGTGTGGCAATGTGCGTAAACGATGTTTTATGTCAAGGTGCAAAGCCACTATTTTTTCTTGACTATATTGCTACTGGGAAATTGATCCCTGAGAAGATGGCGCAGATTGTTTCAGGAGTAGCAAAGGGTTGTTTAGATAGTGGATGTGCATTAATAGGCGGAGAAACTGCAGAAATGCCAGGATTTTATAAAGATGGCGAATATGACATCGCTGGATTTTGTGTCGGAGTAGTAGATAAACAAAAAATAGTTACAGGCGAAAATATTAAACCAAACGATTTGATTTTGGGACTTCCTTCATCAGGAGTTCATAGCAATGGATTTTCTCTTGTTAGAAAATTATTTTTTGAAGACAACAATTTCAAAATTGATTGTTATATAGAAGAATTTGGGAAGACATTAGGCGAAGAGTTATTGACTCCAACTCGAATTTATGTAAAAGAGATATTAGATTTGATGAAGAGTTATGAAATTAAAGCAATGAGCCATATTACAGGTGGGGGTTTCTATGAAAACATTCCAAGGATGTTAAAAGAAGGGTTAAAAGCCAAGATAGATATGAGTGAATTTAATACACCTTCAGTATTTAGATACATACAAAAACTTGGTGAAATTGACATGAGAGAAATGTATAGGACTTTTAATATGGGAATTGGCTTGGTGATGGTGGTTGATAAAGAAGTTGCATCTAAGATAATATCGCTTTATGAATCAAGGGGCGAAAAAATTTATGCAATAGGTGAAATAATAGAAGGAGAGAGAGGCATAGATCTATGTCTTTAAAAAAAATAGCTGTATTGATATCGGGTGGAGGCACAAATTTGCAAGCCATAATTGATGCTATTTTAGAAAAAAAGATAAATGCAGATATTAAAATTGTCATATCCAATAGAGAAGATGCTTATGGACTTGTAAGAGCTCAAAAACATGGAATTAAAAATATGTTTATAAGTTCAAAAAATCTAACTGATGAAGAATACAGCAAAAAATTATTAGAGATATTTAAACAAGAAGAGATAGATTTTGTAGTATTAGCAGGTTTTTTAAAAATACTCTCTAAAGATTTAGTGATGCAATATAAGAATAAGATCATAAACATTCATCCATCACTTATCCCTAGTTTTTGTGGTAGAGGATATTATGGTATTAAAGTTCATGAAAAGGCGATTGAATATGGTGTTAAAGTATCAGGAGCTACTGTCCATTTTGTTGATGAAACTGCGGATACAGGGCCAATTATTGAGCAAAAAGCAGTAGATGTTGACGATTTTGACTCACCTAACTTTTTGCAACAAAAGGTATTGGAGATAGAACACGAGATATTGGTATCGTCACTTGAAAAGCTCTGCAATGACGAACTTGTAGTGATTGGTAGAAGAGTTATTAAAAGAGGAGGCAAAGATGAAAAGAGCATTGATAAGCGTTTATAACAAGCATGGGATTGTTGAATTTTCAGAAAAGCTAATCGGATTAGGATGGGAAATAATATCCACAGGAGGAACATATAAAGAACTTAAACAAGCAGGTATACCTGTCACTGAAATAAATGAGATAACGAAATTTCCAGAGATTTTAGATGGAAGAGTAAAAACTTTAAACCCTATCCTACATGGAGGCATATTATTCAGGAGAGATAATGAAAAGGACTTAGAAACATTAAATGAACATGGATTGTGCCAAATAGATATGGTAGTTAATAATTTTTATCCATTTGAAGAAACCATAAAAAAAGATGGGATAACTGAAGAAGAAGTCATCGAAAACATAGACATAGGCGGACCTTCAATGCTTAGGGCTGCAAGTAAGAACTTTAAATTTGTAACAGTAATTTTTGACAACGAAGACTATGATACAGTTATTGATGAGATAGTAAGATTTGGGGATACGACTTTAGAAACCAGAAAAAAACTAGCTGGGAAAGCATATTCATACACAGCATATTATGACAGTTTAGTTTCGGATTATTTTAACAGTGCAAATTCTATACTATTTCCTAAACACCTCACAATAGGCTATAAGAAAAATATAGATCTAAGATATGGTGAAAATCCACATCAGAAAGCAGCATTATATGAGAAAAATATGCGAAATAAACCGAATATAGTAAATGCTAACAAGCTTCATGGAAAAGAGTTATCATATAATAACATTTTTGATGCGAATGCTTTATTAGAATTATTAACTGAATTTGACGAACCTACAGCTGTTGCAATTAAACATGGCAATCCTTGCGGAATAAGCTCGTCAAAAGACATCTATACTGCTTATTTAAATGCGTATAATGCTGATACTGAATCCATATTTGGTGGCATAGTAGGATTAAATAGGGAGGTGGATGAAAAATTAGCTATCAAATTATCTGAGATATTTTTAGAAATAATACTTGCACCTTCATTTACTTCAAAAGCACTTGATATATTACAAAAAAAGAAAAACATTAGATTGATAGAAATTGATAGATTAAATGATTTCAAAAAAGATAATATGACTTTTAAAGCAATAAACGGAGGGCTTTTATATCAAGAAAAAGATAATTTACTATTTAATGGCGAGTTAGAGGTAGTGAGCAAGAGAAAGCCAACACCAACAGAACTTGAAGATATGAATTTTGCATGGATAATTTCTAAATATATAAATTCAAATGGCGTTGTTTTAGCAAGAGATAAGACATCTCTTGGAATAGGACTTGGAGATGTAAACAGGTATTTTGCAGTTGAGTCTGCGTTGAAAAAAGCAAAAGGCAATACTGAAAACTCTGTTTTAGCATCAGATGGATTCTTTCCTTTTGATGACTCAATAAAATTATTAGTAAAACATGGCATAACAGCAATAATAGAACCAGGTGGCTCTATTAGAGATAAAGAGATAATAGAACAAGCTGATAAAAATAATATTGCTTTGGTATTTACAGGTATTAGGCATTTTAAACATTAGGAGGTGTGAGGTGAAAGTTTTAGTTGTGGGAAGTGGTGGAAGGGAACATGCTATAATAAAAAAGCTATCAGAGTCAGAGATGGTTGACAAAATTTATTGCGCCCCAGGTAACGGAGGTACTTTAGAACTTGCCGAAAATGTAGACATAGACTCTTTAGATATAGATAGATTAAAAGAATTTTCTATTGATAACAATATAGATTTAACAATTGTTGGACCTGAAGATCCACTAGCTAAAGGAATTGTAGACGAGTTTAAGAAAGAAAAATTAGTGATATTTGGACCTGATTTTAAATGTGCACAACTTGAAGCAAGTAAAAATTACTGTAAGAAATTTCTAATTGACAATGATATTCCTACTGCTAGATATAAGACATACTTCAATTATGAAGAGGCAGTGGCTGGATTGAAGGACTTTTTATTTCCACTTGTAATAAAAGCAGATGGACTATGCTTGGGGAAAGGTGTAACAATTTGCAATGACAAAGAGGAGGCAGTTGAAACTTTAAAAAGCATATTCATTGACAAAATATTCGGCTCACAAGGTGAAAAAGTGATAATAGAAGAGTACTTAGATGGGATCGAAGCATCACTAATGTGCTTTGTATCTCACAATAAAATATATCCAATGGAAAGCGCAAAAGATTACAAAAAAATCTATGACAATGATTTTGGACCAAATACAGGAGGAGTTGGAGCATATTCTCCAAGCCCATTGTTTACAGATGAATTTAAGAAGAAAATCTATGATAATATAATTAAAAAAATCGAAAAAGGTTTTGAAGAGTATGACTTTGATTATACTGGGATACTGTTTATTGGTTTGATGATTTGCAACTCTATTCCATATGTACTTGAATTTAATGTTAGATTTGGAGATCCTGAGACAGAGGTGGTATTGCCTAGATTAAAATCAGATTTATTTAAAATAATGATCGATGCAATAGATGGAAAATTAGAAGCTAAATCGCTTGTTTGGAATGAAAGACCTTCTGTTGCTGTTGTTCTAACATCTGGAGGTTATCCAAAAGAATACGAAAAAGGATATGAAATAACTGGATTAGAAAAAATAGATAAAGATGTATATGTATTTCACAATGGTACTAAGAGAGTAAATGGGAAACTTCTAACAAACGGCGGGAGAGTATTAACTGTTGGTTGTGTTGATGATATGAATAAAGCAATCGAGAAAGTTTATGAAGAGATTAAAAAAATCAATTTTAATAAAATGCAATATCGAAAAGACATAGGAAGAACTTTCTTTTTGTAAATAATCTATATTACTATATATTTTTTAATTATGATATACTAATCTTAAGTTATAAATATAGCTGATTTTAAGGAGGAGATAGCTTGAAAACAGATGTCCAAATAGCTCAAGAGGCTAAAATGCTACCAATTAAAGATATAGCTAAAGGATTGGGTATATCAGAAGATGAAATAATCAATTATGGGAAGTACAAAGCTAAGATTTCACTTGATGTTTACAAGAAATTGAAAGATAAGAAGGATGGGAAACTTATATTAGTAACAGCTATAAATCCAACTCCAGCAGGGGAAGGTAAAACTACAACCAACATTGGTTTGTCAATGGCTTTAAACAAAATCGGGAAAACCTCTATTTCGACTTTAAGAGAACCATCTCTTGGGCCTAGTTTTGGAGTAAAAGGTGGAGCAGCTGGTGGAGGATATTCACAAGTAGTTCCAATGGAAGATATAAATCTACATTTTACAGGAGATTTTCATGCTATAACATCTGCTCACAATTTGATTTCAGCACTACTTGACAACCACATACAACAGGGCAATGAATTAGGGATAGACCCAAGAAGAGTTGTGTGGAAAAGGGTCATGGATATGAATGATAGAGCTCTAAGACATATTGTAATAGGGCTTGGAGGAAAGCCAAATGGGATGCCTAGAGAAGATGGGTTTGACATAACAGTTGCATCTGAGATTATGGCTATTTTCTGCCTTTCTGAGAGCCTAGAAGACTTAAAAGAAAGAGTATCAAACATGATTGTTGCATATAAATTTGACGGTTCGCCAGTGTTTGTCAAAGATTTAAAAGCACAAGGATCAGTAGCACTTTTGATGAAAGATGCAGTAGCACCTAACTTAGTACAGACACTAGAAAACACTCCTGCTATAATTCATGGTGGGCCTTTCGCAAATATAGCACATGGAAGCAATTCAATATTAGCAACCAAATTGGCTTTAAAACTTTGTGAATACACAGTTACAGAAGCAGGTTTTGGTGCAGATTTAGGAGCTGAAAAGTTCTTTGACATCACATCAAGATATGGTGGGTTCAAACCAGATGCAGCAGTTATAGTAGCTACAGTAAGAGCTTTGAAACATCACGGAGGAGCTAAAAAAGATGAATATGGCTTAGAAAACTTTGATTATTTAAGCAAAGGCTTTGAAAACCTTGAAAAACATATAGAGAATTTGAAAAAGTTTGGAGTGCCTGCTATTGTTGCATTAAACAAATTCCCAACAGATACAAAAGCAGAACTTGATTTTGTAATAAATAGATGTAATGAATTGGGAGCAGAAGCAGTATTATCAGAAGTATGGGGCAAAGGTGGAGAAGGCGGAATAGACTTAGCAAAGAAAGTTGTTGAAGTTGTTGAGAAGAATGAAGCTAATTTCAAATTTTTATATGATGTAGAAGAAAGTATAAAACAAAAAATCGAAAAGATAGCTGTTGAAGTCTATGGTGCAGATGGTGTTGAATTTAGCTCCCAAGCTTTAAAACAAATTAAAGACATAGAAAAGCTTGGATTGGATAAGATGCCAATTTGTATGGCCAAAACCCAATATTCTCTATCTGACGATCCTAATCTACTAGGTAGACCAAAGAATTTTAAAATTACAGTAAAAGAGATAAAGATATCTAATGGAGCTAAATTTTTAGTTGCTTTGACTGGAGATATAATGACTATGCCAGGTTTGCCAAAAGTACCAGCGGCAAATAGCATTGACATATTGGAAAATGGAGAAATAGTAGGATTATTTTAAAGCTGGATTTTTTTCCAGCTTTTTATTTACTTTTATACTTTTATACTGTAATATATATATAGATTAATAAATAAAAGGAGGACAAAAAATGGCATATAATTCAAAGATAAAAAGCAAACAAGCAGATGAGCTATTCAAAGCTATTCTTCTGCTAGAAGATTTAGATGAGTGTTACAGATTTTTTGAGGATATTTGCACAATAAAAGAAATACAAGCAATTGCTCAAAGATTTGAAGTAGCTAAGTTGCTATTAGCCAAAAAGACATATAATGAGATAGAGGAAGAAACAGGAGCTTCAACAGCAACAATAAGCAGAATCAATAGATCGCTAAACTATGGGGCTGATGGATACCAAATAGTATTTGAGAGAATGGGCCTTACTGATAAAAGATCTGACAGCTCAAAATAAAATCACTAGGGCAAAAAAGATTCGAAAATAATCGTATCAAAATATTTGTTATATTTGATAAAATCCTCTCGTGATTTTATTGTATAACCTACACAATAAGATCTATAAATAAATTTTACAATATTAAGAGATAAATTTGAAGAGAACCTATAGTCATAAGCTATGAAATCAGGTTTAGATACGAAATTTAACAATAAATATGTCAATATAAAATTTTGCAGAGAAAAACCTCTTTCTTTGATTAAATTAGAAGATAACTGGCCTCTAATGTATTGAGGCCTATTATTTTTCATCCATTTTAAAACATACGGATTAAAAGATTCAATCATAAATTTTCCATTATATTTATCTAATAGGTTTGCTATTTGATTTAAATCATCCATATCTTGTGTATTCTCTTTTTTTATCTCTATTATAAGTGGAACTTTTGAATCAACTAATTCTAAAACCTCTTCTAGACTAGGGATGTGTTCTGTCGAGTTTAATAAATTGATTTTTGTTAACTCTTCATAGATAATTTCATTTATATTTATATCTATTCCAGCAACTCTATTTAGATTATCATCATGTATAATAACGGGAATTTTATCTTTAGTTAATCTCACATCAAATTCTATTCCATAATTTAAATCCATAGCATTTTTAAATGCAGATAAGGTATTTTCAACATTGTTTCTTTCATTATCATGTAATCCTCTATGAGCATAATATATATTTAAATAACTTTTTAAATTTTTATCGTGTATAAGCTTAGGGCATATTAAATATAAATATATAACTACAACAATTAATAGATATAAAATATTAATCAACTCCTTAAATCAAGCTATAATTCTTGAATCTCCATGCTTTACTTTAGACATTGTCAATAGTGAAAGCAATGAAAAAACTACTGCATAAGGGAAAAGTATTCTATAACTTAAATTATCGATCAAAATACCAGATAATATAGGTGTAAGAATTTGAGCAGACATTGAAAATGTGTAATAAAGACCTGTATATTTACCTATATCTGTTGTTTTACTCATTTCAACAACCATCGGATAGGAATTTACATTTATACTTGCCCAGCCGATTCCGGTTAAAGCAAAAATAATGTTAATTATCGGAGAGAATTCAACAAAGAAAAATGCTAGAGCAAATGAGCTACCCATGAGAACTATACCAATCATTATAATTTTTTTTCTACCATATTTAGTTGAGATGAATCCTACAGGAATGAAACTTAGCACAGCAGCGATAGTAGCCACTAACAATGCATTTGCAAAACTCCCTCCTTGCATACCCCAAACTACATTAGCATATCTCGAAAATGCTGTTGTTACCGCATTGTAAGCCATGAACCATAAAAATATTGATGCTAGAATTAAATATAAACTTTTTTTCACATCTTTTCCTAATTCATCATTAGATGCGGGTTTTTCATAATCTTCTTCTAATAATTCATTTTCTGAAACCTCAATTTCTTTAATTAATTTATTTTCTCTTATAGTTACAAGCAAAACAGTTACAGAAATTATCATAGTTAAAGCTACAGCTAAAAAGACGATAAAGTAATTAGGATTTTCATTAGAAGGGGTAAGCACCGATATATAAATAAGAGTTAATACTCCACCCAATGCACCCATTAAATTGATTACTGAATTTGCTTTGCTTCTTAAAGGTTTTTGAGTAAGATCAGGCA
The DNA here is from genome assembly GCA_014360205.1 of Tissierellales bacterium. GTDB lineage: Bacteria > Bacillota > Clostridia > Tissierellales > Tissierellaceae > Soehngenia. The sequence goes on from JACIXZ010000001.1 coordinate 134,244, forward strand.
TTAAAGCTACGGTTGGAGATCTATAAAAGCTCATTGCTAACAATACAATACCTAAAGATACAAAGAACAAAGTAAAATTACCATTATATGCAGCATTAGGAATGATCATCATAAATATGACCGATACCAAAGTTCCGATTAAAATGTAGGGAGTTCTTTTTCCTAATGGACTTTTAGTTCTATCTGAAAGCATACCGAAAAATGGGAGGAGAAATAGTGCTAATATATTATCTAAAGCCATTATTACTCCTATTAACGAATCTCTTATAAAAAAGTTATTTTTCAGGATCAAAGGGATGATAGTGTCATATAATTGCCAAAATGCAGATATTGATAGAAATGCTAAACCGATAAAAAAAGTTCTTTTATAATTAAGTTTCAAAATAACCCTCCTCATTATTTAGCCTTAAATTATAATTATGATATTTAATACCCTAATTATAGTCATAAAATCTTTTTTAAAAAATTATATAATTAATATTGTTTGACAACATAACTTTGCAGTATTAGAATGAAGAAGTATTTTATTATAGGAGTTGATATAATGGATAAGAATATTTGTTACTTTATTAAACCTGAAAAACACACTAAAAAGGAATTAATTAAGACATTAAATGAAAATCCTCAAATAAAGTTTGTATCATTAGCAGGAGTTGACTTAATCGGGCATGAAACGGATGAAAAAATTCCAATAAGCTTATTTTTGAAAAATATTGACGTATTTCTAGAGAAAACAGCTGTTCAAACAGATGGCTCTTCAGTATATCTTCCAGAAATTGCTACTCTAAATGACGCAAAACTTGATATGAAAGTGGATTTAGATGTTAATTGGTTTGTTGATTACAATTATGACAACATTGATGAGGAAACAAACTTGCCTATAGGAACTCTAAAAATACCTGTTTTTTTAGTTCATGACAGAGAGGCTGTTTGCTCAAGGTATATATTAAAAAAAGCAGTATCATATTTTGAATCTGAATTATTAAAATTAATTAAAGAAAATAAAGAGCAATTCAAAGAGTTTGGAATAAGCAGTAAAGATATAGAAAAAATAGAAATAACATCAGCTACAGAACTTGAATTTTGGGTAAAAACTCCAGAATATGAGAGGAACTTAGAGGAACTGACAAGCTCTCAAGAATTACATGAACAGTACTGGGCAAAGACAAGAGCTGAAGTACGGTCTGCATTAGAGAAAACATTGATTGAAATGGAGAAGTATGGCTTTCATCCTGAAATGGGGCATAAAGAGGTAGGAGGCGTAAAAGCCAAATTAAATCAAGATGGTTCACTTTCTGGTATTATGGAACAATTAGAAATTGATTGGAAATACGATGAAGCTATTCAGACAGCTGATAATGAAATGTTTATAAAAAACATCATAAGAGAGATTTTTAGACAAAATGGGATGGATGTAACTTTTTTGGCAAAACCAATCCCGGGGGTAGCAGGTAGCGGTGAACACACTCATTTTGGAGTTATTGCAAAATTAAAAGATGGCAGAAGTTTAAATTTATTTACACCAGCTAAGAAACATTTTTTAAGTAAAATTGGATATGGTGCTCTGATGGGGATTTTAAAAAATTATGAAATAATTAATCCTTTTATAACATCATCAAATGAAGCTTTCAAGAGATTAAAGAAGGGATTTGAAGCTCCCATTTGCATTGCTACTTCGCTAGGAAAAGATTTTGACACACCTTCTAGAAATAGAACTATTTTGATCGGTTTGATTAGAGATGAAGAAAATCCTTCGGCAACTCATTTTGAACTAAGAAGTCCAAATCCCCATACAAACACATATCTCTGCATAGCAAGTTGTTTAATGGCGATGTTGGATGGTATAAACTATGCAATATCAAACAATGTAGATGAAGATAATTTATTAAGAGAATTATCTAAAGAATATGGAGAAGATGCAAATTATTTGGAAAAAAATAGGGTATATAGAACAGAGAATAATATTTTTGATGATTTTACAGATGAAGAAAGAGAGAAAATGTTTGGTAAAGTTCCATCAAATGTTTATGAGAATATTAAATCTTTTGATGAACAAAGAGAAAAATTGGAAGTCTTATTTAACGGGGATGTATTCTCATCAAAAATAGTAGATAGTTATAGGATAGCTATAATTGATAAATGGTTAACTGAGTTAGAGTATAGAATCATTCCGAACTTTATGAAAGACATAAGAAACTTTAGAATCCTGCATGATATTAACACATCAAATGAATTAGATATACTCAACTGGGCAGAAATTGACAGACTGAGAAATGAAATAATGAAGGATTCGGTAAATGAAAAGAGTTTATTCACTCAAATAAAGGTAGCTATAGAAAACAGAGACTTAAATTTAGTCTCAGAATTACAGAATGAGATATATTTTAAAATGGAATATTTAAAATCATTATATGGGCGATATAAAATGAATTTATTGGATATTTAATTTTTAGCTTTGGAGGCAAGTCTTATGAAGAGATATTTTATCGTAGTGATTATTTTGCTTATATTGGCTTACCCAGTATATATTTTAATATTACACACTATGGACCTTTCTAAAAGTTTTGAAAAGGATGGAGTGAGATTTGTCTCCAAGGTAGACGATAAGTATTTTTATGTATATGAGAATGGGGATTTTAACAAATTCTTTATTAAAGGAGTAAACTTAGGTGCTGCAAAGCCTGGATATTATCCTGGTGAATTTGGAATAACAAAAGAAGATTATAAAAAGTGGTTTGAGCAAATTTCAGATATGAATGCTAACACCATCAGAGTATATACTATTTTGATGCCAGAATTTTACGAGGCATTTCTCGAATTTAACAAAGGCAGAGACAAACCACTATATTTAATTCATGGACTTTGGATTAATGAAGAAGATATATCAAATTATATGGATGCTTTCAATCCAAAATTAAAAAACGAAACTATCGACGAAGCCAAAACATTGGTAGATGTGATTAATGGAAATGCTAATATTCCATTTCAAAATGGCAAGGCATATGGTATTTATCAAAGTGATATATCAAATTATGTTATAGGGTATATATTGGGTATTGAATGGGACCCTCAATTTGTTATTGAAACTAATGAGAAAAATTCATCAAAGAATTTTTATTCTGGTGATTTTCTTTACACAGAAACAGCGTCTCCATTTGAGGCTTTTCTATGCGAATTAGCAGATGAAACTATTTCATATGAAACAACTAAATACAATAAACAACGTCCAGTAGCTTTGAGCAATTGGCCTACTACCGATCCTATCAAACATCCAAACGAACCATTGGAGACAGAAGATATGGTAAGTGTTAATGTAGAACATATCAAATGGAAAGACACATTTTTGCCTGGAATGTTTGCTTCATATCATATATATCCATATTATCCTGATTTTATGAATTATCAAAAAGAATACATTAATTATGTGGATGAAAAGGGGAAGATAAATCCATATCGAGCATATCTCGAAGATTTAATTAAGGTTCACTCTATGCCAATAGTAGTAGCAGAATTTGGTATACCAAGCTCTAGAGGTATGGCACATGAAAATATATACACTGGATATAATCAAGGATTTGTAGAAGAAACAAAACAGGGGGAATTTTTAGTAGATATGCTTGATGACATCAACAAGTCTGGATATGCTGGAGCACTTATATTTAACTGGCAAGACGAATGGTTCAAGAGAACTTGGAATACTATGGACTTTGATAATCCAGAAAGAAGGGCATTCTGGTCAAACATTCAAACAAATGAGCAGATGTTTGGATTATTAACATTTGAGCCAGGCACAGAAGAAAGCATAATTTACAATGATGGAGACTTAACAGATTGGGAAGGAATAAATTCATATGGTGATGAAGAATTAAATTATTCTGTTCATAGCGATGAAAGATACATTTATCTTAAGATATTAATTAATAAATTCGATGAAAATAATGATAAACTTTTTATTGGAATTGATACTATAAAAAACCAAGGCAATAGAAGAGCGATAGACTTTGGGATTGATTTTGACATGTTCGCTGACTTTCTAGTTATTATAGACGGAAAAGATAATTCAAGGGTTCTTGTAGACTCTTACTATGACACTTACTATTTTGTTTATGCACATAACTTAGGGTTTGAAGAAAGAAAAATACAATTAGAAAACAGAAACTCTGGATATTTTAACAAAATATTTCTGGCATTAAACAGACCACTATTTTTGCCAGAAGATGAAATTTATTTACCTATGCAAAAATATGAAACTGGAAAGTTAAGACATGGTATTGGCAACCCAAATGATTATAATTTCGATTCTTTATCAGATTTTTATATCAAGGATGATGTTATAGAATTGAGAATACCTTGGATGTTGTTAAATTTTATGGATCCTTCTAAAAAAGAAATTATTTCGAACTTATATAAAGAGGGTATAAATGGGAATAATATAGACAAGATATCGTTTCAATTTATATTAGAAAGAGATTTTTCTAAAAAAAGAACAGATATATTTGATTATACTTATGATAATTGGGATATGCCTACTTATCATGAGAGATTAAAGAAGTCCTATTACATTGTTCAAGATGCTTTTAGTAAATTGGAGTGAATGAGATGAGAGATTATATTTTATTTTTGTTTAGAAATGAAACAGATGAAAGCATAATCGAAAAACTATCAAAACTAAATGTAGAAAGTGTTTTTGTTGATAGCAATATTTCTAAATTCATATCTTTGTTTGACCCTTTAGCGCTTATAGTAGATGATTTTACATTGTTTTCAAAAGAGAAAATAAAAACAAATCTACCAAAGATATATATATCTAATGAAGAAAATTTATGTGATGATGTTGAGAAAAATGATTTTTTTATTTTGAAGAAAGATAATATTTATGAGATTGTTAATTTAGTCAAACTACTAAAGCAAACGAAGGCTAACATATATTCCTTTAAAGAAAACATATATAAAAAGGAAATAGGAGAAAGTTTTTTATCAGGATTTTTGCAAATAAAGTCAGCAAACATTAAAAATAAATATTTAATGATTACGAAATTCATCTCAAAAAAGGATTATGCTGATTCTAAAACAATAATAAACCAAATCTACGAAAGCATCATTAAAATGATGTATATATATGACTATACCACAAAAGCTCTTTTTAATTATAGAGTAGATATAGATTCATTTGCTTCATTTTATATTAACTTAGATTTAAATAATTTTACAAAGAATTTAAAGGAAGTAATTTCGAGATTTAATTCAGAAAATAAATCAACAGAAAATATCGAATTAAAATTTAAAATAATAAAAATAAATGGAGAGACTCTCCCAGTAGCACATTATAATTTTGAAGAAGAAGAGATTCTAAACAATGACATAATTATCGAGTTAAACAATTCATATAATAGAAGGATTATATTGATAGATGAAGATAAAATAATAAGAAGTATTTTAAAGGCAAGGTATTTAAATAAGGGTTATGATGTTTTAGAATTTGACGATTTAGCAGAAGCATTGAAAGTTTTGGATAAAGATTCTTATGGTGTTATCATAACAGAATTTTACACAAAAAATATGAATGCAGATGATTTTTTGTTAAGACTAAAAGAATTAGAATTGAATATTCCTGTTATTATATTAAGCAGTCAAAAGAATGAATCAAGTGTAAATAGATTGTTGAAATTAGGTGCAGTTGATTATATTTACAAACCTTTCTCACCAATTGAATTGGATGCGAGATTGGAAAAATTATTGGAATAGGTGAGAATATGGAATTTGTGATTATATACTCAATAATTATATTTTCTATCTTGATAATATCTCTGTATCTTTATCTTTTTTATGAAAGGGCTAAAGAAAAAAAGAGGAACAGGGTAATTATTAAAAATGAATCGGTTATAGAACAACTATTAGATAACATAATTTCAAAAATAGAACAACAAGAAGTAAACGATGATGAAATTTATGCATTAAAGTCCTTGTTAAACGATGAACTAACTGCGCAAATTTTAACAGAGAAGTTTATTCATTATATTGAAAGTTTTCGAGGAACATTTCTTCAAAGCATAATCAATTTATCTGAAGAAATAGGACTAGTAGATTATCAAATAAAAAAGCTCAATACTAGAAATGTAAATGATAGGATCTTAGCAATTAAGAATTTAGGGGAACTTAGAAGCAAAAAGGGCTTAGAACCGATATTGAAAATGCTAAATAGCTCCAATCCTGAACAAATATATTCAAGCTTAAAAGCAATTTCAAACATAGGAGATGAAGAATACTTCATAAAAGCATTTAACATGATTGATGAGAATATCATCTTAAGTGAAAGAAGTTTGATAGAAATAGCAGATAGCTTTAAGGGAGATAAAAGCAAGGTATATTTAGAATTGATGAAATCGGACAAAGACTTTGTCTCAACAGTTTTCATAAAATCTGCTGGAAATTTTAGAGATTCAAAATTGCTTGATGAAATATACAAATTCTTAAATGACAAAAACAATGAAAAGAAAATAGCTGCAGTTAGAGCTTTTGGCAACATTGGTGATAATAGATATCTAGATGACATAATAAAACTTTTAGATAGTGATTCTTGGGAATTAAGGGCAACATGTGCTAAGGTTTTGGGTCAGATAAACGATAAAAAAGCAATAGAGGCATTAGTAGGGTTGTTGAAAGATGAAAATTATTATGTCAGAAGAAATGCAGCAAATTCTATAATACATTTAGATGGAGGATTAGAATCTGCTAAAGAAATACTTCAAGGTGATGACAAGTTTGCAAAAGATATTATAATAAATGCAATTGAAACTGCTTACTCTTGGAATGAACTTGTAGAGTATGATAAAAAAACATCAGAACCTAAGCTCACTAAATTAATAACAGATTATATTGAAAATGAATAACAGTGGGAGAAATTGCTTATGATAACTAATTTTGTTTTGGGATTTAACTTTTTTATTATATTTTATGTATTTATAATCAACTTTATTTATTTCATTCAATTGATATTTGCAATATTTAATTTATATGAATATGTTGAGAAAATCAAGTACTCAGACTATAAAAATTATATAGTTTCGGACAACATGATACCAACTTCGATTCTAGTTGCTGCATATAATGAAGAAAATACTATTGTTAACAATGTTGACTCGCTTTTAGCATTAAAATACCCTATGTTTGAAGTTGTAGTCATTAATGATGGTTCTAAGGATAACACCTTAGAAGATTTGAAAAGACATTTTGAGTTAGAAAAAATCAACAAACCCATCCATAAAAGAGTAGAGACCAAGAAAGTAAGAGGTATTTATGAAAGCAAAAAATATTCAAATTTGATTGTCATAGATAAAGAAAATGGTGGGAAAGCTGACGCATTAAATGCTGGAGTAAATATATCTAGTTATCCTATAGTTGCCTCTATAGATGCTGATTCTATTTTAGAATCAGATGCACTTGTAAGGGTAGTTATGCCTTTTATTAAAGATAAGAATACAGCAGCTGTCGGCGGCATAGTAAGAATAGCGAATGGCTCAAAGATTGTAGATGGAAGAGTAGTAAATGTAAATATACCCAAAAGCAAACTAGCGAGATTTCAAATAATAGAATATCTTAGGGCTTTTCTAATAGGCAGAGTAGGCTGGGATGCTATCAATTCAGTTTTGATAATATCTGGTGCTTTCGGAGTTTTTAGAAAGGATATTTTGGTAAAAGTAGGAGGGTATGCTCACACTATTGGTGAAGATATGGAGTTAGTTCTAAAAATCCATAAATACTCCATGGATAATAAATTAAATCTAAGGGTTAAATATATACCAGATCCGGTATGCTGGACTCAAGCTCCAGAAAATTTAAAGGGCTTAAGGACTCAAAGGAGAAGATGGCAAGTTGGTTTAATGCAGAGCTTGTTTTCATATAAAAGCATGTTGTTTAATCCAAAATACAAGCAAATAGGGCTATTTACTTTACCTTATTATTGGATTTTTGAGATGTTAGGGCCACTAGTAGAAACATTAGGGTATATATTAATACCAATTTCATACTTTATTGGGCTATTAAATATTAAATACTTAGTGCTCTTTTTTAGTGCATCGATACTTTATGGAATAATATTATCTTTAGGAGCATTACTATTGGAGGAATATACATTTAATAAATATCCTTCTATAAAGCAGATTTTAATTTTATCGATTTTTGCAATTTTAGAGAATTTTGGATTTAGGCAGTTAATGACATTATATAGAACAGAAGGGTTATTTAGATACAATTCACTAAAAAATAAATGGGGTTCTATAAGAAGAACAAAATTTAATTGAGAGGATTTTAATCCTCTCAATTTTTTAAGACATTTTTACTATATTTTTACCTTTTTTCTTTGCTTTTAATAACTCTAAATCTGCTTTTTCGATAGCTTTATGATAGTCATCTTTTACCTCATCTTCTTCTATTTCATAAACTCCAAAACTCGCAGTTATTTGGATTTGTATATCGTTATAAGTTATTTTAGTATTTTCTAAATTTGTTCTAATCCTTTCTGCGACTTTATATGCATTTTCTAAATTTGTATTATTTAGCACTATGATGAATTCATCTCCACCAAATCTAGCTATCCAGTCATTTTCTCTAATATGAATTTTCACTAGATTTGTAAAAGATTTCAAAACTTCATCTCCAACTAAGTGTCCAAAAGAATCATTTATATTTTTAAAATTATCTAAATCAGCCATTATTACTGAAATAGGAGAATTATTTATTGCAGATTTGTATATGTCCGAAGGAAGAGTGTTTTGAATATAAATTCTGTTATAAGCCCCAGTGAGAAAATCTAGAGATGCTTTATTGTTTAATTCATCAGCACTATTTAGTAGGTCAATTTTTATATCGTTTTCAAGGTCTTTTATCGTGAAAGAATTAGAAGAATCCTTGATGAATTCGACAACAAGCTTATCATTATTTATCCATATAGGCACTGCCATTACAATAAATACTGCATCACTTTTTTGTTCAATTTTAACACAAGTAGTCTCGGAATTATATGATTTCATTGAAACACAATTTTGACATACATTATTTTTTTCCCAGTAGCCATAGCACTTCACATCATCTAACATCTTCTCTGAGTTATCAGACTTAAAATAATATATTTCCTTCGTCACGGGATTAATAATCCTTATTGCATCATAGATGCTAGATAAGGTATCTACAGTATCCATTAATGATTCTATATTCAAAAGTTTTGACAATTAAATCTCCTCCCTATTAGACGAATTATACTAAATAGTTGTAATAATTACAATATAAAAATATTTTAATATTATGTTAACTTACATTATTTATCTAGCAGAACTTTCATTGGAAAATAAATTTAGAATGCTATATAATTATTGTTAGATTAATTGGGATGGTGAAGATATGAATTATTTAGACGGACTTAATGATAATCAAAAAGAGGCTGTTTTATATAACGAGGGGCCGTTACTTATCATGGCTGGTGCAGGGAGTGGGAAAACCAAAGTAATAACTCACAAAATCGCATATATTATCGATAAAAGATTGGCTAGACCTTCAGAAATTTTAGCAATAACTTTTACCAATAAAGCTGCCTCTGAAATGAGTGAAAGAGTAGAAAAGTTGATAGATGTAGATGTATTGTCAATGTGGATTGGAACTTTTCATTCAATCTGTGTAAGGATATTAAGAAAAGATATAGATAAATTGGGGTACAGTTCAAATTTTACTATTTATGACAGGGATGACCAATTAACACTTATAAGAGAATGCATGAAAGAGATAAATCTTAGTAAGGAGACATATAAAGAAAGTTCAATATTAGCAAAGATTAGCAGTTTAAAGAGTTCAAATATTACTCCAGATGAATATATAAATGAGAATTACAGGGATTTTAGAGAAAGAAATATAGGAGAAGTATATGGATTGTATCAAAGAAAATTAAAGGAATATAATTCTCTTGATTTTGATGATTTATTGATCAAGGCTGTGGAATTATTAAGTAGTGATGCCAATATAAGAAAATATTACCAAAACAAATTTAAATTCATATTTGTAGATGAATATCAAGATACAAATAAAATTCAATATCAATTTGTAAGACTATTAAGCACAAAAGAAAACAATATTTGTGTAGTTGGGGATTCTGACCAGGCTATTTATTCTTGGAGAAATGCTGATATATCGAATATATTGGATTTCGAGAAAGATTTTGATAGGGCTAAAGTAATACTCCTAGAACAAAACTACAGATCAACAAAAAACATATTAAAGGTAGCTAACGAAGTTATAAAGAACAATAATTACAGAAAGCATAAAGATCTTTGGACCGATAAAAGCGATGGAGAGAAAGTTTTTTATGCTGAATTAGAGTATTCAGAAGAAGAAGCATATTTTGTGGCAAATAAAATTCATAATTTGCTATATAAAGGATATAAACTTAATGAAATTGCAATATTATATCGGACTAATGTACAGTCAAGACCGTTTGAAGAGGCTTTTATGTCAGAGGAAATTCCATATAAAGTTGTTGGGGGATTGAAATTTTATGATAGGAAGGAAATAAAAGATATTATTTCTTATCTTAAGTTTATACAAAATCCTAATGACAATATATCCTTAAAAAGGATTATAAACGTTCCAAAAAGAGGTATTGGAGAAGCTAGCATAAAAACATTAGAGGAACTAGCAAATAAATCAAATGAATCCATTTATCAAGTATTGTTAGATAAGAATTTAGTAAGAGAAAACATCACACAAAGGACAGTAAAATCAATAGAAAATTTTTTACAACAAATTAACATCTTGATTGCAAAAAAAGAGTTGCTTGGAGTAAAGGATTTTATAGATGAAGTGATTAATTCGATTGGATATATTGAAGAGCTAGAAAAGGAAAATACTGTTGAAGCGAGGACTAGGCTAGAAAATATAAAAGATTTCTTGTCAGTAGCGCTAAACTTTGAAAACAAAAACAAAACAGGCTCTCTAGAAGACTTTCTAGCTTCTATTTCATTATTATCAGATGTAGATAAGACAAATGATCAAGAAAATGCTGTGTCACTAATGACAGTTCATAGCGCAAAAGGACTAGAATTTAAAGTTGTGTTTCTAGTAGGAATGGAAGAAGGACTATTTCCTATATCTAGAAGTTTAGATAGTGAAGAAGAACTTGAAGAAGAAAGAAGATTATGCTATGTTGCAATAACTAGAGCTAAGGAAAAACTATTTATCACAAGTGCTAAAAGAAGAACACTTTATGGCAATACAAACTATACAATACAATCTAGATTTATTAATGAAATGGAAAATTATTTAGAAATCGATGAAAGCACATCAAATAGAAAATTAGAAAAAGAAACTCAATCTAGAGATAAGCTGGTTGAATTCATAGACTATACAAAAGACCATTATACTCCTAAAATAAACTATCAAAATACAAAAATTAATCAAAAAAACAACAATGTTAACATTGAAATAGGCATGAAAGTAAAGCATCCCAAATTTGGGATAGGCATGATTGTGATGATAAAAGACGATGGAAATGACAAGAAAATCACTGTAGCTTTTGATCAAGGCGGGGTAAAAACTTTACTTTACTCAGTTGCACCTATAACAATATTATAGGAGGGTTAATTTCATGGATGAAATTAATAGAATAAAAGAGCTGATTGAAATAATAGAGGACTTGAATTATCATTACTATACCCTGGATGAGCCAAAAGTAAGTGATAAAGAATTCGATGAGCTTTATGATGAATTAGTTAGATTAGAAAATGAGACAGGATTTATTTTGCCTTATTCTCCTACACAAAGAATTGGTTCAGAAATTTTAGAAGGCTTTCAAAAACACAATCATATTTCCAAGCTATGGAGTCTAGATAAAGTTAATAGTTATGATGAGCTGAGAAATTGGGCTAAAAAAATTGAACAGACCATAAACGATTATAATAAGAAAAATTTAGAAAAATTGCCTTTGCCAACTTATGTACTTGAATATAAATTTGATGGTCTTACTATAAATTTAACATATGACAACGGAAATCTCATACAAGCTGCTACTAGAGGCAATGGAGTTGTTGGTGAAGTCATTCTACCTCAAGTAAAAACTATCAGATCTATACCTTTAAGGGTCAAATATAAATATAAATTTGAAGTCCAAGGCGAAGCTGTAATGCCTCTTAGTGCATTAGAAGAGTATAATAAAACAGCACCAGAACCGTTAAAAAATGCTAGAAATGCAGCTGCAGGAGCATTAAGAAACCTAGATATAAATGAAACAAAGAGAAGAAAATTAAAAGCCCTATTTTACAATGTTGGATATATAGAAAGACATAAATTCAACACCCATATGGAAATGATAGAATTTATAAGAGATAATAAAATTCCAGTATTTGATTATATTAAACTATATTCACATATAGATGAATTAATTAAAGAAATTGAATTTCAAAAAGAGCACAGAAAGACCCTAGATATATTAACCGATGGAATGGTTATAAAGATTAACGATTTAAGAACTCGAGAAATACTTGGCAACACAAACAAATTTCCAAGATGGGCAGTTGCATATAAGTTTGAAGCTGAAGAAATAAGTACAAAAGTAATTGCGGTTGAGTGGAATGTAGGAAGGAGTGCTAAAGTAACACCTACAGCCATATTAGAACCTGTTGAAATAGGTGGAGTAACAGTAAAACGAGCAACATTAAATAACTATGATGATATTCAAAGAAAAAAAGTCAAGATAGGTGGAAGGGTGCTTGTTAGACGATCAAATGATGTAATCCCTGAAATTCTAGGTAGTTTACCTACAGATGAACCTACTCAAGAGATTGTTAAGCCAACACATTGTCCGGCATGTGGAAGTGAACTTATTCAAAACGGAGTTCATATTTTTTGCCCTAATTCGATTTCGTGTAAACCACAGCTTGTATCAAGATTAGTTCATTTTGCATCAAGAGATGCGATGAACATAGATGGATTTAGTGAAAAAACTGCACAGATGTTTGTTGATAAATTAGGTATTACAGAATTATCTCAAATATATGATGTGACTATTGATGATTTGTTGAAATTAGAAGGTTTTAAAGAAAAGAAAGCAAAAAAACTTTTAAATGCAATCGAAAAAAGCAAAAAGGTAAAACTTGACTCTTTTATTTATGCCCTAGGAATAACTAATGTTGGCATAAAGACCGCAAGAGATCTAGCACTTAATTTTAAATCACTAGACAGGTTGATGAAAGCTAATTATGAAGAATTGATAAGTATAAAAGATATAGGAGATGTGGTTGCAAGAAACATAATAGAATTTTTTAATGATGACAAAATAAAAACAAGCCTATATAATCTTTTAAAAAAAGGCATAGAAATACAAGAATTAGAAGAAAACAAGAAAGAAACTATATTGTCTGGGAAAAAAGTAGTAATCACAGGAAGTTTTGAGAGCTTTAAGAGATCAGAGTTATCTGAAATTTTAAAAGAGATGGGTTGTGAGGTAAATAATTCTGTAAGTAATAAAACCGATTATTTGATTGTAGGTAGTGACCCAGGTAGCAAGTTAGACAAAGCACAGTCATTGGGGATAAATATTTTAAATGAAGAGGAAATTAAAAAAATTATAGAAGAGTATTTAGAAAGGAGAGAGTTTAATGATTAGCAAAGAAGAAGTTAAAAACATTGCTGAGATAGCCAAGTTAAAATTTGGAGAAGATGAACTAGAAGCATTTACTGAAAAGTTTTCATTGGTTTTAGATTTTGTGCATAACATAAATAAAGTTGATACCGAAGGTATAGAGCCTTGTTACGGGATTAGCGAAGAAAATGGATTTTTCAAAGAGTTAGAAGAAGAACAGACACTAGATAGAGAAGAAGTCCTCAAAAATACGACTGAGTCAGAATACGGATACTTTAAAATATTGAAAGTAGTTGAATAAAGGGGTGGAACAATGGATATTACAAATTTAAAAGCCTGGGAAATAAGAGAAAAAATTTTGAATAAAGAAATATCTTCTTATGAAGTTACTGAACAATTTTTAGAAAAGATAGATGAAGTTGAAGACGAGATAAATGCATTTATTACAATTGATGCAGATAGAGCTCTAGATGAAGCTAAAAAGGTAGACGAAAAAATTGCTCAAGGCATAGAAATTGGAATTTTGGCAGGGTTACCTGTTGCTGTAAAAGACAATATAATGACCAAAAATTTAAGGACAACTTGTGCTTCAAAGATGCTAGAAAAATATATACCTCCATATAATGCAACTGTAGTTGAAAAAATTAAAAAAGAAGATGGAATAATAATAGGTAAAACTAACATGGATGAATTTGCAATGGGAGGATCCACAGAAACCTCATATTTTGGTATTACTAGAAATCCTAGAAATAAATCTATAGTACCAGGAGGCTCATCAGGTGGTTCGGCAGCAGCAATAGCAGCAAATGAGGCAGCACTTTCTTTAGGAACTGACACAGGAGGATCGATAAGACAACCTGCAAGCTACTGTGGTGTAGTTGGGATTAAGCCAACTTATGGACTTGTTTCAAGGTTTGGAGTTGTTCCGATGTCTAATTCATTAGATCAAGTAGGTGTGTTTGGGAAAGATGTAAAAGATGCATATTTAGCACTAAAGAGCATTGCAGGGTTTGATCCACATGATGCAACATCATCAAAGAGGGCAAAACTAGAAGAATTAAACTTCGATGAAGTATCTCTTAAAGGTCTAAAAATCGCACTACCTAAGGAATATGATGAACTTAGGGTAAAAGGTGATGAAAAGATCAGAGTTGTTTTTGAGAACAGTATTAGAGTTTTTGAAAGAAATGGTGCAAAGATTGAATATGTTTCTTTGCCATATTTAAAATATGCTCTAGAAACTTACTATTTGATATCAACTGCAGAAGTTAGCACAAATTTATCAAGATTTGATGGAATTAGATATGGACATAGGGCATTTGAATATAAAACACTTGATGAGTTATATATAAACTCTAGAACTGAAGGATTTGGTGAAGAGACTAAAAGAAGAATAATGATGGGAACATATGCACTATCTCAGGGATATAAAGATGAACATTATAAAAAGGCATTGAAAATAAGAACTCTGATAAAAAATGACTATGACAGAATTTTTAAAGATTACGATGTTATATTATCTATTACATCTCCAATTTTACCGTTTCCATTTGACTCAGTAATTAACTCTCCTGTGGATATGTACAAGGCTGATACATACACAGTGCCTGTTAACTTAGCTGGATTATGTGCTATTAGTGTTCCGATGGGAGAAGTTGACTCATTGCCAGTTGGATTGCAGATTACAGCAAATAGATTTAATGAAAAGACATTATTTACAGCTGCTTATGGTTACGAAAGGAGTGCTAATGATGAGCTATAAAACACTGGTTGGTTTAGAAATTCATGTGGAATTGATGACTGAAAGGAAGATGTTTTGCAATTGCAAAAATGAATTTGGAGCGATGCCAAATACAAATGTTTGCCCTGTGTGTTTAGGTCTACCAGGAGCTTTGCCAGTTATGGATAAAGAAGCAGTTGAATATGCTATAATGGCAGGTTTGGCATTTAACTGTGAAATTGAAAAAACGATAATTATGGATAGAAAAAGCTATTTTTATCCTGACTTAACAAAAGGCTATCAAATATCTCAATCAGATTTTCCACTTTGTAAAGGAGGATTCCTTGAAATAGATTTAGATGAAGGGCCAAAGAAAATTAGGCTTGAGAGAATTCATATTGAAGAAGATACAGGAAAGCAGATTCATACTGAAAATGGGACAACTCTACTGGATTTTAATAGAAGCGGAGTTCCTCTAATAGAGATAGTAACTAAACCAGATATTAATTCATCAGAGGAAGCTAGGCTATTTCTAGAAAAACTTAAAAATACTATCAAATATTTAGGCGTTTCAGATGTAAAGATGGAAGAAGGATCTCTCAGGTGTGATGTAAATATAAATGTAATTGATGAAGAGAGAAATATTAGGACAAATATTTCTGAGATAAAAAATTTAAATTCTTTTAAATCTGTAGTTAAAGCTATAGAATATGAGCAAAAAAGGCATATTGAAGCACTTGAAAATGGCAGCAATACAGACAAAGAAACCAGAAGGTTTAATGAACTTACTGGAGAAACTATTTTGATGAGAAAAAAATTTCAAGCCTCAGATTATAGATACCAGTTCGAGGCTGATCTGACGCCGATAGAAATAAAAGAAGAATGGATAAACGAAATAAGAACTGCCATGCCAGAATTACCTGATCAAAAGAAAAGAAGATTTATGAAAGATTATAAACTTAATGAATATGATGCATCTATACTTACTCAATCAAAAGAACTATCTTTCTTTTATGAAGAACTAACAGACCTTGTAAATGACGCAAAATTAGCTGCTAATTGGGTAATGACAGATGTATTAAGACGATTAAAAGAAGAAGATAAAGAATTATCTCAACTTAATTTAACACCAAAAGCATTAGCAGAATTATTAGATTATGTCAAATCTGGAAAAGTTAATAATAATACTGCAAAAAAAGTTTTAAGAGAAATGCTAGAAACCGGAGAAAGTGCTAAAAATATAATTGATAAACAAGGGCTTATACAAATTAATGATGAAGAAGAACTTTCTAGAGTGATTGATGAAGTAATAAAAGATAATCAACAGTCAGTTGAAGATTTTAAGAATGGAAAAGATAGAGCGCTTGGATACTTAATGGGGCAAATTATGAAAAAAACTAAAGGTAAAGCAAATCCTAATACTGCTAATAAAATGTTAATAGACAAGATAAATAAAAACTAAATTTCTATTTATCTTGATATTATAAAATTAAAAGGAGGGTTAGCATGGCAAAAAAAAGAAGTTTGACCACTAAAATTTTAATATCATTAGCATTTGGACTAATAGTAGGAATAATTGTGTACCAATTACCTGATTCAGCATTCAAAGAAACGGTTTTAATCAATGGAATATTTCTATTTTTAGGTCAGGTTTTCTTAAGAGCGATAATGATGGTAGTCATTCCATTGGTGTTCGTATCATTAGTAAATGGGGCTGCGAACATGGGAGATATCAAAAAATTAGGTAGAGTTGGGACAAAGACGATTATTTTTTATCTTACAACAACAGCATTTGCTGTATCATTAGCTTTGTTATTAGGTTATATTTTAAAACCGGGATATGGTTTAAATATGGGGAGTATTTCTTCTGTTGAAGTAACAATAGCCGAAAAGATACCTCTTGTCCAAGTTCTCTATGAAATGATTCCAAACAATGTGATTTCTGCTATGGCTAATGGCAATATGCTGCAAATAATAGTATTTGCGTTATTAACAGGAGTAGCCCTCTCGCTATTAGGAGATAGAGTAAATATTGTATTGAAACTATTTGAACAATTGAATGAGCTTGTGATGAAGCTAGTTGAGATTGTAATGCTATTTGCACCATTTGGAGTATTTGGTCTTATCGCAAGGACTTTTTCAACTGTGGGATACACAGCGATGATACCTTTATTAAAATTTATCTTAGTAGTATACCTAGGCCTTGTAATACATATGCTCGTAGTATATGGGTTGCTTTTAAAAGGATTAGGGAAAATAAATGTTAGTAAATTCTTGAAGAAGTTTTCCCCTGCTATGTTTGTGGCATTCTCCACAGCCAGTAGTTCTGCTACAATACCATTTTCACTGGATATATGTGAGAATAGTATCGGAGTATCAAAGGATATAGCTTCATTTACTATACCACTAGGAGCGACCATCAATATGGATGGTACAGCAATCATGCAAGGTGTAGCTGCTTTCTTTGTAGCTCAAGTATATGGTGTGGATTTATCATTATCCGCAATATTAACAGTAGTTTTAACTGCTACATTAGCATCAATTGGCACAGCAGGCGTACCTGGAGCGGGTACTATCATGCTATCTATGGTGCTTCAATCTGTAGGACTACCACTAGAAGGTATTGGACTTATCATGGGAATAGACAGAATAATAGACATGGGGAGAACAACACTAAATGTTACAGGAGATGCAGTATGTACTGCTATTATAGCTAAACAAGAAAAAGAATTTAATGAAGAAATATTTAATTCATGAGAAGTTGTTTTCAACTTCTCTTTTTATGTCTACCCAGCATGGGTATAAATATTAAAAAGGAGGATTAGATTTATGAAGAAATTAAAAATAGATTTTTTTCATGATGTATTATGAGCTTGGTGCTATGCACTATCGCCTAGGTTGAGGCAATTAAGAAATGAATTTATGGAAGAAGGCATAGAAATCGAGATATATCATCATAGTTTTGCTTTAGCAAAAGAAAAAATAAATCTAGCACAGATGTTTGGTGACAAAGAAAGGGCAAAGAAAGAGATATTAAACCATTGGAAAGCAGCAAATGAGAATTCTGATGAAAAAAACATCAATTATGAATTAATGGCTACACGAACACATGATTATCCATATTCTATGCCAGGACTTATAGCCTGTGAAGCTGCAGCGATAATGGGTGGAGAAGAAGCTCATTGGGATTATTTTGACAGAATTCAAAAAGCTCATTTGACTGAATGCTTAGATATAACACAAGAAGACGTCCAGCTAATGTGTGCAAGAGATATTGGACTAGATGAAGAAAAGTTTAAACAGTTAATCTCAGATGAAAACACTATAAAATTAGTTGAAAAGGATTTAAAACTAGCTAGAGAATGGGGGATAACAGCAGTTCCAAGTTTAGTTTTAAATGAAAGATATCTAATTTCTGGTGCTCAGAAAAAAGAATATTTGAAGCAACAATTCTTAAAAGTTGTTAATGAAGAAGATATTTTATAGTTGAAGATGCTCCTTTTAAAAATAATCACTTAAAACAAAAAAAAAAGTAACGATATATAAATAGTGATTATGTTTAAGGAGAGTTAAACTATGAGAATTAAAAAATCAAAAGATAATAATAAAAAACAGATAAATCAGAAGCACTTAAGAAGTTACAGCACTAACAAGCAACTTCTTGGAATATGCAGATAAATTGAAAGAATTATCTAATGAACTGAGTAAATTGATACAGATATTTAAAATTTAGAGCTAGATTTTCTAGCTCTTTTTTTTTATTTAAAGTGTATAATATATTATGGCAATACAATTAGCTTAAGGGGGAAAAACTATTGGAAATAGGTAAATTATCAAATGAAATGTTAGAAAAAATCATAATAGAAAACATTAAATATAAGCGAAAAGAAATCTTAGTAGGTTCAAAAATAGGGGAAGATACTGGAATAATTGATTTTGGGGATAATTATTGTGTTGTGAGCACGGATCCTATAACAGGTGCAACTAAGAATTTAGGAAAACTCGCAGTGTATGTATCATTAAACGATGCTGCCACAAAAGGAGCAGAGGCAGTAGCTATTTTGATAACTTTACTATGCCCAGAAGGTACATCTATTGATATCATAGAAAATATAATGAAAGATATTTCTGATACTGCTAAAGAAGAAAAAGTAGAAATAATTGGAGGACACACTGAGATAACTGATGCTGTAAATAGAGTAATAGTTAATGCTACAGTTCTAGCCAAGTTGAATAGAAAATATCTCCCTGATTATTCTCAAATTAGGGAAGGTGATAAAATAATAGTAACAAAATGGTTAGGAATGGAGGGCACAAATATATTGGTAAATGAGTTAGGAGATAAAGCCTTTAAAATATTAAATGAAGATGAAGTAATAAATTCTAAGAAATTGATAAATAACATTTCTGTAACAAAAGAAGGTGCTATTGGAATAAAAAATGGTGCACTTTATATGCATGATATAACTGAAGGGGGATTATTTGGTGCTTTATGGGAGGCTTCTATAGCGACAAGCAAAGGACTTTTAGCTTATGAAAACAAATGTCCGTTACTTGATGTTACAAAGAAACTGTGTGATTGGTTTGATATAAATCCATATAAATTGATATCAAGCGGGAGCATGTTAATGATAGTTCCAAGAAACAAATTTGACATATTACTTTCTAAACTAAATGAAGAAAATATATTTGCTTCATGTATTGGTGAAGTAGTTGATAGAGGAGTATTTTTCGTAAACAATGGAATTAAAGAACCAATAGAATCCCCCAAAAGTGACGAATTATATAAAGCTCTAAAACTCATATTTTGATGTTACATTATCATTACAAATTCTCAAATTGCTTGAAACCATTTTTCTAAAGTGATATATATTATTTTAAAGGAAGGATATTCGTAACTAGAAATTTTGAGGAAGGAGCTTTAAAATGAACAAGAAACTAATATCATTATTATTTATAATGTTTTTTATAATTATGAGTAAAAATGCATATGCCAGTGAATTTTTCACTGTAGGAATTGATGGGAATAGCACTAAAGTTAGACAAGTTTCAGTCCTTGTGGATGGGAATGAATTAGATTCTAAAGTTCCTTCATTTATACTAGGAGATAGGACTCTAGTCCCTTTAAGATTTGTAGCTGAGAGTTTTGGAGCGACTGTTGGATGGGAAGCTGACACCAAAAAAGTTACTGTAGTTAATGGGCCAACAGAAGTTATCTTGACGGTTGATAGTAATAAAGTATTAGTAAATGGGGTTGAAAGAATTCTAGACAAAAACTCTGTCCCCAAATTAGTTACTTATAATATTGATGGAAAGCCTGATGGAAGAACAATGGTACCGGTTAGATTCATATCTGAGGTGTTAGGATATGAAGTATTATGGGATCAAAACAATTACACTGCACAAATTAATACATCAACAATAGCTTCTATAACAAACATTAGAACTGTTTTTGACTCAAATGGAAACCATAAATTAGCAATTGATAGTGATAAGGAATTAGAATATCAATTAAATTATGATTCAAATCAAAAGGTTTATAATTTAGTGTTCAAAAATGCTAAATTAAATATAATGGGGAACAATCAACTTATCTATGAGAATGATATTGGAGGCACATTGATTAATAAGGTTGTAGCTGAACAATCATCGCTACCTCCAAATCCCTATGAAATTAAAATGACAATTATTATGAACTCAGAAGGGAAAGAGGTTGTTGAAAAAACTCCTGATGGAAAAACACTAATATTTTCTTTTAATCCAAATACACCTAAAGCAACTGTCAATAATATATCAAATATTAGCATGGGTTTTATGGACGGAAAAGAAGCAGTAGTCATAAAAGGAGTAAATGGGAATGAATTCAATAGCTTTACATTAAACAATCCAACTCGTTTTGTGGTAGATATTAAAGATGCAGCTTTATTGGGAAATTCTTCCCAAATATATAACTATAAATTTGGATTTGTTAACTCTGTCAGAGTTTCACAGTTTACATCTGATACCAACAATAGTCAAAATGAAAAGATAGTTAGAGTTGTTTTAGACATAAATTCTGGAGTTAATCCTAAAGTCGATATTATTAAGAGTGGGGATGAACTATACATAGTTCCTGAAAACACTTTATTTAATTATGTTTCTTATACTAGCAATCAAACTTCATTTGATCTTAGTATCCCAGGGATTCCAAATAATCTAGTAATAACTGATTATATTGCTCAAAACAACCAATTGATAATTTCATTTGATAATACTTTAATAGATATTCCAATTGGTAAATATAATATAAATGATAACTTTATAAGTACTATTGAAATAGAAAAGACAGCAAATACATCTATATTGATTATAAACTTGAATAAGAAAATTATATATAATAGAGAAGAAAGTAGTCCATATTATAAAATCAACGCAACATCTGAAAATACAACTCCTTTGAACCCATCAACAAAAACGATTGTAATAGATGCTGGGCATGGTGGGAAAGACCCGGGTGCTATTTCTGTATTTGGGGATAAAGAAAAGGATATAAATTTATCGATCGCTTTAAAACTTGAATCTTTATTAAAACAAAGAGGTTATAACGTCATCATGACTAGAAGAAATGATGTATTCGTTGACTTGTATGAAAGACCCAAGATTGCAAATGATATAAATGCAGATTTATTTATAAGCATTCATGCTAATTCTACACTTTCTAACTCGGTAAACGGTTTAGAAGTGCTATATTGTCCGGCTACAGAAAGTTCAAATAAATCAACTGACCAATATCCTCTTGCAAAAACAATACACGACTCAATAATAAGTTCTACTGGGATAAATTCTAGAGGAATAAAGAAAAGATCAGATTTAGTAGTGCTAAGGCTTACTAATATGCCAGCAATACTTATAGAGACTGCTTTTTTATCGAATCCAGATGATGCTCAAAGATTAGTTGATAACTCATTTCAGGAGAAAGTAGCTTTAGGAATTGCAAATGGGGTTGAAGAATATTTTAAACAGTATTAAAATGATAAGGGAAGGGATACCTTCCCTTATTTATTGAAAGGAGATACAAAAAAATTGGAAGCTTTTTTAGGTTATGCTATTATTTTTTTTGCTAGAGTACTTGATGTCTCATTAGCTACTATTAGAACTTTGATGGTAGTTCAAGGAAGGAAAGTGCAAGCTGCTGCAATTGGATTTTTTGAGGTTGGAATATATGTCACAATTCTTGGTAGAGTTGTTACCAGCTTGGATAACCCATTAAATTTACTTGCATATTGCTTAGGATTTGCTACTGGAAATTATGTTGGTATAATTCTTGAAAATAGGATAGCTTTAGGAAATCTTTTTGCTCAAATAATCCCAGGGGTTGATAAAAAAGAAGAATTACTTAAGGCTTTAAGAGAAAATGGATTTGGGGTTACGGTTATCGTAGGAGAAGGACTAAAAGGAAGTAGAGAAATTTTCAATGTGGTATTAAACAGAAAAGATTTAACAAAACTTAGAAAAATAGTTGAGAGCATTGATAAAAATGCATTTTTGACAATAAATAACATTAGTCCAATAAGAGGTGGATACTTTAATGCTGTTAAAAAATAAATCTCCTAAAGGAGATTTATTTTTTAACATACTAACTGTTTTTTTTAATAATCTATAAGAATAGGGGAGATTTAATTGAGAATTGACAACAGAGATTATGATGAATTAAGAAACATTAAAATAACTAGGGATTATTTAATGCATCCATATGGTTCAGTGATGATAGAAGTAGGGAATACAAAAGTAATATGTACAGCCATGATTGAAGAAAAAGTACCTTTCTTTTTAAAAAACACCGGAACTGGGTGGATAACGAGCGAATATGCAATGTTGCCAGCTAGTACTTCTGTGAGGAAAGTAAGAGACTCTGTAAAGGGCAAAATTGATGGAAGAAATCAAGAAATCCAAAGGCTCATTGGAAGGTCTTTAAGAAATGTAATAGATTTAAAAGCACTTGGAGAAAGAACTATTTGGATCGACTGCGATGTAATTCAAGCAGATGGAGGAACAAGGACTGCTTCAATCACAGGAGCATATATTGCTATGGTAGATGCTTTATATAAACAATTCAAGGATAAAGGGAATAAACTTCCGATAAAGGACTACTTAGCTGCAGTTAGCGTAGGAATTATAAAAGAGGGACCTGTATTGGATTTATGTTTTGAAGAAGATTCCAAAGCATTAGTCGATATGAATGTAGTAATGACAGGAAAGGGAGAATTTGTTGAGATCCAAGGGACAGGTGAGCATAAACCATTTTCTAGAGAAGAACTAAATATTTTATTAGATTTAGCTTCAAAAGGGAATAATCAAATTATAGAGTTAGAAAAATCAATTTTTGGGGAAATAAATTCATATATAGGGGAATGAATATGAGAAAACTAGTAATAGCTTCCGACAATCAAAACAAAGTTAATGAAATCAAAGAAATACTTAAGGGATTGCCCCTTGAGATCTTATCAAAAAATGAAGTAGGGCTAAAAAACTTAGTAGTAGAAGAAGATGGTGATACTCTTTTGGAAAATAGTTTCAAAAAAGCTAGAGAGATAGCAAAACAAATTGATTGGATAGTAGTTGCAGACGATACTGGGCTGTTTGTAGAAGATCTTTGCGGAGAACCTGGTATATATTCAGCACGATATGCAGGAGAAGATGGTAATGATAAAAAAAATGTAGAATTGCTTTTGAAAAAACTAAACGGCAAAGAGAGTAAAGCATATTTTGAAACAGTAATTTCTTTGATCACCGAAGATAAAAAAGAGTATACAGCTTCTGGGAGATGCTATGGAAAGATAGTTGCAACCCCTAGGGGAGAAAGCGGATTTGGATATGATCCAGTTTTTCAGCCAGAAGGATTTGATAAAACTTTTGGGGAAATGGATCTAGACACTAAAAATAGGATAAGTCATAGAAGAAAAGCTTTAGAAAATTTAAAAGAAATTTTGGAAGAGATACTTGGTGAAGATTATGAAAATATTAGTAATTAGTGACACTCATAGAAAAATTTCACCTCTTATTAAAACTGTAAATAAAGAAAAATTTGATTGCATATTTTTCTTGGGAGATAATGTTGAAGATGGTGAAGAGATAGCTAACAGATTAAAGATTAATGAAAAATATATAGTTCGAGGCAATGGAGATTTTTATGCTGATTATCCAGATAAATTATTAATTGAATTATTAGGGCATAAAATTTTGTTGGTACATGGACATAAAGAAGGCGTAAAGATGGGATTAAGAGAGTTGGAAAATCAAGCAAAGAAAGAAAATGCTCAAGCTGTATTCTTTGGACATACACACATACCATTTATTGACAAAATAGAAGATATCCTATTTTTAAACCCTGGAAGCCCTACTTATCCTAGGGGAGGAGAATTTAAGAAAACTTTTTCTGTAGTAGATATTACAAAGGATCATTTATGGGCTGACATTAGATATATAACAAAATGAGAGTATATGCAAAATTTTTTGAAAACTCTTTTAAATTATATTTTGATTAATTAGAAAATTCGTGTTATAATTTAAAAGCGTGGAACTATTTTGATAAATATTTAATTTATAAAATTCTAGTTAGGGGGAATGCATGTTGAAATCGTATTCAACAGACAAAATTAGAAATGTATCTTTATTGGGGCATAGTAGCAATGGTAAAACAACATTGACAGAAGCTTTCTTATTCCAAGCAGGAGTAACCACTAGACAAGGAAAAGTAACAGAAGGAAACACAATTTCAGATTTTGATAAGCAAGAGATAGCTAGAAAAGTTTCGATAGCAACCTCTGTTATTCCAGTAGAATGGAATAATGTAAAAATAAATATATTGGATACACCTGGATATTTTGATTTTATCGGAGAGATGTATGGGGCCAAAAGGGCTTCCGAAAGTTCAATAGTCTTAGTAGATGCGTCTTCTGGCATAGAAGTAGGTACAGAAAAAGCATGGAAGAATGTTGAAAAATATCAAACCCCTAGACTTATTTTTTTAAACAAAATGGATAAAGAAAATATAAATTTCGATAAAGTGATGGAAGAATTACAGACAAAATTCGGGGAAAAAATCATACCTTTTGCATTCCCAATCGGTGAAGCTGAAAGTTTCAAAGGATTTGTAAACGTAATAGAAGAAAAGGCATACGAATATTCTGGTAAAACAAGGAAAGAAATTCCTCTAACTGATGAGCAAAAGGATAGAATAGAGGAAATAAAAGAAAAGATTATAGAAAAAGTTGCTGAAACTGATGAAACATTGATGGAAAAATATTTTGATGGATTGGAATTCACTCCTGAAGAGATCGAAAAGGGCATAAGATTAGCTGTTAAATCTGCTGATTTGGTACCTCTAGTATTGGGATCAGCTGAAAAAGCAATAGGAGCCGATTTTTTATTGGATTTAATCATTAAATATTTGCCTTCTCCAGCTGATTTAGTAAGTGTAAAAGGGAAATGGAATGATAAAGAAGTCGAGAGAAAAATAGATGTAAAGGAACCGTTTTCAGCGATTGTATTCAAGACTATTGCCGATCCATTCGTAGGAAAAATTTCAATTTTTAAAGTGTTATCTGGCAAGATAACCAAGGAAACTGAAGTTTTCAATTCTACAAAAGAAAAAAGCGAGAAATTAGGGAATCTGTTTTTCTTAAGAGGGAAAAATCAGATTGAAGCAACTGAGATTTTAGCTGGAGATATAGGAGCAACATCAAAACTTAATTTTACTCAGACAGGGGATACATTGTGCGACAAAAATAATCCTGTGTTATACGATACAATAGAATATCCTCAACCAACATTGTTTATGGCTATAGAACCTAAAAACAAAGGTGATGAAGAAAAGATATCGGCATCTTTAGCTAAACTAATGGAAGAGGACCCTACTTTTGTAATACAAAGAAACTCTGAAACAAAACAACTTTTGATAGGTGGACAAGGAAATGTTCAACTTTCAGTAATAGTTGATAAATTAAAACAAAATTTCGGAGTAGATGTAGTATTAACAAGTCCTAAGATAGCATATAGAGAAACAATAAAAGGGACAGCATCTGTACAAGGAAAGCATAAAAAACAATCTGGTGGAGCAGGTCAATATGGTGATGTACACATTAGATTTGAACCATGCGAAGAAGAATTCGTGTTTGCAGAAGAAATATTTGGTGGGTCTGTGCCGAGAAACTTCTGGCCGGCAGTTGAAAAAGGGATTAGAGAGTCTTTAGAACACGGCGTTCTGGCAGGTTATCCAGTAGTAAATATTAAAGCTGTATTGTTTGATGGATCTTATCATGATGTGGACTCAAATGAAATGGCATTTAAGATAGCTGCTTCATTAGCATTTAAAAAAGGTATGGAAGCAGCAAAGCCTGTACTTTTAGAACCTATTGTCAGAGTAGAAATAGTTATTCCCGAAGAGTATATGGGAGATGTAATGGGTGATATGAACAAGAGAAGAGGAAGGATACTAGGTATGGAACAACTTCCAGATGGTAGCCAAAAGATAGTAGCAGAAGCCCCTCATGCTGAAATGTTTGAATATGCAATTGATTTAAGAGCTATGACTCAAGCTAGAGGGAGTTTCACAATGGAATTTGTAAGATATGAAGAAGTTCCATCTATGATAGCTGAAAAAATAATTGAACAGGCAAAAAGAGAAAAAGAAAATCACTAATAAATATAAGAGGTGTTAACACCTCTTATATTTTTTTAAAAAAATATTGATTACAAATTAATATTTGTGATATAATACAGTTGACAATTACAAAAGAGTTTTTGTTTTGTAAACTGTCAAACGATAAAGGCAAACCTGTTGAAAAGCAGGGACGCAAAGCTATAGGGCCTTAAAGGGCAGCCAGCTACCGAAAGGAGAGTTTACTATGTGTAAAAGACTCGTTTGTTTATTTTTGTCCTTATTTTTAATGTTTAACTTTTATGGGGTGGTTTCGGCAGAATCTCAATTTAGTGTAACTGCATTATATAATCGGATGAAAGTTGAATCATCAGAATATGGGCAAGGGGTTAGAGTTGCTGTACAACATGGAGAAAACAAATACTACTACAGCATGTCAAACTCAACCATATATCTCCCGATGCAACTAGGCACAGGAAATTATGAAGTAAAACTTTTAAAACATATCGAAGGCAATAGATATAGAGTCCTCGATAAAAAGTATATGTATCTTTCTGAAGAACCAGTTGATGCGTTTCTTGCTTCTGCACAGCCAGTTGATTGGGAAAACAATGAGAAGCTTGTGGCTTTGAAAAAAGAGGTAATAGCAGATAAATCTACTGACGAAGAAAAAATTATTGCAGTTTATGAATATATTGTTAAAAACATGAAATATGATAGAGCCAAGATAAAGAATTTAAATGATGATTATGTTCCAGATTTAAATTCCACAATAGACTCTAAAAAAGGCATCTGTTATGATTATTCTTCATTATTTGCCAGCATGTTGAGATCTGAAGGTATACCATGTAAACTTGTAAAGGGTTATAAAAATGATCTTAAAAGTTACCATGCTTGGAATGAAGTATTTATAGATGGGGAATGGAAAATTATCGATACTACTTATGATAGTGCATTTGTAAATAAGAGACAGAAAGTATCGATGTTTAAAGATGACTCAGAATACAATAAAGTTAGAGAATATTAATTAAGCCTTTAAAGGCTTAATTTTTCATCCCATAAGACAAAGAAAGTCAAAGTCAAGGAGGTAGCTGTTATGTCTGGGCTAAGCAATATAATTGAAGAATTTATCAAAAATCTAATCGATGAAATGAATGGTGTTGTCGAAATACAAAGAAATGAGTTAGCGAATTATTTTGATTGTGCACCATCGCAAATAAATTATGTACTAAGCACAAGATTTACTCCGTATAAAGGATATTATATTGAGAGTAAAAGAGGCGGCGGTGGGTATATAAAGATAGTAAAAGTTGATTTCAAAGAAAGGCAAGGTTTTGACTTTGAACATATAATCAATGACTTAATTGGGGAATCAATTACAGAGTCTAAAGCTGTGGATATAATAAAGACATTTTATGAAGAGGGTCTTATATCTAAAAAAGAGGCAGATTTGATTAAAGCTGCTACCAGTGATAGAGCTTTTGGGGTTGAAGTGGAAGATAGAAATAGACTAAGGGCTAATATATTGAAAAACATTATACTAATACTTGTTGAATAGAGGGATAAAAAATGATATGTGAATCATGCAAAAAGAGAGATGCTAAAATTCATTACAAAACAGTCATAAATGGAGTAGTGGAAGAACATCATTTATGCGAGATTTGTGCGGCTGGATATAAGGAAGATTTAATAAACAAGTTCCCGTTGCATAAGCTATTTGGAAGTATTTACTCTACACCTGATGTTAAATGTAAAAATTGTGGATTGAGTTATGAAAAATTTAGATCAACAGGAAAGCTAGGATGCTCAGAATGCTATGATGCATTTGGAGATGATTTAAAGAATATCATTAAGGGTATACATGGGCATACTAAACATACAGGGAAAATGCCCAAGAGGGCTTATCCATTATTGTTGATTGAAAAAGATATCAATAGGCTAATTAGTGAACTAGATACAGCAGTAAAGAATGAAGAATATGAAAAAGCAGCTCTATTGAGGGACGAGATTAAGGAATTAAAAAACAAATTGGAGCTAGCTGACAGGAGTGATAATAATGACCAAATGGATTGAAGATAGTCAAATAGACCCTGTTGTGGTGAGTTCAAGAATTAGATTAGCCAGAAATTTAAAAAACGATACTTTTCCATTGTATTCATCAAAAGAAGAGGCAATTAAGACTTTGGAAAAAATCAGACAAGCTGTTGATGAATTACTTCCTAATGGGGAATATGTATACTACAACCTTGAGCAATTGGAACCACGTGAAAAAATGAGATTTATGGAAAATCATTTGATAAGTCCAGGGTTGGTTGAACAGACTGGGAAAAGTGCATTCTATTTGAGAAATGATGAAAAGGCAACAATAATGATAAATGAGGAAGATCATCTAAGACTTCAAACATTATATCCTGGATTGAAATTGAATCAAGCATGGGAAGAATGTGAGAAAATTGATGACTTGTTAGAATCTAAATTAGATTATGCATTTCATAATGAATATGGATATTTAACTTCTTGTCCAACTAATGTTGGGACTGGCTTAAGAGCATCAGTGATGCTTCATTTACCAGCAATGACAATAACAGGTTATATCATGGGATTAATGGATGCTCTAAGAAGAATAGGACTAACAATTAGAGGTATATATGGCGAAGGGACAGAAGCAGTTGGACATTTATATCAAGTTTCTAACCAATTAACACTTGGAGAAACAGAAACTGAAATCATCAAAAAAATTGACGAAGTAGCAAATGAAATTAGAAACAGAGAGCAAAATACGCGAAACTTTTTATTGGAAAATAAGAAATTGGAGATTGAGGATAAGGTATATAGAGCTCTAGGGATTTTGCAAAACGCAAGAATGATATCATCTAATGAAGCTATGGAGCAGATATCTATTGTTAAGCTGGGGCTTGATTTAAAGCTTATAGAGGATGAAAAATATAAGGATTTGATAAAACTGATGATAGATATTAAACCGGGGAATATTCAAAATAGATCAAATAAAGCTATGAATAGAATTGAAAGAGATATAATGAGAGCAGATATAGTCAGAAATTATTTTAGTTAATGGAGGGTTTTATATGGGTATGAATGGCAGATTTACTGAAAGTGCACAGAAAGCAATTTTGTTGTCTCAAGAAGAAGCTAAAAAGTTCAACCATAATTATATAGGAACGGAGCATTTACTCCTAGGATTAATGGCAGAGGATCAGGGTTTAGCTGCTACAACATTAAAAGAGTTCGGTGTAACATTAGATAAAATAAGAACAGAAGTATATAATATAGTAGGAATGGGAGAAGAAGGCTCTGAGGTTTTAGGATATACACCTAGGACAAAGAGAGTATTTGAATTATCATTTCAAGAAGCAAGAAATTTAGGACACAACTACGTTGGTACTGAACATTTATTGTTAGCATTAATAGTCGAAGGGGAAGGCATTGCTACAACTATACTAAAGAGATTAGGCATAGATCCTCAAAAATTAGCACAAAGGATTGTTACTAAAATCACAGACCCAGCAAATTACAACAAGATGAACGAAGAGGAGAAAGAAACACCAAATCTTGATAAATATACAATTGATTTAAATAAAATGGCTCAAAATGGAGAAATAGATCCTGTAATAGGCAGATCCAAAGAAATAGAGCGAGTTATACAAGTTTTAAGTAGAAGGACTAAAAACAATCCAGTGCTCATAGGAGAGCCGGGAGTTGGTAAAACCGCTATAATTGAAGGACTGGCACAAAAGATAGTTGAAGGCACGGTGCCGGAAGTTATTAAAGACAAGAGAATATTGACACTAGATTTACCTGGGTTAATAGCAGGTGCTAAATATAGGGGAGAATTCGAAGAAAGGTTAAAAGCCGTTATGAAAGAATTGAAAGAAGCTGGAGATGTCATATTGTTTATAGATGAACTCCACACTATAGTTGGAGCTGGTGCTGCTGAAGGAGCAATTGACGCCTCAAACATTCTTAAGCCAACACTTGCAAGAGGGGAATTGCAAATAATAGGAGCAACTACAATTGATGAGTATAGAAAGTATATTGAAAAAGATTCTGCACTAGAGAGAAGATTGCAACCTATTATGGTAGAGGAACCAAGTGTAGAAGACACAATTAAAATTCTCCAAGGATTAAGAGATAGATATGAAGCTCATCATGGTGTAAAAATAACTGATGAAGCTATACAAGCGGCTGCTGAATTGTCATATAGATATATAACCGATAGGTTTTTGCCAGATAAGGCAATTGACTTGATTGATGAGGCTGCGTCAAAATTGAGAGTAAATAATTACGTTGCTCCTTTAGAGTTGAAAACATTAGAAGAAAGATTAGAAGAACTTCAGCATGAAAAAGAAGAAGCTATCAATACTCAGAACTTTGAAAAAGCAGCTCGCATAAGGGATGAAGAAAAAACAATAAAAGAAGAAATGGAAAACAAAAAAATACAATGGGAAAAGAAAAGACATGATACAAATCTAGTAGTTGGTTACAATGAAATAGCTGAGATTGTATCTCAATGGACCGGAGTGCCTGTTACAAACATGAGCACTGAAGAAAGCGAAAGACTATTAAACTTAGAAAAAGAACTTCACAAGAAAGTTGTTGGTCAGGATCAAGCAGTAGAAGCTGTTTCTAAAGCTGTAAGAAGAGCAAGAGTAGGATTAAAAGATCCAAACAAGCCAATAGGAAGTTTTATATTTGTTGGACCAACTGGTGTGGGTAAAACATATTTAGCAAAGGCTCTAGCACAAGCACTATTTGGCGATGAAGATGCAATGATAAGAATAGACATGAGCGAGTATATGGAAAAACATTCAGTATCAAGGCTTGTAGGATCTCCTCCAGGATATGTTGGTTATGAAGAGGGAGGCCAATTAACTGAAGCAGTTAGAAGAAAACCTTATTCTGTCGTTTTGTTTGACGAGATTGAAAAAGCACACCCAGAAGTATTCAACATGCTTCTGCAAATTTTGGATGATGGTAGATTAACTGACTCTAAAGGAAGGACAGTAGACTTTAAAAATACAGTTATAATCATGACATCAAATGTAGGGGCTACTTCAATTAAAAAGCAAAATATTCTTGGATTCTCAACAAATGAAGAAAATGACAAAAAAGAATATGAAAGAATGAAAGAGATTATAACAGAAGAACTAAAAAGGACTTTTAGACCTGAATTTTTAAATAGAATTGATGAGATAATAGTTTTCCATGGACTTGAAGAAAATCAAATATATGCAATAGTTGACTTGATGGTACAAGGACTAGAAGAAAGATTAGGTAGATTGGGAGTAAAGGTAAAGATTTCTGAAGATACAAAGAAATATATTGCAAAACAAGGATTCGATTCTGTATTCGGAGCTAGACCACTAGAAAGAACAATCAGAAAAATGATTGAAGATAAATTAGCTGAGGAGATATTAAAGGGGAATATCCACATAGATGATGAAGTCGAAATTGATTATGACGGAGAAAATTTAGTTTTCAAAAAGACTGCATTAAAACAATAATTTGGAGGAAAGCTAAGTGCCTAAGAAATCAAACATATATAGATGTAAAAGCTGTGGATATGAGATGGTAGGGTTTTTAGGTAAATGTCCACAGTGCAATGAGTTTGGGACTATGGAGATTGTTTCGGTAGAGTTATTTGAAAAAACAAAGACAAAATCAACAATCACTCCGTTTAAATTATCTGAAGTAGACTCTAAAAATAGTGAAAGGATAAAAACGCAAATAAATGAATTCGACAGAGTAATGGGGGGAGGGATAGTCAGAGATTCTGTGACTATCCTTACCGCAAAGCCCGGTGCTGGGAAATCTACTCTGCTATTGCAGATTGCCAATATACTAGCAAAAAAAGGAACCAAGGTTTTATATGCATCTGGAGAAGAGTCCAGCTCACAAATAAAATCTAGAGCTTTAAGAATATTAACTGATATAGATGAAAATTTATTTGTGATTTCGGATAATAGCTTAGATAGAGTGGTTGAAGTAGCTAATAATTTAGATGCTGAATTTATTATAATTGATAGCATTCAAACATTTACAGTAGAAGAAGCGTTACCTTCTCGTGCAGGCTCTCCTACTCAGACAATGGGATGTGCAAATGAACTTGTCAAATTAGCAAAAGAGAGCAAGAAACCAAAAGTAGTTTTCATAGTAGGACAGATGACTAAAGAGGATGAGTTAGCTGGAGTTAGAGCACTTGAACACCTAGTGGATTGCGTTCTTGTTATAGAAGGAGAATCAGGAGAAGAGCTAAGAACTTTGATTACTACAAAAAACAGGTATGGATCTACTGGGGAAATTGGCTTTTTCAGTATGACTGAAAGAGGAATGCTTTCTATAGACAATCCCAGTGAGTTTTTTATGACTAGAAGAAACAAAGATAACAACGTATCAGGAAGCTCATTAACAGTAGTGAAAGAAGGTACCAGACCTATAATCTTAGAAATAGAATCACTAGTATCTCATTCGTTCACACCATATCCTTCAAGAATTAGCGATTCATTGAAGAGAGATCATTTAAATACCTTGATATCAGTTCTAGAACAACGTGGGGGAATAAATTTATATGACAAAAATGTTGTAATTAAAACTACAGGAGGAATCAGATTAAAAGATCAGGCTTCAAATTTGGCTATTATAATGAGTATTGCTTCTTCATTTTATGATATAGCCATAGATACGGACACTGTTTTTTTAGCGGATGTGGGACTAACTGGAGAACTTAAAAAAATACCTTCTTTAGAATCAAGATTAAAAGAAGCCGAAAGAATGGGTATAAAAAAAGCTTATATTCCCTATGATGTTATAATGAATACAAAATTTAAGAACTTGGAGATTGTTAAAAATAAATTGCTTAAAGATGTACTTAAGGAGTTTTTTAAATAGTGGGGGAATACCCCACTATTTCATTGTATATATTCCGAGAATTTTGTCTCTCTCTAATTCTTTTTTTATTGTATCAGATAGATTAAAGCCGAGAGTTTCAGCTAAAGAACTCAAAAAAAAGATATATGCTCCGATTTCTTCTTCTAATTTTTCCTTACAAACATTACAGATATTTCCTCTGACATGGGAATCTAACGTTTGAACTAATTCCTCAAGAGTGTCAGAATCAAAATCCTGTTTTTTAGCTACAATCTCTATGCACCCGCAGTTTGTTACTGATTTTGCTACGGCTCTATTAATTCTTGCGTTATATTCATCTAACTTTGTCATTATATCCAATATACTTTTATGTCTAATTGAAACTCTACTTGATAATGTTTGCAAATCATCTATAATATTTTTTTCATCTAGTGTATCCATAAAATCACCCTTTCTTACATTCATTATAAAAAAAGTCTACGGGGTTTGTCAAACATTATGAAATAAGATTAAAAATTTTCTTTAAATTGTGTAAAATTACAATGAAATAAAAAATAATTGACTCTAAATAATGGTTATGATACTATATAAACTTTACATTCTCCATTAGTTGGGTTATACTTAAAATGTAGAATCTATAAAAGGAGGAAATCCTATGTTTAAAATTGGCGATAAGATTGTGTACCCAATGCATGGCGCTGGAGTGATAGAGGATTTAGAAATTAAAGAAGTGTTGGGAGAAAAAAGAAAATACTTTATATTGAGAATGCCAATCGGAGATATGAAAGTAATGGTACCTGTGGAAAATATAGAAGAAGTCGGAGTAAGAGATATAATTACAGAAGAACAAGTAAAAGAAATTTTTGATATATTAAGAGATAATAAATCAAAAATGCCTGATAATTGGAATAGGAGATATAGAGCAAATTTAGATCACATAAAAACCGGAGACATATATAAAATTGCAGAAGTCGTTAGGAACTTAAGTATTTTAGATAAAGAAAAGGGTCTTTCAACAGGTGAGAGAAAAATGTTGAATGATGCAAAAAAAATATTATTTTCTGAATTAGTGCTTGCGGCTAATTTATCAATTTTAGAGATTGAGAGATTAGTTCAGGAAGCTATTTTTAATGAGCAAACATAAAAATATCTGGAAAGTTTAGGCAAATACAGATATAATACTTTTAAAAAGAGGAGGTGAAAAGATGGTAGAAAAAATAGTCAGAGCTATCATCACTTCATTTGGAATGGCATTAGGATTTCTTTTATATAGTATATTAGATAATTTAAATTTGATTAATTTTAGTGGAAGCAACTCAATCATAGCTATTATTTCTTTTGTTATAATATTTGGAATTATATTTTTCTTTTTATCCCCTAAATTCATACAATTTGCTAAATATTTAGCAAAAAGAATTGAACATGAATTGCAGAGATTTACTTTGCAAAGCATAATATTTAGTTCAATAGGCTTAATCATAGGCTTGATTATAGCGTATCTATTAAGCCAACCTCTATATATGATAAAAATACCATATATTGGGCTTGCTGGATCAGTATTGCTATATATATTCTTTGGATATTTAGGGATAAGAATTCCATTTAGGAAAATAGACGATATCAATGCTAGCATTAAAAATTTTACAACAGACAATGACTTAATAAAGAGGAGTTCAAAAGACAAATTGAAATCTTTTAAGACTTCTCCAAAGATATTAGATACAAGTGTTATTATTGACGGCAGGATTGCAGATATTGTAAAAGCTGGTTTTATAGAAGGACCACTAGTAATTCCTGAATTTGTTTTAGAAGAACTTCAGCACATAGCTGATTCCTCTGATCCTTTAAAAAGAAATAGAGGTAGGAGAGGGCTTGACATATTAAACAGAATTCAAAATGAGCTAGATACCGAAATTATTATTCATGATAAAAAATTTGAAGATATAACAGAAGTTGATTCCAAGTTGTTAAAGCTTACTCAAATGCTAAATGGTAAAATAATAACTAACGATTATAATTTAAATAAGGTCGCAGAAGTTCAACGTATAGAAGTGCTTAATATAAATGATTTGGCAAATGCTGTAAAACCAGTTGTATTGCCGGGGGAAGAGATGCTAGTGCAAGTTGTTAGAGACGGAAAAGAGTCAGGGCAAGGATTAGCATATTTAGATGATGGTACAATGATTGTAGTGGAATCTGGCAAAAAATATATAGGCGAGAACATAGACGTAGTCGTTACATCGGTGCTTCAGACCTCTGCTGGCAAAATGATTTTTGCAAAGCCTAAATAAAATTAGCTTAGATAGAGGTGATGATAATGTATAATGGCAATTTTGTATCAGTCATAATCGCTTCAGCCGGAATGAGCAACAGAATGGGCAGCGGTGTAAACAAACAGTTTATTTTGATCGACAATAAACCAATACTAGCTCATACAATTGAGAAATTTGACAGATCAAAATATATAGATGAAATTGTAGTTGTTGCAAGAGCAACAGAAATCGAATATTGTAAAAAAGAAATAATTAAGAAATATGGGTTTAAGAAAGTTACAAATATAGTTAAAGGTGGAAAGGAAAGACAAGACTCAATATATAATGGGATATTGGCATTGAGCGAGAAATCAGATATTGTACTTACTCACGATGGAGCAAGACCTTTTTTAAGAGAAGAGCTTATATTAAAAGGAATTGAAGGAGTAATTAAATATGGTGCTTGTGTCATTGGAGTACCAGTGAAAGATACCATAAAAGTAGTGGATGAAAACAATAAAGTGCATCATACTCCAAATAGAGCGTTGTTGTGGGCTGCTCAGACACCGCAGTGTTTTAAAACAGATCTATTAAAAAAAGGCTATGAATATGCTAACTTCGAAGGTATAGTAGCAACTGATGATAGTTCTTTAGTCGAAAAATACGGACATCCTGTCATGATGATTATGGGAAGTTATGATAACATAAAGATTACTACACCAGAAGATTTGATTATTGCTGAGTCAATACTAAAAAATATTGAGACCAACAAATCGAATGATGATTTTGGAGGTGTACTATGAGAATTGGATTTGGTATGGATGTTCATCAATTTAACGAGCATAGAGAGCTTATACTAGGGGGAGTTAAAATTCAGCATGAGAAAGGATTGTTAGGCCATTCTGATGCAGATGTCTTAGTTCACAGTATAATGGATGCTATTTTAGGAGCTTTGGCATTAGGTGACATTGGGAAACACTTCCCAGACACCGATATGGCATATAAAGACATTTCTAGTATGATCCTATTGAAAAAAGTGTATGAGCTTATGAAAAATAGCGGATATAAAGTAGGCAATATAGACGCTGTTATAGCTGCTCAAAATCCAAAACTAGCTCCATATATTAATAAGATGAGAGAAAATGTGGCAAATGCTTTAAACACTAACATTGAAAACATAAGCATAAAAGCAACAACCACTGAGAAACTTGGGTTTGAAGGCAGAGAAGAAGGAATGACTAGCTATTGTGTTTGCCTGCTTGAAAAAGATGTTGACAATAAAAATATTTTTGTATAGACTATAAAATTAGTAGCGATGAGAGGAAATAGTAGTTAATTATGGTACTTAGAGAGGAAACTTATAGCTGAGAGGTTTCTTGCCCAATGATTGACGAACCCACCCTAGAGCATTTAGCGAAAGCTTAACGTTTGGCTCGTTATAGCCTATGAGTGAATCCAATGAAACTTGGATTAACAAGAGTGGTACCGCGGAGTTTGCCTTTCGTCTCTTTATGTAGATGAAAGGTTTTTTTATTTATTCAAAGAGGAGGAATAATCAATGAAAATGTCAAATCTTTATATGCCAACTTTAAGGCAAGTGCCAGCTGAAGCTGAAATTCCAAGTCATCAACTACTTTTAAGAGCTGGTATGATTAGAAAATTAGTTAGTGGAGTTTATTCATACCTACCTTTAGGGTATAGGTCGATTAGAAAGATTGAAAATATAGTCAGAGAAGAGATGGATAAAAAAGGGGCTCAAGAGTTATTGATGTCAGCAATTCAACCAAGAGAACTATGGGAAGCATCTGGCAGATGGGACAACTTCGGTCCAGAAATGTTTAAACTCAAAGATAGAAATGACAGAGAGTTCTGCTTAGGGCCAACACATGAAGAATATTTTACAAATTTAATTAAAGACGAGGTAAATTCATATAAACAACTTCCTCTTATAATATACCAAATTCAAACAAAATATAGAGATGAAAAAAGACCAAGATTTGGAGTTATCAGAGCTCGCGAATTTATAATGAAAGATGCATATAGTTTTGATGTCGATGAAGAAAGCATGAAATTATCTTACCAAAAGATGTGGGATGCATACGATGCGATATTTACTAGGCTCAAATTGAACTATAAAGTTGTTCAAGGCGATACAGGAGCAATGGGAGGAAAAATTTCTCACGAATTTATGGCAATGAGTGATGTGGGAGAAGGCAGAATTGCATATTGCAAAGACTGTGATTACGCTGCAACAGATGAAAAAGCAGATGTAGTAATTAAAGTAGAAAACAATGAGCCTATGATGGAAATTGAAAAAGTATATACACCAGATATAAGGACGATTGACGAACTAACAGAATTTTTGAATATTGATAAAAATAGATTTGGAAAAGCAATTATTTATAAAGCATCTGGCAAACCTATTGTAGTATTGATTCCAGGGCATAGGGAACTAAATGAAACAAAACTGATAAACTATTTAAAAATAGCAGAACATGAATTGGAAATGGCAGATGAAAATACAATAAGAGAAATTAGTTTAGCAGATAAAGGATTTACAGGCCCTATTGGGATTAAAGATGCTAGAATAATAGTTGATAAAAGGATTACTTTTATGAGAAACATAGTAGTAGGAGCTAACGAAACTAATTATCATTTAAGAAATGTAAACTATGGGAGAGACTTTGAAGCTGAGGTAGTTGAGGATCTACTTTTGGTTGAAGAAGGAGATATTTGTCCAAAATGTGGTAGTAAGCTCTATATAGATAGAGGTATTGAAGTAGGGAATATATTTCAACTTGGTACAAAATATTCGAAGAGTTTAAATGCAACATTTCTAGATGAGAACGGCAAAGAAAGAGAATTTGTCATGGGAAGCTATGGAGTAGGAGTATCGAGATCATTAGCAGCAATAGTTGAACAGTATCATGATGAAAAAGGTATAGTTTGGCCATTTGTCGTTGCTCCATACCATGTGATAATAACTATAATCAACACAAAAAAAGAAGAACAATATGCCTTAGGACAGAAATTATATGATGAATTGACGAAAAAAGGCATAGAAGTTTTATTGGATGACAGAAACGAAAGTGCTGGAGTAAAATTTAATGATAGAGATTTGATTGGAATACCTGTTAGAATCACAGTAGGCAAGTTTGCAAATGAAGGCATAGTAGAGTTTTCTTTAAGGAAATCCAATGAAAAGGAAGATTTAAAAGCAGAAGAAGTTTATGATAGAATAATAACGGCATTTAAAGAGGAAGGATTTGAACAATAATTATCAAGGGGGATTAATATGGATAATGTAAGAGTAAGGTTTGCACCCAGTCCTACAGGTTATCTTCATATTGGTGGATTAAGAACTGCATTATATAATTATTTATTCGCAAGGCAGAACAAAGGGAATTTTATTTTAAGAATTGAAGACACTGATCAGACAAGGTTTGTAGAAGGTGCAATTGAAAATCTCATAAATTCACTACTCTGGGCAGGTATAAGCTATGATGAAGGAGTTTTCATAGAAAATGGTAAAATCGTTGAAAAAGGAGAATTTGGACCTTATATACAGTCAAAGAGACTTGATATTTATCAAAAATATGTTGATGAACTAATAGAAAAAGGTCATGCTTATTATTGTTTTTGCACTAAAGAAAGGCTTGATAAAGTAAGAGAAGAGCAAAAAATTAGCGGGCAGATACCTAGGTATGATGGTTTTTGCAGGAATATTCCGCTAGAAGAAGCAAAAGAGAGAATAAAAAAAGGTGAAGAATATGTAGTTAGATTAAAACTTCCTCTTAATAGAGACATTAACTTTTATGACATGGTAAGAGGACATATAACTATTAACACTTCAGATATGGACGATCAAGTCCTGCTAAAATCAGATGGATTTCCAACTTACCATCTAGCAGTCGTAGTGGATGATCATTTAATGGGGATTACCCATATAGTAAGAGGTGAAGAATGGCTGCCATCTACACCAAAACATATATATCTATACGAAGCTTTTGGATGGGAAAAGCCAACATATGTTCACCTGCCAACAGTTTTAAATAAAGATAGAAAGAAATTATCTAAAAGGCAGGGCGATGTTTCGGTTGAAGATTTTAGAAATAAAGGATATTTGCCAGAAGCTTTAGTAAATTATTTAGCTTTAGTCGGTTGGAGCCCAGAAGACAATCAAGAAATAATGAGTTTAGAAGAAATGGTAGAAAAATTTTCATTTGAAAGGGTTTCGAAAACTGGCGGGATATTTGATATCGATAAATTAAATTGGATAAATTCTCACTATATACGCACTTCTTCCACAGAAAGAATCAGAGAATTAGCTATTCCTTATTTGATAAATGAAAATTTAATAGATGAAAAATTCGCAAAAGAAAATGAATATTGGCTTGATTGTCTAGTTGATACATTGAAAGAAAATTTAAACACAATAGCTGAAATACCCCAAAAATCTATGTTTATATTTGCAGAACAAATCGATATAGATAAGGATTTATTCGATCAACATTTAAACAACGATAATACTCCAATTCTTATGAATGCCATAATTGAAGAAATACAAAATATTGACAACTTCAACATAGATGAAGCCAAGACTTTCATGAAAAAGATTCAGCAAAAGACAGGCATAAAAGGTAAAAACTTGTTTATGCCAACTAGAGTAGCATTAACAGGAAGCGAACACGGGCCTGAGCTTGTTAACATACTTTTTTTACTAGGAAAAGACAAAATAATCAATAGGGCAAGAAATGTTTTGAAAATCTATTCAGGTATTATATAATATGATTAACGTTATATGTTCGATAAGGCTTAAACCAAGGAGGATACTATGAATTTATATAATTCCCTTACCAGAAAAAAAGAAGAGTTTATTCCTTTAGTAGAAGGAAAAGTAACTATGTATAACTGTGGACCAACTGTATATAATTATATACATGTAGGGAATGCAAGACCTTTGGTAGTCTTCGACACATTGAGAAGATATTTTATTTACAAAGGGCTAGATGTTAAAATGGTTATTAATTTTACTGATATAGATGATAAGATAATAAATAGAGCAAAAGAAGAAGGAAAAGAAACCACTGAAATTGCTCAGACTTATATAGATGCATTTATGGAAGATGCAAAAGAATTAAA
This sequence comes from Tissierellales bacterium, assembly GCA_014360205.1. GTDB lineage: Bacteria > Bacillota > Clostridia > Tissierellales > Tissierellaceae > Soehngenia. The sequence goes on from JACIXZ010000001.1 coordinate 175,502, forward strand.
CTTGTATGAATATCCAACCATCCACCCAAGAGCAACAGAATACATCGATAAAATGATAGAGTTTATTGAAGGATTAATTGCAAAAGGGGCAGCTTATGAAGTAAATGGAAATGTGTATTTTAGGATAGATAAAGCTAAAGACTATGGAAAATTGAGCAAAAAAAATATCGATGAGCTAATTAGCGGAGCAAGGATTGAAATCAACGAAGACAAAGAAAATCCATTGGATTTTGTTTTATGGAAGAAAGAAAAACAAGGAGAACCATCTTGGGATAGTCCTTGGGGAAAAGGTAGACCCGGGTGGCATATAGAGTGTTCAGTTATGGCTAGAGCCTTATTAGGCGAAACTATAGACATCCATTCGGGAGGAGAAGATCTGCAATTTCCACATCACGAAAATGAAATTGCTCAATCTGAGACTTTGACAGGAAAACCATTCGCAAGATATTGGCTTCACAATGCCATGTTAACAGTTGACAACAAGAAAATGTCCAAATCACTAGGGAATTTCTTTACACTCAAAGATATAAAGAAAAGTTATGATTTAGAAGTATTAAGATTCTTTCTATTGTCTGCGCACTATAGATCTCAAATCAACTTTAGTAAGGAAGCTATGGATCAGTCCAAAAGCGCATTAGATAGACTGTATAATGCAAAAACAAACCTTGAATATTATATTGAAAATGCTAGCCTAAATGACGACAAAAAAGAATATGAAGAAATCAAAGAAAATGTAGATTTTTACAAAAATAAATTTATAAATAGCATGGAAGACGATATAAATACAGCAGATGCAATAGCATCAATATTTGAACTCGTAAGATATATAAATCAAAACTTAGATGAAAGTAAACCTAAAGAAGCATTAGAATATGTATATAAAGTATTTATGGAACTTAATAGAGTTTTAGGGATATTATCTAAGAGAGTAGAAATCTTGGAAGAGGACATTTTAAAATTAATAGAAGAAAGAAATAATTATAGAAGAAACAAAGAATTTTCCAAAGCAGACGAGATAAGAGATGAGCTTAAAAACAGAGGGATAATTCTAGAGGATACAAAAGATGGTGTAAAATGGAAAAGGATATAAACCATATTTTTAAATCGACAAATAATAAACTTGTTATAGAAGATATAGAAAGGCTTCACCCACTTCAATTAGCATATATAGGAGATGCTGTATATGAATTGATGGTAAGAAGCGCAATCTTAGATGTTGATTTAAATGTAAATAAGTTGAATGAAAAAGCTAGAAAATACGTTAAGGCTACATCTCAAGCTAGTGCGGTTAAGATTTTAGAGGGAATATTTACAGAAAAAGAGTTATCCATAATTAGGAGAGGGAGGAATGCAAAGATAAATTCCTCCCCTAAGAACACAGAAATCATAGACTATAAGTATGCAACTGGGTTGGAATGCTTAATTGGATATCTTTATTTAACTGAACAATTTGAAAGGTTAGGAGAAATCTTTAATAAAATATTTGATTTGGATAAAGGAGCATTCATATGAAAGTAGAGTTGTTAAGATATACGCCCGATGGAGAAAAGTTGATAGCCTCTGCAGCAAAACTATGCTATTCACACGTTGGAATTGGAGAAATTGAACAAAGTCAAGATGATGAAAAAATAGAATCCTTTCTCAACATGTTAGTAGAACTTGGACATGAAAGTCCAATAGAACATGTAAGCTTTACATTTGGAATTGAAGGAGTTTCAAGGGTTTTGACTCATCAGCTTGTTAGACATAGATTAGCAAGTTACTCACAACAATCTCAGAGATACGTAAAATTAGATCAATTTGAATACATAGTGCCACCTAGTATATTAGAAGATGAGGAAGCATCTGAGATTTTCTTAAAGATGATGGAAGAAGATCAAAAAGCATATAATAGAATAACTCAAATTTTAACCGAAAAGAAAACTAAACAATATATATCTGATGGAATGAGCGAAAAAAAGGCTAGGTCAAAAGCCGAAAAAGAATCCATAGAAGATGCAAGATATTTATTCCCGAATGCATGTGAAACTAAAATTGTCATGACTATGAATGCAAGGAGTCTTATGAATTTTTTTAGTTTAAGAACTTGCAATAGAGCACAATGGGAAATTAGAAACTTAGCTATAGAAATGTTAAGGGAAGTTAAAAAGGTATATCCTACATTATTTAAAAATGCAGGACCTAATTGCATAAAAGGCCCATGCAAAGAAGGAAATATGACCTGTGGGAAAATAAACGAAGTAAGACATTTTTTCAAAGAACTAGACAATAAATAGAGTGGAGATATTTATATGAATGATAAAAATTCAAATCACATAATAGGCAGAAATCCAGTCCTTGAACTTTTAAAATCAGACACACAAATTGATAAACTTTATGTACAAAAATCTGAAAGCAAGGGCTCTATCATCAAAATAATCAATCAGGCTAAAGAAAAAAATATAATAATTCAATATGTTGAAAAAGAAAAACTTGATTATCTCTCTAATGGTCTTGCTCATCAAGGGGTAATAGCTGTCGTTAATGATTATACCTATAGCGATATAAGTGAAATAATCGATTATGCAAAAGAAATAAATCAAGACCCATTTGTTGTTATATTAGATGGGATAGAAGATCCTCATAATTTAGGTGCTATTATAAGGACTGCTGAATGTGCTGGGGTTCATGGGATTATCATACCAAAACGAAGAGCAGCAACAGTTAATGAAACGGTAATAAAAACATCGGCAGGAGCAGCTATTCACATGAAAATAGCTAAAGTCACCAATATTTCTACAGCAATAGAAGAGTTAAAAGAGCTTGGACTATGGATTTATGGAGCAGATATGGATGGTGAAAGCCTATATTATAAGACCAGTTTAAGAGGGCCAATTGGATTGGTAATCGGCTCAGAAGGCAAAGGGATCTCTAGATTGGTAAAAGAAAAATGTGACGGATTATTAAAAATACCAATTAAAGGGAAAATAGGATCATTAAATGCTTCTGCAGCAGCAGCAATATTGATATATGAAGTGGAAAGACAAAGAAATGGAAACTAAGAAGAAAGAATATCTTTATGTAGATGGATACAATATAATAAATTCATGGGAAGAACTAAAGGAACTTTCTAAGATTAGCTTGGAAGAAGCCAGGATTAGCTTATTGGAAATCCTTTCTGAGTACCTTCACTATTCGAAGATTGACATAACAGTAGTCTTTGATGCATACATGGTCAAAGGTAACATCACTACAATCGACGAATATAAAGGTGTAAAGGTTGTTTATACCAAAGAAAACGAGCTAGCTGATCACTACATAGAAAAAGCATTAGATGAGATTGGCAGATTAAAGAAAGTAACCGTAGCTACATCGGATAAGCTTGAGCAAGACATAATATTGCAAAAAGGAGGGATAAGAATATCTGCATTAGAGCTAAAAGCAGAAATTGAAAATGCAAAGAGAGCAGTAGAACGCAAACGCAAGAGAATGAATATGCAAAATGATATTCAAGTAGGAAAACTCGAAGACCTTTTAAAAGATACTCTAGACAAATGGAAAAAGGAACAATAACTTCAGGAGGCTTGCCTAATGAAAATTAAGACCGAAAATAATAGCATAAATGAATATTTGCAAATGTCAGATGAACAACTAGTAAAACTTGCCCAAGAAGAAGATAAAATAGCACTTGAAATTTTGATAAAAAAATATACAGGCATCATAAAACGTAAAGCTGCTAGATATTATATACAGGGAGCAGAAAATGAAGATTTAGTTCAAGAAGGACTAATTGGATTATATGAGGCTATAAAAGCATATAATCCTGATAAATACACTTCGTTTAAGTATTTTGCGAACATTTGCATCACTAGGCAGATCATAACAGCATTTGATTCAGCCAACAGACAGAAAAACTCTCCGTTAAAAGATTATGTTTCATTAAATAAGGAAGTTTGTGGGCAATATACAGATTTAAAATACGAGGATATGATATCATCGGTTAATAGCCTAGATCCACTAGAAATATGCATTCTTGAAGAGGAAATCACGAATATCGAAAACAAAGTAAACGCTCTTTTGAGTGATTTTGAAAAAAAGATTTTTTCAATGTACTTGAATGGGTGCACATATAATGAGATGGCTGATAAATTAAATTGCAAAGTAAAAAGGGTAGATAATGCACTGCAGAGGATAAGGAAAAAAATTGAAACTTATTTATCGCCGATTAAGCAGTATTGACAAAATGTTAATTATGTAGTAGAATAGATTACTGTAAGCCCACGTAGCTCAGCAGGTAGAGCACTTGCATGGTAAGCAAGAGGTCACCGGTTCAAGTCCGGTCGCGGGCTCCAAATAACAAGAGACACTAGGACGAGTTTTCTATAAAGACAAAAAATAAATATAGGAGGAATAAAAATGGCAAAACAAAAGTTTGAAAGAAAGAAACCACACGTAAATATTGGAACAATAGGACACGTAGACCATGGTAAGACAACACTAACAGCAGCAATCACATTAGTATTAAATAAAAGATATGGCTCAGGTGAATTCGTAAGCTATGACAACATAGACAAAGCACCAGAAGAAAGAGAAAGAGGAATAACAATCTCAACATCACACGTAGAATACGAAACACCAAACAGACACTACGCACACGTAGACTGCCCAGGACATGCTGACTATGTAAAGAACATGATCACAGGAGCAGCACAAATGGACGGAGCAATACTAGTAGTATCAGCAGCAGACGGACCAATGCCACAAACAAGAGAGCACATACTACTATCAAGACAAGTAGGAGTACCAAAGATAATAGTATTCTTGAACAAAGCAGACATGGTAGACGACCCTGAATTAATTGAACTAGTAGAAATGGAAGTAAGAGAACTACTAAACGAATATGAATTTGATGGAGACAACACACCAATCATAGTAGGATCAGCCCTAAAAGCATTAGAAGATCCAGATGGAGAATGGGGAGACAAGATAATAGAGTTAATGGAAGCAGTAGACAAATACATTCCAGAACCAGAAAGACAAATAGATAAACCATTCCTAATGCCAGTAGAAGACGTATTCTCAATCACAGGAAGAGGAACAGTAGCAACAGGAAGAGTAGAAAGAGGAACAATCAAAGTAGGAGAAAGTGTAGAAATAGTAGGATTAACAGAAGAATCAAGAACAGTAGTAGTAACAGGACTAGAAATGTTCAAGAAACTACTAGACGAAGCACAAGCAGGAGACAACATAGGAGTTTTATTAAGAGGAGTACAAAGGACCGAAATCGAAAGAGGACAAGTACTAGCAAAACCAAAGACAATAAAACCACACAAGAAATTTGATGCAGAAGTATATGTATTAAGCAAAGAAGAAGGTGGAAGACACACACCATTCTTCAATGGATACAGACCACAATTTTTCTTTGGAACAACAGACGTAACAGGCAACATTCAATTGCAAGAAGGAGTAGAAATGGTAATGCCAGGAGACAACGCAAGATTTAGCATCGAGCTAATCACTCCAGTAGCGATGGAAGAAGGACAAAGATTCGCTATAAGAGAAGGCGGAAGGACAGTAGGAGCAGGAGTTGTAACTAAGGTTTACGAATAAAAATTAGGTCTTTTGACCTAATTTTTTTGTGAATCTCAAACACTCTAAAATTTTATTGACATGAATATCGTTTTGTGATAGTTTATATTAGTAGTTTAACAAAATGGGTAAATGTGCCCTGTAGTCTGTTTTCAGATAGATAGCTTGATTTAGGAGGTGTGGTAGTTGAGAGATAGAGTAACTTTAGCATGTACAGAATGCAAACAAAGAAATTATATAACAAAGAAAAATAAGAAAAATACAACTGAGAGAATTGAACTTAAAAAGTACTGTAAATTCTGCAAAACACATACCGTTCATAAAGAAACAAAATAATATATACCATAAGGATGTGAAAAGATGGCACAACCAACAGAAAAAACAAAAAAAACTAATAGACTCTCTTCTTATTTCAAAGGCGTAAGATCAGAATTAAGAAAAGTTATATGGCCAAATAGAAAAGAATTAACTAACTACACTGGTGTTGTTTTATTTATGAGTGTATTAGCTGCAATTGTTGTTTATTTGCTTGACCTTATAGTTGGAGGAGCACTATCTTTAATTATTTCGTAGTATAAGGGAGGGAAGGGACAAAAAGTCCCTATTATATGCCGGAAAAGGACTTAAGCAGGGAAGAACGAGAGAAAAATGCAAAGTGGTATGTTGTTCATACATACTCTGGGCACGAAAATAAAGTTAAAGCAAATCTAGAGAAAATGGTTGAGAATAGGGGAATGAGAGATGATATATTTGAAGTAGTTGTACCTACTGAAGAATATGTCGAAAACAAATCCGATAAAAAGACTGTTAAAGAGAGAAAAAAATTTCCGGGCTATGTCCTTATTAAAATGATCATAAATGATGAATCATGGTACTTAGTTAGGAATACCAGAGGAGTTACAGGATTTGTAGGTCCTTCGTCAAAACCAATCCCATTGACAGACGAAGAGGTTAAAGCTCTCGGAGTTGCTAAAAAAGCTAGAGTGTTGGAATCTGATTATAAAGTTGGCGAGACTGTTAAAATAACCTCTGGACCATTTGAAAACTTTGTTGGGAAAATTGAAAGTATAAACTTAGAAAAAGAAAAAGTTAAAGTATTTGTATCAATGTTTGGTAGAGAAACTCTCGTAGAATTAGAGCTAAACCAAATAGATAAGATGTAGTTGATTTATAAGCAATTTTGCTTTATAAATATATTTATGCATAACGCATTCCATATAAGGAGGTGGAAATTTTGGCTAAGAAAGTGATAGCTATGGTAAAATTGCAGATACCAGCTGGTAAAGCTACTCCGGCTCCACCTGTAGGTACAGCTTTGGGACCACATGGAGTAAATATCATGCAATTTACTAAAGAATTCAATGCAAGGACACAAGACCAACTTGGAATGATCATACCAGTAGTATTGACTGTATATCAAGATAGATCATTCTCATTTATCACTAAGACACCACCAGTGCCAGTTTTAATTAAAAAAGCACTTGGGATAGAGTCTGGTTCTAGTGAACCAAACAAGAAGAAAGTTGGAAAACTTACACAAGCTAAAGTAAAAGAAATTGCTGAAATAAAAATGCCAGACTTAAATGCTGGAAGTCTCGAAGCTGCCATGAGCATGGTTGCTGGGACAGCAAGAAGTATGGGGGTAGAAGTAGAGAAATAATAAGTGGGAGGAATTTCCGTTAATACCACAAGGAGGTAAATAAATGCCAAAAAGAGGGAAAAAATATCAAGAAAGTGCAAAACTTATCGAAAAAGGTAAGTTGTATGATGTTGATGAAGCTTTAGAATTAGTTCTTAAAACTGCAACAGCAAATTTTGATGAAACAATTGAGCTTTCTGTAAGATTAGGTGTTGATCCAAGACATGCAGATCAACAAGTAAGAGGAGCAGTAGTACTACCACACGGTACAGGAAAAACTAGAAAAGTATTAGTTATAGCTAAAGGGGACAAGCTCAAAGAAGCTGAAGAAGCAGGAGCAGATTATGTAGGCGGAGAAGAATTAATTGCAAAAATCCAAAATGAAAACTGGTTTGACTTTGATGTTGTTGTAGCAACACCTGACATGATGGGCGCAGTTGGAAGAATCGGTAGAATTCTTGGACCTAAAGGATTAATGCCAAACCCAAAATCAGGTACCGTAACATTTGATATTGCAAAAGCAGTACAAGAAATCAAAGCAGGTAAAGTTGAATACAGAGTAGACAAAGAAAGTATAGTCCACGTACCAATTGGTAAAAAATCATTTGGTGTTGAAAAGCTAAAAGACAACTTCGAAACAATAATTGATGCTTTAATAAAAGCAAAACCAGCAGCAGCAAAAGGAAAATACTTAAAATCAGTTGTTGTATCTAGCACTATGGGCCCTGGGATAAAAATAAACCCAGCAAAACTTAGTGACTAATAAAAATTAAAATTTAAAATACCGCAGACAGTAGGTGCATTATGCTTAATATCCTACCGAGGAATAAAACCATGAAAATTTGGTCTCTTCACAGTCTGCGAAAGAGGCCTTTATTATTATACACTTTGGAGGTGATGGCAAGTGAAGGAACATACTCTTCAAGCTAAATCACAAATCGTTGAAGAAATAAAAGAAAAAATAAGTTCATCTCAATCAATCATATTAGTTGATTATAGAGGGTTGAATGTAGCTCAATTAACAGAGCTTAGGAAAAGATACAGAGAAGCTGGGGTAGAATACAAAGTTTATAAAAACACAATGATGAGTTTCGCATTTAAAGACCTTGGCTTAGAACAATTCGATGAGTATCTTAAAGGACCATCTGCTGTAGCTTTTGGTTTAAACGATCCAGTAGCAGCAGCTAAAGTAACAACAGAATTTGCAAAAACAAATGATAAGCTTAAAATCAAGGCTGGAATTGTAGATGGGAAGATCATCGATGAAAATGGAGTTAAGAGCTTAGCAGAACTTCCACCAAGAGAAGTATTAGTAGCACAAGTATTGGGAGGATTCAACAGCCCAATTCAAGGATTTGCAAATGTATTACAAGGTACAATAAGAGGATTAGCAATAGCGCTTAATGCAATAGCAGAGCAAAAAACAGCTTAAAAAAATAAAAAATACGGAGGGAAAAATAAATGGCAAGTGAAAAAGTATTAAATTTAATCGAAGAGGTAAAAAATTTAACAGTATTAGAATTATCAGAATTAGTAAAAGCATTAGAAGAAGAATTTGGTGTTAGTGCAGCAGCACCAGCAGTTGCTGTAGCAGCACAAGTAGGTGGAGCAGCAGCACCAGCAGCAGAAGAAGAAAAAACAGAATTTGATGTAATACTTCAATCAGCTGGAGCAGAAAAAATTAAAGTTATAAAAGTAGTAAGAGAATTAACTGGTTTAGGATTAAAAGAAGCTAAAGATCTAGTAGACGGCGCACCAAAACCAATTAAAGAAGGAGCTTCAAAAGAAGAAGCAGCAGAAATCAAAACTAAATTAGAAGAAGTTGGAGCAACTGTAGAAGTAAAATAAGTTTAAATAAAAAATTAATATTTGACTTACACTAAAAGGTGTGATAATATAATATATTGCATAATAACGATTATAATAGGCGATATATTATTTATCACGCCTTTTGTAGTTTTTGGTTTATTGTATCAATCACCAAAAGCCACGGGCTTTTGGTTATTTTAGTTTATTGAGGGGTGAAGATTTAATGGTACATCCTGTAACATTAGGTAAGCGGGAAAGAATGAGCTACTCTAGGATTCCTGAGGTACTCGATTTACCCGACTTAATTGAGGTACAAAAATCTTCCTACAAGTGGTTTATTGAGGAAGGACTAAGGGAGGTTTTTGATGACATCTCTCCAATTCAAGACTACACTGGAAATCTAATCTTAGAATTTGTTGACTATTACATTGACAGTGAAGTCAAATATGACGAAATGGAAGCTAGGGAAAGAGACGCAAATTACTCTGCAGCACTAAAAGTGAAAGTCAGGTTAATAAACCGTGACTCTGGAGAGGTTAAAGAGCAGGAAGTATTCATGGGAGATATCCCACTGATGACTGACAAAGGGACTTTTATCATCAATGGAGCGGAAAGAGTTGTGGTCAGCCAATTAGTAAGATCTCCTGGAGTATATTTTGTTGAAAGTATTGACAAGTCAGGTGAAAAAGTTTATTCATCAACACTTATTCCTAACAGGGGAGCTTGGCTTGAGTATGAATCTGATTCTAACAATGTAATTCATGTAAGAATCGACAGAACTAGAAAAGTGCCTGTTACGACACTATTAAGGGCTTTAAAAATTTCTTCTAATGCTGAGATTATTGATTTATTAGGAGAAACCGAAGAATTGTTGCGTACTCTTGAAAAGGACACAACAACAAATGAACAAGAAGCACTATTGGAAATATACAAAAGATTAAGGCCTGGTGAGCCGCCAACTATAGACAGTGCAAAGACTTTATTAAACAATCTTTTCTTTGACCCACGTAGATACGATCTAGCAAAAGTTGGAAGATATAAATTCAATAAAAAGTTGAGCCTATACAACAGAATCACTGACAGAAAATCAGCCGAAGATATAATTGATCCAAACACTGGGGAAATATTAGTTGAAAAAAATGAAATAATTTCTAGACAAAAGGCTATAGAGATTGAAAACACGGGAATAAATTCAGTTAATATAATTTTGGATGATGGGAAAGTATTAAAAGTATTGTCCAATAATTTTGTAAGTGGAGAAGCATTTAATTTACCATTCTCTTTAGAAGAACTTGGATTAAAGGAAAAAGTATATTATCCTCTTATGAAAGAATTAGTAGATAATTATGATGATGAAGAAGAATTAAAACAAGCTATAAAAGAGAGGATAAAGGAATTATCGCCTAAACATATATTAGTAGATGACATAATAGCTAGTGTTAACTATGAGTTTAACTTGTTTTATGGAGTTGGTAATTCAGACGATATAGATCATTTAGGAAATAGAAGGCTTAGAAGTGTTGGGGAACTGTTGCAAAATCAGTTTAGAATAGGACTAGCACGTATGGAGAGAGTTGTCAGAGAAAGAATGACAATTCAAGACATTGAAGTAACCACACCTCAAGCTTTGATAAATGTAAGACCTGTTACAGCAGCTATAAAGGAATTTTTTGGAAGCAGCCAGTTATCTCAGTTCATGGACCAAACCAATCCTTTAGCAGAATTGACACATAAAAGAAGGATGTCAGCTTTAGGACCTGGAGGATTAAGTAGAGATAGAGCTGGATTTGAGGTAAGGGATGTTCATAACTCTCATTATGGGAGAATGTGCCCAATTGAGACTCCAGAAGGTCCAAATATCGGACTTATAACATCTTTAACGACATACGCAAGAATAAATGAATATGGATTTATAGAAGCTCCTTATAGAAAAGTTGAAAATGGCAGAGTTACAGGGGAAATAAATTATTTAACAGCAGATTTAGAGGATGAGTTAATAATAGCTCAGTCTAATGAGCCCCTGGATGAAAACAATAGATTTATCAATAACAGAATTGTTGCTAGAGGGAAAATGGGTGTTGTAGACATATTTACCCCAGAAGAGATTGACTATATGGATGTATCTCCAAAGCAAATAGTTTCTGTGGGAACTGCTATGATACCATTCTTGGAAAATGATGATGCCAATAGGGCTCTTATGGGATCTAACATGCAACGTCAAGCAGTGCCGCTTTTAAAAACCGAAGCCCCTATAATAGGCACAGGTATCGAATATAAAGCTGCCAAAGACTCGGGAGTAGTCGTGATAGCTAAAAATTCAGGAATAGTTGAAAAAGTATCAGCAGATGAAATACTAATCAGAAGAGATAAAGACGGACAGTTAGATAAATATAAATTGCTGAAATTTAAAAGATCAAATCAAGGAACTACAATAAATCAAAGACCAATAGTAAAACTAGGTGAAAGAGTAACAGAATCTCAAATCATAGCTGATGGACCAAGTACAGATCAAGGAGAAATAGCATTAGGTAAGAACCTCTTAATTGCTTTCATGACTTGGGAAGGGTATAACTACGAAGATGCTGTATTATTGAATGAGAGATTAGTTATTGAAGATGTCTTGACATCAGTTCATATAGAAGAGTACGAATCAGAAGCAAGAGACACCAAACTAGGACCAGAAGAGTTTACTAGAGATATACCTAACGTAGGGGAAGATATGCTCAAAGACTTAAATGAAAGAGGCATAATAAGAATAGGAGCAGAAGTAAAATCAGGAGATATATTGGTAGGAAAAGTAACTCCGAAAGGAGAGACAGAACTGACACCAGAAGAAAGACTTTTAAGGGCTATATTTGGTGAAAAAGCTCGTGAAGTAAGAGATACATCACTTAGAGTTCCACATGGAGAAAGTGGAATAGTAGTTGATGTAAAAATCTACACAATGGAAAATGGCGACGAACTACCACCTGGAGTAAACGAAATGGTTAGGGTTTATATAGCCACCAAGAGAAAAATTAACGTAGGAGACAAAATGTGCGGGCGCCATGGAAACAAAGGGGTCGTTTCTAGAATCCTTCCAAAAGAAGATATGCCATATATGCCAGATGGAACTCCTGTAGACGTTGTATTAAACCCACTTGGAGTACCTTCTAGAATGAATTTGGGACAAGTTCTAGAAGTGCATTTAGGATTAGCAGCTAAAAAATTAGGTTGGCATGTTGCCACTCCAGTTTTTGATGGAGCTAATGAAGAGGATATAATGGAAGCCTTAAGAACTGCTGGATATCCAGAAAATGGGAAAATAGAGCTAAGAGATGGAAGAACAGGAGAGAAGTTTGCGAATCCAGTAACTGTTGGATATATGTACATGCTAAAACTTCACCATCTAGTTGACGATAAAATTCATGCTAGATCTACAGGACCATATTCTTTAGTCACACAGCAGCCTCTAGGAGGAAAAGCTCAGTTCGGAGGTCAAAGATTTGGAGAGATGGAAGTATGGGCATTAGAAGCATATGGAGCTGCACATACTTTACAAGAAATTTTGACTGTAAAATCAGATGATATAGTAGGAAGAGTTAAGGCATACGAAGCTATAGTCAAAGGTGAAAATATACCTGAACCAGGCATACCTGAGTCATTTAAAGTTTTAATAAAAGAGCTTCAAAGCTTAGCCTTAGATGTAAAGATAATAGGCGAAGACTTCGGAGAAATTGAGCTTAAAGAATCTATAGATGATGATATAACAGAATATGATTTCACTGAGAGTGCAATAGATAAAATAAGCATAGAAGATATAGACGAAGATGAAGAAGACAATGAAGATGAAGATGCTTTAACTTCACGAAAGCCTAAAGTAGAAGTTCCAGAAGGATTTTTAATAGAAGAAAAAGATGATGATTTTGATGACTTTGATGATGAAGATTTTTAGTAAATATTTTAATATTATGAAAGGAGAGAGTGCTCCTTGTACGAATTAAATGTATTTGATTCAATAAGAATTGGGTTGGCATCACCAGAAAAGATAAGGCAATGGTCTAGAGGTGAGGTTAAAAAACCTGAAACCATAAACTATAGAACCCTTAAACCTGAAAGAGAAGGGCTTTTCTGTGAAAAAATATTTGGGCCAGTAAAAGATTGGGAATGCCACTGTGGTAAATACAAAAGAGTTAGATATAAAGGTGTTATTTGCGACAGATGCGGAGTTGAAGTAACTAAAGCTAAAGTTAGAAGAGAAAGGTTAGGACATATAGAATTGGCAGCACCTGTTTCTCATATATGGTATTTCAAAGGGATACCAAGCAGAATGGGACTTATGCTAGATATGAGTCCAAGAGCTTTAGAAAAAGTGCTTTATTTTGCTTCATATGTAGTACTAGAAGCAGGAGACACACCATTGTATGAAAAACAACTTTTAACTGAAACTGAGTATAGAGAATACTCAGAGACATATCCTAATAAATTCAAAGCTCAAATGGGAGCTGAAGCAATAAAATACTTGTTGCAAAAAATTGATTTAGACAAAGAATCAGAAGAACTTAAAGCTCAGCTTAAAGATGCTACAGGGCAAAAAAGAATAAGGATCACTAGAAGGCTTGAAGTAGTTGAGTCATTTAGACAATCTGGAAACAAGCCTGAGTGGATGATACTAGATGTAATACCTGTAATTCCACCTGATTTAAGACCAATGGTTCAGCTTGATGGTGGTAGGTTTGCAACATCTGATTTAAATGACTTATACAGAAGAGTAATAAATAGAAATAACAGACTAAAGAGACTTCTTGATTTAGGAGCTCCTGACATTATAGTTAGGAACGAAAAAAGAATGTTGCAAGAAGCTGTAGATGCTTTAATTGACAATGGGAGAAGAGGAAGACCTGTAACTGGACCGGGAAATAGACCATTAAAATCACTATCTGATATGCTTAAAGGTAAGCAAGGTAGATTTAGACAAAACTTACTCGGAAAAAGAGTAGACTATTCAGGAAGGTCAGTTATTGTTGTAGGTCCTGAGCTTAAGTTTTATCAATGTGGACTTCCAAAGACAATGGCGTTAGAACTATTCAAGCCATTTGTAATGAAAAAATTAGTTGAAGACAATCTAGCACACAATATAAAATCAGCTAAGAGGATGGTAGAAAGAGTAAAACCTCAAGTATGGGATGTATTGGAAGAAGTTATAAAAGATCATCCAGTGCTATTAAATCGTGCACCAACACTTCACAGACTTGGTATTCAAGCATTTGAACCAGTTTTAGTTGAAGGAAAGGCAATAAAACTACATCCTTTAGTATGTACTGCATATAATGCCGACTTTGACGGAGATCAAATGGCAATACATGTACCTTTATCGCAAGAAGCACAAGCTGAAGCTAGACTCCTTATGCTTTCTACAAATAACATATTAGCACCTAAAGATGGGAAACCTATCACTACTCCATCACAAGACATGGTCTTAGGAAGCTATTATTTGACTGTTGAAAGGGACGGAGAAGACGGAGAAGGCAAGTACTTTAAAGACTTCGATGAAATGCTTCATGCTTATCAAAACGGCGAAATCGGAATACATGCAAGAGTAAATGTAAGAGTAAAACTAGACAAAGATGATAGAGGGAAAATAATAAACAGCACAGTAGGTAGATTCATATTTAATGAAAAAATTCCACAAGATTTAGGATTTGTAGATAGGACTAAAGATAAATACTCTCTTGAAATCGACAGAGTAGTTGACAAGAAATTTTTAGGAATATTGGTAGACAAATGCTTTAGAAAACATGGAAATGCAGCTACTGCAGAGATGTTAGACCATATAAAAGAAATGGGATATAAATATTCAACCATAGGAGCAATAACCATTTCTATGGGCGATGTAATAGTTCCTGATGAAAAATATACACTAATTAGAAAAGCAGAAGAAGAAGTAGATAAACTCGAAAGGTCTTATAGAAGAGGTCTTATATCAGAAGAAGAAAGATATGAAAGAGTTATCGAAATATGGAACAATACAACAGATAAAGTTACAGACGCTCTTATGGACAGCTTAGATCCTATGAACAATATCTACATCATGGCTCTATCTGGAGCAAGAGGAAGTAAAAACCAAATTAGGCAATTAGCTGGTATGAGAGGTCTTATGGCAAGTGCTTCAGGAAGAACCATCGAGGTGCCTATAAAGTCAAACTTTAGAGAAGGATTATCAGTACTTGAATTCTTTATCTCAACCCATGGTTCTAGAAAAGGATTAGCAGATACAGCTTTAAGGACTGCTGACTCAGGATATTTAACTAGAAGACTAGTAGATGTAAGCCAAGATATAATAGTCAGAGAAGAAGACTGTGGAACAGATCAATATCTATTAGTTAAAGCATTTATGGATGGAAAAGAAGTCATAGAGGAATTGAAAGATAGAATTGAGGGGCGCTATGCTTTTGAGGATATCATCAATCCAGAAAATGGAGAGATAATAGTCAGAGCAAATACAATGATTTCTGATGAACAAGCCGAATTCATACAAAATATTGGAATTCAAGAAGTAAAAGTTAGATCAGTACTCGGATGCAAAACAAAACATGGAGTATGTTCTCATTGTTATGGAAGAAACTTAGCAACTGGAAAAGATGTTAACATAGGAGAAGCTGTTGGTATAATAGCAGCTCAATCAATTGGAGAACCTGGAACTCAGCTTACCATGAGAACTTTCCATACTGGTGGAGTAGCAGCCGCAGAGGACATCACTCAAGGTCTTCCTAGGGTAGAGGAATTATTCGAAGCTAGAAAGCCTAAAGGACTTGCTATGATATCAGAAATCGGGGGAACAGTCTCTATAAACGATGCTAAAAAGAAAAAAGAAATAACTATAACTTCTGAGAGTGGCGAAAAGGTCACTTACACAATTCCAAATGGTGCAAGAATCAAAGTCAAAAATGGAGATATCATAGAAGCTGGGGATGAGATCACAGAAGGAAGTGTAAATCCTCATGACATATTAAAAATCAAAGGTGTCAAAGGAGTCCAAAATTATATAGTAAAAGAAGTTCAAAAAGTTTATAGACTCCAAGGTGTAGATATAAATGATAAACATATAGAAATGATAGTAAGGCAGATGCTTTCTAAAATAAAAATAGAAAGTGCTGGAGACACTGACTTGTTACCTGGAGGGCTAGTAAGCGTAACTGAATTTGAAGAAAAAAATAGGATTGCAGAAGAGAAGGGATTAGAAAAAGCAGTAGGCAGAGTAACTCTTCTAGGAATTACAAAAGCTTCTTTAGCCACAGATTCATTCCTATCTGCAGCTTCATTCCAGGAAACCACAAGGGTATTAACTGAAGCCGCTACTAAAGGAAAAGAAGACAAGCTAATAGGATTAAAAGAAAATGTAATCATAGGTAAACTAATTCCTGCTGGTACGGGAATGAAGATTTATAGTGGTATAAAATTGGTAGATGAAGAAAATGTAATCGACCAAGAAGAAAAAGAGGAAATATTAGAAACTATCGCTGAATAAAATATTGTTGACACTATTAATAGCAAATGTTAAAATTTTAAGGTAGCAAAATAGCAGAAGGTCTTGACATAAGATTATGTAGTTATAACTACATAATCTTATGTGCTGTTTTAAGGAGGGTCATTATGCTTCAAAAATTAAAGACAGAAAAGAAAGTCATAGGAACAAAACAAGTAAAAAGAGCTATCTCCAAGGACGAAGTAGATTTGGTATTTATAGCAAAAGATGCTGATGTTAAACTCAAGAATGAAATTGAAAATCTATGCAAAGAAAAACAAATACCTATTGAATATGTTGAAAAGATGAAAGAACTAGGAGAAGCTTGTGGTATTGATATTAATGCAGCTACAGCTGCGTTATTAAATAAAAATTAAAGGAGGTGCTTTAATGCCAACAATCAACCAACTCATTAGAAAAGAAAGGGAAAAGGTAGTTTACAAATCAAAATCACCTGCATTGGGAGTAAATTTAAACACATTAAAGAAGAAGGAAACAAAATCTAATTCTCCTCAAAAAAGAGGCGTATGTGTAGCAGTAAGAACAGTAACTCCTAAGAAGCCAAACTCAGCTTTGAGAAAGGTAGCTAGGGTAAGATTAACAAACGGCTACGAAGTAGCAGCCTATATCCCTGGAATAGGACATAACTTGCAAGAGCATAGTGTTGTTCTAATAAGAGGTGGAAGAGTAAAGGACCTACCTGGTGTGAGATATCACATCATCAGAGGTACATTAGATACTGCAGGTGTAGATAAGAGAATGCAAGGCAGATCTAAGTACGGGGCAAAGAAGCCAAAAGTTAAGAAATAACGTGCTTGAAATGCTTTATATATAGATGCATTTTAAGGCACAACGGTTAACACCGAGTACCAATGAATCTACTACATGGTTAAGGAGGGAAGAAAAGTGCCAAGAAAAGGACCAGTTCCAAAAAGAGAGGTAATGCCAGATCCAATTTATAAAGATGCATTAGTTACTAAACTAATAAATGCTGTAATGTTGGATGGGAAAAAAGGAATTGCACAAAATATTGTATACAGTGCATTCGATTACATTCAAGAAAAGACAAACGAAGATCCATTAGAAGTATTCTACAGAGCAATGAACAATATCATGCCTGTATTAGAGGTTAAAGCGAGAAGGATTGGTGGTGCAAACTATCAAGTACCTATCGAAGTAAGACCTGATAGAAGAGAGACTCTAGGACTTAGATGGTTAGTAAACTATTCTAGAGCTAGAGGAGAAAAAACAATGGTAGAAAGACTTGCTAAAGAAATTTTAGACGCATCAAATGGCGTAGGAGCAAGTGTTAAAAAGAGAGAAGATACACATAAGATGGCTGAAGCAAATAAAGCTTTTGCTCACTATAGATGGTAGTTTATAGTAATTTATGTGGATGGGACCTAAAATTAAAAGCTATTAAGGAGGATAAATTGTGCCAAGACAAGTACCATTAGAAAAAACTAGAAATATCGGCATAATGGCGCATATTGATGCAGGTAAAACAACCACCACAGAAAGAATTTTATTTTATACAGGGAAAATCCATAAAATAGGCGAAACCCATGAGGGTGCTGCTCAAATGGACTGGATGGAACAAGAACAAGAGAGAGGAATTACTATAACTTCTGCTGCAACTACAGCTTTCTGGAAAGATCATAGAATTAATATTATTGACACACCAGGACACGTAGACTTTACAGTAGAAGTTGAAAGATCACTTAGAGTACTAGACGGAGCAGTAGCTCTGTTTTGTGCTAAAGGCGGAGTAGAACCTCAATCCGAAACAGTATGGAGACAAGCTGACAAATATAAAGTGCCAAGATTAGCTTTCATAAATAAAATGGATATAGTTGGTGCAGACTTTTTCAGAGCAGTCGAAATGATGAAGACAAGATTAAGTGCAAACCCTGTACCTGTTCAATTGCCTATCGGAAGAGAAGATAGTTTTGTTGGAATAATAGATTTAATTGAAATGCATGCAAAAATCTATCATGATGATTTAGGACAAAACATAGAAACTACAGAAATTCCAGCCGATATGCTAGATTTAGCAAATGAATATAGAGAAAAACTATTAGAATCAGTTTCTGAATATGATGAAGAACTGATGATGAAATATTTAGAAGGCGAAGATATATCAGCAGAAGAAATAAAGAAAGCTCTTAGAAAAGGTACGCTAGCAGTAAAAGCAACACCGGTATTATGTGGCTCATCATATAAAAATAAAGGTGTTCAACTTCTTTTAGATGCTGTATTAGAATATTTACCTTCACCTGTTGATATACCATCAATTATTGGAATAAATCCGCAAACTGAGGAAGAAGAAGTAAGACATCCATCAGATGATGAACCTTTCTCAGCACTCGCGTTCAAAATTGTATCAGACCCATTTGTTGGTAAATTAGCATATATTAGAGTTTATTCTGGAACATTAAAATCTGGAAGCTATGTTATGAACACAACAAAAGGGAAAAAAGAAAGAGTAGGACGTCTCTTGATGATGCATGCCAATAAGAGAGAAGAAATCGATGAAATTTATGCAGGAGATATCGCAGCTGTAGTTGGGTTAAAGGATACCACAACAGGAGATACATTATCAGTTGACACAAATCCTATAATTCTTGAAAAAATGGAATTCCCAGAGCCTGTAATTCACGTAGCAATAGAACCAAAGACAAAAGCAGGCCAAGAAAAAATGTCTCAAGCTTTAGCTAAATTAGCAGAAGAAGATCCTACATTCAGAGCATACACAGATGAAGAAACTGGACAAACTATAATTGCTGGTATGGGAGAATTGCATCTTGAAATAATAGTAGATAGATTACTAAGAGAATTTAAAGTTGAAGCGAATGTTGGAAATCCACAAGTTGCATACAAAGAATCGATAACAAAACCAGCTGAAGCAGAAGGCAAATACATCAGACAATCAGGTGGTAGAGGACAATACGGACATGTTAAACTAAAAGTAGAACCACAAGAGCCAGGGAAAGGCTATGAATTTGTAAATGCTATTGTCGGTGGAGTAATACCAAAAGAATACATTGGAGCAGTAAACGCTGGAATTCAAGAAGCCCTCCAATCAGGAATCCTTGGTGGATACCCAGTCCTTGATGTTAAGGTCACATTATTTGATGGATCTTACCATGAAGTTGACTCATCTGAAATGGCATTTAAAATCGCAGGTTCTATGGGAGTAAGAGAAGCTTTAAGAAAAGCTGATCCGGTATTACTAGAACCTGTTATGAAAGTTGAAGTAACTGTACCTGAAGAGTACATGGGCGATGTAATCGGTGACATAAACTCTAGAAGAGGAAGAATGGAAGGTATGGAATTGGTAAATGGGGCCCAAATAATCAGAGCATTTGTACCTCTATCAGAAATGTTTGGATATGCAACTGTACTAAGATCCAACACTCAAGGTAGAGGAAACTATGTAATGCAATTTGATCATTATGAACCAGTTCCTAATAGTATCGCTGAGAAAATTCTAAAGAAATAATATTAGGATTAGGAGGAATAAAAATGGCAAAACAAAAGTTTGAAAGAAAGAAACCACACGTAAATATTGGAACAATAGGACACGTAGACCATGGTAAAACAACACTAACAGCAGCAATCACATTAGTATTAAATAAAAGATATGGCTCAGGTGAATTCGTAAGCTATGACAACATAGACAAAGCACCAGAAGAAAGAGAAAGAGGAATAACAATCTCAACATCACACGTAGAATACGAAACACCAAACAGACACTACGCACACGTAGACTGCCCAGGACATGCTGACTATGTAAAGAACATGATTACAGGAGCAGCACAAATGGACGGAGCAATACTAGTAGTATCAGCAGCAGACGGACCAATGCCACAAACAAGAGAGCACATACTACTATCAAGACAAGTAGGAGTACCAAAGATAATAGTATTCTTGAACAAAGCAGACATGGTAGACGACCCTGAATTAATTGAACTAGTAGAAATGGAAGTAAGAGAACTACTAAACGAATATGAATTTGATGGAGACAACACACCAATCATAGTAGGATCAGCCCTAAAAGCATTAGAAGATCCAGATGGAGAATGGGGAGACAAGATAATAGAGTTAATGGAAGCAGTAGACAAATACATTCCAGAACCAGAAAGACAAATAGATAAACCATTCCTAATGCCAGTAGAAGACGTATTCTCAATCACAGGAAGAGGAACAGTAGCAACAGGAAGAGTAGAAAGAGGAACAATCAAAGTAGGAGAAAGTGTAGAAATAGTAGGATTAACAGAAGAATCAAGAACAGTAGTAGTAACAGGACTAGAAATGTTCAAGAAACTACTAGACGAAGCACAAGCAGGAGACAACATAGGAGTTTTATTAAGAGGGGTACAAAGGAACGAAATCGAAAGAGGACAAGTACTAGCAAAACCAAAGACAATAAAACCACACAAGAAATTTGACGCAGAAGTATATGTATTAAGCAAAGAAGAAGGTGGAAGACACACACCATTCTTCAATGGATACAGACCACAATTTTTCTTTGGAACAACAGACGTAACAGGCAACATTCAATTGCAAGAAGGAGTAGAAATGGTAATGCCAGGAGACAACGCAAGATTTAGCATCGAGCTAATCACTCCAGTAGCGATGGAAGAAGGACAAAGATTCGCTATAAGAGAAGGCGGAAGGACAGTAGGAGCAGGAGTTGTAACTAAGGTTTACGAATAAAAAAACATACTAAAAGAAGGAATATCAATTCCTTCTTTTAGTGCTGTATATAAATAATTTTTTTTGCTTAAAAATAAAAAAACTCTTGTAGTATAGCTATTTTTGGTGTAAACTATAGTAGTGTCTAAAATTATGGCATTGCGATGAGGTAAGAGGTTGCTGCAGTTTGTGCAGGTAATTTTTACTGAGAATGTCCGGTTTGAAATCGGGCGACTTTAAGACATTTCGATAATTAAAAAAAAGCTGGTACACACCCGGCTAGGTTTATCGGAGTCTTAAGTCGCATGTCAAGTAAACATGCGATAGAAGGAGGGAAATCAATGGCAAACAATCAAAAAATTAGAATTAGGTTAAAAGCTTATGATCATGAACTTTTAGACTCTTCAGCTCAAAAGATAGTTGAGACAGCTAAGAGAACAGGTGCGACAGTATCTGGACCTATACCACTGCCAACAGAAAAGGAAATAGTAACAATCCTTAGAGCAGTTCATAAATACAAGGACTCCAGAGAGCAATTTGAGCAAAGAACTCATAAAAGACTCATAGACATAATCAATCCTAATCAAAAAACAGTCGATTCATTAATGAAGCTGAACTTGCCAGCAGGTGTAGATATTGAAATAAAACTATAGAAATTTATATGATTGCTTAGGCAATCCGCTATAAAACGGAGGTGTAATGATGAAAAATATATTAGGAAGAAAAATTGGAATGACTCAAATTTTTCTTGAAAATGGGGATGTTGTCCCAGTAACAGTTATAGAAGCTGGCCCTGTTTATGTGGTACAAAAAAAGACAAAAGAAAAAGAAGGATACAATGCAATTCAAGTTGCATTCGGAGATGTCAACGAGAAAAAAGTAATTAAACCTATAAAAGGACACTTTGACAAAGCAAATGTAGCTTATAAGAAATATTTAAGAGAATTTAAAGTTGAAAATCCAGATGAATTTGAAATCGGACAAGAGATCAAAGCAGATGTATTTTCAGTTGGAGATAAAGTTGATGTAACTGGAACATCTAAGGGAAAAGGGACACAAGGTGTTATTAAAAGACACGGCTTTGGTAGAGGTAGAGAATCACATGGTTCTAAATTCCACAGAATGCCTGGAGGTATGTCAGCAGGAACATATCCTGGAAGAGTTTTCAAAGGCCACAGAATGATGGGTAGAATGGGAAACGAAAGAGTAACAGCTCAAAATCTACAAGTGGTAAGAGTAGATGCAGATAAAAACTTACTTCTAGTAAAAGGAGCAGTTCCAGGACCTAAAAAGGGTTTAGTTATCATAAAAGAAACAGTTAAGAAGTAATTTTTTCAGGAAAGGAGGATTAAAATGCCTAAAGTTAATGTTTATAATATAAACGGAGAAGTAGTAGAAGAAATGGAACTTAGCGATGACATTTTCGGAATAGAGATAAATGAACACGCTGTTTATGAAGTAGTCAAAAACCAATTGGCTAACAAAAGACAAGGCACTCAATCTGCTAAAACTAGAGCAGAAGTAAGAGGCGGAGGAAGAAAACCTTGGAGACAAAAAGGGACTGGTAGGGCAAGACAAGGAAGCATCCGTTCACCACAATGGAAAGGTGGAGGAGTTGTATTTGCACCAAAACCAAGAGACTATAGCTATAGTGTTCCAAAGAAAGTTAAGAGATTAGCTTTAAAATCAGTATTGACTTCAAAAGTTGTAGAAAACGAAATGATAGTAGTCGATGATTTAAAGTTAAACGCACCAAAAACAAAAGAAATGATAAATATATTGAATAACTTGAAAGCCGATAAGAAAGCACTCATAGTAATTGATAAAAGAGATGAGAATGTAATTTTAGCAGCTAGAAATATACCTAATGTTCAAACTGCATATGTAAATACAATAAATGTATATGACATATTAAAATACAATTCATTCATAATTACTAAAGAGGCTGTTAAAAAAGTGGAGGAGGTGTATGCATAATGCAAATTCCACACGATATAATCATAAAGCCAATAATAACTGAAAAAAGCATGGAAGATATGGAAGAAAGAAAATACACATTTGTTGTCGATAAACATGCAAACAAATCAGAAATAAAAAAGGCCGTAGAAAATATATTTGGAGTTAAAGTGGAAAAAGTAAACACTATGAACATGCTTGGAAAAGAAAAAAGACAAGGATATACAAAGGGAAGAAGACCAAGTTGGAAAAAGGCAATAGTGAAGTTAACTGAGGACTCTAAATCTATAGAATTCTTCGAAGGCATGTAATTGTAAAACTAAAAGGAGGGAAAACAAATGGGTATAAGAAAATTTAAACCTACTTCCCCTGCACTAAGACAGATGAGTGTTTCAACTTTTGAAGAAATTACCAAGACTGAGCCTGAAAAGTCACTATTGGTTAGTTTAAAAAGAGGCAGTGGAAGAAACGCCCAAGGAAGAATAACAATTCGACATAGAGGCGGCGGAGCTAAGAGAAAATATAGAATAATAGACTTTAAAAGAGATAAAGATGGTATTCCAGGAAAAGTAGCATCCATTGAATACGATCCAAATAGAACTGCTAATATAGCACTTATAAATTACGCAGATGGAGAAAAAAGATATATTATAGCTCCACACAACTTAAAAGTTGGGGATGTAATTTATTCAGGTGAAGATGCAGATATTAAAGTAGGAAATGCACTTAAATTAAAAGACATTCCAGTAGGTACAACTATTCATAACATTGAATTAAAACCAGGCAAAGGTGCTCAGTTAGTTAGATCAGCTGGAGCTGAAGCTCAACTAATGGGTAAAGAAGGTAAATATGCTCAACTTAGATTGCCATCAGGGGAATTTAGACTAGTTCCAATTGAATGTAGAGCAACAATCGGACAAGTTGGAAATATAGACCATGAAAATATAACAATAGGAAAAGCTGGAAGAAAAAGACATATGGGAATTAGACCTACAGTTAGAGGGTCTGCTATGAACCCTGTAGATCACCCACACGGTGGTGGAGAAGGAAGAGCGCCAATAGGATTACCTTCACCAATGACACCATGGGGAAAACCAGCTTTAGGATATAAGACAAGAAAGAAAAACAAAAAATCCAACCAATATATAATTAGAAGAAGGACAAAATAGGAAATTGTGAAAGGAGGAAACGAAATGGGCAGATCCTTAAAAAAAGGACCTTTCATTGATGACCACCTACTTAAAAAAGTAGAGGAACTCAATAAAAATAATGAGAAAAAAGTAATTAAGACCTGGTCTCGCAGATCTACTATATATCCTCAATTAGTTGGACACACTATAGCTGTTCACGATGGGAGAAAGCATGTGCCTGTATATATAACAGAAGATATGGTAGGGCATAAGCTTGGAGAATTTGTATTAACAAGAACATTTAGAAGTCATGTAGATAAAACAGAAAAATCATCAGGTGTAAAAAAATAAAGTGAAGGAGGTATAATCATGGAAGCTAAAGCTGTAGCCAAATATGTTAGGATTTCACCACGAAAGGTCAATTTCATTTGTGCAGAAATCAGAGGCAAGCAAGTAGATGAAGCTCTTTCAATCTTAAAATTTACACCTAAAAGAGGTGCAAGAGAATTAGAAAAAGTGTTGAAATCTGCGATAGCAAATGCCGAAAACAATTTTAACATGAACAGAGATGACCTTTATGTATATAAAGCATATGCCAACGATGGTCCAAGATTAAAAAGATATAGACCAAAAGCTAAAGGAATGGCATACCCTATATTAAAAAGGAGTAGTCACATCGGAGTTGTTGTAAAAGAACGTGAGTAAAAGGAGGGGAATGGTTAATGGGTCAAAAAGTAAACCCACATGGTCTTAGGGTTGGCATTATAAAAGACTGGGATTCAAAATGGTATGCCAATGACAAGACTTTTAATGAATATTTAGTAGAAGACTATAAAATTAGGGAATATCTTAAAAAAGAACTTTTTTTATCAGGTATATCTAGAACTGAAATCGAAAGAGCTGCAAACAAGATTAAAGTAACTATACACACAGCAAAACCTGGCATGGTAATCGGTAAAGGTGGAGCGGGAGTAGAAGAATTAAGACAAAATTTAGAGAAAATGACTAACAAAAGCATAGCTGTTAACATAGAAGAAATTAAAGTACCAGAATTAGACGCTCAACTAGTAGCAGAAAACATAGCTTCTCAATTAGAAAGAAGAGTTACATTTAGAAGAGCCATGAAACAAGCTTTACAAAGAACAATGAGATCTGGAGCATTGGGAATCAAAACTCAAGTATCTGGAAGACTTGGTGGAGCAGATATGGCTAGAACTGAAGGATATAGCGAAGGAACAATACCTCTTCAAACACTTAGAGCTGATATAGATTATGGATTTGCTGAAGCAAATACAACTTACGGTAAAATCGGAGTTAAGGTTTGGATATATAAAGGAGAGGTTCTTCCTACCAAAAAGAATGAAAAAATAGAAATCGAAGAAGCGACTGAATAATAAATATCGTCGTAGGAAGGAGGAAAGTAAACATGTTAATGCCTAAAAGAGTTAAACATCGTAAAGTTCAAAGAGGAAGAATGAAAGGCACAGCATCTAGAGGAAATCAAATAACATACGGAGAATTTGGGTTACAAGCACTAGAACCAGCATGGATAACTTCTAACCAAATAGAAGCTGCCAGAAGAGCAATGACTAGATATGTAAAAAGAGGCGGAAACATTTGGATTAAAATATTTCCTGATAAACCAGTAACAGAGAAACCAGCTGAAACTCGTATGGGTTCAGGTAAAGGCTCTCCAGAATATTGGGTAGCAGTAGTAAAACCAGGAAGAATACTTTTCGAAATGGGTGGAGTATCAGAAGAAGATGCAAGAGAAGCAATGAGACTTGCTGCACATAAACTCCCAATTAAGACAAAGTTTGTAACACGTGAAGATACGCAAGATAAGGGTGGTGAAGCTAGTGAAAGCTAAAGAAATTCGCCAAATGTCGGATAAGGAATTAAATGCAAAATTATTAGATTTAAAGTCCGAGCTATTCAATTTGAGGTTTCAAATGGCAACAGGCCAACTAGACAATCCAATGAGGATAAATTCGGTTAAAAAAGATATAGCTCGTGTAAAGACAATCGCACGTGAAAGAGAATTGTCCATAAGGAAGGAGGTTTAATCTCTAAATGGAAAGAGGAAATAGAAAGGTAAGAATTGGAACTGTAGTAAGTGACAAAATGGATAAAACTGTTGTAGTTGCCATAGAATCATTAGTTACTCATCCAATCTACAAGAAAAAAATCAGAAAAACTACAAAGTTTAAAGCTCACGATGAAAACAATGAATGTAAAGTTGGAGATAAAGTAGAAATAATGGAGACTAGACCACTCAGCAAGGACAAGAGATGGAGAGTCACAGAAATAATAGAAAAAGCAAAATAAGTTATTTAGCGAAGGGAGGTATTTTGAATGATTCAAACCGAAACCCGTTTAAGAGTAGCTGACAATTCTGGTGCTAAAGAAGTTCTAGTTATCAGAGTATTAGGAGGCAACAATCAAAAATATGCAAATATCGGGGATGTAGTAGTTTGTACTGTCAAAAGTGCAACGCCTGGTGGAGTTGTAAAAAAAGGCCAAGTTGTTAAAGCGGTTATCGTTAGAACTAAAAGAGGGGTAAGGAGATCTGACGGTTCATATATAAAATTCGATGATAATGCAGTAGTAATTATTAAAGATGACAAAAACCCAGTGGGGACTCGTATTTTTGGACCAGTAACAAGAGAATTAAGACGAGGAAATTATATGAAGATTATATCCTTGGCACCGGAAGTAATTTAAGAGGAGGTGTAGAGCGTGAACATAAAAAGTGGAGACACAGTAGTTGTAATTTCAGGTAAAGATAAGGGAAAAACTGGGAAAGTAATGAAAGCTTTTCCTAGAGAAAATAAGGTTATCGTTGAAGGTGTAAATATTGTAACAAGACATAAAAAACCTCAAGGGCCAACAAATCCTGGTGGAATTGTAAAATTCGAAGCGCCAATAAATGCATCAAAGGTTATGTTCTATTGTTCAAAAGATAAAAAAGGAGTTAGAATAGGGCATAAATTTGAAGCTGATGGTACCAAGGTAAGAGTATGCAAAAAATGTGGAGAAGTTTTAGATAAATAACAGTGAGAGGAGGTAAATAAATGACTTCCAGATTAAAGATAAAGTACATGGAAGAAGTAGTTCCTGCCATGATGGAGAGGTTTAACTACAAAAACGTTATGGAAGTACCTAAATTAGAGAAAATCGTTATAAATATGGGAATAGGGGAAGCTAGAGACAATCCTAAGGTTTTAGAATCAGCAGTAAATGAATTAGCACTTATTACAGGGCAAAGACCAGTAGTAACTAAAGCTAAAAAGTCCATTGCTAACTTTAAAGTTAGAGAAGGCATGAATGTTGGAGCTAAGGTAACACTTAGAGGAGAGAGAATGTACGACTTTTTAGATAAATTTATGAATATTGCCCTCCCTAGAGTAAGAGACTTTAGAGGCGTAAGTGATACATCATTTGATGGAAGAGGAAACTATGCGATTGGTGTAAAAGAGCAACTAATATTCCCAGAAATAGAGTACGATAAAGTTGAATCTATCAGAGGTATGGATATAATAATCGTAACAAGTGCCAAAACAGACGAAGAAGCAAAAGTATTCTTAGAAAAAATGGGGATGCCTTTTAGAAAGTAAAAAGGAGGGAAATAATTTGGCTAAAAAATCAATGATAGCTAAACAACAAAGAAAACAAAAGTTTAGCTCACGTGAATACAATAGATGCAAGATTTGTGGAAGACCTCATGCTTACTTGAGGAAATATGGTGTTTGCCGTATTTGTTTTAGAGAATTAGCATATAACGGGCAAATTCCAGGTGTTAAAAAAGCTAGTTGGTAAAACTAACGTTTGAAAGGAGGTAACAACTATGATGACAGATCCAATCGCAGATATGCTAACGAGAATCAGAAATGCTAACAGTGCAAAACACGATTCAGTTGATATACCAGCGTCAAAAATAAAGAAAGAAATCGCAAGGATTCTCTTAGAAGAGGGATTCATAAAGGGATTTGATGTTATAGACGATGGAAAGCAAGGAATCATAAGAATAGATTTAAAATACGGTAAGAACGGTGAAAAGATAATCAGTGGAATAAAGAGAATATCTAAGCCGGGACTTAAAGTATATGCTAAGAACGAAGAACTACCTAGAGTTTTAGGTGGACTAGGAATAGCAATTATTTCTACTTCAAAAGGAATAATGACAGACAGACAAGCTAGAAAAGAAAATGTAGGCGGGGAAGTAATCTGCTACATTTGGTAATAAATGATTATTTGAATAGGAGGTGCACTCATGTCAAGAATTGGGTTGAAGCCTATCAATATACCAAGTGGAGTAGAAATTAAAATATCTGATAAGAACTTGGTAGAAGTAAAAGGCCCAAAAGGAAAATTAACAGAACAAATAAGTCCAGATATGGAAATAAAAATAGATAATGGAGTTTTGACAGTATCCAGACCATCTGATCTAAAAAGACATAAATCTTTACATGGTCTTTCTAGAACATTAATAGCAAATATGATAACTGGAGTAACAGAAGGCTTTGAGAAGAGCCTAGACATAGTAGGAACAGGATATAGAGCAGCAAAACAAGGGAACAAATTAGTTCTTACTCTTGGTTATTCTCATCCAGTTGAATTAACAGATCCTGAAGGAATAACTGTAGAAGTACCAGCTCCAAACAAGATCATAGTAAAAGGAATCGAAAAACAAAAAGTTGGTAATTACGCAGCAAAAATTAGAGACTTAAGAAGACCTGAGCCATATAAGGGCAAAGGTATTAAATACTCAGATGAAGTTGTCAGACGTAAGGTCGGCAAGACTGGTAAGTAGAAAGGAGTGAACAGATTTGCTAAAGAAAATAGATAAAAACGAAAAAAGAAAAATTAGACATAGAAGAGTAAGGCAAAAGGTAAAAGGCACTCCTGTGAAACCAAGATTAAATGTCTATAGAAGTACAAGTCATATTTATGCTCAAATAATAGATGATGTAAACGGAAATACTTTAGCACAAGCTTCAACACTTGACAAATCATTAAATTTGACATCAACAAAAAACAAAGAAGCTGCTAGAGTAATAGGAGAAACAATTGCAAAAAGAGCAATGGAAAAAGGGATAACAGAAGTTGTCTTTGATAGAAGTGGATATATTTATCATGGGAGAGTAAAAGAACTTGCTGAAGGAGCAAGAGAAGCAGGCCTTAAGTTCTAATAGAAGGAGGGGAATTAATGGAACGTTCATTTATAGATGCAAGCGAATTAGATTTACAAGAAAGAGTTGTTAGCATAAATCGTGTTACTAAAGTTGTTAAGGGCGGTAGAAACTTTAGATTTAGTGCACTTGTAGTTGTAGGAGATGGGAATGGTCATGTTGGAGTAGGCATGGCTAAAGCTTTGGAAGTACCTGAAGCTATCAGAAAAGCTGTACAAGACGCTAAAAAACATATAATCGAAGTACCTCTAGTTGGAACTACAATTCCTCACGAAGTAACAGGGGTATTTGGTGCAGGAAGAGTGCTTTTAAAACCATCAAAAGAAGGTACTGGAGTTATCGCAGGAGGCGCAGTTCGTGCAGTTTGTGAGTTAGCAGGAATTAAAGATATAAGAACAAAATCCCTCGGTACTAACAACCCTAGAAATGTTGTTAACGCTACAATAGAAGCTCTTAGCTCATTAAAAAGAGCAGAAGATGTTGCAAAATTGAGAGGGAAAACAGTAGAAGAATTATTCAGTTAGGGGGAGAAAAATGGCTACAATTAAAATAAAGCTTATTAAGAGTCCCGTTGGGAAACCTGAGAGCCAAAGAAAAGTTGTAGAAGCACTTGGATTCAGGAAAGTTAACCAAGTTATAGAAAAAAATGATACCCCTCAGATTAGAGGTATGATTAATAAAATTAACTACATGGTTGAAATAATAGACTAGTAAAGGAGGTGTGCTAATTGAAGCTAAATAACATAAGACCAAATGCTGGCGGAGGTACTATGCCAAAGAAAAGACTTGGTAGAGGTATTGGATCAGGACACGGTAAAACATCCGGCAAAGGTCATAAAGGACAGAATGCGAGATCAGGAGGTGGCGTTAGACCGGGATTTGAAGGAGGTCAAATGCCTTTATTCAGAAGAACTCCAAAAAGAGGATTTACAAATATATTTGCTAAAGAATATGCTATTGTAAATCTATCTGATTTAAATAGATTTGAAGAAAACACCGTCGTTACTCCAGAAATTCTATTAGAAGAGGGAATTGTAAAATTAAATAAAAACAAAGTTGGAATAAAAATTCTTGGCGACGGAGAATTAGATGTTAAGCTTACGGTTAAAGCTCACAAATTTAGTAAATCTGCTGCTGAGAAAATCGAAGCTTGCGGGGGAAAGGCAGAGGTGATTTAGATGCTTACTACCTTGAGAGATGCATGGAAAATACCTGAACTTAGAAAGAAAATGATATTCACCATGCTTATGCTAGGCGTTGTAAGATTAGGAGCGGCCATACCAGTTCCTTATATGAACAAAGAGATCATAAGAACAATATTTAATGCAAATCAAGGATCTATCTTGCAATTTTTAGACATGATGGCAGGTGGAACATTTAGTGAATTTAGTATATTTGCTGCTAACATATATCCATATATCACAGCATCCATCATCATTCAGCTTCTAACTATAGCCATTCCTAGACTAGAGGAATTAGCAAAAGAAGGAGAAGAAGGAAGAAAGAAAATAAATAGAATCACAAGATATAGTGCAATTGTGCTAGCTTTAGTGACAGCATCTGGTTATACATTCGGATTATTTAGATCCGCTTTAGAAACAACAAATGCAATGCAGAATGTAATTGTAATACTATCAATGGTTGCTGGTACGGCATTTTTAATGTGGATAGGTGAATTAATTACAGAAAAAGGGATCGGAAACGGAATTTCACTATTAATTTTCATTGGGATAATAGCAAAACTACCTTCTGATTTTATTTCCAAATTTAGATTGGTACAAGCAGGACAAATTAGCATTATCTCGATGATTATATATTTAGTAATAATGTTATTGACTGTAGCATTTGTAGTAGCTCTTCAACAAGGAGAAAGGAAAATACCAGTACAATATGCTAAAAGAGTAGTAGGTAGAAAGATGTATGGAGGCCAAAATACACATATACCAATCAAAGTATTAATGGCAGGGGTAATACCAGTAATATTTGCATCATCATTGTTGTCATTGCCTCAAACTATTTCTCTTTTCTGGAGTGGTGGAGTTTCAAACTGGATAACTAAATATCTTACACCACAAGGTACTGTAGGTTTGATAGTTTATCTAGTACTAAATGTTGTACTAATAATATTCTTCACATATTTTTATACTACAATACAATTTAACACTGTTGAATACTCAAAGAATTTGCAACAACATGGTGGATTTATACCTGGAATTAGACCAGGAAGGCCAACATCAGATTATTTACAAAAGGTTGTAAATAGAATTACATTTGTAGGAGGAGTTTCATTAGCAATACTTGCCTCACTACCAATCCTTATATCGAGATTGATGGGAATGCAGGTCAACTTTAGTGGGACTGCTGTAATTATAGTTGTAGGTGTAGTTCTTGAAACTGTAAAACAAATCGAATCTCAAATGTTGATGAGACACTATAAAGGTTTCTTAAAATAACTAATTAGGAGATGATGAAATGAGGCTAATATTGTTGGGGCCGCCAGGAGCTGGGAAAGGAACACAGGCATCGGCGATTGTTAAAAGATACAATATCCCCCACATATCTACTGGAGATATATTTAGAATGAACATAAAGGAAAATACTCCTTTAGGGAAAGAGGTTAAACATTATTTGGATGCAGGCCTACTTGTCCCTGATGAACTTGTAGTAGACATCGTTAAGGATAGAATCAAAAAAAGCGATTGTAAAAATGGTTTTTTATTAGATGGATATCCAAGAACCATAAAACAAGCTGAAGTTTTAGATGAAGAATTAGCTAAAATGGGGACTAAACTTGATGCTGCGATAAATATATTTCTGGATACACAGCTTCTAATCGAAAGAGCAGTTGGAAGAAGACTCTGTAAAAACTGCGGCGCTACTTACCACATTAAATTTCATCCTCCTAAACAACAAGGCATTTGCGATAAATGTGGCGGAGAACTTTATCAAAGGGATGATGATAAAGAGGAAACAATAAAAAAGAGGATCGAAGTTTATATCAATCAAACAAAGCCTCTTATAGAGTATTATAAAAATAGAGAAATCCTTGTTAACATTGATGGATCACAGTCTATCGAGAACACATTTGATCAAATTATAAATGCTTTAGAAAAATAAAGAGGTGAAAACTATAATGGATTCCACTGATGACTTATCCATCGGGCAGGTGGTTAAGTCTAGAGCAGGACGAGACAAAGGTAGGATCTTCGTCATACTAGAAATAATAGACAAAGAACATGTCTATGTCGTAGATGGAGATTTGAGAAAATTAGATAACCCCAAAAAAAAGAAAGTAAAGCACTTAGTTGTGTATAATACAATTATTCAAGAAATGAAAGACAAGATAGAAAATGAAGTAAAAATAAACAATGCATATATAAGAAAAATATTAGAACCTTTCAATAAGAGTTTCTAAAAGATAGAACAGGAGGTTCGAATCCAATGGCTAAAAAAGATGTAATAGAAGTAGAAGGCACAGTAATAGATGCGCTTCCAAATGCCATTTTTAGAGTAAGACTAGATAACGGACATGAGATTTTAGCCCATATTTCTGGAAAACTCAGAATGAATTATATCAGAATTCTTCCAGGAGACAAAGTTACTGTGGAATTATCACCATATGATTTAACTAGGGGCAGGATTACTTGGAGAAACAAGTAGCATAGGAGGGATAATATGAAAGTAAGACCATCCGTTAAAAAGATGTGCGAAAAATGTAAAATAATAAAGAGAAATGGGAAAGTAATGGTCATCTGTGAAAACCCTAAACACAAACAAAGACAAGGTTAATATTTAAATAGGAGGTGTACCAAATTTATGGCCAGAATCGCAGGCGTTGACTTACCAAGAGACAAAAGGGTAGAAATCGGTTTAACATATATATATGGTATCGGCAGACCTAGAGCTAATGAAATTCTTAAAAAAGCTGGAGTAAACCCAGATACTAGAGTAAAAGACCTAACAGAATCTGAAATCTCTAACCTAAGAGCAGTAATAGACACATACAGAGTAGAAGGTGACTTAAGAAGAGAAGTAGCTATGAACATTAAGAGATTAAAAGATATAAACTGTTATAGAGGGATAAGACACAAAAGAGGGCTTCCAGTAAGAGGTCAAAGGACAAAGACAAATGCAAGGACTAGAAAAGGTCCAAAGAAATTAGCTACTAAGAACAAGTAGGAAAAGGAGGGAAGCAAAGTTGGCACCAAAAAAAGGTAAAACCACACGTGTAAAAAGAAGAGAACGTAAAAATATAGAAAGAGGACAAGCGCATATATCCTCAACATTTAACAATACAATGGTAACATTAACAGACATGCAAGGAAATGTAATTTCATGGGCTTCAGCTGGTCAATTAGGCTTTAGAGGTTCAAGAAAATCAACTCCATTTGCTGCACAAGAAGCTGCAGAAGAAGCTGCAAAAAAAGCAATGGAACATGGATTGAAAACAGTAGAAGTATATGTAAAGGGACCTGGTTCAGGTAGAGAAGCCGCTATAAGATCACTTCAAGCTTCA
This sequence comes from Tissierellales bacterium, assembly GCA_014360205.1. GTDB lineage: Bacteria > Bacillota > Clostridia > Tissierellales > Tissierellaceae > Soehngenia. Next base: position 209,514 of record JACIXZ010000001.1, read on the forward strand.
GGACTTGAAGTAAGCTTAATCAAAGACGTAACTCCAATTCCTCACAACGGCTGCAGGCCACCTAAGAGAAGAAGAGTATAACAGGAGGTGTACAAATAGATGTCAAGATATACAGGACCAAGCTGCAGACTATGCCGTAGAGAAGGAACAAAGTTGTTTTTAAAAGGCGACAGATGTTACAGCGACAAATGTGCATTAAATAAAAGAAATTTTGCGCCAGGACAACATGGCCAAGGTAGAAAAAAATCAACTGAATATGGTATGCAGCTTAGAGAAAAACAAAAAGTACGTAGATTTTATGGTTTAACAGAATCACAAATGAGAATGTACTTTGATAAAGCAGATAAAATGAAAGGTATAACAGGGGAAAACTTACTTCAATTATTGGAAATGAGATTAGACAATGTTGTATATAGAATGGGATTTGCTTCATCAAGAGCAGAAGCAAGACAACTAGTAACTCATGGGCATTTCTTGCTAAATGGAAGAAAGGCAGATATACCATCACTCATAACTAATGTTGGAGATACAATAGAAGTAAAAGAGAAAAGCAAATCCAGTGAAAAATTCAAATCATTAATGGAAAACAAAGCTGGAAATACTGTTCAATGGGTAGATGTAGACGCTGAAAAAATGAGAGGTACTATAGTAGCTCAACCTTCAAGAGAAGATATAGATCTTCCAGTAGAAGAACACTTAATCGTTGAGTTATATTCAAAATAATAATTGCAAAACTAGTTGCCCTCGTCCATATAAAAACTTTTTTAAGGAGGGTTATTGTTTATGATAGAAATCGAAAGGCCAAAGATAGAAGTTGTAGAGTTATCAGAAGACGGGAAATATGGTAAATTCGTTGTAGAACCACTCGAAAGAGGCTATGGCACTACATTAGGGAATTCTTTAAGACGAGTGCTTCTATCTTCACTACCAGGGGCAGCCATCTCAACAATAAAAATTCAAGGTGTGATGCATGAATTTTCAACCATACCAGGAGTGGTTGAAGATGTTCCAGAAATCATTCTTAATATAAAAGAAATTGCTGCAATAATGTATTCTGATGAACCTGTGACTATGATAATAGATGAAGTAGGACCAAAAGAGATAACTGCTGGAGATATAAAAGCTGGTCCTGATGTGGAAATAGTAAATAAAGATCTGCATATTGCCACAGTCAGTGAAGGGGAAAAACTCTACATGGAGATGGAACTAATCAAAGGTAGAGGTTACAACCTAGCTGAAAAAAATAAAAAGGAAGGGCAAGCTGTTGGAGTGATTCCGGTTGACTCCCTTTTCACACCAGTTACTAAAGTCAATTTTCATGTAGGAAACACAAGAGTTGGGCAAATAACAGACTATGATAAATTAGAACTCGAAGTTTGGACAAATGGAACTATGAGTGCAGATGAAGCAACTTCTTTAGGAGCAAAAATACTCATGGAACATTTGAATTTATTCATAGGACTAACAGACAGAGTTAATGATGTGGAGATAATGGTTGAAAAAGAAGAAGAACCAAAAGGCAAGGCCTTAGAGATGACAGTAGAAGAACTAGACTTGTCTGTTAGAAGCTACAATTGCCTAAAGAGAGCAGGAATTAATACTGTAGAGGAATTGACACAAAAAACTGAAGAAGACATGATGAAAGTTAGGAATTTAGGGAAGAAATCTCTAGAAGAAGTACAGAAAAAACTTGCCGAATTGGGACTTAGCCTAAAGAAGAGCGAGGAGTAATTTTAACAAGCAAGGAGGGAATGAAATGACAACATTAAGAAAACTTGGCAGACCATCTGATCATAGAAAAGCTATGCTTAGAAATCAAGTTACATCCCTACTCAGAGAAGGTAGAATTGAAACTACTGTAACAAGAGCTAGAGAAACAAAAAGGATGACTGACCAAATGATAACCTTGGCTAAACGAGGAGATCTGCACGCAAGAAGGCAAGCCTTGGCTTATATATATGATGAAGAAGTAGTAAAAAAATTGTTTGATGAGATTGGCCCAAAATACAAAGACAGAAATGGTGGATACACAAGAGTCCTTAGAGTTGGACCACGAAGAGGAGACGGAGCTGAAATCGCAATACTAGAATTGGTATAATGGGAGGGGGATTAAGTTAAAGCTTAGTCCCTTTGTGCTATTTATCTTAATTAAACAACAATTGCAATCAAATTAACAATATGTTATATTTAGTTGAGAATACATTAAGTTCAGAGGAGACTCTAATGGAAAATGAAATTATGATTAAAATAGAAAATGTAAGTTATGAATATAAATCTTATATCGATGATTCTATTCAGCTGGCCGTAAAAGACTTAAGCCTAGAAGTAAAAAGAGGAGAATTTATTGCTATACTAGGCCACAATGGCTCAGGGAAATCAACATTAGCTAAAATGATGAATGGTATGATATTTCCTACTAGAGGGGAAGTCTATGTCAATGATATAAACACAAAAGATGAAGATAAAATATGGGACATCAGGAGTAAAGCAGGCATGGTATTTCAAAATCCTGACAATCAAATAGTAGCGACTATAGTAGAAGAAGACGTAGCATTTGGACCAGAGAATTTAGGGATACCACCTAAAGAAATAAGAAAGAGAGTAGATGAAGCGCTAGAAACAGTAGGAATGACAGAATATAAAAAACATGCCCCACACTTATTATCAGGTGGACAAAAACAGAGAGTAGCTATAGCAGGCATTCTAGCAATGGAGCCAGATTGCATAATATTTGATGAACCGACAGCAATGCTAGACCCTTCAGGAAGAAAAGAAGTTATGGAGACTATAAAAAAGCTTAATAAAGAGAAGAACAAAACCATAGTACTCATTACTCATTTTATGGACGAAGCAGTATTAGCTGATAGAGTTATGATACTACATGATGGTGAAAATGTGCTCATGGGAACCCCAAAAGAGATATTTAGTCAAGTAGAGAAGCTTAAAGAACTTGGGCTTGATGTTCCTCAAGTCACTGAATTAGCCTATGAGCTTAGAAAAGAAGGATTTGAAGTAAAGAAAGATTGTATAACAATTGAGGAGCTGGTGGAATCGCTATGATAATAGAAATAGAAAATTTAAATTTTGTTTATAACCCAGGTACCCCCTTTGAGAAAAAAGCATTAGATGATGTCTCTGTTTCTATAAATGAAGGGGATTTTGTTGGACTGATTGGACATACTGGCTCTGGGAAATCAACATTAGTTCAGCATTTAAATGGTCTTATAAAACCAACCAGTGGTAAAGTAATAATTGATGGCATTGATATAACTAATCCTGAAACAAAGATGAAAGAAACTAGAAGAAAAGTGGGATTGGTATTCCAATATCCAGAACACCAGCTCTTTGAAGAAACTATATTTAAAGATATAGCTTTTGGTCCAAAAAATTTAGGCCTAACTGAAGAAGAAGTAGAAATAAGAGTAAAAGAAGCAATGGAATTAGTTGGGCTGGATTATGAAACATTAAAAGATAGATCGCCATTTGAGATATCAGGTGGACAGAAAAGAAGAGTTGCAATAGCAGGTGTAATTGCTATGAAACCGAAAGTTCTAATATTAGATGAACCTACAGCAGGTTTAGACCCTAAAGGTAGAGATGATATATTAGATGAGATTAAGAAACTTTATGAAAAAGAAAATATAACGATCATTCTCGTATCTCACAGCATGGAAGATATAGCAAGGCTTGCCAACACTATACTTGTGATGCACAAAGGCAAAGTAATTATGCATGATAAGACTAGAGAGATATTTAAATCAGCTGACCTTTTAGAAGACATAGGTTTAGATATACCTCAAGTTACTAAATTCATGAAAGCATTTAAAAAAAGAGGCCATGATGTCAGAGAAGATTGTTTAACTATAGAAGAAGCTAAAGAAGAACTAATTAGATATTTGAGAGGTACTAAAAATGCTTAAAGATATAACAATAGGACAATACTTTCCTGGAGATACTTTGGTACACAGATTAGATCCAAGAGTAAAAATACTCACATCTATATTTTTTATAATATCGCTATTTTTTGTAAAAGATTTTTATCCTTATATATTCATCATTTTATTCATAGCAACAGTTATAAAAACTGCCAAATTACCAATTAAGTTCATAATAAAAGGACTTAAACCTCTCATGTTTATAATCATCATAACATTTGTTATAAACTTATTATTTACTAGAGGAGAAGTCATATTTAGCCTAGGACCAATATCAATCACAAGAGAAGGTATCTCTCAGTCTGTATTTATGGCTATTAGACTGATTCTACTCATAACAGGAACATCTTTGCTTACATTGACTACATCTCCAATTGCATTGACAGATGGCATTGAAAGCCTATTGTCGCCATTTAGAAAGATAGGACTCCCATCACATGAATTAGCCATGATGATGACAATTGCACTTAGATTTATACCAACACTCTTAGAAGAAACCGACAAAATAATGAAAGCCCAAATGGCAAGAGGAGCAGATTTTGAAAGTGGAAATATACTCAATCGTGCTAGGAGCTTAGTCCCATTACTAGTACCACTATTCATAAACGCATTTAGAAGAGCAGATGAACTTGCAACAGCCATGGAAGCAAGATGCTATAGAGGTGGAGATGGTAGGACAAGATTAAATGAATTAAAATTTGATAAAAAAGATACTACTACTTTTTTAGTGATGCTTATATTTTTTGGATTTATAATGTCTACGAGGTATTGGTGAATAATATGAAAAACATTATGCTAACTTTAGAATACGATGGAACAAATTACTCGGGTTGGCAAATACAAGAAAATGCCAACTCTATTCAAGCAGAGATACAAAAAGCTATATATACCCTTACAAAAAAAGAGGTCACCCTAATAGGGGCAGGTAGGACAGATGCTAAAGTCCATGCCCTTGGACAGGTGGCAAATTTTTTTATAGAAACATCTATACCAGGGGAATCGTTTAAATATGCATTAAATGAGTATTTGCCAGAAGACATAAAAGCAGTATACTCAAATGAAGTACCAAAAGATTTTCATGCACGTTTCAGTGCTATTAAAAAAAGATACAGATATAAGATCTATCTAAGCGATGTTGAAAGACCACTATTACGAAATTATGCCTATCAAATAGATAGAAATTTAGATATAAACAAAATGAAAGAGGCATCTAAGTATTTAATTGGTACACATAATTTTACAAGCTTTGAAGGAAGAAGAAGCTTTACAAAATCTAAAATACGGACACTTCACTCAATAGAGATACATAAAAGAGATGAATTTATAGATATAGTAGTAGAAGGCGAGAGTTTCTTGCGAAATATGGTGAGGATAATCACAGGTACCCTAGTAGAAGTTGGGACAGGAAAGAAGAACCCATCAGAAATAAAACTGATATTAGAAGCACAAGATAGAAGGCTTTCAGGACATACTGCCCCACCACAAGGGCTTTACTTAGAAAAAGTTTTTTATGACATATTTAAGTAAAAATTTTTTTTAATTGCTATTAAAATATATCTCATTCTTCCGATACTATAACCAAGAAGGAAAACTTCTTTGGCCGAGATGATCATAGGCCAAAACAAATGAACACGGAAGTTCATAAAAAATTCAAGGAGGAAGAGAAATGAGAATTAATCAAAACATTTCAGCAATGAACACTTATTCAAGACTAACAGCAGCAAACAATGCAAAGAGCAGCTCTTTAGCAAAACTATCATCAGGATTAAGAATCAACAAAGCAGGAGATGACGCAGCAGGACTAACAATTTCTGAAAAGATGAGAGGGCAAATCGGAGGACTTAACCAAGCAGTAAGGAATGCACAAGACGGTATATCTTTAATTCAAACTGCTGAAGGAGCATTAAATGAAACTCACTCAATTTTAAATAGAATGAGAGACTTAGCAGTGCAAGCAGCAAATGACACTAATACAAAAGATGATAGAATTGCTATACAAAGGGAATTAGATCAATTGTTAGATGAAATTGATAGAATAGCTGGAAATACAGAATTTAATACACAAAAATTATTTGGGGAATATGGCGTAAAGACTACTACAGTAGGCAGTGGCTCTGGAGCTACTACTATAACTGAAGCATCTCATACTCCACTAACAGTTAAATTCCAAATAGGCGCAAATAAAGATCAAAATATTGAACTTAAAATTAATGATATGACAACAGCGGGGCTAGGATTAAGAGATTTTACAGTTGTTTCTGGTAAAATTGTAATAGATACCTCATCAGGAGCTAAAGTAACCGACTTAACTACTCAATCAGGAGCAAATAAAGCAATAACAACTATAGATGATGCAATAAAATTAGTATCAGAAGAAAGATCCAAACTAGGTGCATATCAAAACAGATTAGAGCACACAATAAACAACCTAACAACAACATCAGAAAACTTATCAGCTGCTGAATCAAGAATTAGAGATGTAGACATGGCAGAAGAGATGATGAAATTCACAAAGAACAATATCCTAAGCCAAGCTGCAACATCAATGCTTGCTCAAGCAAATCAAATGCCACAACAAGTACTTCAACTATTACAATAGTTAAAAAACAATTTAAATTAAGTAAAATAAGCGATCAAATTGGTCGCTTATTTTTTTGTGATTTGCTTGACATGCGCCCTTACATGTATTAGAATATATTAGAGTGTTTAAAAAGAGCCCGGAACTTTTTGTAAACACAACCCAAATTAATTTGAATATAAATGATTAATCGTAGTAGGGAGGGAAATAGATGAAAAGCTACATGGCAAAGCCAAATGAAGTAGAGAGAAAATGGTACGTAATAGATGCTACAGGTAAACCACTAGGAAGATTAGCCTCAGAAGTTGCTTCTATATTAAGAGGAAAGAAAAAACCAATATACACACCTCATGTTGATACTGGCGATTACGTAATTATAATAAATGCTGAAAAAGTTAAATTTACTGGAAATAAAATAAATCAAATGAGCTACACATATCATACTGGATACCCTGGAGGACTTAGACAAGTACCATACAACCAATTGATAGAAAAAAATCCTGAAAAAATCATCGAATTGGCAGTAAAGGGAATGCTACCAAAGAACACACTAGGTAGACAAATGTTTAAGAAATTAAAAGTATACAGTGGGCCTGAGCACAAACACGAAGCTCAAAAACCAGAACTATACGAATTTTAGTTAATGGAAGGGAGGATAAGTAAATGGCAGTAGCGCAATATGCTGGAACTGGAAGAAGAAAAACTTCAGTTGCTAGAGTTAGATTGGTTCCTGGAAACGGCAAAGTTAAAGTAAACGATAGAGACATTGAAGAATATTTTAACTATGAAACACTAAGAACCATTGCAAAAGAACCATTGGTAGTAACTGAAACTTTAGATAAATATGATGTTTTAGTAAATGTACACGGTGGTGGATTTACTGGACAAGCTGGAGCAATAAGACATGGTATTGCAAGAGCATTGATTGAAGCTGATCCTGAACTAAGACCATTGTTAAAGAAAGCAGGTCACTTAACTAGAGACCCAAGAATGAAAGAAAGAAAGAAATATGGTCTTAAAAAAGCAAGAAAGAGTCCACAATTCTCAAAGAGATAATATTAAAGCTAGATTGTATAAACAATCTAGCTTTTTTAAATCCTAATTTATCTCAATACTTTATCAGCCTCTTTTAATGATTCTATGATTGACAAATGCTGTGGGCAAACAGCTTCACAGTTTCCACATTCAATACAATTTGATGCATCCATATTGTTTTCTATTAACCTTTGATACATCTTTTTAGATTCTTCCAATTCATCAAACACATACACATTGTTATACAACTCAAAAACTCTTGGAATATTTACACCGGATGGGCAAGGCATGCAATATTCACATGCAGTACATCCTACTTTAAAGCCTTCCATATAAATCTGTGTAGCTTCATCAATCAGTCTGATTTCATCAGGAGTTAGTTTGGTATTTTCGCTAGCTACAGCTATATTTTCCTTTACCTGTTCCAATGTAGACATACCGCTTAAAACAACCGATACTTCCTCTTTATCAAACACCCATTTTAATGCCCATTGAGCAGGTGATCTATCTACATTAGCTCTGCTAAATACATTTTTTATCTTATCTGGAGCTTTAGCAAGTTTTCCTCCCTTTACAGGCTCCATAACTACTACATCTAATCCTTTATCTTTAGCATATTTAAGACCTTTTAGACCTGCTTGGTAATTTCTATCTAAATAATTAAGTTGAATTTGACAAAAATCCCAATCATAGCTATCGACAATTTTTTCAAACGCTTCATATTCATCATGGAATGAAAAACCAATGTATCTTATTTTTCCTTCTTCTTTAGCTTTTTTAACAAAGTTAAAAACCTCTAAATCTACTATTTTATCGAATCTTTCAGCATCCAAAGAGTGTAGCAAATAAAAATCAATATGGTCTGTTTTAAGATTGTCAAGCTGTTCATCAAGGTATTTCATGAAATCCTCTTTTGTTTTAGCTAACCACACTGGATTTTTAGTAGCTAAATACACTTTATCCCTATATCCCTCGCTTAATACTTTTCCAACGAATTTTTCACTCATACCGCCATGATATGGGTAAGCTGTGTCTATGTAGTTGACACCATTTTCAATAGCATAAATTAGCATTTCCCTTGCTTTTTCTTCATCTATTGCCTTTTGATCTCCATTTAATATAGGAAACCTCATACATCCAAAACCTAATTGTGAAACCTTTAACCTATCGTTAGTAAAATAACTATATTGCATTAATATACCCCCTTATGTATAATGAAGCTAACAAATTCGCTTTTCTAAATATTATACCATAAGAATAGTTTAATTAAAAATTACAAGGGTAGAATATTTATGTATTAATTATATCATAAAAAAGAAGGAGTGATTAAATGAGTGCAAAAAAAACGCCTATTTACGATGAACATTTAAAGCTCGGCGGTAAAATCGTTGAGTATGCGGGATGGCTAATGCCGGTCGAATACGAAGGATTGGTTGCCGAGCATGAAGCTGTTAGAAACGATTGTGGGCTCTTTGATGTATCCCATATGGGAGAAATAACCATAAAAGGCAAAGATGCCACTAAATTTGTTGACTACCTAATGACAAATGACATAAGCGCTATGACGAATAATCAAGTTATTTATACGCTTATGTGCAATGAGAAAGGTGGAGTAGTGGACGACTTACTGGTTTATCGCTTTGATGAAAACTATCTTTACTTAGTTGTAAATGCTGCAAACACTGATAAAGACTACGACTGGATTTTAAAACATATAAATGGTTTTGAAGTAAAGGTGGAAAATATATCTGATAATATAGGCGAAGTTGCACTTCAGGGTCCAAAAGCACAAAAAGTGCTGCAAAAGCTCACCGATTACGACCTTAATGGCTTAAAATTCTTCCACTTTGTGGATGGAATAGAAGTTGCAGGAGTAAAAGCCATGGTTTCCAGAACAGGCTATACTGGAGAAGATGGCTTTGAAATATACACAGATGGAAAAGATATAGTGAAAGTATGGGGAGAAATACTAAAAGCAGGAGAAGAAGAAAATATTAAGCCTGCAGGGCTTGGATGCAGAGATACACTAAGATTCGAAGCATCTCTTCCACTATATGGACATGAGTTTGATGATGAGATCACTCCACTTGAAGCAGGATTTAAATACTTTGTCAAATTAGATAAACTTTCTGACTTTATAGGGAAAGAAGCTTTAAAAAAACAATTAGATGAAGGGTTAAAAAGAAAACTAGTTGGTTTTGAAATGATAGACAGAGGAATACCTAGAGAGGGATATGAAGTGTATAAAGACGATGAAAAGATTGGGCATGTCACCACTGGATACCACTCTCCGACCTTAAAGAAAAACATAGGCAATGCACTCATAAAAACTGAATTTGCTGAAATTGGCACGCCTATTGAAATAATGATTAGAAACAAACCTTGCAAAGCTCAAGTAATCAGCAGAAAATTTTTAAATAAGAAAAAATAGGGGGTTTTAAGATGAAAGTATTAAAAGGATTGTATTACACAGAGGATCATGAATGGGTGAAAGTTGACGGCAATTATGCTTATATCGGCATAACTGACCATGCTCAACACAATTTAGGCGATATCGTATATGTAGATTTGCCTGAAGTGGATGATGAGTTTGATAAAGGAGATGCTTTTGCAGCAGTTGAATCAGTAAAAGCAGCAGCAGATGTATATATTCCAGTAAGTGGGAAAGTAGTCGAAGTAAATGAAGAACTAATTGACGATCCTGCTCTGTTAAACGCAGATGCTTTTGAAAATTGGATTGCAAAAGTCGAATTAAAAGATAAATCAGAATTAGATGAACTTATGTCAAGCGATGATTACGAAAGCTTTTTAGAAGAGGAGGAATAAGATGTATCCTTATGTACCACATACACAAAAAGATGTGGAAGAGATGCTTAAAAAGCTTGGCTTAAATGACATCGAAGAACTTTTTAATGATATACCTGAAGATGTCAAATTGAATAGAGAATTGAATTTACCTAAAGCAAAGAGTGAGTTAGAGGTAAGAAATAGATTGATGGAGCTTGCTAACAAGAACTGTTCGGTATCGAAAATGACTTCATATTTAGGAGCTGGAGCATATGAACACTACATTCCTTCAGTAGTAAATCATATTATCTCCAGAAGTGAATTCTATACTGCATACACTCCTTATCAACCTGAAATAAGCCAAGGGACTCTTCAATACATCTTTGAATTTCAAACTCTTATAAGTGAGCTTACTGGAATGGATGTTGCGAATGCATCACTTTATGATGGCGGAACTGCAGTTGTAGAAGCTGCTTTGATGTCTTGCGCTTATTCTAAAAGAGATAACATTATAATATCTAAGACTGTTAAACCAGATGCAAGGAAGATACTAAAAACATATGCCCATGCACAAAATTTAAATGTGATTGAAGTAGGAATAGATGACGGAGTAACTGACTTAGATGAGCTTTCAAATTTAGTAAATGAAAACACAGCCGCAGTCATAGTCCAAAGTCCAAACTTTTTTGGAATAATCGAAGATTTAGAGAAAATGTCAGAGATAGTTCACAAAGTCAAAAAAACTACTTTTGTAGCTTCAGTTGATCCTATATCACTTGGTATACTTAAAAGACCAGGAGATTTAGGGGTAGATGTAGTAGTAGGGGAAGGACAATCCTTAGGCATACCTCTTAGCTTTGGAGGCCCATATCTTGGCTTTATGGCGGCTAAGAAAGAATACATCAGGAAAATGCCTGGTAGAATAGTTGGACAAACAGAAGATATGGGTGGCAAAAGATCATTTGTGCTAACGCTTACAGCTAGAGAACAACACATTAGAAGAGAAAAGGCAACCTCGAATATATGCTCAAACCAAGGGTTAAACTCATTAGCAGCTACTGTGTACATGGTAACATTAGGAAAGAAAGGGATTAGAGAAGTAGCTCTTAAATCCACACAAATGGCACACTATGCTTATGAAGAACTAACCAAATCAGGAAAGGTTAAACCATTATTCAACAAGCCATTCTTTATAGAGTTTGCATTAAAAACTGACAAACCAACTGAAGAGATAAATCAAAGATTGCTTGAAAATGGGATAATCGGTGGATATGATCTAACAAAAGAATACCCTCAATACGAAAATAGCTCCTTATATGCTGTTACTGAAGTAAGGAAGAAAGAAGACATTGATAAGTTAAAGAGCGTATTGGAGGGGATACTATGAGAAATTACGATAAACTGATATTTGAAATCTCAAAACCAGATAGAATTGGATACAAATTACCTGAATTAGACATAGAAGAAAAGCCTATTGAAAGTTTGATTCCTGAAGAGTTTTTAAATAAAGAGGAATTAAACTTACCAGAGGTATCAGAAGTCGATGTTATTAGGCACTATACAAATTTATCCAATAAAAACTATGGAGTTGACACAGGATTTTATCCATTAGGTTCTTGTACAATGAAATACAATCCTAAAATCAATGAGGATATGGCTAGACTAGATGGCTTTGCAAATATTCATCCATATCAACCACTATCTTGTGTACAAGGCTCATTAGAGTTGATGTATGAACTTCAAAACTACCTATGTGAGATATCTGGAATGGATGAAATAACTCTTCAACCAGCAGCAGGAGCACATGGAGAGTTGACTGGTGTCATGCTTATAAAAGCATATCATGAAAGCAGAAATGACACAAAGAGAAACAAAATAATCGTTCCTGACTCTGCACATGGAACAAATCCAGCTACAGCAGCTATGGCAGGTTACGAGATTATAGAAATAAAGTCAAATAAAGATGGTCTAGTTGATTTAGAGCAATTAAGACAAGCTGTGGGGGATGACACAGCCGGATTGATGCTTACAAATCCTAATACTTTGGGACTATTTGACAAAGGAATAAAGGAAATAGCTAAAATAGTTCACGATGCAGGAGGCCTATTATACTATGACGGTGCAAATGCCAATGCCATATTAGGATATGCTAGACCTGGAGATATGGGATTTGATGTAGTGCACTTTAATTTGCATAAGACATTCTCAACACCACATGGTGGTGGAGGACCAGGCTCAGGGCCAGTAGGTGTAAAAAAGGACTTAGTTCCATTTTTACCAGTACCAATAGTTAAGAAAGATAATGAAAAATTTTATCTTGACTACGACTATCCACAGTCTATTGGAAAGATAAAGGATTTTTATGGGCACTTTGGAATATTGGTAAGAGCTTACACTTATATACTATCAATGGGAAGCGATGGACTAAAGAAAGCTTCTCAAATGGCAGTTCTAAATGCAAATTATCTAAAAGAGCACTTAAAAGAAGATTACTATTTGCCAATAGACACAATCTACAAGCACGAGTTTGTTTTAGGTGGGCTTAAAGACTCATTAAGCGATGTAATCACTTTAGATGTTGCAAAGAGATTGCTAGACTATGGGTATCATCCACCAACAGTTTATTTCCCACTTATCATAAATGAGGCTCTTATGATTGAGCCAACTGAGACAGAAAGCAAAGAAACTCTGGATGAATTTATTGAGGCTATGAAGAATATAGCAAAAGAAGCAAAAGAAAATCCAGAAACTTTAAAGACCGCACCACATAATACAGTGGTGAGAAGACCAAACGAAGTTAAGGCAGCAAGAGACATCATCGTAAAATACGAAGGGTAGGTGTATTGTTTGACAAAAAAAATAGCAATAATTGGTGCTGGCCCAGGAGGATATGTAGCAGCTATACGAGCTGCTCAACTTGGGGCAGATGTGACACTAATAGAAAATATAAGAGTGGGTGGAACTTGCTTAAATAGAGGTTGCATCCCTACAAAGACTTATTTTACTAATGCAAAGATTTTATCGGACTTAAGAAGGGCAAATGAGTTCGGAATTGAAGTAGATGGGTTTAGAATGAATGGAAAAGCTTTGCTTAAGAGGAAAGAAGAAGTAGTAGAAAATATCGTAGGAGGAGTTGAAAAACTCATATCCTCTTATAAAAACATCGAACTCATAAATGGAAAAGCAAGCTTTGAGAGTTCAAACACATTGAAGGTTACTTTAAAGAATGGTGAAGAAAGAACAGTTACAGCTGATGATATCATCATAGCAACTGGTTCTTCTGCTCAGATGACAGAGACAAAAGGTTTAGACTTAGAGGGAGTGATCACATCTGATGAACTTCTAGAGCTTGACGAAATACCTGAAACTTTAATTGTAGTAGGAGGAGGAGTCATAGGTCTTGAATTTGCAAGCATATACAAAGAACTAGGGTCAAATGTCATACTTTTAGCATCACGAATACTAAAAGACGGCGATAAAGAAATTGCTAAAAGACTCACTCCAACTTTGAAAAAGCAAGGAATAGAAGTTTATGTAGATATCAGAGCAAAAGAAATTATTAGAGAAAACAACAAACTAAAAGTAATCGCTAAATACAAAGAAAAAGACGAAGAAATTACAGTAGAAGGAGATTATGTTTTAATTGCATCAGGCAGGGCGCCAAATGTAAATGGCTTAAACTTAGAAAATGTGGGCATAGAATATTCACCAAAAGGCATCAAAGTTGATGACAATTTTGAAACGACAGTACCTCATGTCTACGCAATAGGAGATGTAAACTCAAAAGGCATTCAACTCGCACATGTGGCTTCTGCTCAAGGAGAATATGTAGTAGAAAAAATATTAGGAGAAAACCCAGATATAAACTTGGATGTATATCCATCTTGTGTGTTTACGATGACTGAGGTAGCACAGGTTGGCTTTACTGAAGAGAAATTAAAAGAGATGGGCAGAGATTATAAAGTTAGCAAATTCATGTTTTCTGCAAATGGAAAAGCTGTAGCATTAGGGGAAGCTGAAGGGATAGTTAAAATAATTGCATCACCTGATGATATGATACTAGGTGTTCATATCATAGGGCCTCACGCAAACGACTTAATTCATGAAGGAGCTTTAGCCATTGCAAATAAATTGGATGCCAAAGCAATAACTAGGACTATACATGGACATCCAACACTATCAGAAGCATTTTCAGAAGCGACATTAGGGTTAGACGATAAAGCCATTCACATGGTACCAAAAAGGAAAAGAAAATAAATTAGGCAGCGAATTCGCTGCCTAAATTTATCATGGGGGAAACCAATGAAAATAAATATTTCTAAATCATACTACATTTATATTGTAGCACTTATTTCGATTTTAATGTTATCATTAGGTGATAGTTTCTTTAACTTTGTGTTAAGTTTTGACGAAAACATACTTTTGTTTTTAGACAACAATCAATATCCAAACTTATTAAATGCTATGAAGTTTATATCGTTTATTGGCTCATCCGCTTTTTTAGTTCCAGCAATATCAATAACAGTAGTACTTCTAATCTTCAGAAAGAAATACAGAGAAATATTAATGATAATATCAGCATCTCTAGGGAGTCTAGGCATAAACTCACTATTAAAAAACATCATAAAAAGAGAAAGACCTGTAGAATTCTTTAAAGCAATCGAAACCTCATATAGTTTTCCTAGTGGGCATGCAATGGTTGCAGCAAGCCTCTCATTCACAATCGCATATATATTAACTAAAAATAAAAGTCAAGCTTCTAAGAAAAAAGCTTACATCATAGCAAGCATATACACTGTTTTAATGAGCTTTAGCAGGCTATACCTTGGAGTTCATTATCCAATAGATGTAATATTTGGTATTTTTTATGGCATAACATTATTTATTCTAATAAGAGATTTATTTCTCAAATTCTAGAGTGCTTTTTTCTTCAATAAATTGGTTTGTATATAATTTATAGTAATAACCTTTGTTTCTAATAAGCTCTTTGTGAGTGCCTTCTTCAATTACTTCTCCATCGTGTATGACAAGTATTCTATCAGCATTCTTTATAGTCGAAAGCCTATGGGCTATGACAAAACTTGTTCTACCCTTTAATACTTTGTTGATTGCTCTTTGAATTATCAATTCAGTTTCAGTGTCAATAGATGAAGTGGCTTCGTCAAGCACAAACAATCTCGGATTTCTGACAATTGCCCTAGCAAAAGATATAAGTTGTTTTTGTCCAGTAGATAGTAGCCCTCCACCTTCACCAACTTCAGTATCATAACCTTTTTCCATTTGAATGATAAATTTATGAGCATCCACCAATTTGCAAGCCTCAATTATTTCTTCATCGGTCGCATCTAACTTTCCATATCTAACATTTTCTTTTATAGTTCCACTAAAAAGGTGAGGTGCTTGAAGCACATAACCTAGGTTTTCATGAATCCATTTAATTGGCATATCTTTGTAGTTTATGCCATCAATGAATATTTCACCCTCGGTAGGCTCATAAAATCTACAAAATAGGTTTACAATTGTACTTTTTCCAGACCCAGTTTCACCAACTAAAGCTATAGTTTGACCAGCACTCACTTTTAAATTGAAATTTTTTAATACAGGTTCGCCTTCCTTGTATGAGAAACTCACATTTCTAAACTCAACATCACCTTTTATCTCAGGTAAAAGGTCTTTTCTCAAATTGGTTAAACCACCGTATTTTTCAATTACTTCAGGAGAATCCTTTATAGCTGGTTCCTCTTCTAGTAGCTGGAAAACTCTCTCTGCCGAGGCCTGAGCAATTTGCATATCTGCTAATATTGCTGCCATCTGCATTACAGGTTCAAAAAATTGACCTGTATATGTTATAAAAGCAAACAGAGTACCATAAGTAATCACTCCAGCAAGAAATTCATGCCCTCCATTAACTACAGCCAATGCAGTGCCTATGCTGGCTATTGTGATTACTATCGGGATATATATTGAAGAAATTATAGTCGCTCTTATTGAGCTTCTCTTATATGAACTAGTAAGCTCTGAAAATTCCTTTAGATTAAGATCTTCTCTTACCAGAGTTTTAGTTGTTTTAGCCCCTTGAATATCTTCATTATATGCACCTGTAATCTCTGAATTTATTTTTCTAACTCTTCTTTGAGCATTAAGTATCTTTCTTTGAAAGTAGAAACTTATTAACGCAAGAGGTGGTACCACCAAAAGAGTAATAATAGCTAATTTGGGACTTAAGATAAACATATATATAGTAACGCCAATCATCACAGTTATTCCCCATGAAAAGTCAACAAGCCCCCAAGATATAGTTTCGCTAAGCCTAGTAATATCTGAAGTCATTCTTGCCATAAGCCAGCCTACAGCCTTGTTATCGTAGTATGAGAGTGAGAGTTCTTGAAGCTTAAGAAATCCTTTTTTTCTCAAATCATAAGCCATCTGATTTTCTAACTCTCCAGCATATTTTATAAATAAAAATATTATCAAACTCAAAAGGCCAACAGCCAATAGATAAATAAATATAAACAATGGCAGACCTTCGAAACTTTTATTTGCGATAAAATTATCGACAGCATATCTGGTAAACATTGGGAAGGTACTATCTAAAAATCCTAGACCTATATTCAAGCTAATTAAAAACATAAATCTTTTTTTATAAGGTCTTAGATATTTAAAGAAGTTTTTCCATATCCCTATATTTACCTTTTTAGTAACATCGTCTTTATCTTCCATATTACACCTCCATCTCCAACTCCAATTCATCCTCAATAGATGACTGGATCTCGTAAATCCTCTTATAAAGTCCATTCGAATTTATTAATTCCTCATGAGTTCCTCTCTCAATTATCTTTCCATCTTCTAAGACTAATATTAAGTCAGCTTCAGAAACAGTAGATATTCTGTGTGATATTATAATGGTAGTTGACTTGTTTTGCCTTGATTTTAACGCATTTCTAATCTGCACATCGGTTTCGGTATCTACAGCAGAAAGAGAATCATCAAATATAACTATTGGAGTATCATTAATTATAGTTCTAGCAATAGCAATCCTCTGCTTTTGGCCACCTGACAGAGAAACACCTCTTTCGCCTACTAAAGTTTCGTATTCATCTTCAAATTCTCGAATATCTTTATCTACAGAAGCAATTTTTGCAGCATTAAAGACAGAATGATCGTCCACAGTTGGATTTGCGAATTTAATATTCTCTTTAATAGTTCTAGCATAGAGAAAAGGTTCTTGTAGAATCAAACCCACATTCTTTCTAATCCATGCTTTGTCTATAGTCTTTAATTCTCTACCATCTATTTTAATTGAACCCTTATCATAATCATAAAGCCTAGGCAAAAGATGTACTAATGAACTTTTACCAGAGCCAGTTGAGCCTATTATAGCGACGGTTTGGCCTTTTTTTACTTCGAAAGAGATGTCTTTAAGCACATATTTTTTTCCATCATAAGAAAAATATACATTTTTAAATTCAATATTTCCTTCTATAGGTGGCTCTTCTCCATTTTCTCTTAAAATCTCAATTGGTTCACTAAATATCTCATCAATCCTCTGTATAGAAATAGTTGCTTTACCCATATCGGTAAGCATTCTACCCATTTGTCTAACAGGATATATAATCATATTTACATAGTTTAAAAATGCAAACAGTGTACCTAAAGTTATTTCACCTCGAACAACAAATACAGTACCTATAACCAAAATACTAGCAACCTCAAGCATGCTTATAAAATCAGATATTGACCAATAGTATGCTAGATTTAGTATCAATCTATCCAATAAAGATTTGTAGTTTTGATTTTTTTTATCAAATTTTTCTATTTCATAATTCTCCATTGAAAATGCCTTTACGACTCTAATACCAGTTAAATTTTCCTGTATAACTGTACTCATCTGAGCCTCTGCTTCATCAGCTTTTTTAAATTCCTTTTGAATTCTTCCAAAAAAATAATAAGCAAAGAAAAATAGGAAAGGTAAAACCACCAATGAAATTATAGCCATCGTTGTATTCATGGTAAACATTATAACAACAATTAGCACAAGCATAAAAATAGACCCAGCCATCTCAACTAGCTGAACAGACAAAAACCTTCTTATAGTTTCAACATCAGATGTACATCTTTGTATTAAATCCCCGGTATCAGCTTTTACATGATACTCATATGGAAGTTTTTGTATGTGATCATATAAACCATCTCTCATTCTCTTTGTCATCTCTTCAGAAGCATAAGAGGAGCAAATGTTTTTAATCAACATAAACAAACCGCGAAGTAAAGTAATTACTATAATTATTATTCCTACAATCCACAAACGGTTTAATAGATACTCTCTACCGCCAAAGAAAACTATGATTCTTTCCATTATTTTAGATTCAATAGGGGCTGTACCAAATATTGAATCTAGGGTTGTTCTGATTACTAATGGTCTAAGAATATTAAATATTACGGAAATGATAACAGAAATCATTCCAAATAAATATATTGACTTTAAACCTTTTGTAAATGGCAATATTTTTTTGAATTCTTTCATAAATTCACCTCTTTAATAAAAATAGCCATAGGGATAGACCTATGGCTAAACTAGAATTAAAAAAGCCATAGATATAGACCTATGGCTTAAAAAATCACACAAATAACACAGGTCGTAAACAAATAGTTAAATTAGCATTTATTATTCCCAATATCTTCATCTTCACGACCTCCTTTCTTTGTATCCTCATTTATTCTACCCTAACTGTAAAATAAATGCAATAGATTATTATAAAATATTTTAATAATCGAAATATTTATAATAAACAATCCTCTAAAGAATTTAAATCTAAAATAGTAAATTTACTTTTGTAATAGTCTATGAGCCCTTCATCTTTCATATTGGTAAGCTCTCTCGACAATGAAGGCCTAGTCACATTTAACATTTGAGCCATTTTTTCTCTGCCATAAGGTAATTCTACATTTAAAGAACTCGTCTTTTTATATTCTTTAATCAATAGGTTAGCAATCTTTTTTCGGGTTGTATCTAAAGATAAAGTAGTTACTCTGTCACTTAACAAGTGAATTCTTTCAGAAAGAATCCTAGCAAAATTTTCAAACAATTTTTCATTTTTACTCATAAGTTTCAAAAGGCCAGTTTTAGAAATAAAAAGCACTTCACTTTGAGTAATAGAAACTATAGTAGAAGGATATACATTTTTTTTGGAGAAAATTATACTTTCAGCAAACACATCTCCGCTTTTAAAACCAGTGATAGTTAAAAACTTTCCAGAAGGGAGTTCTCTTTGAACTTCAATTTCACCATCCATTATAATACCTAAGTTTTCGCATACATAGCCTTCGATAGCTATATAGTCATTTGGGAAATATTTTTTAGTGAAATAATTGCCTCTATAATTTTTATCTAGATACTCAAAAGAACTCTTTATTTCATCAGGACTTAAACCTATGAATAGAGAAGACTTAGATAAAGTTTCAATCATATCCACATTTATCACCTCCATTGCAAAAAATATTATACCCTAAAATAAGTTTAAAATATATCGATATACATGTAATCATTACAAAAAAATTTTAGTGATGATTATATAGTTAAAAACTGGGTAATACTAATATAGTTAGATTATAGGAGGAGATATATATGTCAGATAAAGTATTAAAAGCACTAAATGATCAATTTAATTTTGAAATGCAATCAGGATATCTATACTTAGGAATGGCTGGATACTGTGCAGCAGAAAATATGAATGGAATGGCACATTTCTTAACAAAACAAGCCTATGAAGAGTTTGGACATGCAATGAAATTCTTTGGCTATATAAATGAAATAGATGGAAGAGTAACTACTCAAGCGATGCCAGAGCCAAGAAACGATTTTAATTCATTCTTAGACTGTTTCAAAGCTGCCTTAGAGCATGAAAAGAAAGTAACTGGCAGAATTTATTCAATATTAGAATTGGCAAAAGAAGAAAAACATTATCCAACAGTTGAATTCTTGCAATGGTTTGTAAAAGAGCAAGTAGAAGAAGAAGCAAACTTTAGAGATATAGTATTTAAACTAGAAAAGATAAACGAAAGCTTCCAAGGATTGATGTTATTAGACAAAGAATTAGGAATGAGAGAATAATAAATAAGCGACCTTAAGGTCGCTTATTTATTTACTACTATTTATTCTATGATATAATTATCATAGTTTATTAAATTATATAGTAGTATGCCGATAGTATATATAGTTAAATTAAGGGAGGTTTTGATTTTGAAATTAATAGTCGATGGGAATATATACTTTTTAGAAAAAGATGAAGACATTATAGAAAAAATATCGGATATTTTGAGTAGAGAAGTAGAAAAAAAGAACAAAATAATTAAATCAATAATAATAGATGGAATAGAGCTTTATCAAAACTACTTTGAATATATTAAGGATAATTTAGATTATGTTCAAGAAGTAATTGTTAAATTGATTACATACAAACAACTTGTAGAAGAGACTCTATATGGAACAGTAGATTATTTAGATGGTGCTGCTATAGAAATAGTTCCATTGAGTGAAGAGTTTTATGCTGAACCTACAAAAGAATCTTGGGAGAAATTTTCAGACTTATTAGAAGGCTTAAACTGGATTATCAGTGTATTTAATTTAATTGACAATGATAAGACCCTCATAGAAGCTTTACCTAGCTATGAGATATGGAATCTTTATGCAAAAGATGTCCTGACTTTAAATGAGTTAATACCACAAATGAATGATGCTTTGAATGCAAATGACAACACGCTTTTAGCAGATTTGATGATGTATGAGATATTGCCTATATATAATGATATGAAAGAACAATTGATGAGTTTATACAACATAGAGGAGAATTAATATGCAGGGATTAAGCAATATAAATTATTTGAAGAATAATTTTCCTTTGGCATGGGAGAAAATTAAAGACTTAGATGAAAATTTATTTGAAGATGCTATAATTGAAGAAGCTAAAAGCGGATTAAATACACTTAAAATAAGATCAGAGGGTGATTTTAAATACATTCATAGCAAATATGATCCTTTAAAAGAAGCTCAAAGCATAATTAAAAAGAATGAGAATAATTTAGAAAAGAGCAAAATAATAATATTTTTTGGAACTGGATTGGGTTATCATATAGAATTGATACTAAGAGCATATCCTGATATAAGGGCATATATCTATGAACCAAATAGTGAAGTATTATATTACTTTTTAAAAGAAAGGTCTTTCTCAGAATCACAGCTTAAACGATTTAGAAATATATTTATTGATAGGGACTCATTTTTAAGAGAAATAGAGAATATAATTAGGTTAAATAGAGATAGTTTAACAATTTTAGAGTTGCCCTCATATAAGTCATTTTATCCTGATGAATATCAATTTTTTATTGAAACTATAAGATCTAGCATTAAAAATAGAAGAAGCAATATAATAACAGAATATTCATTTCAGAAACGTTGGATAATTAACTCTATGAAGAACTTTAAACATGTGTTAAATACTCCAAATGTGATAGTAGAAAATAAAGGAAGATTTAAAGACAAACCAGCTATATTAGTAGCAGCAGGCCCATCTTTAAATGAAGAAATAGAAAATATTAGAAAAATAAAAGAAGAAGGACTTGCATATATATTTAGTGTAGGTTCAGCCATAAACACATTGATTGCAAACAATATTTATCCTGATGCAGCAACAACTTATGATCCCACTGAGCACAACCAAAAAGTTTTTTTGAAAGTAAAAGAGCAGAACATAAAAGAGATTCCGCTTATATTCGGTTCATCTGTTGGATATGAAACCATAGAAAATTATCCTGGGAAACTTTATCATATGATTACATCGCAAGATAAAGTATCAAATTATTACTTAGACAATGAAAATACAGAGCCTATAGACATAGTGCTAGATGCTCCAAGCATTGCCGTGGTTACGCTTCAGTTGCTAAATTATCTAGGATTTAATCCAATAATACTTGCAGGGCAAAATCTTGCTTATGTAGGTACAAAAAATCACTCAGAAGGTGTGTTTTACAGCAATGATTTATCAGATGAAGAATTAAAAAACGCCCTTGAAGTCAAAGATGTTTACGGGAATACAATAAAGACAAATAATGGATACAATTCAGCGAGGCGACAAATGGAACTGTATATAAAGCAACTAAAAAATTTAACAGTTATTAATACAACTAAAGGTGGGGCAGACATTGAAGGAGCTCCATTTATGGAATTAGAAAAAGTGATGAATAAATATTTAAATGTAAAACTCGTAAAAGATAAATTTTTAGAGAATTGGGATTTTCACTATGACAAATCAAATTTAAAAGATAAATCAAATAGAATGGATATATATAAAAATGAAGCAGAAACAATAATGAAAGAATACTATACATTATTAGATAAAATGGAAAACTTGTTAATAAATAACAACACAAAAGAACTCCAAAATATGTACAATCTGCTAAATTTAACAATCGACAAAATCGAAGAAAATCCATATTTTAATACTTTTATTCTTCAGATGAATCGCCTCTATCATCAGCTATTATCTGAAGAAATTAAGATATTATCAGAAGAAAAGAATCTACGAAAGAAAAATGAGAAATTAATAAAAGAATATAGAATTTTTATGGATAGATGTAAAAGTGATTTTGAATTAATAACTCCTATATATGAGGAGCTAAAAGAAAATATTTTAGAGTATTGTAAATAATTAAGTGGCAAAAGCCACTTTTTTCTTGACATAAATATTTATATATTCTAATATTAGAATATATAAATAGAGGAGGAAACTGATGGAGATTGATAGAAAAATATTTAACGAAAAAGCAGATTTGCTAAAACTAATAGCTCATCCCATAAGACTATGCATTCTAAAAGGGCTGATTGAAAATGGAGAGAACAATGTTTCATTTATGCAAAACTGCTTAGATGTTCCACAGTCGACAATTTCTCAGCATTTGGCAAAACTGAGGACTGCGGGGATAATAGAAGACAACAGGCGAGGCAATGAAGTGTATTATAAAATAAAAGATGATGAAGTAATAAACATAATAAAATTGTTATTTAATGAAAAATAGGAGGAAAGAAAATGGGTAAAAAAGTATTGATTGTTGGTGGTGTAGCAGGTGGAGCAACTGCTCTAGCAAGGCTTAGAAGACTTGACGAAAGTGCAGAGATAATTTTATTTGAAAGAGGCGAATATGTATCATTTGCTAACTGTGGTTTGCCATATTACATTGGTGGGGAAATCCAAGAAAGAGATCAACTCCTAGTTAGCACACCAGAGAGTTTAAAAGTGAAATTTAATGCAGACATAAGGACATCAAACGAAGTCTTAAAAATAAACAGAGAAGAAAAAACAGTTGAAGTTAAAAATCATAAAACAGGGGAAATATATAAAGAGTCATATGATTATCTAATTCTTTCGACTGGCTCAAGCCCATTAAAGCCACCCATTCCAGGAATAGATGCACCAAATATCTTTAGCCTTTGGACTATCCCGGACACAGACAAGATAAAGGGATATATCGACACAAACAAACCAAAATCAGCAATAGTAGTAGGTGGTGGGTTTATAGGACTTGAGATGGCTGAAAATTTACACGCACAGGGGTTAGAAGTCTCCATTGTAGAAATGCTTGATCAAGTAATGGCACCAATAGACTTTGAAATGGCGCAAATAGTACATGAGCATTTAAAATCCAAAGGGGTAAAATTACATCTTAAAGATGGCGTGTCATCTTTTTCTTATGAAAATGGAAAAACTACTGTAACTCTTCAATCAGGAGAAAAAGTAATAGGCGACATGGTAATACTTTCAATAGGAGTAAGACCAAACAGTGAATTAGCTAAAGACGCTGGCCTTGAAATAAATCAAAGAGGTGGAGTTGTTGTAGATGAATGGTTAAAGACCTCTGACGAATCAATATATGCAATAGGAGATGTAATTGAAGTAGTTGATTATATAACTAAAAATAAGACAATGGTGCCACTTGCTGGACCTGCCAACAAACAAGGAAGAATTGCAGCAAACAATATTTTAGCAGACTATAAAGAAACATATAAAGGGACTCAAGGCACAAGCATTGCCAAAGTATTTGATTTGACAGTAGCCAATACTGGAATAAATGAAAAGAATTTAAATAAACTTGGAAAAGAATACAAAAAAGACTATCAAATAGCTCTTATTCATGTAAATTCACATGCAGGTTATTATCCAGGAGCACTCCCAATGACAATTAAGCTTATATTTGACAATGATGGTAAAATATTGGGTTCACAAATAGTAGGATATGATGGAGTAGACAAGAGAATTGATGTAATAGCAACTGCAATTAGATTTAATGCAACAGTTAAAGATTTAATGGAACTTGAACTTGCATATGCACCTCCTTATTCCTCTGCTAAAGATCCTGTAAACATGATTGGATTTGCTGCAGACAATATATTAAGAGGATTGACAGAACAAGTGCTTTGGAGAGAATTAGACACTTTAGATAAGACAACTCATGTATTATTAGATATAAGAGAAGATGTAGAAAGAGAACTAGGGTTTATTGAAAATTCAATTCACATACCTCTAGGACAGCTTAGAAATAGATTAAACGAATTGGACAAATCAAAGACTTATATAGTATATTGCGCAGTAGGCTTAAGAGGTTATATTGCAGACAGGTTATTAAGACAAAATGGATTTAAATCACTAAATTTAGCTGGTGGATTTAACACATACAAGACTATGTATATGCAAGACAAAATAGATAACGAACCAAGATCTTTCTCTGATTCAGGTGTTGTTGAAACACCAAAGAAAGAAGAATATGTAGGAGAAACATTCAAATTAAATGCATGTGGTCTATCATGCCCTGGACCAATCATCCAAGTAGCTGAAAAGATGAAAGAATTAAATAATGGAGACATACTAGAAGTTCAAGCAACAGACCCAGGCTTTATCAATGACATAAAAGCATGGTGCCAAAACACTAAAAACACATTTATATCGGAAGAAAAATTAAAAGACAGATGGGTAGTAAAGATAAAAAAAGGATTGGCACTCTCTGATATAGTCAAAGATGAAAAAGGCTTTATGGAAGTAAATCAAGGCAAAAAATCAAAGACATTGATAGTCTTTAGTGGAGATTTAGATAAGACAATAGCTTCATTTATAATAGCAAATGGGGCCAGAGCGATGGGCAATGAAGTAACAATGTTTTTCACATTTTGGGGATTGAATATTTTAAGAAAACCAGAAAAAGTAAAAGTTGAGAAAAATTTTATAGAAAAAATGTTTGGAATCATGATGCCAAGGGGTACAAAAGAATTAGGGCTATCACGAATGAATATGGCAGGCATGGGTGGAAAAATGATCAGAAAAGTAATGAAAGATAAGAACATTCAATCCGTAGAAGAACTCATGGAATTAGCAATCAATTCAGGAATTAGAATAATTGCTTGCCAAATGAGCATGGATGTAATGGGGATAAAAAAAGAAGAACTATTTGATGGCGTTGAAATAGGTGGAGTAGCAACATATTTAAACGCTGCAGATGAATCAAATGTCAATTTGTTTGTGTAATAATTAATTTTAAATTTGCCCTAGACTTAAAAATATTTTTGGTGTATACTATTTATGCAGAGAAAAATTGTAATCATTACAATTTTATCTTTGCATAAATAAATATAAAAAAACAAGGGGGTAATATTTATGAACGCAATGACACAAGAAAATTTAAGATCTGCATTTGGAGGAGAAAGCCAAGCACATATGAGATATAGAATTTGGGCAGACAAGGCAGAAAAGGATGGCTTTCCAACTGTAGCTAGATTATTTAGAGCAACATCAGATGCTGAACAAATTCACGCTACATTCCATTTTAATGCATTAAGAGATATCGCGGGATCTTTCTCAGTAACATCAGGCGGAGGATTTGGATTAGGAACAACATCACAAAATCTTCAAGGCGGAATCGATGGAGAAATGTTTGAGGTAACTCAAATGTACCCTGCTTACATAGCAGTAGCACAATTGCAGGGAGAAAAAGAAGCTGAAAATGCTATGAAATATGCAGTAGCAGCTGAAAAAGTACATGCAGAGCTTTACACAAAAGCTAAAGAATATGTAGACCAAGGAAAAGACTTAGATGCAAAAGTTGTAAAACTTTGCCCATCATGTGGATTTATAACAATCACTGGCGAAGAAGACAAATGCCCACTTTGTGGAGTATCTAAAGACAGGTTCATAGAGTATTAATAAATAGAGCGCTTCTAAAAGCGCTCTTTAATCTATATGGGGTGATTTCATGCTTTTAGAAGTGGTTTTAATATCATTAATAATAGCACTAGTAAGAGGCGGAAGTTTAAAAAATTTAACTTATTTACATATTGATGGTATAGGCTATATGCTAATAGGTGTAATTATTTATTCTTTCTCTATAAGATATATAGCAAATAGCAATAGTGAATTTTCGACATTGCTTTTTTCAAATCTTCCACTTATATACATATTATCTTTTGGATTGATATTGTTTGGGCTATATAAAAATAAACATATAACTGGCATAAAATTGTCAATGGCAGGCATAGTTCTAAATCAAATAGTGATTATACTTAATGGAGGAAGGATGCCAGTCTCTGAAGATGCTTTATTAAGATTAAATATGCTAGATCAATTAAAAATACTCCAACAAGATATAGTTATTACTCATACACTCATAAATAGCTCTACAAAATTATATCTTTTATCAGACATAATCCCTGTAAGATATATTTTGCCAAAAGTAATCAGCATAGGAGATATACTCCTTTCTATAGGTATATTTCTAATGATTCAGAAATTTGCAACTTCTCAAGATATGTTGCAGTAATCAAGCTTTAGTTGTACAATTAGAGTATAGATGATTAGGAGCTGATGAAATGGGAAAAAGCTTGAGGTACATAGCTGCATTTTTGATAATATTACTTTTGTCTGGATGCAGTATAAGCTATACTCAAACTGAAGATTTTGATGCCGAACAAAGTGAAAACGTTACCATAGAAGAATCTATATCAACTCAAATAGAAGAAAAAACTATTGAACATATTAAGCCGTATTCATATGCAGAGATAATTTTCGTAGGAGACATAATGCTTCATATGCCTCAGGTTAACAGTGCAAAGACTTCTGAAGGCTATGATTTCAATCCTGTGTTTAAATATATAAAACCTTACATAGAAGATTCAGATCTAGCAATAGCTAATATCGAAACATCCTTTTCTAACAAGGACAAACCTTTCAGTGGATTTCCCCTTTTTAACTCGCCTGTAGAAATATTAGATGCACTAAAATTTACAGGTTTTAATGTGCTTTCTACAGCTAACAACCATGTCCTAGACCAAGGCAGGGATGGTATTATAAAGATGATTGATGAGCTAGAAAAAAGAGAAATAGAATATATTGGAACTAGCAAAGGAGAATATACTCCATATAAGATATTGGATGTAAATGATATAAGGGTAGGTATATTTACTTATGCCTTTTATCTGAATGGCTTAAACAGCAGATTGAATGAAGAAGAAATATCGACGATGTTAAATCTATATGATGAAGATAGAGCGAAGATAGATATTGAAAACGCTAAGAAAGACGGAGCTGAAATTATAATTCTATTCTTACATTGGGGTAATGAATATCAGAAATTAGCAAGCGACTATCAAAGAGATACAGCCTTAAAACTAGCAGAATTTGGTGCTGATATTATTGTAGGCTCACACCCTCATGTCATACAAGATAGTGAAATAATAGATTTAGGCGATAGGAATACATATGTATTTTATTCACTAGGAAATTTTTATTCTAACCAAAGGCAAGAGACTATGGGAAATTCACTTACTGAAGATGGGGCTATACTTAAATTTCGTTTAAAAAAAGATAATTTTTCAGGTAGCACTTTAGTAGAAAATATAAATATAACACCGACATGGGTATATAGAAAGATGGAAAATGGGAAATATGGGTATTATATACTTCCTGTTAAAGATGCCTTAGAAGGTAATCTTGACTTAAACCTACCTGAAAATATCATCGAGAGACTCCAAAGAAGTTATGAAAACACCTTTACTAAACTAAATCTATATAAAAATTGACACAAATAAAATTTATTAATGTATAATATAAGAATAGACTAATACAAAGGATGGTAGCCCATGCAAAGTATAATAAATTCTTTTATAAATATAAGGATAAGAGATATCATAGACATACTCATAGTAGCTTTTGTTTTGTACAGGATACTCATATTGATAAAAGAAACTCGAGCAGAACAGCTAATGAAAGGTATAGGTATACTACTTGTTTTGACAAAATTAAGTGAATGGGCAGAGCTATACACTATAAATTGGATACTTAGCAATGCCATGACAGTAGGAACACTTGCACTATTAATTGTTTTTCAACCTGAACTTAGAAGAGGATTAGAATCACTTGGAAGAAGTAGATTTTTTACAAAATCATTTGTGGATATAAGAACAGAAAACATGGCCAAAGTGGTTGATGAGATAGTTGAAGCAACTGCATCTTTATCTAGGCAAAAAATCGGGGCACTGATGGTATTTGAAAGACAAACAGGTCTAAATGAAATAGTAGAAACTGGAACAAAGATCAATGGCAATGTAAGTGCAGATTTACTCATAAATATATTTATACCAAACACGCCACTTCATGATGGGGCAGTCATCATAAAGGACAATATAATAAAAGCTGCCGCTTGTTTTTTGCCGCTTTCTGAAAGCAGTGCTATATCAAGGGAATTAGGAACAAGACATAGAGCTGCTATAGGTGTAACGGAAAGATCAGACAGCCTAGCAGTTATAGTATCCGAAGAAACAGGGGCCATATCTGTCGCAGAAAATGGAGATATCTCTAGATATATAGATCCAGAAACTCTTAAACAAATATTGCTAGACATGTATAAACCTAAAAATGGAAGAGAGTCCTTCTTAAAATGGAGGTTCAAAGATGGAAAAGAGGAATAATAATATATCCTTAAAAATTATAACTATAGTGGTAGCTGTACTTCTATGGAGTTATGTAATGAGTGAAGTAAATCCTGTTATTAAAAAGGAATTTAGAAATATCACAGTTAATTATTTGAATGTCCAGTCATTAGAAAGGCAAGGCATAGTTATCATGAGCCCTGAAAGTGCCAAAGTAAATGTAGAGATTACTGGAAAAAAGAAAGAGGTAGACAAAGTCCTTGCCCAAAACATATATGCTGAAGTAGACTTGACAGGATATAGCGAAGGACAGGTTAGAGTGCCAATTACAGTAAAGCTATTGAATAGCACAGCGGATGTTACTGTCAGCAAAATTACGCCTCAAGAAGTATTGTTCACACTAGAAAAAACAATAAGCAAACAGATCACCGTTTCTCCAGAGATAATTGGAGAATTGCCTGAAAAATATGTTCTTGGAGATGTTTTTACTGAGCCAGAAACCATTATCATCAGAGGACCGAGAAGTTGGGTAAATGAAGTAGATAAAGCAATAGCCACAGTGGATGTAACAAATAAAACTAAAGATTTTATAGAGACTGTGCCTATCAAGTTGATAAACAATGAAGGAGAAGAAGTGTTAGGAGTTGAAAAAGAGCCAAGTTTTGTCAGAGTAAATGTTCCAATACTTCAGACTAAAGAACTGCCAATAGAGCTTGTTATTTCGGGCGATGCACCAGAAAACATATCTATAACAAACATTTTAATAAATCCTAGCACAGTAATAGTAAAAGGATATGATGAGCTAAAAGACTTGACTAAAATAGAGACCAAACCAGTAGATATTGACAAGCTTTTAGAAAACAACTCTATAGAAGTTGAATTAGATTTACCTGATGGCGTTGAATTATTAGACCCAACAATAAAAGTCATTGTCTCATATACTCTAGAAGAAACGATTGAAAAAAGTTTTGAATATAGAGTAAGTGAAATGGAAATCATAAATGCTCCTTTGGGTTTGAAAATAGATAATGAATCATTAAATGATACAGTAAGAATAACCATAAGAGGACTAGATCAATATATAGCAAATGTGACAAAAGAAGACCTAACCCCAACAATTAACTTAATCGATTTAGATGAAGGCATACATCAAGTAAGACCTATATGGCCTACTATAGAAAATATAACTATCTCAAAAGTAGAGCCAGAAACATTAAGTATAAATTTAATTCAAAACTAAGGGGGAAATATATGGATAAAAGATTTGTATTAGCGATAAACCCTGGATCTACATCGACAAAAGTATCATTATTCGAAGGGAAAGAAGAAGTAAAATCTAAAAAGCTCGATCATGACAAGGCCGATTTGGAAAAATTCGATCATGTTACCGACCAGTTTTCATATAGGCTCAAAGCAATCGAAGACTGGCTAAACGAAGAAAACATAAGCCTCGAATCCCTTAGAGCAGTCGTAGGCAGAGGAGGACTTCTTAGACCAATGCCAAGCGGAACATATCTCGTAACTGATGCGATGATACTTGACCTTCAAATAGGCATACAAGGTGAACATGCCTCAAACCTCGGTGGGATACTTGCAAAGCATTTAGCTGATAAAGTTAACATCAATGCATATATTGTTGATCCTGTAGCGGTTGATGAATTCGAAGATGTCGCTAGAATTTCTGGATTAAAAGAAATCCCTCGAAGATCTCTAGTGCATGCATTAAACATAAAAGCAGTTTGTCATAGATTTGCTGAAGAAAATGGGAAAAACATAGATGAGCTCAACTTAGTTGTAGCTCATTTAGGCGGTGGGATATCGATTTCACCAATTAAAAACGGGAAAATCGTCGATGCAAACAATGCAAATCAAATGGGACCATTTTCACCTGAGAGATCAGGGTCTTTGCCAGTTGGAGACCTAGTTGAACTATGCTTTTCAGGGAAATATTCTCAAAGAGAGTTAAAAAAGATGACACATGGAAAAGGTGGGCTTGTATCATACTTGGGTACTTTTGATGGGCGAGAAGTACTTAAGAGAATAGAAGAAGGAGATAGTTATGCTAAATTGATTTATGATGCTATGTGCTATCAAATTGGCAAGGAAATAGCTTCAATGGCTACAGTCCTAAAGGGAAATGCCGAAGCGATCATTATAACTGGAGGATTAGCTTATTCGGATTATCTAGTGGAAAAAGTCAAAGAGATGGTAGAATTTATTGCACCCATATATATTTATCCTGGGGAAGATGAGATGAAAGCATTAAATGAAGGAACTTTAAGAGTGTTAAACAATGAAGAAAAAGCAAAAATTTATGAAGAAGAGGTGGAAAAATGGTAGAAACATTTGAAAGCTTATTTGAAAAAGCTAAAAACAATGGCCCTAAAAAGATAGCGGTGGCAGTAGCACAAGATGAAGATGTTTTAGGCGCAGTAAAATTAGCACATGAAAACAAGATAGCAGAACCCATTTTAGTAGGCGACGAAGAAAAAATAAGAGAAATTGCAAAAAAAGTTGATTTTGATTTAACTGATATCGAAATCATAGATGAAAAGGACGGTTCATTAGCAGCTAGAAAAGCTACTGAATTGGTAAGCTCAGGGAAGGCATGTGTGCTTATGAAAGGTCTCATAGACACATCTATCATCATGAAACAGGTTCTAGACCATGAAATAGGGTTAAGGACAGGAAATGTGATAAGCCACATCGCACTATTTGAAGTTCCAACATATCATAAGATGTTCATAGTAACAGATGCAGCAATGTTAATAGCACCTGATTTAAATCAGAAAAAAGGAATTATAGAAAATGCCGTGAGCATAGCGCATAAACTTGGCATAGATACACCAAAAGTTGCAGTACTTGCAGCAAAAGAAAAAGTATCTGAAAAAATGGAAGCTACAGTTCATGCAAAACTCTTAAAAGAGATGAATGAAAGAGGAGAAATAAAGGGCTGCATAGTAGATGGACCATTTGCCTTAGATAATGCAGTCAGCAAAGAATCAGCTCGCATAAAAGGGATAAAGAGTGAAGTGGCTGGAGATGCCGATATCCTCCTAGTACCAGATATCGAAGCTGGAAATGTATTATACAAAGCACTTACATTTTTAGCAAACGCAAAATCAGCAGGCTTAATTGTGGGGGCAAAAAATCCAATAGTATTGACTTCAAGAGCAGATAGTGAAGAAGCTAAATTAAATTCCATAGTACTAGCTACACTAATGGCAAATTAGGAGGAAAATATGGCAAACTATAGAATATTAACTATAAATCCAGGTTCAACATCAACTAAAATAGCAGTATTTGAAGATGAAAACCAAATTTTCGAAGAAACGCTAAGACACGATGTAGATGTGATAGGGAAATTCAAATCGATAGTTGATCAATATGAGTTTAGAAAAGAAATCATAATAAATGCACTAGAGAAAAACAACATAAAAATCCAAGAGCTAGATGCAGTAGTTGGCAGAGGAGGACTTTTAAAACCTATCGAAAGTGGAACATACGAAGTAAATGAAGCGATGCTTAACGATCTAAAACAAGCTAAATATGGAGAGCATGCATCTAATTTAGGCGCTCTTATTTCATATGAAATAGCTAAATCGATAGGCAAAAAAGCATATATCGTTGACCCTGTAGTAGTTGATGAATTAGATGATGTAGCACGTATATCAGGGCTTAATCTAATTGAAAGAAGAAGTGTATTGCACGCTTTAAATCAAAAAGCTGTTGCCCGAAGATTTGCAAATGAGACACATAAAAAATATGAAGATCTAAATTTAATAGTGACTCACTTAGGTGGTGGAGTATCAGTTGGAGCACACAGAAAGGGAAGAATAGTAGAAGTCGCAAATGCACTAGATGGAGACGGACCATTTTCTCCAGAAAGAACTGGGGGACTGCCTGTAGGGGATTTAATCAGCCTTTGTTTCTCAGGCAAATACACTAAAGAAGAGATAAAGAAAATGCTGGTAGGAAAAGGCGGTCTAGTATCATACCTTGGCACCAATGATGCAAGAGAAGTTGTAAAGATGATACAAAATGGCGATAAATATGCAGAACTTATATTCTATGCAATGGCATATCAAATCAGCAAAGAGATAGGAGCATGTGCAGCAGTTTTGAAAGGAGAAGTAGATCAAATAATACTCACAGGCGGTATCGCTCATAATGAAATCTTTACTAATTGGATAAAGGAGATGGTAGGCTTTATAGCTCCAATTACGATTTACCCTGGTGAAGATGAACTAAAAGCACTAGCGCTAGGCGGACTTAGAGTGCTAAAAGATGAAGAAAAAGCAAAAGAATACATTGGTTAGGTGGATAAATGTTAAACGATAAAAGAATAAGGATCATAACTGGTCACTACGGAAGTGGCAAGACAGAATTCAGCATAAATTATGCTATAAAACTAAGCGAATTAAATAAAAAAGTTGCTCTTTGTGATCTAGACGTAGTAAATCTTTATTTTAGGAGCAGAGAAAAAGAAGATATTCTAAAAGAGAAAGGCATTAGAGTAATCGGAAGCTCTATGAGAGGAAATGCAGTAGATATACCAGCTATATCTAGTGAAGTGCTTGCTCCCATAGAAGATAAATCCTATGATGCAGTATTTGATGTAGGGGGAGATCCTGCAGGAGCTAGGACACTCGGCAGATATAAACCTTTCTTAAAAGAAGGAGACTATGACATGTTCATAGTGTTAAATGCAAACAGACCTGAAACCATGACAAAAGAGAAAGTTTTAGAATATATTATAAAGATTGAAGATACATCTAGACTTAAAGCAACAGGACTTGTAAACAACACTCACATGTTAAAGCAAACTCAAATAGATGATATATTAAAAGGATACGAATTAGCAGAAGAGGTATCTTTGGCTACAGGCCTTGATATAAAGTACAATGTTTGTTTAGAAACACTTATAGAAAAATTACCAACAAACTTAAAAGGAGAGATTTTTCCCATAAAATTATATATGAGGGAAGAATGGATGATCTAAAAGGGGGATATAAGAAAATGGCGAAAGCAAGAGGCAAAGTCACATTTGATGAAGACATGTGCAAAGGCTGCGGACTTTGTGTAACTGTTTGTCCAGTGAACATAATACAACTTGATACTGGCAAACTCAACAAAAAAGGCTATTACCCAGCCAGTGTTAAAGAAGAAGAAATGGAAAAATGCATCTCTTGTGCAAATTGTGCAATGATTTGTCCAGATGTAGTTATCACAGTAGAAAGATTATAAGGAGGGTCACATATGTCTAAAGTTCTCATGAAAGGGAATGAAGCTGTTGGAGCGGCTGCAATTGCTGCAGGGTGCAGATATTTCTTTGGATACCCTATCACGCCACAAAGCGAAGTTCCTGAGTACTTATCTAGAGAATTACCTAAAGTAGGTGGAGTATTTGTTCAGGCAGAATCTGAAGTAGCAGCTATAAACATGGTATATGGAGCAGCTGGAGCAGGAGGTAGAGTATTGACTTCATCATCAAGCCCTGGGATTGCACTTAAACAAGAAGGTATATCTTACCTTGCAGGAGCTGAATTGCCTTGTGTAATAGTAGATATGATGAGAGGTGGACCTGGTCTTGGGAGCATACAGCCATCACAAACAGATTATTTTTTAGCAACCAGAGGTGGTGGAAATGGTGACTATAGACTTTTAGTCCTAGCACCTTCAGATGTCCAAGAACTAGTGGATCTAATAATGCTAGGATTTGACCTTGCTGATGAATATAGGAGTCCCGTCATGGTATTAGGGGATGGAATGATTGGGCAAATGATGGAGCCAGTTGAATTTAAAGAAGATTTAAAAAGAGAAGCTCCAGAAAAACCATGGGCAACCACAGGAACAAAGGGTCAAAGAAAACCCAACATCATAAATTCTCTTTATCTAGAAGCAGAACTGCTTGAAGAACACAACATTCATCTTCAAGAAAAATATGCTAAGATGAGAGAAAAAGAAGTCAGAGTAGAAACATATAATATAGAAAATGCAGACCTTGTGTTTGCGGCATATGGAACAACAGCTCGTATAGTAAAAACTGCCATATCAAAATTAGAAGAAGAAGGGTATAAAGTAGGGCTTATTAGACCAATTACTCTATTCCCATATCCATATGATACATTTAAAAACATAAATCCTAACTGCAAAGGTGTTTTAACAGTAGAAATGAATGCTGGACAGATGATAGATGATGTAAAGATAGCAGTAGAAGGCAAAATTCCAACATACTTTTATGGAAGAACTGGTGGTATGGTGCCAGGGCCTGCTGAAATTGCCGACAAAGCAAGAGAGATATTAGGAGGTGTCAGATAATGGCAGTTATATTTCAAAAAACCAGAGGTTTAACAGATGTTCCAACCCACTACTGCCCAGGCTGTACACATGGAATAATACACAGACTTGTAGCAGAATGTCTTGAAGAATTAGGAGTATTGGACGATGCAATAGGAGTAGCTCCAGTAGGGTGTTCAGTAATGGCATACAAATACTTTAACTGCGACATGCACGAAGCAGCACATGGAAGAGCACCAGCAGTAGCCACAGGCATAAAAAGAGTAAGACCAGATAATTTCGTTTTCACATATCAAGGTGATGGAGACTTAGCTTCCATTGGTACAGCAGAAATAGTACATGCAGCACATAGAGGAGAAAAAATATCAACCATATTTGTAAACAATGCTATATACGGTATGACTGGTGGACAAATGGCACCAACCACATTAGTTGGACAAAAGACTACCACATCTCCTTATGGAAGAGATAAAGAAACCCAAGGAAGCCCAATCAGAATGTCAGAACTTTTAGCAACAATAGAAGGAGCTGTATTTGTAGAAAGAGTAGCAGTTGACACTCCAGCTAACATAAGAAAAGCTAAAAAAGCAATAAAAGAGTGTTTCCAAGTACAAATTGACAAAAAAGGATTCGGAATAGTAGAAGTGCTTTCAACTTGTCCAACAAACTGGGGATTAACACCACCAGAAGCATTAAAATGGCTTCAAAAAAATCTGATGCCATATTATCCTTTAGGGAATTTTAGAAGACCAGAGGAGGTAAAATAGTTATGGATGAGAGAATAATAATCGCTGGCTTTGGTGGGCAAGGAGTAATGGCTATAGGGCAAATGCTTACTTATGCAGGAATGATTGAAGGTAGAAAAGTATCGTGGCTGCCATCATATGGCCCTGAAATGAGAGGAGGCACTGCAAACTGCAATGTCATAATCTCAGATAAACCTGTTGGCTCACCACTAGTAGAAGAAGCAACATCAGTAATCGTATTAAACAAACCATCACTAGATAAATTTGAAGGCAATGTAGTAAAAGGAGGAAACCTCTTTATAAATACATCTCTAATAGATAGAAAATCAACGAGAGATGACATAAATGTTTATTATATTCCAGCAAATGACATAGCTACCGAATTAGGAAATCCTAAAGTAACAAATATGGTCATGTTAGGAGCATACCTTGAAGTGACTAAAGTTGTATCTATAGAATCCATTTATGAAGCTTTTGGCAAGGTATTTGGAGAAACCAAGATGCACCTTCTTCCAATTAACAAAGAAGCAATTGAAAGAGGAGCAAAACTAGCAAGAGAACAAATTAAAGTAGAAGCCTAAAAAATAAAGTATAGATAGCTAAATTAAATTTAAGGCTGTCTATACTTTATTTATCATAAGTTAACCTATTGCAAACATAAACTCTCCACTTGCTGCTTTTTTACCTCTTACATAAGCAACCCCTTCGCCAACGCCTATACTACCTCTAACTCTAGTTATATTAACTTCAATCTCTAAAGTGTCACCAGGTAAGACCTTTTCTTTAAACCTAAAGTTATTGACTCCAGCAAAATAAGCAGTCTTTCCCTTGTACTCATCTTTAGAAAGGATAATCACAGCACCTACTTGGGCCATGGTTTCAATCAATATAACTCCAGGCATCACAGGATTATTTGGAAAGTGCCCTTGGAAATAACTTTCGTTAATAGTCACATTTTTATATCCTTTTCCACTTAAACCCTCATCATCAACTTCAACTCTATCGACAAATAAAAAAGGAAACCTATGAGGTAGGATATTCATTATTTCGTTTATGTCAAAACTAGTCATATACTCATTCCTCCAATACAAATTAGTTGTTGATAAATAGAAAAAATTATAGTATACTTATCGTAAAATTTGCCATTAAACTAATATTATGATAATATATATTAGATTTAAATGCAAATTTATTAGATATTAATATTAGGAGGTGTGCATTTGCAAAATAGACATGTAGGCATATCGGGAATAGGAAGTTTTATTCCTGAAAAAGTATTGACAAACGAAGACCTTTCAAAGATAGTTGATACAAACGATGAATGGATAATAACAAGGACAGGCATAGAAGAAAGGCACATAGCAGATGAGTTTACAGCTACATCTGATTTAGCAACAAAAGCAGCCATAAAGGCAATGGAAGATGCCAATGTAGATCCAAAGGAAATTGACTTAATCATATTAGCAACAGCGACTCCAGATCATTTCTTTCCAGCAACTGCGGCTATAGTTCAAAAAAATATTGGAGCAGTAAATGCTGCGGCATTTGACATGAGTGTAGGCTGTTCAGGTTTTGTTTACGCAATGGTAACAGGTGCAAACTTTATAGCAACAGGTATTTACAACAAAGTGCTAATCATAGGTGCAGAAACATTAAGTAAAATTGTAAACTGGAACGACAGAAATACTTGTGTATTGTTTGGAGATGGTGCAGGAGCATGCATATTGGAACCATGTGACGAAAGTTTTGGAATATTAGCTTCAGAGCTTGGGTCAGATGGTGCCAATGGCGAGTGCTTGATAATGCCAGCTGGGGGTTCTAGAAAACCAGCTACAATTCAAACAGTAGAAGAGAATCTTCACACCATAAAAATGGATGGAAAAGAAGTATTTAAATTTGCTGTTAGAGTCATGGATAAATCAACCACAAACGTATTGGAGAAAGCGGGTTTATCAAAAGAAGACATTGACTTTTTTATCCCTCATCAAGCAAACATAAGGATAATCGATGCAGGGCTTAAAAAACTTGAATTAAGCAAAGACAAAACTATCATAAACTTAAACAAGTATGGAAACATCTCATCAGCTTCTATACCAGTAGCACTAGATGAGTTATCC
Source organism: Tissierellales bacterium (assembly GCA_014360205.1). Taxonomy (GTDB): domain Bacteria; phylum Bacillota; class Clostridia; order Tissierellales; family Tissierellaceae; genus Soehngenia. Next base: position 247,976 of record JACIXZ010000001.1, read on the forward strand.
AAATCAAAGAGATTAAAAAAAGGAGACAACTTACTCTTGGTAGCTTTTGGAGCAGGATTAAGCTGGGCTTCTGTTGTTATGCGTTGGGCAAAGGAGGATTAACATGATAAACACTAGAGTGACAGAGCTACTTGGCATCAAATACCCTATCATTCAAGGGGGGATGGCATGGGTAGCAACACACGAGTTGGCAGCAGCAGTCTCTGAAGCTGGAGGCTTAGGAATAATAGCAGCAGGAAATGCACCAAAAGAAGTGGTAAGAGACGAAATTAGAGCAGTAAAAAAAATAACAAATAAGCCATTTGGCGTAAATATAATGCTACTTTCACCATTTGTAGATGAGGTAGTAGAAACAGTACTTGAAGAAGGAGTGCCTGTAGTTACAACAGGTGCAGGAAATCCTGGGAAATACCTTGAAAGATTTAAAGAAAAAAATATAAAAGTAATACCAGTAGTACCAAGTGTCGCACTTGCTAAGAGGATGGAAAAAGAGGGAGTAGACGCAGTTATAGTAGAAGGCACAGAAGCAGGTGGACATATAGGAGAATTGACCACATTTGCTTTAGTAGCTCAAGTAGTCGATGCAGTGAGCCTTCCGGTAATAGCAGCAGGCGGGATTGCTGATGCAAGAGGATTTGTAGCAGCATTTGCGCTTGGAGCAGAAGGAGTGCAAATGGGTACGAGATTTGTACTTTCCACAGAAGCAAAAGTACACGAAAACTATAAAAACCTGCTCTTAAAAGCTAAAGACAGAGATGCAATAGTAACAGGAAGAACTACAGGCCACCCTGTAAGAGTAATAAAAAATAAATTCACAAGAGAATTTTTAGAGCTAGAAAAACAAAATGCGCCACTTGAAGAATTAGATAAATTTGGAGCAGGCAAATTGAGACTTGCTGTAGTAGAGGGCGATGTAGAACAAGGCTCTGTCATGAGTGGACAAATTGCAGGGCTCATAAATGACATAAAACCATGTAAAGAAATAATAGAAGGCATATGCAGTGAAGCTGAAACAGTAATACAAAACCTTTCTAAAATGATAGGAGGGAGATAATATGGGTAAGATCGCATTTATATTCCCCGGACAAGGATCGCAATACATTGGAATGGGTAAAGACTTCTATGACGAAATAAAAGAATCAAAATTGGTCTTTGAAGAAGCAGACGATGCATTGAACATGAAATTAAGCTCATTGATATTTGAAGGTACAGAAGAAGACCTTATGAAAACTGAAATCACACAACCAGCAGTGCTCACAGCAAGCATAGCAATGCTAAAAGCTTTGGAGAAAGAAGGAATTGACTGTGACTATACAGCAGGTTTAAGCCTTGGAGAATACAGCTCTTTAGTGACAAGCAGAGCTATGAGCTTTTCGGATACATTGAGAGTAGTTAGAGAAAGAGGAAAGTTCATGCAAGAAGCTGTTCCACAAGGGATAGGAGGCATGGCTGCACTATTAGGGCTAGATAGAAATTATTTACCTGAAGTATTAGAAGCGGGAAAAGACTACGGAATAGTAGAAGTCGCAAACTACAACTCTCCTGAACAAATTGTAATATCAGGAGAACTCAAAGGGATAAAGATATCCTGTAAAAAAGCTATTGAACTTGGAGCAAAAAAAGCAGTTGAACTGCCAGTAAGCGCTCCATTCCACACTTCACTCTTAACACCTGCAGGTGAAAAATTAAGAAGAGAGTTGGAAAAAGTAAAGATAAATGATTTACAAAAGACTGTCATATCAAATGTAGATGGAAAGCCAGTAGAAACCAAAGATGAAATAGTTCAAAAACTAGTTGATCAAGTATCACACTCGGTATTGTGGCAACAGTCAATTGAAAACATGATAAACGATGGAGTAGATACATTTATAGAAATAGGACCAGGCAAATCTTTATCTGGCTTTGTAAAGAGAATTGGAAAAAGCATGAACAAAGAAGTAACGACACTGAATATAAACAATATAGAAACATTTAGACAAACAGTAGAAAAACTCACAAAGGGGGCATAGACTTTGGATAGAAGAGTAGCCCTGATAACAGGAGGAAGCAAGGGAATAGGTAAAAGCATAGCACTCAAACTCGCAGAAGATGGATATGACATTGCATTCACTTATTCAAGCGATGATGATGCAGCTTCTAAAACAATAGAAGAAATAAAAAAATATACTCCCAATGTCCTAATGATAAAAAAAGACATGAGTATAGAAGAAGATGTAAAAGAAGCTATCAAAGAGATAGAAGAAAGATTAGGGACAGTAGATATTTTAGTTAACAATGCAGGAATCACCAGAGATGGACTCTTGATGAAGATGAAGACAGAAGACTTCGATAAAGTCATCGAAGTGAACTTAAGAAGTGTATTTTTGACAACTAGAGAAATCATAAGGCCTATGATGAAAAAAAGATATGGTAAGATAATAAATGTTTCATCAGTAGTAGGCATCATGGGAAATGCAGGGCAAGCAAACTATGCAGCATCTAAAGCTGGTGTAATAGGCTTTACGAAATCCATCGCAAAAGAGTTTGCTTCAAGAGGTATCAGAGCAAACGCAATTGCACCTGGATTTGTAGATACAGACATGACTAAAGTCTTAACTGATGCAGTAAAAGAAGAAATGCTTAAAAGCATACCATTAGGTTACTTTGCAAAGCCTGAAGATGTAGCAAATCTAGTGAGCTTTTTAGCGAGCGAAAAATCAGACTATATCACAGGCCAAGTAATTCAAATAGATGGTGGAATGAATATATAAAATTATAGGAGGAATGTAAAATGGTATTTGAAAAAGTAAAACATATCATAGCTGATCAATTAGGAGTAGAAGAAGATGAAATAACTATGCAAACATCTATGATGGGCGATCTACAAGCTGACTCACTAGATGCGGTAGAAATAATGATGGCTCTAGAAGATGAATTTGAAATAGAAATCCCCGATGAAGACGCAGAAAACTTTAAAAACATTGGTGACATCGTAAGATATATCGAGGAGAAAATAGCATAGATGTCAAATAGAAGAGTAGTCATCACAGGACTAGGAGCTGTCAGCCCTGTGGGGATTGGCAAAGACAGTTTCTGGGAGGCTTTGACAAGTGGAAAGTCGGGGATAGACTATATAACTAAATTTGACACAACAGATTTTGAGGTAAAAATAGGAGCAGAAGTAAAGGATTTCGATCCAACTCTTTATATGGACAAAAAAGAAGCAAAGAGGATGGATCTATTTACCCAATACGCAGTAGCAGGCACTCACTTGGCACTCGAAGATGCTAAAGTGACGCCACAAGAACTTGACCCTAACAGAGTTGGTGTGATTATTGGTTCTGGAATTGGTGGGATATCAACATTTGAGACAGAAAAAGAAAAACTCATGACAAAAGGACCAAGTAGAGTAAGTCCGTTTTTCATACCAATGATGATATCGAATATGGCAGCAGGACAGATTGCAATAAGCTTTAACTTAAAAGGGCCTTCAATGACTGTAACTACAGCTTGTGCATCTGGAACACATGCTATAGGAGAAGCATTTAGGATGATAAAGCTAGGAGTAATTGACGCTGCTGTAACAGGTGGCAGTGAAGCAGCTATTACACCAATGGCAGTAGCAGGATTTAGTTCAATGAAAGCTTTGTCAACGAGAAATGATGAACCTCAAAAAGCCAGCAGACCTTTTGACAAAGACAGAGATGGATTTGTCATTGGCGAAGGAGCAGGGATATTGTTCATTGAAGAGCTAGAGCACGCATTAAAGAGGAATGCAAATATATATGCTGAAATAGTCGGATATGGAGCAACTACAGATGCATTCCACATCACACAGCCAGATCCAAACGCAGAAGGAGCGAGGACAGCAATGCAGCTTGCACTTTTAGAAGCAGAAGCTCCATTCGATGAAGTAGACTATATAAATGCACATGGAACTAGCACCTACTACAACGATAAATTGGAAACATTGGCGATAAAAGACCTGTTTAAAGAACATGCAAAAGATATAAATATAAGCTCAACAAAATCAATGACAGGACATCTCCTTGGAGCAGCAGGTGGAATAGAAGCCATAGCAACAGCCTTGGCAATAAAAGAAAATACAATTCCACCAACTATAAACTATGAAACAAAAGACGAAGAATGCGACTTAAACTATACACCAAATGTAAAAGTAAATAGAGATATAAGATATGCACTCTCAAACTCATTGGGGTTTGGAGGGCACAACGCAAGCATACTCTTAAAGAAATTTAACTAGCCCTGGAAATTTCCAGGGTTTTTTGTTTAGTATGTATTGTATGTTACCAAATATAGTGCTATAATTTAATCGTTCAATAAACGAATAAAGAAATGGTGAAATCTATGCAAATAAATAACAATAACCCTTTTTTCACACCCACACTTAAATATAAAGAGATGATGCTTTTAGAGTACATAGAAAAACACCCAGACACTACCCAAAAAGAGTTGGGGAGAATAATCGGCTCAGCAGCATCTATGATAAATCTCTATTTAGATGAAGGGGAAGCAAAAGGATATTTAAAAAGGGAGTATTTAAGTTCCAAAACTATAAAATATCACATAACAGCAAAAGGGAAAAAGAGAAAAAACTATTTAAATATATCATATATGCAAGAACTCATAAATTATTATATGCTTGCTAAAAAAGAACTAGAAGACTTTCTACTTAATGCAACTAGTAAAGGCTATCATAAAATAATACTTTACGGAGCAGGAGAAGTATGTGAAATAATACTAACCACACTTAAAAATTCAACTAAATTAAACATCACTATACCTGCGATAATAGACGATGACTTAGAAAAAAGAGGAAAGACTATAGAAAATATCCCAATCATCTCAAAAACAGACTTAGACAAATATCCGCATGATGCGATTTTTATATCAAGCTACACATTCGAAGAGCAGATAGCAAAAGAACTTAAAAATATAGGATACGAAGACGACAGGATAATTAAGTTTTTTGATGGGAGAAGGTAGGGGAGTGGAAAGTAGAAAGATTGAAAGTGGAAGGTTGAAAGTGGACAGTAGACAGTTGGACAGGAAAAGAATTAAGCAAAAGCTGAAAGTTGAAGGTTAAAAGCGGAAAGGGGAAAACCTTATTGGAGAATTTGTTGGTTTGGAAGAAAGCTCATGAGCTCACTTTAATGGTGTACGAGATTACAAAAGATTTCCCTAAGGACGAACTGTTTGGCTTAACATCCCAAATGCGAAGAGCATCAACTTCTATTCCATGCAATATAGTTGAAGGGAAAGCTAGAGGTTCAAGTAAAGATTTTAAGCGGTTTTTATTAATCGCAAGAGGCTCTTTGGAAGAGTTGAAGTACCAGATTTTACTATCTAAAGATTTAAATTACATAGATGAAGAGAAAAACGATGAATTACAAGATTTCGCTAAAGAAGTAGGAAGACTTTTAAATGGATTGATGGTATCTCTGGATAAGTGAATTTTTCCACTTACCAATTTCCACTTTTCGCTTTCCACTTTCAACTTTTAAATATATCTCAATGAAAGGAAACATCTACTATGACTACAAACAATAGTAATACAAATAACATTAATAAGAAAAAAATCTTCCTCTCCAGCCCCCACATGAGTGACGAAGGCTATGAGAAACAATACATAGAAGAAGCATTTGAAACAAATTGGGTAGCACCACTAGGACCAAATGTAGATAGTTTTGAAACTGAATTTGCAACTAAAATAGGTTCTAGTTATGCTGCAGCACTATCATCTGGCACATCAGCAATTCATATGGCATTAAAAGCTGCAGGAGTTAAACCAAATGACAAAGTTTTTTGTCAAAGCTTAACTTTTTCTGCAACAGCAAATCCGATCATCTATGAAAATGCTGTTCCAATATTTATCGATAGCGATGATAAAACTTGGAATATGGATCCAAATGCATTGGAACATGCAATAAAAAAATATCCTGATACAAAATATGCTATAGTCGTACATCTATATGGATTATCAGCAGATTTAGACCCTATCATAGAATTATGTGAAAAACATGGAATAACATTAATAGAAGATGCAGCGGAATCCCTTGGAACAACGTATAAAGGAAAACAAACTGGAACATTTGGCAAATTCGGAGTGTTTAGCTTCAATGGAAACAAGATAATCACCACATCAGGTGGAGGCATGCTTGTATCCGAAGATAAAGAGCGAATAGAAAAGGTGCGATTTTGGTCGACCCAAAGCAGAGAAAAAGAAAGACATTATGAACACAAAGAATTAGGATACAATTACAGAATGAGCAATATTGTAGCTGGCATAGGGAGAGGTCAACTAAAAATTTTAGATGAAAGAGTAGCAAAAAAAAGATATATTTTTGAGTTTTATAAAGAAAACCTAGGAAATCTTGATGGCATAAATTTTATGCCAATAAATGATTGGAATAATCCAAACTGTTGGCTAAGTTGTCTAACATTAAATAGTAAAATAAAACCTTTGGATATTATGACAGCATTAGAAAAAGAGAATATAGAATCAAGGCCAATTTGGAAACCAATGCATATGCAACCATTTTTTGAAAAGTATGATTATGTAGGTGGGAATGTGAGCAGAAACTTATTTGAAACTGGAGTTTGCTTACCATCAGACACAAAAATGACAAATGAGGATTTAGAAAGAGTATGTTCAATTATAAAGGAGCTGTGGAGTTAAGATGCAAACTGAAACTAAAAAGGATGATTTCCCTTCAAACTGTCGAACTGACCAACTGACCATCTCAAATGGAATATACAAAAGATTTTTTAAAAGACCTTTAGATTTTTTGCTTTCTCTCATTGCATTGATTGTTTTAAGCCCACTACTGTTATTTATGGCTATATTAGTAAGAGTAAAGCTTGGTTCTCCTGTCATATTCAAACAACAAAGGCCAGGTTTAAATGAAAAGATATTTACGATTTACAAATTTAGAACTATGACAGATGAAAAAGACGAAAATGGGGAGCTTTTACCTGATTCAGATAGATTAACTCCTTTTGGTAAATTTTTAAGATCTACATCAATAGATGAATTACCAGAACTAGTTAACATTTTAAAAGGTGATATGAGCATAGTCGGTCCAAGACCACTTTTAGTCGAATATTTACCATTATATAATGAAAAACAAAAACTTAGACACACTGTAAGGCCTGGGTTAACAGGATTAGCACAAGTCAATGGAAGAAATGCAATTACCTGGGAAGAAAAATTTGATTTGGATGTGAAATATGCGAAAAATTTAACACTAAAGATTGATTTATTTATTGTTTTTAGAACGATTGAAAAAGTAATAAAAAGAGAAGGAATAAATTCTAAAGACGATGTTACAATGGAATCATTCAAAGGTAATTTGGAGGTTAATAGATGAAAGAACAAAACATACTTTTGTTGAGTGCTGGAAGAAGAATTGAACTTATTGAATTATTTAAAAAAGCTGCAAAAGAATTAAAAATTACTAGTAACATTGTTGCAGCTGACTGTGATGAATTAGCTCCAGGATTATATTTCGCGGATAAAAAATATGTAATTCCTAGGATTAGTAGTTCTGATTATATTGATTCTATAATTAGCATTTCAAGAAAAGAAAATATATCATTAATAGTACCAACGATTGACACTGAATTAATAATATTATCACAAAACAAGAATTACATTGAAGAACAAACCAATTCAAGAGTATTGATTTCAAATGAATATGTTATAAGCACATGTAGAGACAAAGAAAAAACTAATACTTATCTTGAAGAACATGGATTTAATTGTCCGAAATTATTCAATCAAAACGAATTAAAGACAAAAAAAATTACCTTTCCTTTGTTTATTAAACCAAAGTCAGGAAGTTCAAGCATTGATACTTTTAAGATAAATAGCATAAATGAATTAGAAGGTATTTTACCTAATATTAAGGATCCAATTATTCAAGAATTTGTTAGTGGAGTTGAATATACAGTAGATGCATTATTAGATTTTGATAGCAAAATAATAACAATAGTTCCTCGCCAAAGACTATCAGTAAGGGGAGGAGAAATTATAAAAGGTAAAATATGCAAAGATCAACATATAATTAACGAGGTTAAAAGATTGTTGGAATTATTGAATCCTATAGGGCCTGTGGCAGTACAACTTATTAAAGAATCTGAGACCAATAAGATAAAGTTTATTGAGATTAATCCTCGATTTGGGGGTGGAGCTCCAATGAGTATATTAAGTGGTGCTGATTTTTGCAAATATATTTATATGGTTTTAGATGGGGATAAAATTACATATAATGAAAACTATGAGGATGGATTATATTTTTTAAGATTTGATAAGACCATTTGCATTAATAATAACAAGGAGATTATTTATGATAAAAGCACTTGTTTTTGATCTAGATGATACATTATATCCAGAGATTGAATATGTAAAAAGTGGCTTTCGTCATGTTTCAAAAATTATATCAAATTTATTCAATCGTGACGAAAACATAGTGTACATACAATTAGAAAGATTGTTTGATTTGGACTCTAAAAATGTATTCAATAGGTGGTTTGATGAGAATAATGTGGATTACACCAATGAAACTATACAATACATTGTATCAGAATATAGAAAACATAAACCAATTATAATGTATTATGATGATGTGCTACCAACATTAACAATATTAAAAGAGAAAAAATTAAAGACAGGAATTATTACTGATGGTTATGCTTTATCTCAGAAGCAAAAATTAGAAGCTTTAAAAGCATATGAACATTTTGATGAAATAATTATAACAGATGAATTTGGGAAAGAATATTGGAAACCTAGTGAGTTGCCATTTAAATTAATCTCAGAACGGCTAGATGTGTATGCTAACGAGATGGTATATGTAGGAGACAATCCTGCAAAGGATTTTTTTATCAACAGTATTCTACCTATAATAACTGTACGCATAAATAGAGATGGAATTCATAAAAATAATAATTATTTAAATGATGTAAAAGAAAATTATAAAGTAAATAATCTATTAGAAATATGGGAAATATTAAATATATAAATATTGCCATAAAATTATGAAGTTATTGATTACTTCTTATATTTTAGGAATCTATCAGTATTTGAATTTAATTTATATTTAATAGTAGTTTGCTTATGAATATCTTTAATTCATATAATAAATAATTATTCGAAAATATATTATATGAAAACAAGCTTATTCAATACTAACTATTAGAGCTAGATTTAAATTGTTATATTTATAACCATATAATCTTTTGCTTTATTTAGTTGCATATTAAAAAAAAGAAAAAAGGGAAATATTTATATCTTGGTGGTGGACTTGGAGGTACAAAGGAAATTATACAAATTCAAAAAGTCTTTAATAAGAACTAGGACAAATCGTTTTATATAGGCAGCAAAATATTTAAGAATAAAGTTTATGAACAACTAGTTGATATAATAGATAAAAATAATACTCTAGATAAAGAAAGTAAATTTTTTCCTCTATATAGAGCTAGGTAGTTTTATAAATAGGCTATTTATATAAAGATCTTTAAAAGCTAACAACTTATATAGTTTAAAATAAAGATTTATGAATTTTTATGCATAAATTTGAAGATAGAATTATTTTAGCATTAACATTTGAGACCATAAATTTAATAGTGAAGTAATATATAGAATATAATTATTATAACGTAAAAAATATATAAAAACCGACATAATTTTTTTAAACATAAATTGTTAAATAACCCAATATGAGGTGATCTATTGAATGTATTATTTTTAACATTATCAAATATAGAAAACATTGAAGAAGGAGGTATTTATACAGATTTAATAAGAGAATTACGAGATAATGGGATAACAGTATATGTTGCATCACCAAGGGAAAGAAGATATGGGGAACCTACTGAATTAATTAATAACGATAGTGTAAATATCTTGAAAGTGAAAACTGGTAATATTACAAAGACTAAATCATATATAGAAAAAGGAATTTCTACTGTTATGATAGAGTATCAATTTTTGAGGGCGATCAAAAAATATTTTGGCGATATTAAATTCGATCTTGTCATGTATTCTACACCACCAATCAGTTTTGTAAGAATAATTAAATATTTAAAGGATAAAAATCATTGTAAAACATATTTAATTTTAAAAGATATATTTCCACAAAATGCAGTTGATATTGGTGTGCTAAAAGAACATGGGTTAATCTGGAGATATTTTAGAAGAAAAGAAACTAATTTATATAAGGTCTCTGATTATATAGGATGCATGTCTTATGGAAATGTTGAATACATAAAAAACAATAATAAATTGGATGGAAAACAAATTGAAATTTTTCCTAATGCTATAAAACCGGTCCGAATTCAAGAGCCATCTATAAAAAATTGTGATATTTTAATTAAATATGGGATTCCTAAAGGGAAAGTCATATTTATTTATGGAGGGAATCTAGGAAAACCTCAAGGTATAAGTTTTATTCTAAGTGTTATTGATAATTTTTATAGGGTTGACAATGGTTTTTTATTAATAGTAGGTTCTGGTACTGAGTATTATAATATTAATAAACACATAAACGAAACTGATCCTAAAAATGTTAAATTAATTGAATGGATGCCTAAAAACGAATATAATGAAATACTGAAATGTTCTGATGTTGGGCTTATTTTTTTAGATCATAGGTTTACTATTCCTAACATACCATCAAGATTATTATCTTACTATGAATATTCAAAACCTATATTAGCTGCTACAGATCCTAATACAGATTTAAAAGAAATAATTGCAGAATCACAATCTGGGTTTTGGTGTGAAAGTGATGACATAGAAAAGTTTATTGAATACGCCAATAAAATGTCAAACAATCAAAAAATGATTCAACAATTAGGAGAAAATGGGCGCAGATATCTAGAAGAAAATTTTAACATTGAAAAAACCATAAAAATTCTAATTAACCATTTAATGGAGGGAAATAATGTTTAAAGATAAAACTTTATTGATAACAGGCGGTACAGGTTCATTTGGGAATGCTATACTCAATAGATTTTTAGATACCGATATTAAGGAAATAAGAATTTTTTCTCGTGATGAGAAAAAACAAGATGATATGAGAAAAAAATACAAAAATTCTAAAATAAAATTTTATATTGGTGATGTGAGAGATATTTCTAGCATCAAAAATGCTATGCATGATGTAGACTATGTGTTTCATGCTGCAGCATTAAAACAAGTTCCTTCATGTGAATTTTTTCCGGTTGAGGCCGTTAAAACTAATGTCTTAGGAACTGATAATGTCTTATCTGCAGCAATAGAGTATGAAGTAAAAAAAGTGATATGTTTGTCAACTGATAAAGCTGCTTATCCTATAAATGCTATGGGTATATCAAAAGCAATGATGGAAAAAGTCCTCATTGCAAAATCCAAAACAGTAGACCCAAATAAAACTACTATTTGTGGAACTAGATATGGAAATGTAATGGCTTCAAGGGGTTCAGTAATACCTTTATTTGTTGATCAAATAAAAAAAGGAGAAGCATTAACAGTTACAAATCCTAAAATGACAAGATTTTTAATGAGTTTAGAAGAAGCTGTAGAATTAGTTGTATATGCATATCAAAATGCGGAAGCTGGGGATATAATGGTTCAAAAAGCGCCAGCATCCACAATAGGTGATTTAGCTCAATCTTTAAAGGAATTATTCAATGTAAATAATAAAATCAAAATTATTGGAACAAGACATGGAGAAAAGCAATATGAAACATTACTTACTAAAGAAGAAAAAGTAGTAGCAGAAGATTTAGGAGATTACTACAGAGTACCAGCAGATAAAAGAGATCTAAACTATGAAAAGTATTTTACTGAAGGATATAAAGAGATAGAGATATCCGATGAGTACAATTCAAATAACACAAAAATTTTAAATAAAGATGAAATCAAAGAAAAACTTCTAAAATTACCGTATATACAAAATGAATTGGAAGGCTGGATACGATGAAAATATTAATTACAGGAGCAAATGGGTTTATAGGTAAAAACTTAATTTCTGAGTTAAAAAACAATGGATTTAATGAACTATTTTTATGCACAAGAGAAACTACAGACACTGAATTAAATGAATTCACTCAAAAATGCGATTTTGTTTTTCATCTAGCAGGAGTAAATAGACCAAAAGATAAATCAGAATTTTATCAAGGAAACTATAACTTTACTACATTATTATTAGAATTATTAAAGAAAAATAATAACAAAGCTCCGATATTGATGTCATCATCGATACAAGCAGAGTTGGATAATGATTATGGAAAGAGTAAAATGCTAGCAGAAAATACAGTATTAGAGTATTCAAAAGAAAACAGTATCAAAGCCTACATTTTTAGATTACCAAATGTTTTTGGAAAATGGAGTAGACCAAATTATAATTCTGCAATAGCTACATTTTGCTATAATATATCTAGAGACATTGAAATTCAAGTAAATAATCCTAATACAGAGCTAAGATTAGTTTACATTGATGATGTTGTAAAGGAATTTATAAATGTATTAACAGAAAAAAAAATACATGAAGAGGTCTATTGCAAAATAGAAAAAGAATATGGAAAAACATTAGAAGAAATAACTAATTTATTATATTCTTTTAAAAACTCTAGAGATAGTTTATATTTACCTGATTTTCAAGATGAATTTACGAAAAAACTATATAGCACTTATCTTAGTTTTTTGCCTGAAGAAGATTTTTCTTATTCTTTAAATAGCAATGTTGACAATAGAGGCTCTTTTACAGAATTTATAAAAACAGATGATAGAGGACAAGTTTCTGTAAATGTTACAAAACCAGGGATTACAAAAGGAAATCATTGGCATCATACTAAAACTGAAAAATTCCTTGTAGTTTATGGTGAAGCTATAATTAAGTTTAGAAACATACATTCAGACAAGATGATTGAATACAAAGTAACAGGAAAAAATTTAGAAGTGGTGGATATTCCACCAGGCTATACCCACAACATAACTAATATTGGAACAACAGATTTAATAACAATAATGTGGGCAAATGAATGTTTTGACAAGAACAACCCCGACACATTTTATATGGAGGTTTAACATGAGTAAATTAAGAGTAATGACCGTAGTAGGAACAAGACCTGAGATAATTAGACTATCTTCAGTAATTAATAAACTCGACAAATCAAAAGCAATAGAGCATATTTTAGTTCATACAGGTCAAAACTATGACTATGAGCTAAATGAAGTTTTCTTTAAAGACTTAAATCTAAGAAAACCTGATTATTTTTTAAATGCAGCTACAGGAACTCCAGTTGAAACAATTGGGAATATACTTATAAAGATAGATAGTGTATTAAATGAAGTTAAACCAGAAGCGTTCTTAGTATTGGGAGATACAAACAGCTGTTTATGTGCTATTGCAGCAAAAAGAAAGCAGATACCAATCTTTCATATGGAAGCTGGAAACAGATGCTTTGATCAAAGAGTACCAGAGGAAACAAATAGAAAAATAGTGGATCATATCTCAGATATAAATTTAACATATAGCGATATAGCTAGAGAATATTTAATATCTGAAGGGATTCCAGCAGATAGAATTATAAAAACTGGCAGTCCTATGTTCGAAGTACTTAACTCAAAAAAACAAGACATTGAGAAATCAGATGTATTAAATAGATTAGGACTTGAAGAAGGAAAGTATTTTGTAGTATCATCTCATAGAGAAGAAAATATAAACTCAGAAACTAATTTTTTAGATTTGGTTGTGAGTCTTAATGCAGTAGCAGAAAAATATAAGCTACCATTGATAGTAAGTACACATCCTAGAACTAGAAAAATGATAGAATCTAAAGGTATTGAATTTAATCCTTTAGTTAAAACACTAAAGCCTTTAGGATTTAATGATTATATAAAACTTCAGATTAAGGCCAAAGCTGTACTTAGTGACAGCGGAACAATAAGTGAAGAAGCATCGATACTAGGATTAAAAGCATTAAATATTAGACAAGCACATGAAAGGCCAGAAGCTATGGAAGAAGCAACCGTAATGATGGTTGGGCTTAAGAAAGAAAGAATTCTTCAGGGATTAGAAATATTGGAGGCTCAGGATAAAGATACATTGAGATTAGTCACTGATTATAGTATGCCTAATGTATCTGAAAAGGTACTTAGAATAATATTAAGCTATACTGATTATGTGAATAGAGTTGTTTGGGGGAAATAGAATGAAGATAATGGTTTTTGATGTTGCTGCAGAAAGTGGTGGAGCATTAACAATACTAAATCAATATTATGATTCTGCAATAAAAGATAAAGATAATGAATGGATTTTTGTTGTGAGTACTCCTGAGCTAAAAGAGACTGATAATGTTAAAGTTCTGAACTATCCTTGGATTAAAAAAAGTTGGTTTCATAGACTGTATTTTGATTATTTAATAGCAAATAAATTAGTAAAAAAAAATAAAGTTGAAGAAATTTTATCTTTACAAAATGTTGTTGTCTCCAAAGTAAAAGTTAAGCAGACACTATATTTACATCAGCCACTACCTTTTATTGAAAAAAGATATGGATTAATTGAAAATTTTAAATTTTGGTTATATCAGAATATCATTAGCAAAATAATTTATAAATCAATAAGAGAAGCGGATGAGGTAATTGTTCAAACAAAATGGATAATGGAAGCAGCTACCGAAAAAGCAAATGTAAAAAAAGATAAGTTTATTTTGAAGCAACCAGAATTAAATGTTTCAATCAAAACACTATATACACCAGACAAAAATAGTGAAAACTTGTTTTTTTATCCTGCTAGTGGACTTACTTACAAAAACCATGAAGTTATTGTAAATGCATGTAAACTTTTAAAACACAAAGGGATAAGCAATTATAAAGTTCTTTTCACATTAAAAGGTGATGAAAACAAGCATATTAAAAAGCTTAAACAGATAGTATTAGATGAAAATTTGCCAATAGAATTTATAGGTACAATCGATATAGATACTGTTTATGAGTATTATTCCAAATCAATACTAATTTTTCCTTCTTACATTGAAACTTTTGGATTGCCAATGTTAGAAGCTAAAATGCATGAAACTCCAATATTAGCTTCTGACTGTGCTTTTTCTAAAGAAATATTGGATGGATATGAGAAGGTAGAGTTTTTTGACCCATTTGATCATCAAAGTTTAGCTAATATGATGTTAAGAAACATAATAAAGTGTAGTTTTTAAAGAAAGGGCATAAATGGTGTTAATTAATATGATTGAGTCTAAAAAAAACAAATATTCAAATATAGTTTTTTTGCTTTTATCAATTCTAATTTTTCTAGTTTTGTTTTCTCCGACGGTATTTCAATATGTTAAATTAGTACCTTTAACCTTATTATTCGCATTATCTATATTGAATATTCTAAAAAAAAATGAGTTTACCGCTCCATCCTAAAGTAGCGACATGGATTTTATTGTATATCACATTTAATTTTTTATTTTTGATAAAAGGTACTTATAACAACTTAGATGTGTTTATGCAGTTAGCACCCGTTAATATATTGTGGCCATTAGTATATACATTTGCATTTATTATACCTTCGAGTAAAATAGAAAAATTTGAGTTATCGAATGTTTTTATTATATCTACATTGTTTATCGAAATATATATATTATACCTATATCTGAATTTCATTGGTATTTTGCCAGACACTTTATTATTAAATTTACCTTTAGGTCAAATGATTAATTATAATTTGGTTATATTAATTTCTTTTGGCTTAGAAATCTAATAACAGGTAAAAATATAGAATTAGGGTTTTCTTGGATATTTTGAATAACCTATTGGACTAATAGATAATAGGTTGCCGCATAAATGAAGTTGAAATATTAAGAATACTGACAATATGCATGACAAATGGCAACTTATTCTATACAGGCCATGATGACGTAGGTAATTTTAGTAAACAACCAAAGAATTACACTATAATTAGCACCATCATTTGTATCATAAACACAGAGAACAAGGCAAGAGTCTTTAAAGGTGCAGTTAGAGCATTCAAATTTTTGTTTAAAAGGTCGATACTCTTTATATACGGCATTATCATTAGTCAAGCTCATAAATTGAGTAGGATTGAAGTCCCAATCCTTCTCTATTTAAATTGCTGAGTAACTAAAGGATAAAGCTAGAAACAGCATATAAAAATTTTAAAGCACTAGTAGGGAATTCTTTAAATTTATCTAAAGCCATTCTCAGTGTAATTGTACAAGGAGCTACATAACGATTTTTAGAAACTTGTAAACAAGAATATAGCTAGAAACATCATCCATAATGAGCCAAACATAGCCTTCGAGTCCTCTAATTCTGATTTAGATTTCATCAGTAGCTAAATTAATTAGAAGGATTGTAATTGAATTTATCCACGAAGGCTTGACAATAACTGAAGTAGTTCTAGCATAATTAGTAACCATTGTGTGTGAAATATTCATAGTATGAATTCCATACATAGCTTCATCACTTTACAAAGAGAAAGGAAAGGTTAACATAACAAGTTAAATAAAGCCTAATAATTAGAGTATTATTCTTTTCATAGTTAAAATTTAGTATAAGAAGGCATCTCATTATAATACATAGAAGAGAAATCTAGCCGTTAATTCATGCTAAATATTATGAATCTTGTATTTAACTTTTTCACTAGAGCATAAGTGCATAGGAAATTACTTTCGTAATATGAACAATTTTTATTGACGCATTTATGAACAATAAAATTTTTCAGCATTGTTTAATAGTCAAAGCATGAGTACAATAATGATAAATAAGTATTAATTGGAAGTTTTTTGCTCATCTGCAATAAAAGTATGATAACAGACTTTGCATTGGGATTGGCCTTCACTACCACTGGTATCAAAAATGTACTGATGAGGAGCAGTACAAATAGGGTAAAAAATTCTGGAGATAGATTTTTCAATATGCTGTTAAACTGGATTTAAAGGCACGTCGTAATTTCAAAGATAGTATTCAAAGAGAAAACTATAATCCTACTAAATAAAATTTCGATTTTTTTGGTTATTGTAAGCTTACCTACTTTAAATTTCTAATCAGTAGGACTTTTAGAATCATCAAAAGTCCATTGTTAAAGCGAATATATTTTGTTATAAATAAAGTGAATAACCAATTGTTAAACTAAATAGATTTTTTTATATATTTAATATTCTTAATGCAGTAATAGAAAAATGAAAGCTAATATTGGTAGTATGTACGCATCTAGAGCTAGAAAAATAATAGACCCTAAAGAATTAGAATTTAATCCTTTAGTTAAAATACTAATGTTTTCAGGATTTAATGATTATAGAAATTACAGATTTAAGCAAAAGTTTTAATTAGTGACAGTGGAACAATCAGTGAAGAAGCATCAATACTAGGATTAAAAGTATTAAATATTAAACAAGCATATGAAAGGCCAGAAGCTATGGAAGAAACGCCAGTTATGATGGTGGGTCTTAAAAAAGAAAGAATTGTTCAGTGATTAGAGCTATTAGAGATTCAAGAAAAAGATACATTGAGATTATTAGGTGATTATAGTATGCCTAATGTATCTGAAATGGTGCTTAAAATAATATTAAGCTATACCGATTATGTCAATAGATTAGTTTGGGGAAAATAGAATGAGGGTCTTACAAATTAATTCAGTGTGTGGCATTGGAAGTACAGGCAGAATTGCTACTGATATTCATAATATCTTAATTGAACAAGGACATGAAAGTTACATAGCTTTTGAAAGAGATAAACCTAAAAATTGTGAAAATGCTATTAGAATTGGGAATGATATTGATTGTTACAAACATGTAGTAAAAACAAGATTATTTGATAGACATGGTTTTGGTTCAAAAAAGCCACAATTGAATTTATCGAAAAAGTAAAAGACTTAGACCCTGATATAATCCATTTGCATAATATTCATGGATACTATATTAATATAGAATTACAATTTAACTATCTAAAGGAAGCTAATAAACCTGTTATTTGGACTTTACATGATTGCTGGCCTTTTACGGGTCATTGCGCCTATTTTGATTATATTGGTTGTGATAAATGGAAAATGGGCTGTTATGATTGCCCTCAAAAGAATAAATATCCATCTAGCTTATTTTTGGACATGTCAAAGAAAAATTACATAGAAAAAAAGAGAATATTTAATCAGATTGGGAATATAACAATTGTAACTCCATCAGAATGGCTAGCAAAACTTGTAAAAAATTCTTTTTTAAATAAATATGATATAAGAGTAATAAATAATGGTATTAATTTAGATATATTTAAACCTACTATGAGTGATTTTAGAGTCAATTACAATATTGAAGATAAATTCATCATATTAGGAGTTGCTAATATATGGGATGAAAGAAAAGGGCTGAATTATTTTAAACAACTTTCTGACATAATTGATGATAGTATAAAAATAGTTTTGGTTGGACTAAGTGAAGAACAAAAGAATAATTTACCTAAAAACATTTTAGGAATAAACAAAACAAATAGCATCCAAGAATTAGCACAAATATATTCAAGTGCAGATGTTTTTGTTAATCCAACATTGGAAGATAATTTTCCTACAACAAATTTAGAAGCTCTATCTTGTGGAACACCAGTTATTACATTTAATACAGGCGGTAGTCCTGAGTGTGTAGATAATTCATGTGGATTTGTCGCAGATAAGGGAAATATAAATGATTTGCTTAAGTTAATACTTGAAATTAAATATAATGGGAAAGAAATATATACAAAACATTGTAGAAAAAGGGCTGAAGAAAAATACAGCAGGGATGATAGATATTTGGACTATATTGATTTATATAATAAAAAAAATTTACTAAGGAATGACTAAAGATGTATTATATTATTTTTTTTATATTAGTTTCACTTTGTTTAGGTTATGATAAAAATCATATTAAATTGAAGACCATGTTCATATTATTATTATTATTATCTTTTTTTAGATATGGTGTTGGAGCTGATTACTTTGCTTATTCATACTTATATAGCAGATTAAATAGCTCAATAATAAAAGAACTAGTATCTGGGTTAGACAATCAAGAAGTACTATTCAGACTGTTAGGTTCTAGTATAAAATCATTAGGAACTCCCTATCAGTTATATCTCATAATATTAGCATCGATAAATCTTTACTTTATCTATAAATTATGCAAAAAATATAGTTTAAATCCAAGAATATCGATTTTGATTTATTACTCATTCTATTATTTTGTTTGGACATTCAGTGGGCTTAGACAAGGGCTAACTATATCAATAGGACTCTACTATTTATTAGAAGCTTTAGAAAAAGAAAGAATAAATAAATTAATTATAGTTACTATAATTTTGACATTTATTCATAGTTCTTCGATTATTTTATTGCCGATGTATTTATTTTTAAAAAAAGATCATTCAAAGAGCATTATGATTTTACTATTGATTTTTAGTATTGGATTTGCACTATTACCACTAAATATAGTTATAAATAGGTTTATAGGAGTCCCCATACTTAACAGAGTTGCACCTTATTTAGTTAGTGATGCCAGATTAATAAATATTTTTGATTTTCAAACCTTTGGGAGATTGTTTTTTGTAGGAATAATTTTATATTATTACGATAACAATTTTTCTATAAATTCAACTAGATTATTTTCAAAGAAACTCAACAACATGTATTTGATAAGTATTATTTTATATTTTTTTCTAAAATCATCTGAGCTAACTGCTTCCAGAATAGCGATTTACGGAAGTCTTATAATTATTATTCAGTTAAGCAATTTCTTATACACATATAATAATAATAAGAATCGGATTTTATATTTTATATTTTTGATATTTATATCTTTTTTATACTTGAATAAGGAATTATTAGCTATGAAATCGAGTTCAGGATTGATAACTGATTTTAATATATATGTTCCTTACACAAACATATTTAATAAAGAAAATTTTGTATTTATCAATCAATACTTTAAATTTTTACAATGATGTTATAACGTAAAGACATTGTTTTAAAATTTAGAAAGACATCAAAAAATTAAAAAGGTAAAGTATTCTATATAGTGGTTTTGTTTATATTATCTGCTTGGTTTTTAATATACAGAACCTTATTTTTGATCATAATTACACACTGCTGACAAATATTATTTATTTAAAAAGCACTAAGATTAACAAGTTTTTGATAGATATATAAATAAGTTGACTCTGTAAACTAAACGTAAAAAATAGTACATCGTTTTATGTAATTGTATTAAAATATATTAAATTTCACCCTTATAATGATACTTGAGGGAATTTCAAAAAATATTAAGCTAAAATGAACAAAACTAAGCTATAAGAAGATATTTTGTTATCCTTATCAGTTAGGCTTAATACAACAATTTGAGCTGGAGTTAGTTCGTTAAAAGATAGATGAGGTCTATTGAAATTATAAAAGAAGAATAACATACTAATTAAATTAATTGTATAGTCATATGAATCGAAACTTTGCTTAGTTTTATACAAGGACAACATATACGTTTAAAGTCAGTTTTTCCAATAAGTTTAGACATAGATGCAAATAGAATAGAATTTGGTTTAGCAACGAGTAGTGAATGATTACACTTTTTAACATAGCATCTAAAATTAGAGTAAAAATCATAATTGCGTTGAGTAGTAATTGCTTTATTATAACCATGGTAACAAGGGTAATTTTGCTTCTGTTTAGAAACTGGACTATCAGGTGCAATTTGATTGTTACAGTTATGACAGAGATATTTATGATGACCATATTTATCTTAGCTATATCTATAAAACGAATGATTATTGTTGCACTTTGGATATTTATTGATACAATTCTTTGCATAAGGACATCATCCTTTCTAGGAGGTATTTGATTTACTGCAAAAATATTGTAGCATAGAGAGCTTGGAGTCTTAAATTTTCATTTAAG
Organism: Tissierellales bacterium; assembly: GCA_014360205.1. Lineage (GTDB taxonomy): Bacteria > Bacillota > Clostridia > Tissierellales > Tissierellaceae > Soehngenia. Next base: position 268,894 of record JACIXZ010000001.1, read on the forward strand.
GTTACAAAACGAATAAATTTAAATGGAGGTATTATGAATATGGGAGATAACCATCTAAAATACGTTTGTTTTTATGATTGTTTTGAGAATTATAAAGAAAATAGGAATTATTTTTTATCTGCTACTAATAAGGTAGATTATATAATTAGTTCACTAGTAAAAAATGGATATAAAGTTAAAATAGTATCCCCTAGCTGGACAAACAATAAATTTGTGCGTTATAAAGGAAAGAAGCATAAAATTTCCGAAAACGTAATGTTACAAACATTTTTTACAATTGATTTTGGCAAAGCAAAAGGGATAAAACAATTTGTTTCATTAATACAATTGTTTGTGTATTTACTAAAGAATACTAAGAAAGATGAACCAATAATAGTTTATCATTCAATAGCATTGATATTACCAATAATATTGGCAAAAAAAATTAAGAAGTTTAGTTTGATTTTAGAGGTTGAGGAAATATACAATCATGCCGTACAGTTATCAGTGTACAAAAAAAAGTTAGAGGATTATATTTTTACTTTAGCTGATAAATTTATTTTTTCCACGACATACTTAAATGAGACTATTAATGATTCGAAACCATATGTAGTAGTAAATGGAGTTTATAAAAAAGAGGAAAAAATAGTTCATAAAAAGGATGATGAAAAGATTAACGTAGTATATTCAGGAACATTTGATCTTAACAAAGGTGGTGCATTGTCAGCAATTCATGCAGCTAAATTTCTAACAGACATTTATTGCTTACATATTTTAGGATTTGGCTCAGATGATGAAATAAAAGAAATAACAACTGAAATAAATAATATACAGGATAATTCTGAAGCAACAATTAAATTTGTTGGATTATTAAGGGGAAAAGAGTATATTGAATATCTACAATCATGTGATATAGGATTAAGTACACAATATAACAATGCTAGATTTAACGATACTTCTTTTCCATCTAAAATATTGACATATATGGCAAACGGATTAAGCGTTGTATCTTCACGAATAAAAACAGTTGAGGAATCAAGTGTTGGTAAATATTTATATTATTATGATAACAATGATCCGGAAGAAATAGCACAAACAATTATGTCTGTGGATCTAAATTCAAAATTAAATACACAAGAAATTTTAGACTATCTTGATAATGAATTTACTCAGAACATATTCAAGCTATTAAATCAGTAATACTATTAAACATATCTAATCATCTGTATAATAAATTGAATAGTGAAACAAGAAATGAAAATTCTAGATCTAGCATGTAGGTAAACTATAAATATTAATGCAGGGGTTATTAATTATGAGTTAAATAGTTTGTAATTAGTATTAAGGAAAATGAATACGAAGACATCGATGTTTTATTTGGGGATTTGAGTCAAGGTGTGATTGAAGCAAAAAAGTCTGTTAATGAAGGCGCAAAGATAATTATCTCAAGAGGTGGAACTTACAGCATGATAAAAATGAATGTAGACATTCCTGTTGTGGAAATTGCTGTAACACCTTTTGACCTATTGAGAGGCTTTGTTGAGCTTAAAGGCTATAAAGATAAGATTGGCTTAGTAGGATATAAAAATGTAATATGGGGTTCAGACTTGATTAGTGAACTATTGGAATTAGATATAATAAAGATTGAGATAAATAGAGAAGAAAAAGCAGAAGAAGTAATAAAACCATATATAGACCAAGGCATAAAAGTATTTGTAGGAGATACTATCGGCAGTAGAGTTAGCAATAAATTAAATTGCAAAAGCTATGTAATAAAGTCTGGAGTAGATTCTCTAATAACAGCTATAAAAGAAGCTCAAAGAGTTCTTATGCTTTCTAAAAGAGAGCAGGAGAGGAGTGAAAGATTTAAGGCAATAGTAGATTTTGTTCACGATGGAATAATTTCAATAGATGAAGATGAAAAAATAACACTGATAAACAATAAAGCTAAAGATATGTTTAAATTAAATGATGATGTCATAGGTAAGAAAATAAGAGATGTTGTGCCATCAACTAGACTAGACATAGTGTTAAAAGAAAGAAAAGCTGAATTGGGGAAATTACAAGAAGTAAATGGGCTAAAGATTGCGACAAACAGAGTACCCATAATAGTAGAAGCGCAAGCAAAGGGAGTAGTTTCTACATTTAATGATGTGACAGAACTTCAAGAGCTTGAGAATAGTTTGAGAATCATTTTGTCAAATAATAAGGAATGATTGAAAGAGCATGTATACTTGCAAATACTAACTTCATAGAAATATCAGATATAAATATAGATAAAGAAGATAAATATGATTTTGAGAAAGAAATAGAAATAGAAACAAATGAGTTTAGAGTGGATCAATTTGTAAACTTAGATGAATTGAATAAGAGGTATATTGAATATGTATTGAAAAGAAAAAGTGGAAGTATGAAAGAAGCTTCAAAGATACTTGGAGTAGATAGAAGTACAATATGGAGAAAATTAAAACAGTAGTTGCACTATGAAACGATAAGAGTTGCATATTGCAACTCTTTTTATTTTTTTTGACTAAATAATACTCTATTTTAGTTCTAAATTGTGGGAATCAGAAATCACTTACTTATCATACATGCATCAGTTTGTGCAAGTGAAGTTGCAAAAGCTATTGCAGAAAGAGTCTATGGGGCAGTCTACATACCAAATCAACATGGGTGTTGCCAAATTGGCCCAGATTTAGATTTGACTACAAAAGTACTCGTAAACTTTGGCAAAAATCCAAATGTCGGTGCTGCATTGGTCGTTGGATTAGGTTGCGAAGGTGTGCCTACAAAAAAGGTTTGCGAAGAGATCGCTAAGACTGGTAAAACATGTGATTATGTAGTAATTCAGGAAAACAAAGGCACTCTGAATACGATTTCAATAGGGGTAAAAAAAGCTAGAGAGATGGCTGAAAAATTGAGTTTAATGGATAAAGAGGAAATAGATATTTCTGAGATAACTATTGGAATTGAATGTGGTGGCTCAGACACTACATCTGGACTTGCATCTAATCCAGCTGTTGGATATGTATCCGATAAACTAGTAGATTTAAAAGGAACTTCAATATTTTCGGAAACTACAGAGTTTATTGGTGCGGAGCATATATTAGCAAAGAGAGCTAGAAATGAAGAAGTAGCAAATAAGATAATAAAAATTGTATTAGACTGCGAAAAGAAAGCAAATTCAATGGGAGTGGATTTAAGAAGTGGCCAACCTACTCCAGGAAATATAGAAGGTGGATTGACGACTATTGAAGAGAAATCGTTAGGTTGTATTTACAAGGGAGGTACAAGAGTTATAGAAGATGTATTAGCTTATGGCGATATGCCAAGTGGTAAAGGATTGTATATAATGGATACACCTGGACAAGATATTGAGTCTATCACAGGCATGTTAGCAGGTGGAGCGGTTTTAATTATATTTACTACAGGCAGAGGAACTCCTACGGGGTCTGCTATCGCTCCAGTTATAAAGGTATGTGGCAACCCAGAGTCTTATGAAAGAATGAAAGACAATATCGATGTAAATGCAGGTACAATTATTGAAGGCAATAAAACAATCTCAGAAGTTGGCGAAGAAATATTTTCAGAGATGCTTAATGTGATTAATGGCAAGTTTACAAAAGCAGAATCTCTTAATCATAGGGAGTTTGGTATTTATAAAATGATATCTACATTTTAATTGGAGGGTGAAAGATGAAAATATTAAAAAGCATTCAAAAAATTCCAGGTGGATTAATGGTTGTACCACTATTACTAGGTGCTACTGTAAATACTTTAGTGCCACAAGCATTAGAAATTGGCGGATTTACCACGGCATTATTTAAGAATAGTGCTACTGCATTGATTGCATTATTTGTTTTATGCAATGGTGCTCAAATAAATGTAAAACAAGCAGGAAAACCTTTGTATAAGGGTGTGGTTTTAACAGCTGTTAAATTCCTAGTAGGTGCTATAATAGGCTGGTTTGTGGGTAAAACCTATGGAAATGCAGGAGTATTAGGACTGACCCCACTTGCATTGGTAGGAGCTTTAACAAATTCTAATGGCGGTCTTTACGCTGCATTAGCTGGACAATATGGAGATTCAACAGATGTTGGAGCTATTTCAATATTGTCTTTGAATGATGGGCCATTCTTTACAATGCTTGCTTTTGGAATCACTGGATTAGCAAATATACCATTCATGGCATTTATAGCTGTATTAGTGCCAATAGTTATAGGATTTATATTAGGAAATTTAGATGAGGACTTAAGAGAATTTTTAGGAAAAGGGACTACTCTATTGATTCCTTTCTTTGCATTTCCACTAGGAGCTGCACTAGATTTTAGAACAATTATTGAGGCAGGTTTGCCAGGCTTAGTATTAGGAGTAATGGTAACAGTACTAACTGGTCTTGCAGGATATTTTGCATCAGGATTATTTGGAGAGAGAAAAGCAGTAGGAGCAGCCATTGGAACAACAGCCGGAAATGCTGTTGGCACGCCTGCAGCATTAGCATTAGCTGATCCAAGCCTGCAACCTTTTGTAGCATCATCTACAGCTCAAATCGCAGCAGCAGTTATTGTAACAGCTATACTATGTCCTTTGCTGGTTTCATTCCTTGATAAGAGAAAATCAAATGGAAAAGGGGTTACAGTAAATGCTTAGAGGTGGTTTGACATGGATAAAATTTTAATAATTGCAGATGACTTTACTGGCGCAAATGACACTGGAGTTCAGTTGAAAAAAAGGGGTTTAAATACTAAAGTTGTGTTAGAAGGAAATAGAATTGAAAATGATGGTTACTCTTATGTCTTAGACACAGAGTCTCGAGCTTTGATGAGCGATAAAGCAAAGCAAAAAATAAAAAATGAGTTGATCTCTGTAGACTTAAATAATTATGATTTGATTTACAAAAAAGTAGATTCAACGTTGAGAGGGAATATATCTGCTGAAATCAAAGCTATAGATGAATTATACAATCCAAGTATTATAATATTTGCTCCAAGTTATCCAGACATAGGTAGAACTACAATAGATGGAATACATTTGGTTAATGGAAAAAGAATTACTCAAACAGAGTTCTCTAAGGATCCTAAAAAACCTGTATTGGAAGATAGATTAAAATATATATTTACTGATTATAGCATAGATGATGTGGAAGCTCACAAATTGAATGAGCTTAGAGAAGGTGATCTATATTTAAAGCACAAACACATCCATGTATTTGACATAGAAAACAATGATGATTTTAAAATATTGCTTGAAAAAGCTTTGACAATTGACGAAAAGATTCTATGGGTGGGTTCAGCTGGATTAGCCAATGAACTATTTAAAAAGCTATTTCCTCAAAAAAGTGCTATTGCTGTAGTTGGTAGTTTAAGTGAAGTTAGTAAAGCACAAATGAGATATGCAAACGCTAAAGGGGTAGATATAGTAAAGATAGATATTAGCAAACTATTGCGAAATGATGATATTTCAAATTATGTCGAAACGATTAGAAATTTAATTAAAGAAAACAAAGACATCATTGTGACATCGTCATATGATGATGAAGACTATCTTAATGCTATAAAAACAGGCGAAGAGTTGTCTATGAGTAGAGAAGACATAAGCTATTTTACTCAACAGATTTTGAGTAAAATTATAATTAATAGCATCCAAAACCTAGATATTAGTGGTTTGTTTATCACAGGGGGAGATACTGCTATAGAATTTATAAAGGCTACAAATGCTTCAGGATCTATAATTGAGGAAGAAGTGCTCACTGGGATACCTATGATGAAAATGTGCGGAGGTATTTACAATGGCATGAAATTGATAACAAAGGCTGGAGCATTTGGAGACGAAAATGCATTAATATATTCATTAGAAAAAATCAAGGAAGTGAAAGAATGAAATACATTGGAATAACAATGGGAGACCCTGCAGGCATTGGGTGCGAGATAGCTTTAAAAGCATTAAAAAATGATGAGTACAGAAAGAAATCTATAATATTTGGAAGCAAAGAGATAGTATCCCATTTTTTAAAGCTACTTGGCATAAATAAAGATATAAATGTGATTAATGATATTTCTGAATTTGACGAGGACAAGATAAATATAGTAAATGTAGTAGACTTAAAACTAAATGATTTTCAGTTTGGGAAAGTATCAAAGATATGTGGTGATGCTGCGTATAGATATGTAGAAACTGCAATTAATTGGGCGTTGGATAAAAAAATAAAAGCTGTCGTCACAGGACCATTAAACAAAGAAGCACTTCATTTAGCAGGATATAATTACGATGGGCATACAGAAATATTCGCTTCCCTTACCAATACTAAAAAGTATGCCATGATGCTTTGGAGTGAAAAGCTCAAGGTCATTCATGTCTCTACTCATGTGTCGCTAAGGAAAGCTTGTGACAGAGTAAAAAAAGATAGAGTATATGACACTATAGTATTGGCACATGACACTTTAAAGAGAATGGGCATTGAAAATCCAAGAATTGCAGTAGCAGGCCTTAATCCTCATGCAGGAGAGTCTGGTATTTTTGGCAATGAAGAAATAGAAGAGATAAATCCAGCAATACTCAAAGCACAATCTGAAGGAATAAGAGTCACTGGAGCTGTAGCACCAGATACAGTTTTTTTGAAAGCATACAAAGGTGAATTTGATATAGTGGTCGCAATGTATCATGATCAAGGGCATATACCTATGAAGCTCTTAGCATTTGACGAAGGAGTTAATATAACAGTAGGATTACCTATTGTAAGAACCTCCGTAGACCATGGAACAGCATTTGGCAAGGCTGGGAAAGGCACAGCAAATGAATCTAGCATGATAGAAGCAATAAAAGCCGCTGATTATTTCGATTGATATTTTGATAAAAAACATCCAAGTATATACTTGGATGTTTTTAGCTTGACTTTATTTGCTCAAAGTGTAGTAAGAATATATTGAATAGATATTATTTAAAAATTAATTTATGGGTTTTTTCAATAATTAATTGACACTATCAGTCATAATCCCAAGATGGATATTATAAAAATAATTTGATATAATACTTCTATAGGAAGTACAAAACTATGTAATTTAATAAACTATGGAGAGGCTACAATTAACTGGGAAACTTAATTAATGCCATGTAAACTGATTTAATAATATTTGGATACATAGACATTAGGATATTTAAGTACTAGACAGTATAAGTAACATGGTCTTAAAAAACTATCTAAATAAGTTTTGCCTTTCTATTAGAATATAAATATAAACACTATCCCAAGTCAATTATATATTTATACAATTACTCAATTACATAGCAAATTGGGATTTATGTGTATTAACTTTTAAAGGGAGCGATCCAATGAATAAAATAACTGACTATATTATTTCTCTTACTCATCTGTATGGTTTGGTCCATAAAGATAAGGTTGTAGAGATTTATAATGCGCAAAATGAAGATAAGATAGAAGAGATTGACACAGTAAGATTAAGAGCAGGTGACATAAGTATTGACTTTGTAGAACTTGAAGATAATTTTGTGGAGGTTTTTAATGATTACTTCGTCCATGAAACTATCATTGAGTTTTGTGAATTTGATGAGGAGTTGAGAAAGCGTTCAGGTAAACCATTTTATATACCAAGTCAAGATGAACTTCTTAAATACAAAGATGATAATTACTTCGAGATTAATAAGGAGTATGAGAATCTACTTAACTATGTAACTGAACACTTATTTGATGGTAATAAATCAAAGGCTGAAAACCTTGTTGAAGATATACAGGGTTATTGTGCACACGATTTCTCTCCAAGAGATATATTTGACTTATTTAATGTTAGAAATGTTTCCTTTAAAGATGAGAAGCAAGTTGACGAGGTACTGCAACTTGTTATAGAACTTGCAAACAACACAAGGATTTGGGAGAATAACGGGCATACACCAAATGAAATATTTGAAAAGTATGAGAAGCCACATATAAGGGCATTGTCTGATAAACCATTTAAGTTTGGTGAGAGTGTTAAAAAAGAAAAGATCGGTAGGAATGATCCATGCCCTTGTGGAAGTGGGAAGAAATATAAGAAGTGCTGTTTGGGTAAGGATGGGATATAATTATGCAAGAGGAAAAAATTATCAGATTTTTTCTTGAGTCTGAACCTAAGACATTTTTTCATTTTCAATGCTATTCAACAAACAAGTAATAGAATTGATAAAATGATGAGTGACGCAGTATATGATTTGTATCATTTAAAATCAGAAATTGTTTTAAGTTTATAATGAATGAATTTTTCCTGAAAATTTCAGAATTTATAGATAAAGATAATTTTGATCAATATTTTTTACCAATCAATCATTTAGATATTCAAGTAAATATAGCCGTCTAAAAAGAAATTCAAGACTTGTTGAGTATATTTTACTTAAATACTGTAAGACGGTGTAAAGTGATTCTGTTTTAGAACATAAACAACTAACAATAGAGCATCTATATGTAGATAACGGTTATACAGAAAATTCCTTATTTTTTATATAGAGTATTTAATCAAAATGGGCGTTTAAGGATCTTAAGAGTTGCCCGTTTTATTTTTAGATTTAAGTGTCAGAATATTGAGTTAATATGATGTGAAGGTAATGCTATAAGAAAGTGATATACCTATGGAAGGTGAAGCGATATGAAAATAGGGAGCGATGAATATAACTTAATGCTCATTGATACCAATATAATAAGAGAATTGTTGAATTTTCAATCAAATACGAGAAAAGGATTTTTCCATAAGGCTTTTTTATCAGAGACTAAATATGCACCTTGTTTTTCCATTTACAATGTTATTGAACTAATGCCCTATAACGATTTATTTGAAAAATTTGTAGACATTTTTTCTGAAATACCATGTTTGATGCTGTTTACAGCTAAACAGTTTATCGAGGCAGAATATGATGCTTTTATAAATGGAGATAGTTTGCAAATTAACTGCAAATTGGCTAATTCCTTTACACCAGTTATTGATAATGAAAGTTATAATTTAAGGAAATTCATTAATAGATTAAAAAAAGAGTCATCGCTTATAACAGTTATTCAAAATGAAGTTTACAATCTGCCAAGTATAGCTAATGAATGGGAAAAAGGTAGACGCGAAATCAGTAAAGTAAGTGAGCGTTTAAATGAAAAAGATTACTTAAAAAATGAAGCAAGGACTCTTCTGAAAGATATAATTAATTGGGGTATCAACCCCGAAGTAGAAATAAATGTTGAAAAATTTCCAGCATTAAGGATAATGGCATATTCGCAGTTCATGAGAGTACATTTAACCCAAAAAAAAATCAAGCCAAATGATGTGTTGGATGTGCTCATAAGCTCAGCAATTCCATATGTTGACGCTGTCCTTACAGAGAATTACCAGGCAGATATTTATAAAAAAGCAAAAAAACATATTCGACAATTAGGAGACTTAGAAATATTAACATTAAAAGATATCCGAGTGTATTCCGTTTAAAGGATCCGGAAGATATTGGAGAAGATGGTCATCGTAAACGAGAATAATTCTTATTGATGAACTGAAACTTATTGAGTTTGAATTGATTTTGGAACAATTTCCACAAGTTAAATATGCTATTCAAAATCATTGTAAAGTAGATTTTCGAGCACTTGCCCAGCATTATGACTTGAATACAAATTTAATTGACGTAACTATTGATATTGCGATAACTGCTTTCTTTGCTACTCATTACTACGACTCAAAAAAGAATGAATACAGTATTGAAGAAGATGGTACTGGATGTTTAAGAGTATACTCAAACATAATGATTGAGTATAAAGAAGATCAACCATTTCGGATGATAGGGCTACAGCCCTTTCAAAGACCAGGATTACAATGTGCATTTGAAGTTAAGATGAGCAGAGGAGAAAATTTAGCGAACTTTTATCATAAAGTACTATTTAAGCAGAGCTCCAAATGGAACCAAAAACTACACGATCCATTTTACCTTAATGGAAAAAATATTTTATTTTCTGATGAAGAGATTGCAGATGTAGCAAAAATAATAAAAGAATCAATGGCCGTTTCAAAATGGGCAACTGAAAGGTATTGTGATATTAATGGAATATCAGAAAACCAAGTAATTCACCTACTTAATGATAAGGGCTTCACTGTTGTAGAAAACTTGAATTATAAATTATCAAGGTAGCAACGAAGAAAGCTTGAAAGAAAATATAAAGGAGGACCATATGGAGATGTGTAACTAAGGTCACAATTGAGTTATATTCCACAGAATTAGTGATATAAATCCTTTGGAATGAAAAAGTCTATAAAATTGATTTGTATTTTTTAATAATAAAGGGAGCATATCAGATATAGCATTTTTCGTTTAAAGTCTAATGTTGTATCCTGCTCTATTTAAATGGTTGGGTGGTATTAAGTCTGAAAGTCCTTTGTTTTATCTTTCCGAATATGATGGTACTGTTACCAGAGAGGCATTTAAACCAAGTGTTCATAAAATGAGATTTAATAAAGGATTTTTTCATGCTTTGATATTTAAATTATTCTGATCTTTTTAATTGAAGTATAGAGAGGTATTAATACCAACATCCTAATTAAAAATAGGATTCCCTTTGTTATTGAAGATGGACAGATGTATTTGCCATTTTTAGGGCTTGATTTGAAAAAAAACAACTGAATACGGTAAAGAAGAAGTTAATAGATTCACAACACCTGCGCAGATTGCATATATATATATATTTTTTGTATCATAAAGAGGAAGTAATTAATACAACCGATTTTGCTAAAAAGCTGGGCTTTAACACAATGACAGCTTCTAGAGCTTTAAATTATCTATACTATGCAAATCTAATCACCTATGAAATTGGAGGAAAGACTGGCCGAAGCAAGGACTATAGAAGGATTGCAGACTGTTTAAGATTAAAGCATGGCTTGATATGAAAAAACGAAGAGAAGACGGAGAAAATGTAGATATGAATGATATAAGAAAACATAAGAATGACATCTTTAGGATTCTTGCATATGTATCTCCTACTAGTAGGATTGAATGCACAAATGATATTCAAAATGATGTTACACAATTCATTGAGTAAATCAAGGAAGATAAACCTGATTTAAAAAATTTAGGTATTAAAAACACAAGCTTTAGGAAATGTTAAAGATTCTTGAGGGAATTTTCTTAGGAAAACCAGAAATATAAAAAAAACATAAATAGTAATCAAAAGACTTTTAAAAGGGTATACATTTGCTCATTCATTTAACGATTTATACTAATTTTTTCTTAAATAAGCCTATATTTAAATTACACGTGTTTAAATAGATTTAGTTAATTAGCATCATTGTATCATTGAGAAAGAGATAAATAAGAGTATAAAGAGATTAATAATCAGGCAAGCACTTATCTTGAATTGTAGGAGGTTTTAAATGGTGAAAAAGGGTTCACATCATGTAGTGCCAAATAAAGATGGTGGCTGGGATGTTAAAAAAAGCGGTTCACAGAAAGCTAGTTACCATGCTGACACAAAAGCAGAAGCAGAAAAAGTAGCACGAGAAATTAGTAGAAATCAAGGAACAGAATTAGTTATTCATGGTAAAGATGGTAAGACTCAACGTAAAGATTCTCACGGGAATGATGATTATCCACCAAAAGGTTAATGTAGGAAATTGAGTTATCGCTTGCCTGATTATTTAATTGTAATTATTTTTAATATGCAGAATATTTTAAAATTGAAAAAGGAATTTACAAAGTGGAAACAGCATATTTAAAAAAAATAATGCTATGGAGGATATCAAAAAACTTTATTAAAATGAATTAATATCGTTTAAATTAACTTTAATTTCAACTGTGACTTTGGAAATTCGTATAAGGTTTAAATATAATAGATAGATAAGTTATATTTGGAAGTTGTAAATGTCAATCCCAGAATGCATGTTTTTTAGAATCTCAAAATGTATGATTATTAGAATTAATTATTGGTACTTTTTTTACTTTCTACCAGGTCAATTTTATCCTTCAGCCTATAAGATGGACCTGTAATCTTAATAATACTTGAATGATGAATTAGCCTATCTAAGATAGCATTTGCCAGTGTTATGTCTGAAAATACTTCTCCC
>JACIXZ010000010.1 GCA_014360205.1 Tissierellales bacterium
TCTCGCCAGCTCCATAAGTTAAGGAGGAGTTCCCGAGTTGGCCAAAGGGGACGGACTGTAAATCCGTTAGCTCAGCTTTCACTGGTTCAAATCCAGTCTCCTCCACCAATAAAATAACATGCGGGAGTGGCTCAGTGGTAGAGCATCGCCTTGCCAAGGCGAGGGTCGCGAGTTCGAATCTCGTCTTCCGCTCCATTTATTAGAAGAATCTTAATTCTTCTTTTTTTTTAAATGTACCCTTAGCTCAGTTGGATAGAGTACTTGACTACGAATCAAGGGGTCGGGGGTTCGAATCCCTCAGGGTACACCAATCAAAAGGAGATGTTTTGTATCATGAAAATACAGAATATTGAAATAAATATAAAGCTAGGGGATATAACCGAAGAGAATGTAGATGCGATTGTTAATGCAGCTAATAATTCATTGCTTGGAGGAGGAGGAGTAGATGGAGCTATACATAAGAAAGCTGGTCCCTCTTTATTAGAACAATGTAAGAAACATGGAGGATGTGCAACTGGGGAGGCGTGTATTACAACAGCGGGAAATTTAAAATGTAAATATATAATACATACAGTAGGGCCGATATATGGCCGTCATAAAGGATTAGAATCACTTTTACTTTATAATTGTTACTTTAATTCTTTGAAACTGGCAGATGAGTATACCCTAAAAAGCATTTCTTTTCCGGCTATTTCAACAGGAGCATATGGCTATCCAGTAGAAGAAACTTTACAAATAATTTATAAAGCTATATTGAATTTTGCAATAATAAACCAAAATATTAAAAATATAAATTTTGTACTTTTTAGTAAAGAGAAATATGATATATATAACAATTATTTTATGAGAATTTAACAAAAATATATAATTTTATGGTTGACATATAGTATTATTTATATTATTATTAACACATTGAATAAAAAAGAAGGTGTTAATATTTTAGCTGAAACACATAAAATAATTGCAAATATAATATATGATGAAGTTGAATATCAATATGGTATAAAATTAGATAGTGATAAATTAACATGGTGGAGCATTGCACCTGATTATCTGCCAAAATATAAATTTATAAGACATTACAAAGATGAGAGTATAAATTATATTGTTAATGAAATTTTAAAGACTATAATTTTAACTAAATATGTAGATATTTCTATAGTCCCCCAAGAAATTGGGATTGCATCTTTAAGTAAGAAAATAGGTATAATTTCTCATTATTTAACAGACTATGTTTGTTATCCACATGCTCAGAGGTGGACATTTTCCGACTCTATGGTAAAACATGTAAAATATGAGAATAATTTAAATGAATTTGCAAAAACTTATGACTTTGCTAATCCTCAAACAAAAATCAATATTCCAGATATAGATTTATATTCGTTAAATTTATTTAATACTAAAAAGACAATAAAAAAATATATTGATGAAATTGTTGATGAATATAGTCATTCTGCAAGTTTTATTAATGATTTAGATTTTGCTACTTTTATAAATAAAAAAATAACATTTTTTATAATTGATTCATTGAGAGAATCAGTACTAGAAGGGCAAGATGCTTTGGCATTTCAAATATAATTAAATACGTTAGTTGTCGATGATGTGAAGAGTAATATTGAAATCTTAGTCTAAGAGAGTTAGGGGTGGTGAGATCCTAATACAAGAGTCAATATGAAAAACGCCACTGAGGTTTTTAGCCGAAATAATTTTAGATTATAGTAGGTTAAGACGGGTAGCCCGTTATAAGCTAAACATATCGAGAAATCTGTATGTTTTGAGGTGAGCTTATGCTAAATAAGGTGGTACCGCGAATTTATTCGTCCTTTAATATTGAGGACGATTTTTTTATATAAAATTTTAAGGAGTGATAAATATGTTAGTTAGCGGGTTTAAACCTAGGGAATTACAAATTGCTATTAAAACAATAAAAGATTATTTTGAAAAGGAACTATCAAATGCATTAAATTTAACAAGAGTATCTGCTCCACTTTTTGTAAAATCTGGAACTGGTCTTAATGATAACCTAACCGGGAAAGAGAGAGCAGTAGAATTTGAAATGAGGAAGTACAATGAAAAAGTTGAAATTGTTCAGTCCTTGGCAAAATGGAAAAGAATGGCTTTAAAATGGTATGGGTTTAATAAATACGAAGGTTTATATACAGATATGAATGCTATTAGACCAGATGAATACGTAGATAAAACACATTCAATTTATGTTGATCAGTGGGATTGGGAGAAGATTATAAGCTATGAAGATAGAAATACTCAATATCTATTTGAAGTAGTAAAACAAATATATCAAGTATTTAAAAATACCGAAAATTTTCTTAGCGAAAAATTCCCTCATAACATAAAGAAAATATTACCAGATGAAATATTTTTTATTGATAGTCAAGATTTAGAAGACTTATATCCAAATCAGTCTCCAAAGGAAAGGGAAAATATCATTACTAAAGATAAGGGAGCCGTATTTATCCATAGAATAGGCGGAAATTTAAAATCTGGTATACCACATGATCTTAGATCACCAGATTATGATGACTGGGAATTAAATGGCGATATTCTGTTTTATAGTCCTGCGATAGATGAAGCGATAGAACTATCTAGTATGGGTATTAGAGTCGATAAAGAGAGCTTAAAAAAACAACTTGAACTCACCAACTGCAATTACAGATTGAAATATGAATATCACAAACTAATTACTAACGACGAATTACCATTTACTATTGGAGGAGGAATTGGACAATCGCGTATCTGCATGTTTTTCTTACAAACAAAACATATAGGTCAAGTTCAAGCATCAGTTTGGCCAGAAATAGAGTTAAATTCTTGTAAAGAAAATAATATATTTTTATTGTAATTGTTAAAAGAATGTAATAAATAATGTTAAATTATTATAAGTATTAGACTTAGTTTTGTAGTATAATAATCTTACTCTATATATTTATATGAAGGGTGAGTGCTATCAAATGACATTAAGTGAAAATACTTATAATAATATATACGAAGGATTAAAAAGGAATTTTTTATACGAGAATGATTTGAATAGCATTCACATATTAATAAATCTTTATGATATAGAAGATAATATTAGGAATATTTACCCGAAATATGTAACAATTCAGCATATAAAAAATTCCGTTCTTAAATTATTAAAGTTTAAAGAAGACAATACTTTAATAGCTTCAAATTTAGGGATGCTAATTCATGAGGACATAAATAGATTAGAACTTCTTTTATATCTTGATGGCTATAAGAAAGGATTTGCTGATATAAAAAAGGCTAACATTTTGGAAAAGTTAGCTGTTGAAATTTATGATATAAATACTTTATACAATAAAAAATTTCTATTTCAATTTGATATAACTAATGAAAATGTTAAAGAATTTAAAGAAAGAGTTTTTAAGTCTCTCAAAGAGTCAGATGACTATTATAGTTATTTAGATGATTTAATTGAATATTATTGTGAAAAGATAATTAAACCTAAAGTTATGAATTTAAACAAACATCTTGATAATCAGCTTAAGATAAATTATGATAATGAACGACTAATTTCATTAGATAGTACCACATTTTTGTCTGATACAGAATTATTATCTATTTTTAATGAATCAGTTACAATAATTACAAGAAACTCAAACAAATTATACAAAGATGCATTTTGGAATGGTTTAAATGACAGAGTTTTGAAGCGATATAGATAGATATAAAGGGGGATGATTATGTACGTTCGCAATCATTTAATTAAGTTAGAAGACTTGACAGTCCTGAATCCAGAAGAGAGTGTAAGACAAGCTCTAGAAAAAATTAACAGTAAGGATTTTTTGTCATTACCTGTAGTAGAAGATCGAAAAATTGTTGGTATTTTAATGAAAGAAGCTATTTTTAGAAAATATTTTGAAGAAGAATTAGAGAGTAAAGAGTATTATTTGGATAATTATAAGGTAGGAGACATTTATAATAGTGATGTAAAATACATTAATGCGAATGAACTAATTGAAAAAGCATCATATTTATTAAATAGTATTAGAACACCATTTTTAGCTGTAGTTGATGATAAGAATAACTTTCTTGGGATCTTAACCCATTCAGCAATTTTTAAAGCTTTTTCAGAAATTTTTGGATTTGATATAGGTCATAGATTGGTAGTGCACATGTTCGACATTCCAGGTCAGTTGGCCAGATTAACTGAATTGTTAAAAAGGGAAAACATCAATATTATGAATTTAACAGTGCTCGATGCAAAAGTTATGGGGATCATGAAAGTTGTTCTAAGAGTAGATTCTAAAGATATTGATGGTTTAGTTAATAAGCTAGAAAGAGAAGGATTTAAAATAGGTGAATTTGGACAATAATTGATACCCCCTCGTTAAAAATGAGGGGGTATTGCTTAGCAATTTTTATGGAATTGTGATAAAATACTTTTATAGTACTTTAAAAGGAGTTTAATATGATAATTATTGGGATTGATCCTGGAATTGCTACAGTTGGCTACGGTATAATAGAAAGCACTGGAAATAGATTAAGGGCAATAGATTATGGACCAATTTTAACATCTTCTGACCTATCGATGCCAAATAGACTCAACATTATATTTGATGAATTAAATAAAATAATTGAATACTTTAAACCTAAAGATATGGCAGTAGAGGAATTGTTTTTTAATAAGAATGTAAAAACTGCGATAACAGTTGGACATGCTAGAGGAGTAGAAATATTAAGTGCAGTTAAGAACGGGTTAGAAATATATGAGTATACACCTCTTCAAATTAAACAATCTGTTGTTGGTTACGGAAGGGCTGACAAACAACAAGTTCAATTTATGGTAAAAACATTATTAAATCTAGATGAAATTCCAAAACCTGATGATGTTGCAGATGCTCTTGCAGTAGCCATTTGTCATTCGAGCTGCTATAAATTTAAAGATTTATTTTTGATGAAATAAAGAGGTGAAATTTTGTTAGAATATTTAAAGGGTAATATAGTACATATTGGAGAAGATTATGTAATAATTGAGAATAATGGGATAGGTTATAGAATAATGACATCCAATAATACAATTTCAAATATAAATTCCGAGATTGATAAGATGTTATTTTATGTATACTTAGCTATTCGTGAGGATGGTGTATCTCTATATGGATTTAATACAATAGAAGAAATCGAAACTTTTAAATTGCTTATTTCTGTGTCTAAAGTTGGTCCAAAGTTAGCTTGCTCAATATTATCATCTATTAGTACTTTTAGACTAAAACAAGCCATTGTTTCTAATGATGTTATGCAGTTATGCGAATGTCCTGGGGTAGGAAAAAAAACTGCTGAGAGAATTATTTTAGAGTTGAAAGATAAAATCGATCTTTCGAGTATTTATAACAACTTTGAAAAAGCAGAAAACTCAGCAAATATTTCTAAAATTGAAGAAGTAATAGAGGCTTGCACTTCTCTTGGATATAATAAATATGAAATAAAAAAAGTGTTGGATGAGATAGATATACAAAACTTAGAAATTGAAGAAATAATAAAACAAATTTTGAGAAAATTATCAAACAGGTGATAAAATGGAAGAAAATACAAATAGAATAATTGCTCGCAATACATTATTTGAAGATATAGAAGCAGATAATACTTTAAGGCCAAAATGGCTAAATGAGTATATTGGTCAAGATAAAGTTAAAAACAAATTAGAAATTTTCATACAAGCTGCTAAGGGCAGGAATGAAGCATTAGACCATGTTTTATTAGTAGGTCCTCCAGGGTTAGGTAAAACTACTTTAGCAAATATTATAGCAAATGAAATGGGAGTTAACATTAGAGTTACATCAGGTCCTGCAATTGAAAGAGCAGGAGATTTAGCTAGCATTCTCACAAATTTATCGGATGATGATGTTCTATTTATTGATGAAATACATAGGATTAACAGAACAGTAGAAGAAATACTTTATCCTGCAATGGAAGATTATGCATTGGATATAATTATAGGAAAGGGTCCTTCAGCCAGATCTGTAAGATTAGATTTATCTAGGTTTACACTTATTGGAGCAACAACTAGAGCTGGGTTGTTGACATCTCCCCTAAGAGATCGATTTGGAGTTTTGCTAAATTTAGAATTATATGATATTGAAAGCTTGACAGACATAATCAACAGATCCGCTATAATACTAAATATAAGTATCGATAAAGAAGGTGCTGTTGAGATTGCTCGTCGTTCAAGAGGAACTCCAAGAATAGCTAACAGATTATTAAAAAGGGTAAGAGATTATGCCCAAGTAGTTGAAAATGGTATAATAACATTCGAAACTGCAAAAAAAGGTCTTGATCTATTGGAGATTGACGAACTTGGACTAGACAATCTAGATAGGAAAATATTACTAACTATCATTGAAAATTTTAGTGGTGGGCCTGTTGGAATTGATACTTTAGCTGCAGCCACAGGAGAAGAAAAAACAACTATTGAAGACGTATATGAACCATATTTAATTCAAATTGGATTTATTAATAGAACTCCTAGAGGAAGGGTGGCAACTAAGAAAGCCTATAAACATTTTAATCTAAAATATGAAGAGTGAGGTGACTGAATGTTTAATAAGATTAAAAAGTCCATAATTTTAAGTATTTTAATAGTTCTATTTTTGTTTAATTCAGAGTCTTTCGCATCTGATGATCAGTTTATTGATATAAGAATTGGTAAGGCTCATTCATTAAACGATAAAATATCACTAAGTTCAAAAAGCGGCTTTATTCTAAAAAATACAGACAATGATATTGTTTTAGATCTAGATGAAATTCACATTACTTTTGTAAACTCAGAATTTTATATCATTAATGACCAAAACTACAATAAGATAATTGAATTAAGCTTTATTGATAACTACGAAATTCTACCAAAATCAAATGATTTTATTCAATATAATGGTATACCATATCGTGGAAGTTTTAAAATATATAACAAAAGTAATGCTTTTTATATAATAAATCATATTTCATTAGAAGAATATTTATATGGTGTACTTCCAAAAGAGATACCAACTTCAGCTCCTATTGAGGCTTTAAAGGCTCAAGCAATTGCCTCTAGAACATATTCACTAAAAAATATCAACAAGCATATTACAGAAGGATACAATCTGTGTGATACTACACATTGCCAAGTATATGGAGGACAAAGAGCAGAGAATTCTAACACAAATTCAGCAGTTGACCTAACTAAGAATTATGTTATTTATTATAATGACTCAATAATCGATGCAGTTTTCCACTCTTCTTCTGGTGGACACACAGAGAGCAGCTACAATGTCTGGGGAAATAGAGTACCATATTTAGTGGCTACTCCAGATCCTTTTTCATTTAATTCACCTAATAGCAATTGGAATATAACTTTTTCTAGTGCAGTAATTGAAAATAGTTTAAGAAATAATGGCATAAACATAAACAGCTTAGTAGATATAGAAATATTAGATAGAACTGAATCTGGTAGAGTTAAAACCATAAAGATTGTTTCATCTGATAAAACAACATTATTATCGGGAGAAAAATTTCGCTCTATAATGGGTAACTCAAACTTTAAAAGCACTCTTTTCGATATACAAAAAAACCAAGATTTTGATACTAATCAATATTCTTTGATAACAGAGAACGGAAGAACTAATATAAATTTCGGGTTTGGAAAAATTTTCACTCTAACAGATAAAGGGCTTAAACAAGTAAGTAACCCATCTATAAAAGTATTAGATACTAATGGTGTAAGGGATTTGACCACAAATAATAACGTATCCTCATTCACATTCATAGGAAAAGGCTATGGGCATGGTGTAGGTATGAGCCAATACGGAGCTATTGAGATGGCAAAACAAGGCTATTCAAACGAAGAAATATTGCAATTTTATTATAAAGATGTTACGATTTCGAAATAGAATGGAGAATATGTCATAATGAGAAAAGAAGATTTTTACTATGATTTACCTAAAGAATTAATAGCTCAAGTACCATTAAAGGATAGAGCAAGTTCTAGGTTAATGGTTGTTGATAGAAACACAGAAGAAATTAGAAATACTATATTTAGAAATATAATTAATGAGTTGAACCCTGGAGATTGCTTAGTATTAAATGATACAAAAGTTTTACCTGCCAGATTATTTGGACATAGGAAAAACAAAGAAGAGAAAATTGAAGTATTATTGCTTAAAAGAATCTCTGACGATTTATGGGAATGTTTAGTAAGACCTGGGAAAAAGATGAAATTAGGTACTGAAATTGAGTTTGGTGAAGTTTTGTGTGGAAAGGTAATAGATATATCTGATGATGGACTTAGAATTATTCAATTTTCTTATGAAGGAATATTCGAAGAAGTTTTAGATGAATTAGGAGAAATGCCACTACCACCTTATATAACAGAAAAACTTGAAGAAAAAGATAGATACCAAACTGTGTATTCTAAAAATATTGGTTCAGCAGCTGCTCCTACAGCTGGATTGCATTTTGATAATTTGCTGTTAAAAGAAATAGAAGAAAAAGGAATTAAAACTGCATTCTTAACACTTCATGTTGGACTTGGCACTTTCAGGCCTGTTAAAGTAGAAAATATTGAGGAACATAAGATGCATGCTGAATATTATGAACTAAGCGAAAAATATGCAAATGTAATCAATACCTCAAGATCAAAAGGAGGAAGGATTGTAGCAGTTGGTACCACATCAATGCGAACATTAGAAACCATATCTGATGAAAATGGATTGGTTAAAGCAAAATCAGGATGGACAGATATTTTTATTTATCCAGGCTACAAGTTCAAAATAGTAGATGGCTTAATTACAAATTTTCATCTGCCTGAATCTACATTATTGATGCTGATTTCTGCATTTGCCAATAGGGACTTAATCATGAAAGCTTATTCCATTGCAATTAAAGAGAAATACAGATTTTTTAGCTTTGGAGATGCAATGTTTATCAAATAGGAGGAGAAAATGACTTTAAGATTTGAATTATTAAAAGAATCAAAAGAGTGTATGGCTAGGCTAGGGAAATTAGAAACACCTCACGGAACTATAGAAACTCCAATATTTATGCCTGTAGGTACAAGAGCAACAGTCAAAGCTATGACCCCTGATGAGTTGAAAAAATTGGGAGCTCAGATTATTTTATCCAACACATATCATCTTTATTTAAAACCAGGGCACAAATTAGTAGAAAAAGCTGGTGGTTTGCATAAGTTTATGAATTGGGATAGACCAATTTTAACAGATAGTGGTGGGTTTCAAGTATTTAGTCTAACAGATTTAAGGAAAATCCATGAAGATGGTGTAGAATTTAGATCCCACATAGATGGATCAAAACATTTTATCAGTCCTGAAATTTCAATTGATATTCAAAATTCATTAGGGTCAGATATTATGATGTGCTTTGATGAATGTGTTGCATATCCATCTGATTATGAATATACAAAACAATCAATGGAAAGGACTTCTAGATGGGCTTTAAGGTGTAAAGAGCATCATAATAATTGGGAAAAACAAGGATTGTTTGGCATAGTTCAAGGTGGAGTATATAGAGATTTAAGAAAAGAAAGTGCACAAACACTAGTTGACATGGATTTCAGCGGATATGCTGTCGGAGGTTTAAGTGTGGGAGAACCTAAAGATATAATGTGTGATATTTTAGAGTATACAACCCCGTTTCTTCCTAAGAATAAACCAAGGTATTTAATGGGAGTTGGAAGCCCGGATTTTCTTTTTGAAGCAGTAGAAAGGGGAATTGACATGGCGGATTGTGTACTCCCAACAAGAATTGCAAGAAATGGGACAGCAATGACAAGCCGTGGGAAAATAATAATTAAAAATGCTAAATACATCGATGATTTTGGACCACTAGATCCTGAATGTGATTGCTATACATGCAAAAATTATTCTCGTTCTTATATTAGACATTTGTTTAATGTAAACGAAATTTTAGGACTTAGGCTGACCACAATTCACAATCTGTATTTCCTGTTAAAATTAATGGAAAATATAAGAAAATCAATAAAAGAAGATAATTTTTTGGAATATAAAAAAATATTCTATAAAAACTATGGATATATCAAAGAATAGTAGAGCTTTTTTAACTTTTATTGTATAATATATTAAGAAAAGGAGTGATAAAGTGGAAGCATTACAAGCATTACTATTACCTATAGCTTTTTTAGCTATTTTTTACTTTTTAGCAATTAGGCCTCAAAGAAAAAAGGAAAAAGAAATCAAACAAATGAGAGAAAGTTTGAGAGTTGGGGATGAAATTGTAACTATTGGAGGACTATATGGTAAGATTATAAAAGTAAAAGATGATTATGTTACTTTGGAAGTTGGTCCTTCTAAGACAAAGATGGATTTTGCAAAATGGGCGATTGGGTCTGTTGTTAAATCAAAACCATCAAGTGACTCGAAAGCAAAAGACCATGAATCTCATGAAGAAGAAAGTTCTGAAAATAACTAAAAAATCTTTCTAAAAGAAAACTTCTAATAGAAGTTTTCTTTTAAGGGAATTTTGATTTAGGTTTTTACTAAAATATGATATAATAATTTTGTTTTTTATTATCTAGAATAATCAAGGAGGAATTATAATGGAATACATAAAAACATTAACAAATAAAAACTTAAAAGAAACTACTTTATATGCTGGATGTGGGGAATGCCAGACATCATGTCAATCTGCATGTAAAACATCATGCACAGTTGGAAATCAAAAATGCGAAAATGAAAAGGCGAATGAAAAGTAGTGGTTTACCACTACTTTTTATTTAGCAGGTGAGGGATGAATATGAATATGAACAAAGGTAGGATACATAAATTTTATTTGAATGAGAAATATATTGTGCTTGACATAAATAGTGGTTCAGTACATGTAGTTGATGAAATAGTATATGATATTATTGAGTACTATGAAGAGTATAATTTTGAAGAAATAGCCACTAAGTTAAGAAATAAGTATGAATACACTAATATATTAAGTGCATACAATGAAATAAAACAGCTAGAAAATGAGGGTCTTATTTTTTCTGAAAATATGGATATAAATTTGGAATACAATAAAGAAAATATAGTTAAAGCTATGTGCTTACATGTAGCCCATGACTGCAATTTGAAGTGTAGGTATTGCTTTGCTTCCCAAGGAAATTTCAATGGAGAAAGGAAGCTAATGGATCTAGAAACTGGCAAGAAAGCACTTGATTTTTTAGTAAAATCATCAGGTAACAGGCGGAACTTAGAAGTAGATTTTTTTGGCGGGGAACCATTGATGAATTTTGATGTTGTAAAAGAATTAGTCTTTTATGGCAGAGAATTAGAAAAAAAACATAACAAACATTTTAGGTTTACTATTACGACAAATGGACTATTATTAAATGAAGAAAATATGAGATTTATTAATGAAAATATGGATAACATTGTACTTAGTTTAGATGGTAGAAAAACCGTAAATGATTATATGAGAATGACATTAAATGACAATGGAAGTTATGATATCATAGTGCCAAAGATTAAAGAAATGATAAAACTTAGGAAAGACAAAGATTATTATGTTAGAGGAACTTTTACATCTAAAAATTTAGACTTTTCAAGAGATTGTATCGAGTATTACAATCATGGATTTAAAAACATATCAATGGAGCCTGTTGTAACTGATCTAGATAAAGATTACGCTATTAGAGAAGAACACATTGAAACAATAATGAAAGAGTATGAGGAATTTTCAAAGATTTACATGAATCTAAGAAAAGAAAGCCCTGACTTTTTGTTCTTCCATTTCATGATTGATTTAAATCAAGGACCTTGTGCGGTAAAAAAATCAGTAGGCTGTGGAGCTGGAAGCGAATATATAGCAGTAACACCTGAAGGTGATATATACCCATGTCATCAATTTGTAGGTGAAGAAAAATTCAAGTTGGGTACTTTAGAAACGGGTATAATTAATATTGAATTAAGAGAGCAGTTTAAATCGGCTAATGTAAATTCTAAGGATAGCTGCAAATCATGCTGGGCTAAATATTATTGTAGTGGTGGGTGCCATGCAAATGCATATTATTCTAATAATAGCATAATGAAACCACATGATATAAGTTGTAAAATGGAAAAGAAAAGGATTGAATGTGCACTATCAATTTTAGCAAATGAGTAAATTGGAGGCAATGATGAAAAAAAGTTTAATTTTTTTAATTCTTATAATATTTATAATCTCTACACTTTCATACATCGCTATTTTTGGTATGAACATTGGAGGAATTTCAGTTCCAAACGTAAAAGAATCACTGGATTTGGGTTTGGATTTAAATGGAGGTATTTATGTAATTTTAGAAGCACAGACAGATAAAACCGGTGATGAACTTGATAGAATAATGCAACAAACTAAGTCAATTATACTTCAAAGGGTAGATGGACTAGGTGTATCTGAGCCTAATGTAGTAATTGAAGGTAATAACAGAATTAGAGTAGAATTAGCAGGTATTAGTGACCCACAACAAGCAATTGAATTAATTGGAAAAACAGCTCAACTTGAGTTTTTAGATCCGAATGGGAATGTTGTTTTAACTGGGCAAAACATAATAGATGCTAAAGTAGTATATAAAGAAGATGTATTGACAGGAAATAAGCCAGTGGTTTCAATAGAAATGGACAAAGAAGGTTCAGCGATTTTTTATGAACTAACAAATGAATTATCTGCCTTACCATCTCAAAGTGACAAAACTGTATATATTGTGTTAGATGATAAAATCATTTCAGCTCCTACAGTAATAGAACCAATACAAGACGGAAGACCTATAATCGATGGGGATTTTAGCTTTGAAGAAGCTAACAACTTGGCAACACTTATTAGAGCAGGAGCTTTACCTGTATCAATGGAGGAACTTCAAACTTCTATAATTGGGCCTTCTTTAGGGCTTGAAGCGCTTGATAAAAGTATAATAGCTGCTGGATTTGCAATGTTTTTTATATTTTTATTTATGATAATAATTTATAGAGTGCCTGGTTTTGTTTCTTCTTTAGGATTAATCTTATACACATTAATTGTTCTGTATTTTATGATATTTATAAATGCAAAACTAACATTACCTGGAATAGCAGGACTAGTGTTATCAATTGGGATGGCTGTTGATGCTAATGTTGTAATATTTGAAAGAATAAAAGAAGAAATAATATCTGGAAAATCTATAAGGGTATCCATTAAAACAGGATTTGATAGAGCATTAAGGTCAATATTAGACTCAAATGTAACTACATTAATTGCTGGAATTATTTTATATGTATTTGGGATTGGACCAATTAAAGGTTTTGGTATAACATTAACCATAGGTATTATTGCATCTATGTTAACTGCTGTTTTTTTCACTAAATTCGTGCTTAGAATAATGGCAGATATCACTGGGAACAAAAACCCTTGGTTATATGGAGTTAAGGAGGCTAAAAGGTAATGGACATACTAAAATATAGGAAAATAACATACTTTATATCATTAGCAATCATAGCTCTTGGGGTGATAATGTTTTTTACAAAAGGATTTAATTTGGGTATAGATTTCACTGGAGGTACAATAATAACACTAGATTTAACAGAATATAAATCTATAGATGAATTAAAAACTATAACAGATAAATTTGATGAAAACGCCTCAATAATCCATGAAGGTGAAAGCAAAGACAAAATAATTATTAAAAGTAACAAGGATTTAAGTAATGATGATATAAATTTACTGATAGATGAATTTAGAAGTCAATACGGTATAGATAATAATAATTATCAAACTGAAAAATTTGGGCCAAGTATGGGAAATGAAATTTTTAGAAGAGCTATAATTTCTATATTGGTAGCACTTATTTTTATGCTAATATATATATCAATTAGGTTTCAGTTTAATTTTGGATTAGCAGCTATTATAGCTCTAGTACATGATACTCTGATTATGGTTTCTTTATATTTAATTTTTAATTTCCCGGTTAATAGTGCATTTATAGCAGCTATATTAACAATATTAGGTTATTCAATAAATGATACAATTATCGTTTTTGATAGAATAAGAGAAGAACTTAGTCTAGACAAGAAAGTAAAACTGGACGTTCTAATTAATAACAGCATAAAGAAGACCCTTAGGAGGACAATCTTTACTTCACTAACAACAATAATGGCAGTTTTAAGCCTTTATGTTTTTGGAGTGGATGCAATAAGACAATTGGCACTACCATTAATGTTTGGAATGATTGCAGGAACATATTCGACTTTATTTATAGCAAGCCCGATATTATATAATTTAGAATTAAAAAAATAATTTATTTAAAGGGGGCAAATAAATGAGAAAGAGCTTAATACTAACTTTTGTTTTATCACTAGTTATAATTATATTTGCAATCAACAACAATGCTGTAGTTACAATCGATTTGATTTTTTCTCAGATTGAAATATCTCAGGCCATAGTGATATTTTTTAGTGTATTATTAGGGGCTGCAATTGCATCAATCGTAAGTTGGATAAGAGAAATGAAGTTAAAAAAAAATATAAAACAACTTAATTTAAAAATTGAAGAATTAAACAAAACGATTTTCAATCTAGAGGAGACTATCAAAGAAAAAGAGGAGCAAATAAGATTGCTTTATTTAAAAGATGAAAATTAAATGTGTTTAAATCAATCTATTGTTTCAACAAGTAATAGAATTTAGATAAAATTGTCTAAATTCTTTTTTTGGAGTGAAAAATTTGGAAAAGTGGTATATAAGAAATAAAACTGGAAATATAGACAAAATATCAAATGAATTTAATATTTCTAAAGTCCTAGCAAAGTTATTAGTAAATAGAGACATCATCGATAATGAAAGTATCAATAATTTTTTATATCCCGATATAAATAATCAATATGATGAGCTGTTATTTAACGATTTTCAAATTGCAATTAATATCATTAAAAAAAAGATATCAGAGAATAAAAAGATAAGGGTTATTGGAGATTATGATGTTGATGGTATCTCTTCAACATATATACTATATGATTGTTTAAATAAAATAGGAGCAGATGTTGATTTTTACATTCCACATAGAGTAAATGATGGGTATGGTATTAATAAAACAATTGTTTTAGAAGCAAAAGCTAAAGGAATTGACACTATTATAACGTGTGACAATGGTATTTCACAATTAGAAGCTTTGGAAATAGCAAAAAATATGGACATGACATACATTATCACTGATCATCATGACATCGCAACTGAAAACAACAATAAGAACAATCCGATTTTTAATTTAGCAGATGTCGTAATAAACCCCCATAAGTATTCATGCAAATATCCAAACAAGAGTATTTGTGGAACAGGTATAGCTTATAAACTAGCTCGAAGTTTGCAGAGAACTTATAAAATACCACATTATAATACAAATTATATAGAATTTGTTGCACTTGCTACTATATGCGACATAGTTGATATGAGAGATGAAAATAGAATTTTTGTAGTTGAAGGACTAAAAAAAATAAAAAATACTGAAAATATAGGATTAAGAACATTATTAAATAAATGCGGTTTAATGGATAAGGAAATAAACACTTATCATATAGGTTTCATTCTTGGACCAATATTCAATGCAACTGGAAGGCTTGAAAGTGCTTTATTAGCTCTAGAATTGTTGACAACTAACGAGCCAGATAAAGCAAGTGATATTGCTGATAAATTGATTGAGCTTAACCAAGAGAGAAAGGATATGACTCAAGAAAGTTTAGACAGAATTTTTAATACAATTGAAAATTCGTATACGAATGATAAAGTTTTAGTAGTATATAATCCTAAGGTACATGAAAGTGTAGCAGGTATAGTGGCTGGTAAAGTAAAAGAAAGATACCATAAACCGGCAATAATTCTAACAAAGTCTAAAAATCATGTAAAAGGTTCTGCTCGTTCTATAGAAGAATATAATATTTATAACGAATTGTTTAAATGTAAAGATATTTTACTCAATTTTGGTGGGCACCCTATGGCAGCAGGGCTATCACTAGATGAATCTATGATTGAACATTTAAGATATAAGCTTAATAATTTAACAACACTAACTGATGAAGATTTAATTGATAAAATATATATAGACTTACCATTGCCTATTGAAAATTTAACAGAAAAGTTGATAGAAGAAATTAAACTCATTGAACCCTGCGGGAATGGCAATCCAAAACCATTGTTTGGAGCTAAAGATTTAGAAATATTAAAATTGAATGTATTTGGGAAAAATAAAAATGTCTTAAAATTTATGTTAAAATCTAGAGAAAAAACATATCAAAATATTGTTTTATTCAAGAATTATGACGAATTTTCTTTAGAAATAGAATCAATCTATGGGAAAAACACTTTAGAAAATATGTTGTTAGGTAAAGAAAATAGTTGTAAAATAGATATAATATACTATCCTGAATTTAATATTTATAATGGATATAAACAAATTCAAATAATAATTAAAAATTATAGATTTGTTTGAAGCCTACGAAAAGGTGATATTTATGTTAGAAAATTTATTATTAAAAATTGAACAATATAATCCTCAAGCTGACTTAGACCTTATAATAAGAGCATATAATTTCTCAGAAGCTGCCCATCAGGGTCAAACTAGAAATTCTGGTGAAAAATATTTCATTCATCCATTTCAAGTAGCATTGATTCTTGCAGATTTAAACATGGATACTGCAACTATAGCTGCGGGCCTTTTGCATGATGTAATTGAGGATACTAGTTTTACCTATGATGACATCAAGGAAAGGTTTGGCGAAGAGGTTGCAGATTTAGTTGAAGGAGTAACTAAATTAAAGAAATTAGAATATAAAACAAAGCAAGAAAATCAAGCTGAGAATTTGCGTAAAATGGTTATTGCAATGGCAAAAGATATCAGAGTAATAATCATAAAGTTAGCTGACAGATTGCACAATATGCGAACTTTGGAATACATGACAGAAAAAAAGAAAAAAGAAAAAGCTTTGGAAACTTTAGAGATTTATGCTCCTATTGCACATAGACTAGGTATGTCAAAACTTAAATGGGAATTAGAAGATCTTTCACTGAGATATTTAGATCCTGATAATTATTATGAATTGGTTGATAAAGTTTCAAAAAAACGAAGAGAGAGAGAAGCTTATATAGAAGAAGTTATCCAAGTATTATATGAAAAACTAAAAGAAGTAAATATAAAGTGTGAAATAAGTGGCAGACCTAAGAATTTCTATAGTATATATAAGAAAATGATGTATCAGGGAAAAGCTTTTGAGGAGATATATGATTTAACAGCTATTCGAATTTTAGTTGATAATGTTAAGGATTGTTACGGTGCATTAGGTATAGTTCATACTCTTTGGAAACCATTACCAGGAAGATTTAAAGATTATATTGCAATGCCAAAACCTAACATGTATCAGTCGCTTCATACGACAGTTATAGGACATAAGGGTGAAATCTTTGAAGTTCAAATTAGAACATATGAAATGCATAGAACTGCTGAGTATGGGATAGCTGCACATTGGAAGTATAAAGAAGGTTACAATAAAAGCTCAAATTTTGATGAAAAATTGACCTGGTTGAGACAACTTTTAGAATGGCAAACTGATTTAAGCGATCCTAAAGATTTTATGGATACATTAAAAATAGATTTTTTTACTGATGAAGTTTTTGTATTTACTCCAAAGGGTGATGTAATTAATTTGCCAGAAGGCTCAACACCAATCGATTTTGCTTATAGAGTTCATACGGATGTTGGTAATAAATGTGTAGGTGCAAAGGTAGACAATAGGATAGTTCCGTTAAACTATAAATTGCAAAATGGGAATATTGTTGAAATTATAACCAATCCTAATAGTGCAGGGCCTAGCAGAGATTGGCTTAATATTGTAAAAAGCACACAAGCTAAAAATAAAATAAAGCAATATTTTAAATATATTGAAAGAGACAATAATATTGAAAAGGGAAAAGAGTTATTAGAAAAAGAAATTAAGAAACTCGGATACAAACCTCAAGAAATATTGAAAGAAGATTGGCTTAAATCAGCGGCTAACAAAATGAGTATAGTATCTGTTGAAGATTTATATGCCTCTGTAGGATATGGAAATATCTCAGTAAATCAAGTTATAAATAAATTAAAAGAACAGCATGGAGACATTTTCAAACCTAATGAAATGACTCTGGTTGAACAAAAGATATTAAAAACTGAGAATAGGGCTAGATCAAAATCTAGCCAAGGAGTTAAGCTTGAAGGTGTAGATAATATAAAGATAAAATTTGCTAAATGCTGTAATCCGCTTCCAGGTGATGATATAATTGGATTTATAACAAAAGGTAGAGGCGTATCCATCCATAGAACTGATTGTCCAAATCTGAAAACAATTTTAGATCAAAAAGAGCGGTTAATAAATGTTTATTGGGATACTGAAAAAGCAAGTTCCTATCAAGCAGAAATAAAGGTAAAAGCTCATGACAGAGAAGGGCTATTAGCAGACATAACATCTAAACTTAATGAATTAGATGCTGGCTTATTATCACTAAATGCTAAAAAGTCAAAAGATAAAACAGTATCCATTAAGATTGTATTAGAAATAAAAAATAAAGATGAGTTAATAGAATTAATCAGGAAATTAAAGAGAATCAAAAATGTTCAAGATGTATATCGTGTAACTGCATAGGAGGTATATTCAATGAGAGCTGTCGTGCAGAGGGCTAGAGATGCAAAAGTAGAAGTTGATGGGAAAAACGTTGGTAATATTAATTATGGGTTAATAGTATATGTAGCTATCACTCATGATGATTCAGATAAAGATATAGATTATATGGTAGATAAAGTTGTTGGGTTGAGGATATTTGAAGATCATGAAGGGAAAATGAATCTATCTGTAAAAGATATATTAGGAGAAATCCTTGTTATCTCTCAGTTTACGTTATATGGGGACGTAAGAAAAGGCAAAAGACCAAGTTTTACAGAGTCAGCTTCTTATGAATTAGGAAAAGAAATATATGAAAAGTTCATAGTTAAGCTACGAGAAAATAATATACCAGTTAAAACGGGCGAATATGGAGCAGACATGCTTGTTGAATATAAAAATGAAGGACCAGTAACTATTTTATTAGATAGTAGAAAACTTTTTTAGAGGTGATAGAATGGAAGTTTATAATATGGAAACGGGCATTTATGGCGTAAATACTTATATAGTTTATTCAGAAAACAATAAAGAATGTATTATCATAGATCCAAGTTCAGATGCCGACAAAATATTAAGTAAAATTCATGACATGGAATTAACCCCTAGATATATTGTATTAACCCATGGACATGGAGATCATATTGGAGGAGTTATCCCGCTTAAACAAAAGTTAAATATACCTGTGTTAATTCACGAAGATGATTCGGATATGTTATATGATCCAAGCTTAAATTTATCAAAATCAATGGTTTATGGGCCTATTTCTATTAAACCTGATAAGTTACTAAAAGATAACGATATGATAATGTTAGGGGATGAAAAGATAAAAGTAATTCATACACCTGGGCATACAAAAGGTGGTATATGCTTATTTTTCGACAACAATTTAATATCTGGTGATACTCTTTTCAAAAGATCAATAGGTAGAACTGATTTATATGGTGGGAATTATGAAAATTTAATAGATAGTTTATTGAATAAAATATTAGCATTGCCTAAAAATACTAGAGTTTTACCTGGGCATGGACCGTTTACGACAATTGAGGATGAGAGCAAGATGAACCCTTATATTATAAAATATATAAAAAATTGAGGAGAAAATGATTAATATATATTATAATGATGAAGATATAAATTATGTAGAACTTTATGAATTAGTGAAATCTTTTTACCCTTATGATGAAATTAGATTTACTAATTCATTTATGAGTGAAGAAATTTTGATATTTATTTCTATAGAAAAAGATGATTGTTATGCTTTAATGTTCTCTAAAGGAATATGCATTGAGAAGGAATACATGAGTATTAGTGAGACAAATATTTTTAAAGATTTTAAATCTACAAAAAAAATAACAGTGAAAAAAACACTATATAAACTATTAAACAAGATATCAAAAAATCATTTGCCATGGGGAATATTGACAGGTATTAAACCTGTAAAAATTCCTTCACAGTTGTTAAAATTAGGTATTGAAACCGATGCAATTAAAGATATATTAATAAACCAATATTATATTGCATCTGATAAAGCAAACTTAGCATTAATAACTGCTATAAATCAGAATAAGGCAATTAAAAATATGAATGAAAATAGTTACAGTCTTTATATTCATATACCTTTTTGTCCATCTAGATGCAGTTATTGTGCGTTTCCATCTTTAACAATTGATAGATATAAAAATATAGTAAATGATTACATGGAAAAGCTAAATCAGGAAGTAAAAGTAATTGGTAGTTTGATGAGAAAGTGGCATATTAATACTATATATATAGGGGGAGGTACTCCAACCAGCATCGCTTCAGAACTATTAGAAGAGCTGTTAATAAATATAAGAAATTTGTTTCCAACTGTTAAAGAATTAACTGTTGAGGCTGGAAGACCTGAAACTTTAGATTTTGAAAAATTAATTATAATGAAGAAATATGGAGTAAATAGAATTAGTATCAATCCACAAACTATGAATGACGATACCTTGCGAAGAATTTCGAGAAGCCATACATCTGATGATGTAATTATAGCGTATAAAAACGCAAAAGAAATAGGCATAGAGACAGTAAATATGGATTTAATAATAGGGCTGCCTGGTGAATCACTAGTTGACATAAAAAATACATTGGACAAGATAGCACCTTTGAAACCAGATAATTTAACAATACATGCACTATCACTTAAGAAAGGTTCTAAACTCATTAAAGATCAATATATCAATATGAAATCAATTAAAATGATAGAAGAGATGCAAAATGAATGTATAAAATTTGCTTATGAGCATTCATTGAAACCGTACTATTTATACAGGCAAAAGATGATTGCTGGCAACTTAGAAAACATAGGATTTTCAATGGAAGATAATCCTTGCATATATAATATATCAATGATGGAGGAAAAAGAAACAATTATTGGATGTGGAATGGGCGCTACAAGTAAGTTCTATAACAGGTCAAACGATAATATTGGTAGATTTGTAAATCCAAAAGACATAAATCTTTATTTTGAGAGGTTTCAAGATTCGATTATTAAAAGAGCTAAAATGTTAGAATTTTAGTAATCCTAGAAATCAAATTTCTTGACACTATTTTAATTATAAACTATAATAATCTTAATATAATACAATTCTTAGACTAGGAATAGTAATATGTGAAAGGTTATAGAGAGCCAATGGCAGCTGAAAATTGGTACCCATAGCATACGAAGACACCTATGAGAAAGTAGTTAACTACTCGCAAAAGGCGTTATTTAAATGAGTGAGGTAACCTAATTAGGGTGGTACCGCGAGACAGTCTCTCGTCCCTGAATATTCAGAGATGAGAGTTTTTATTTTGTAAAGGAGGATAATCATGGAATCGATGGGTATTTTGAGAAGAACTCATATGTGTGGACAATTATCAAAAGCAAATATTGAAGAGAATGTAATTTTGATGGGATGGGTTCAAAGTGAAAGAAATTTAGGGGGCATACATTTTGTAGATCTTAGGGATGTTACGGGATTTGTACAAGTTGTTTTTGATGAAAATACTCCTAAAGATGTATTAGAAAAATCTGAATTATTACATCAAGAATATGTAATTGCGGTTAAAGGAATTGTTAGAATGAGAGAATCTGTAAATCCAAACATTCCTACTGGCGAGATAGAAGTACTAGCTAATGAACTAAAAATACTTGATACTGCTAGTACTCCTCCAATTTATATTAAAGATGATGATAATGTAAGTGAAAGCATGAGACTGAAATATAGGTATTTGGATTTACGAAAACCTTTTATGCAAAAAAACCTCATTTTAAGATCCAAACTTGCAAAAGTTGTTAGAGATTTTTTATATGAAAATAATTTTATTGAAGTAGAAACGCCAATGTTGACTAAGCCCACACCCGAAGGGGCAAGAGACTATTTAGTTCCTAGCCGTGTAAATCCTGGCAAGTTTTATGCCCTTCCTCAGTCACCTCAACTTATGAAACAGTTATTGATGGTTTCTGGATTTGATAGATATTTTCAAATAGTAAAATGTTTTAGAGATGAAGATTTAAGAGCAAACAGACAACCAGAATTTACACAAATTGATATGGAAATGAGTTTTGTGGATATTGATGATGTGATAGAAGTAAATGAACGATTATTATATAAAATTTTTAAAGAGTTTAAAAACATAGATATAGAATTACCTATAAAAAGAATTTCCTATAAGGAAGCTATGGAAAGATATGGAGTAGATAAGCCTGATTTAAGGTTTGGATTTGAAATAGTTGATATTACAGATAAAGTTCATGACTCTAGTTTCAAAGTTTTTTCAGATAACATAAAAAATGGTGGCAAAGTCAAGGGAATAAATATAAATGGCTATTCAGAGAAATTCACTCGAAAAGATATACAAAATTTAGAAGAATATTGTAAAACATTTGGAGCAAAAGGATTAGCTTGGATTAAGATTACAGATGAAGGAATTACATCACCAATATCAAAATTTTTAACTTCAGAAGAATTACAGAATGTTATTAGTAGCTTTAAAGCAAAAAAAGGGGACTTAATATTAATAGTTGCCGATAAAGAATCAATAGTATATGATAGTCTTGGGAACTTAAGAAATGAAATAGCAAGAAGATTAAATATCATTGATGAAAATGAATTTTCATTTGTTTGGGTAGTAGATTTCCCATTATTTGAGTTTAATGATGAGGAGAACAGATATGTAGCCAAACATCATCCTTTTACACATCCTATGGACGAAGATATCGATTTGCTAGAAACAAATCCAGAAAAAGTAAGAGCAAAAGCCTATGATATAGTAATAAACGGGGATGAGATAGGTGGGGGAAGTATAAGAATAAATAATTCAGATCTACAAAAGAAAATGTTTAAGGCTTTAGGCTTTTCTGAAGAAGAAGCCTATGATAAGTTTGGATTTTTACTTGAAGCATTTAAATATGGCACACCACCACATGGCGGTATAGCATATGGATTTGATAGATTGGCTATGCTATTAACAAATAGCTCAAATATTAGAGATGTCATTGCATTTCCTAAAACACAATCTGCAACATGTTTGTTGACAAATGCTCCAACTGTAGTATCTAATGATCAGTTAAAAGAAGTTCATATCAAGGTTGAAGTTGAAAATGAGTAATCAGTTTCAAAGAACAATAAGTTTATTAGGAAACGAGAAATTCAATATACTACAGAATAGCAATGTAATTGTTTTTGGTATTGGAGGCGTAGGGTCATATGCTGCAGAATCACTCGTAAGAGCTGGTCTTGCAAATATAACATTAGTAGACTATGATGTAATTGACATAACAAATATTAATAGGCAAATACATGCTACTACTAGAACAGTCGGCTTACCAAAAGTTTCTGTAATGAAAGCTAGATTACTCGAAATTAATCCTGATTTAAATATTTCTATTTATAAAGAAAAAGTAGATAGGAATAATATACATGATTTTAATCTTGAGAAATATGATTATATAATAGATGCAATAGATATGGTAACTTCAAAAATATGTCTAATAGAAACTTCCAAAAATCTAGGATTGAACATAATTAGTTCTATGGGGGCAGGTAATAAACTAGACCCAACAAAATTTAAAGTTGAAGATATTAGTAATACTAAAGTTTGTCCATTAGCAAAAGTTATCAGACAAGAATTAAAGAAAAGAAATATAAAAGATGTAAAAGTAGTATACTCTGATGAAACGCCACTAAAAATAAATCTTGGTGATATTGATAATAGAAAATCAATACCTGGGAGCATTTCCTATGTTCCTCCTGTTGTGGGGATGATAATTGCTTCTGAAGTGGTAAAGGATCTCACAAATCATATGGTTTATTGAAGGGAGGGAAATTTTATTGGAAGAGATAGCTGTTGTAACTAAGAAATTAGAAAACGGCATGATAGAACTGGAAGTACAAAGAAACTCCGCATGTGGAGATTGTAAAGCATGTAGCAATTCTTTAGAATCTAAAAAACATATTCTAATAATAAAGGACAGTGTAGGTGTTGACATTGGGGATAGAGTTTTATTGAATACTGAAGGAAAAAATTTCTTAAAAAACACATTGATTGTGTATGCGATTCCATTTGCTTTTTTAATAATAGGAATGGTACTTGGATATTTTGTATCAACAATTTATAGTATATTTGATCCAGATTTAATTTCTTTTATAGTTGGGATATTGTTCTTATCAATATCATACTTGTTATTAAGATTTTTAGATAAAAAATATTTTAAGAATAATACTAATGTAACAATTATAGGTAAAAAAATGTAGGAGGGAATCTATTGGCTGAAAAGGACGATGTCTTATTAAGGCTTAGAAAAGTTGAAGGACAAATAAAAGGTATTCAAAAGATGGTGGAAGATGGGAAATATTGTGGAGATATATTAATTCAAATATCTGCAGCTAGAAGTGCTTTGAATAATATCAGTGGTATTATCCTTGAAAATTATATGAATAATTGTGTTAAACAAGATGAATTATCGTCACCTGATGAAATTGCAAAATTAATAAATATAATGCTCAAATATACTAAGCAAAATTGATTTAAAGCCATATGGCTAAATAATAAATTTTGTGAAAGGAGAAGGAAATGAATCTAGAAAATTTAAAAAAATCTGATCCAGAAGTATTGAAAATAATTGAGGAGGAAGTCGAAAGGCAAAATAAACACATTGAGTTAATTGCTTCTGAAAATTATGTATCAAAATCTGTTTTGGAGGCAATGGGAAGTCAACTTACTAACAAATATGCCGAAGGCTATCCAGGGAAAAGATATTATGGTGGCTGTGAAGTTGTAGATAAAGTTGAAAATCTAGCTATAGAAAGAATGAAAAAATTATTTAATGCAGACCATGCAAATGTACAACCACATTCTGGATCAAATGCAAACTTAGGAGTATATTTTGCAGTTTTAAAACCAGGAGATAAAGTTTTAGGAATGAATTTATCACAAGGTGGGCATTTAACACATGGAAGTCCAGTTAATATCTCAGGAGTTTATTTCGATTTTGCTGCTTACGGAGTTGATAAAGAAACAGAAAGAATAAATTATGAACAAGTAAGAGAAATTGCATTAGAAGTAAAACCAAAGCTAATAGTTGCAGGAGCAAGTGCATATCCCAGAGAAATCGACTTTAAGAAATTCAAGGAAATAGCTGATGAAATAGGTGCATACTTAATGGTAGACATGGCTCATATTGCAGGATTGGTTGCGGCCGGTATACATATGAGTCCTGTACCATATGCTGATTTTGTTACTACAACGACTCACAAAACTTTAAGAGGACCTAGAGCTGGTGCAATATTATGTAAATCAGAATATGCAAAAATTATTGATAAAGCTATATTCCCTGGGATTCAAGGAGGCCCACTGATGCATGTTATTGCTGCTAAAGCAGTAGCTTTTGGAGAAGCTCTTCAGGATAGCTTTAAAGATTATCAAATACAAATTGTTAAGAATGCAAAGGCTTTAGCAAATGCTCTTAAAGATAAAGATTATAGACTAGTGTCTGGAGGTACAGATAATCATTTAATTTTAATAGACCTTAGAAATAAAAATCTAAATGGCAAAAATGCTGAAAAAATGCTCAATGATGTTGGAATAGCTACTAATAAAAATACAATTCCATTTGATCCCGAAAGCCCTTTTATAACAAGTGGTATAAGAATTGGGACTGCTGCTATGACCACTAGAGGAATGAAAGAGTCTGAAATGGAAGAAATCGCTGAATTGATAAGTGCTACACTGGAATCAAAATCTGATCCTGTTAAGATAAAAGAAAAAGTATACGAGTTATGTGATAAGTTCCCATTGGAACGTTAAATACTAACCTAGTAGCCTACATTTTATGTAGGCTTACATATTAATAATATAGAGTGGTGAATGATGGAAATAATTGATGAAACCTTAAATAATTTTATTACAGAAGTTTTAAAGGACAGCATAGCATCTGAAATAGGTATAGAACCTGGGGATGAACTATTAAAAATAAATAATCAAACGATAAAAGACATTATTGATTATAAATATTTGATTTCAGATGAGAACTTAATAATTGAAATAAAAAAACCTAATGGTGAAATATGGGAATATGATATTGAGAAGGATTTTGATGAAGATTTAGGTATTGTGTTCAGAAATTCATTAATAGACAGGGCGAAATCTTGTCAAAATAAGTGTATATTTTGTTTTATAGATCAACTTCCTCAAAATATGAGGGAAACTTTATATTTTAAAGATGATGATTCTAGATTATCTTTCTTACAAGGAAATTTTATAACTTTAACAAATATGAGCGATGAAGAGATAGATCGAATAATTAAATATCATTTAAGTCCGATCAATGTTTCAGTGCACACTACAAATCCAGATCTTCGTATTAAAATGCTAAAAAACAAGAATGCTGGCAACATAATGGAGATATTAAAAAAATTTTCTGAAACAAATATAGAGATAAATTGCCAAATAGTCCTAGTCCCTGGAATTAATGATGGAATAGAATTAGAAAAAACTTTGGCTGATTTAGGAAACTTATACCCTAACGTAAATTCTATCGCATGTGTGCCAGTTGGTTTAACAAAATATAGAGATAATCTGTTCAAGATAAAACAATTTAATAAAGAAGAAGCAAAAAACGTCATTGATATAATTAATAAGTATCAAAAAATATATCATTCTCGTTTTGGGACTAGATTAGTTTTTGCAGCAGATGAATTTTATTGTTTATCTGAAATTGATTTACCTGATTACGAAGAATATGAAGATTTTCCACAATATGAAAATGGAGTTGGCATGATTAGGTCGTTTTTAACTGAAGTAACTGAAAGCTTAGATGGTCTTGAAGTGTTTAATTATCAAGCAGTTATTGATGTCGGTATAGCAACAGGCACTTCTGCCTATCCATATATTGAGTTAATTTCATCTATGATAAAAAATAAATTTAAAAATATAAATCTAAATGTCATAAAAGTAGATAATAAATTTTTCGGGGAAACAATAACTGTTTCAGGGCTTATAACAGGCCAAGATCTTATTGATGCTGTTTCTTTGAATAATAAGAGTAAAATTAATTTATTGTTAATACCAGAAAATATGCTTCGCAAAGGCGATGATATTTTCTTAGATGACTATAGAATTGAAGATGTTGAGAAAGCTTTAGGTATCAAAGTTATACCTTTAGAAATTAATGGCAACAAACTAATAGAATTTTTCAAGAAAGGGGTGTTTAAATGAGTAGACCTGTTGTTTGTATTGTAGGCAGACCAAATGTTGGTAAATCAACATTATTTAATAAATTAGCTGGGAGGAGAATATCGATAACCGAAGATACTCCTGGAATAACAAGAGATAGAATTTACGCAGAAGGCGAATGGCTTAATAATTATTTCACTTTGATTGATACTGGAGGACTAGACCCTCGTAGTGATGATATATTTATGACAAATATTAAAAAGCAAGTAGAAATTGCTATAGATACAGCAGATGTAATTTTATTTGTAGTCGATGGACTAGAAGGTTTGACACCAATTGATATTGAAATTGCTAATTTACTAAGAAAAACAAGCAAACCTGTATTACTTGTAGTAAATAAAATAGACACAAAAAAGGAATTGATTAATTTTTATGACTTTTTTGAACTTGGAATTGAAAATATAAATTATGTTTCTGCAGAAGCATCATTAGGGATAGGAGATCTTTTAGATGAGGTAGTTAAATGCTTTCCTGAAAACAAAGAGCCATTAACATATCAAGATGCTATAAAAGTAGCTTTTATAGGCAGACCTAATTCAGGGAAGTCTTCACTAGTGAATTATATACTAGGCGAAGAAAGAAATATAGTAACTGATATACCTGGTACTACTCGAGATGCTATTGATTCGTATTTCGAATACAAAAACAATAAATACATTTTGGTAGATACAGCTGGTTTGAGGAAAAAAAAGTATATTGACGAAAAAGTAGAAAGATATTCTGTGATTAGAACCTTAACAACTATAGATCGTTCTGATGTTTGTGTATTAGTTATTGACGGAACCCTAGGCATTACTGAACAGGACTCAAAGATTGCCGGATATGCTCATGATAATGGGAAATCTATGATAATAGCAGTTAATAAATGGGATATAGTCGAAAAAGACGAAAAAAGTTATATAGAGTTTGAAAAATCAATACGTCAAGAACTAGGTTTTATACAATATGCGCCTATACTTTTTATATCCGCTAAGACAGGGAAAAGAGTTAATAAGCTGTTAGATACCATAAATTTAGTATATGAAAACTACAATAAAAGGATAAGTACAGGGAGGCTTAATGATATAATTAATGAAGCCGTTTTGATGAGCCAACCACCAAGTGACAAAGGGAAAAGAGGAAAAATATATTACTCTACTCAAGTATCAGTAAAACCTCCAAAGTTTGTTATATTTGTAAACAACAAGGACCTAATACATTTCTCATATTCTAGGTATCTGGAAAATCAAATTAGATTAAATTGTGATTTTATAGGAACTCCTATAATTTTAGAATTTAGAGAAAAGGGGAATGAAAAATGAAGTTAATTTTAGTTGCAATAATATCTTATCTTTTAGGTAGTTTTTCATCTGCGTATGTAGTCGGGAAAATATACAAAAATATAGATATTAGAGAGCATGGTAGTGGAAATGCTGGTGCCACAAATGCTATGAGAGTTCTCGGAAAACCTGCTGGGATAGTTACTTTTTCATTAGATGCTTTAAAAAGCATTTTGAGTGTTCTTATTGGCCTCCAAATATATGGTTATACTGGAGGCTTGGTTGCTGCAGTTTTTACCGTAATAGGTCATAATTGGCCAATTTTCTTTGGATTTAAAGGTGGAAAAGGTATAGTTGCAACTATCACTACTATGGCAATTCTTCAATTTGAATTAACATTAATTTCTATTTTAATCGGGTTACTCATTGGATTTATTACTAAATATGTGTCGCTTTTGTCTATAACATTTTTATTATCAATGGTTGTTCTATCATTTTCAGGGATTATAAGTGTAGACATATACACTAAAATTACCATATTATTTTTAAGCTTAATGGGAATATTTAGACATAGAAGCAACATACATAGATTAATTAATGGAAAAGAAAATAAGTTTGGAGGTCATTAATATGAATCATAAAATTTCGATTTTAGGAGGAGGTAGTTGGGGAAGCGCATTAGCCAGTATGTTGGCTGATCAAGGGAAAAATGTAAATCTTTGGGTAAGGTCATATGAACAATATATTGAAATAAAAGAAAATAGGACTAATGAGAGATATTTACCCGGAATTAAACTATCTGGTTCATTAAAAGTTTCCAACGATATTGAAGAAATTATCAAAGATAGCGATATCTTAACATTTGCAGTACCAACAAACAATATCAGAGAGTTGTTATTAAATATAAAACCACTAATAAATAAAGATCAGATATTTGTTAATTTAGCAAAGGGACTAGAAGAAAATACTAATTTTAGAATTTCTGAAATATGTAGCCAAGTTATTCCAAATATTAACTATTGTATTATATCTGGACCATCACATGCTGAAGAAGTTATAAGAAATATACCAACAGCAGTTGTATGTTCATCATCAAATGTGGAAATAGCTAAGTTTATACAAAATATTTTTTCAACTCCATCTTTTAGGATATACACAAACGATGATTTGATTGGTGTAGAATTAGGTGGGGCACTAAAAAATATTATAGCTTTAGGAGCAGGGATATCTGACGGTGTAGGATATGGTGACAACACAAAAGCAGCCATTATGACAAGAGGTCTGTATGAAATAGCTAAACTTGGAGCTGCTATGGGCGCAAATATAGATACTTTTTCTGGGTTAGCTGGTGTAGGAGATCTTATAGTTACTTGCACAAGCATGCATAGTAGAAATAGAAGAGCTGGAATCCTTATCGGAGAAGGATATAGCCTCTCAGAAGCAACTAGCAAAGTTGGAATGGTAGTTGAAGGTGTAAAAACAACAAAAGCAGCATATCATTTATCTAAAACTAAAGATGTTGAAATGCCTATAACAAATGAAATTTATAATATTTTGTATTTAGGAGCCGATGTTAAGGAATCATCAACAAGGCTAATGGGAAGGGACAAAAAATACGAACTTGAAATATCGGATTTTTACAAATAAAAAATAGATGAGAATATTAATATTCTCATCTATTTTTTATTGAATTAATATGGTCGGAGTGAGAGGATTTGAACCTCCGGCCCCAAGTCCCCCAGACTTGTGCGCTACCAAGCTGCGCCACACCCCGGTAAGCTGTATTATAACTAATAAAATACATTTTGTAAAGAGTTTAAACTTTAAAAAATATATGGTATACTAATTTTATAATTTACAAGGGGGATAAAGGATGTTTGAATTTTTTATAAGCTTAGTCATTATGGCTGAAATTGCAAGTATATTTGGATATGTATTGGTAGTGTTAAAAGAGAAATACTATCTTAAAAACAATATTATATTAATAGATAATAGACATGTTCCTAGTGAAGAGATTGAAGATACTGATTTATTTGAATTTATCTTAGATGGCACCAAATTAAAAGCTGGTGACGAAGTAACTATTGAAACTAAAAGCAATGAAAAGTATAAGGGTGTAGTTATTGGAGCTATAGCTAAAGAACATTCAATAAAGATAGTGACCTATACTAATGAAATAATAAAATTAAAGATCGATACTATCAGACAGTTCAAGATATTAGGTAAATATGGTAAGTTTTTCAATTAGGTGAAACTATGAAGAATAATCGTATAAAGCTAGTTCTTTTTCCTTTGTTACTTTTAACAATCTTCTTAATAATTATAATAACTCCTACTGTGGCTGGGAGAAATATTAAAACTGTTAAACCTGAAAAAATTATTTATGAAGATAAAATTACTACTAATGGGCTAATCTTAAGAGATGAAATAGTACTAACTAACGAACTAGAAATATCAGAAATAGATAAATTTGTTAACGAAGGAGAGAGAGTTCCTAAAGGATATTTAATAGGCAGAATAACTGATTCAAACAATGGCAAACAAGAAATTTACTCTAGTTCTTCTGGTTTTATATCATTTACTATTGATGGTTATGAAAATATTGACGTCAGTTCTATAAAAAATGCAAATGATTATTTTTTCAGTAACTTATTTAATTATACAGATAAAAGCGAGTTACCTGGTATTAAAATAATAAATTCATATATTTGGCATATAGTTATTAATGTTGATAGTGAAATATACGATAAATATAATGAAAACGATAAAATATTAATTGAAATAGAAGATGATATAAATAAGGTTTTTAAATCAAAGTTGGTAGAAAAAGTAAAAACCCCAAGTTACAATTTATTTTTACTTGAGAATGATAAATTTATTCACGAAATTTTAAATTTAAGAAATATAAAGATAAACATTATTACAATGCAAGATGAAGTGTATAAAATTCCCAAAACATCGTTAACTTTTAAAGATGGAAAACAAGGAGTTTTCGTAAATGAATATTATGGCGTTGTTGGTTTTAGAGCTGTAAAATTGATAGATGTAGCCGAAGATTTTGCTTACGTTTCATGTGGCAATGAGAA
The DNA here is from genome assembly GCA_014360205.1 of Tissierellales bacterium. GTDB lineage: Bacteria > Bacillota > Clostridia > Tissierellales > Tissierellaceae > Soehngenia. The sequence goes on from JACIXZ010000010.1 coordinate 31,757, forward strand.
CGGGAATATTATAATTGACGAAGATACTTTCAAGACTATTGATATTTACTCAGAAATAATTATTAATCCAGAAAGTGTTGAATATGGTCAAATTACTAGATGAGAGGTGATTAAAATAGGAATAAATGAAAATATTCAAAAAATTAGAGAAGATATTGAAAACACTTGTATAAGAATAGGTCGAAAAAATGATGTAAAAATTGTTGCTGTAACAAAGAATGTAACAGTTGATAGGATTATTGAGGCAATTAATTGTGGGATTAAGGATATAGGGGAAAATCGAGTACAAGAATTAATGAGTAAAATTGATCTTATTAAACCTAAACCCAAATTTCACCTAATAGGGCATCTTCAAACTAACAAAGTGAAATATATATTTGATAAAGTAGAGTTAATACAATCATTAGATCGTATAGAACTAGCAAATGAAATAGAAAAAAGGGCTAAATCTAGAAATATAATTGTCAATACATTGATAGAAGTAAATATTTCTAATGAAGATTCGAAATTTGGAGTAAAAGAAGATGAACTCTTAAATTTTATTGAAGAGTTACAAAGATTTGACCATATTCAAATAAATGGTCTTATGACAATTGGTTCAAATACTAAAGATACTAAAAAAGTAAGATCTGATTTTAGGAGAATGTATTTATTAAGAGAAAAAATCATGTCAGAAAAATATGATAGAGTTAACTTGGATATTCTATCTATGGGTATGACTAATGATTATTTATTAGCCATAGAAGAAGGGTCAAATATGGTAAGAATTGGTACAGGTATTTTTGGAAAAAGAAATAATTGATAGGGGGATTAAAATGGCAAAATTTATGGATAAGTTTAAATATTTTATTGGAATTGATGAGTATGAAGAGGAAGAACTAAAAGAAATTGAAGAAGACAATTTTGATGTAACGACTGCTAATAAAAATAGAAGAAATTCTAAATTAGTTAGCATCAATCAAAATACAAGTTTAAAAATCGTTGTTCATGAACCTCTTAGCTATGAAGAAGCACCTAGCATTATTGATGATTTAAAAATGAGAAAAGCAGTTGTTATTAATTTTGAACAACTGGATTCAAATTTAAAAAGACAGTTATTTGACTTTATTAATGGAGGATTATATGCAATAGAAGGAAAAATTCAAAAGGTAACAAAAGATATCTTTATTTTAGCACCATTTAATGTTGAAATTGATGGCATAAAAGACGAATTAAAAAATAGAGGGATTTTCCCTTGGTAAGAAAAGGAGATATACATGTATATATTTTTACTAGCAATTGGTAGATTATTAAACATTCTAGAAATATTAATATTAATTAGAGTTTTTCTGAATATCTTCCAGTTAAACTCCAACAATCCCATTTCAAAAATAATCAATGAATTAACTGAACCGGTTATATATCCTGCTAGATATTTACTAAACAAGATAGGATTAAATAGAGGTATGCTTGATTTTTCTCCTTGGGTAGCTATAATTTTGATGAGATTAGCCTATCAATTATTAATAATGGTATTGACATGATTTACGAAAGAAATTTATTTACGGATCTGGAAAAACAGTTGCAAATCAAAACGAACAACATTGTTAATAAGGCAAATATAACATTACTTAAATATATTACAACCTATTCAGATTTTCTAGATCCTTATGAGCTAAAAATCGTTTATCAAAATTTAAAATCTTTTTCTAAACAAATAAATATAGTATCTTATGGAGGATATGAAGATTCCGAAAGAAAAAAAATAATTTTTTATCCTTTATGGGAAGATATAAAAATTGATGAATATATAGATATTCTTTCCATTAATGGTAATTTCGAGAATATTTCACACAGAGATGCATTAGGAAGTATAATGAGTTTAGGAATAAGAAGAGAAAAATTAGGTGATATTTTAATTTATAGAGATAAGATTATATTAATAACTTCACCAGAAATTTCTGATTTTATAATAGCTAATCTACAAAAAATTAAGAATTCTAATGTGAAAAATATCGAAAAAATAGCTACAAATGATTTTGAGGCACCGATATCAAAGTTCATGATTATAAAAACTATTGTTGGGTCTTTGAGATTAGATTCCATAGTTGCAGCTATATGTAATATCAGCAGGGCAGAAGCCCAAAACCTAGTTAAGAAGGGTTTAGTAAATGTGAATTGGGAAATTTCAGTTAAAGTTCATCAATTATTAGAATCTGAAGATCTCATCTCTGTAAAGGGCTATGGAAGATTTAGGTTATCTACAATTGGCTCTAAAACCAAAAACGGTAGAATACACATAGATGTAAAAAAATATTTGTAATGGAGTGATTATATGATAACACCATTGGACATACAAAATAAAACATTTAGAAAATCATTGTTTGGATACAACAAAAAAAATGTAAATGAATTTTTATCAGAAACTATAGAAGATTACGAAAAAATATATAGAGAAAATATAGAATATAAAGACAAGATAAATATGCTTTCAGAGCAGATAAGGCAATTTAATTCAATGGAAGAAACCTTAAAATCTACGCTTTTAATTGCACAAAAAACAGCCGAAGAAGTAACATTAAATGCTAGAAAAAAAGCCGATTTAATAATAGAAGAGGCAGAAAATGAAAGAAATACGATAATACAGAAAGCTCATGAGGATGTTAAGAACATTAAAGAGGAATATGAATTCATTCAAAAAGAAATATATATCTTTAAAACTCGACTAGAATCTTTTCTTGAATCACAAAAACTATCTTTAAATGATTTTTACAATAGCTTAAAAGTAAATAAAATTGAAGGTAATGAATCAAAAGAGGTAAATCATGCTGGAGAAAATGTATTAAAAGATGAGGATGAAAATTTATTGAATAATGAATCAATCGATAGAATTCAATCGCAAAACTTAGAACTTAATCAATCATTTGATCAAGTTGAAAGTGGAAATTAGGGGGAGCAATATTGATATTTACAATAATTATATTGACGCTTTTGTTAGATCAAATAACTAAAGCTATAGCTGTAAAAAAAATAGCACTTAACGGTAATTATGAATATTTTGGTGGACTAATTGAATTTAAGTTAGTGAAAAATTTTGGTGCTGCTTTTGGAATTTTACAAGATAAAAGATGGCTTTTTATAATTATTACTACTGTTGTAATACTTGTATTTATTATATACATAGTAAAATTTAACTCAGAAATTAATTTGCATACTAAATTAGCATTATCTTTGTTATTAGGTGGAGCTATAGGTAATTTCATCGATAGAATTAGACTAGGGTATGTTATTGACTTTATTCAAATAGACATCATAAATTCAATTAATTTCCCTGTATTCAATTTCGCAGATGTTTTTATAGTATTTGGTACTATTATGCTAATGATTTTTACAATTTATCCTCGAGGTTCATTAACAAATGGTGAAAAAATATGAATAAAAGAGTAGTAGAATTTATTGTAGGAGAAGATGATGGATATAGACTAGATTATTATATTTCTTTAGAGATGAACGAACTTTCCCGTAATTATGCTCAAAAATTAATTAAAGAACAAGCTGTTAAAGTTAACGATGAGTATAAAAAACAAAGTTATATTGTCAACGAAGGTGATAAAATTGTTCTTTCCTTACCGGAAAGCAAAGAGCTTAAGTTGGAAAAAGAAAATATACCTATAGACATTATCTACGAGGATGATGACATAGCAATCATTAACAAACCTCAAGGTTTAGTAGTTCATCCTGCCCCTGGAAATTTTAGTGGCACATTAGTTAACGCACTTCTTTATCATATCGATAATTTGTCATCGATAAATGGAATAATTAGACCTGGAATAGTTCATAGAATTGACAAAGATACTTCAGGGCTTTTAATTATTGCAAAAAATAATAATTCTCATAAAATTTTATCAGATGATTTGAAAGAACATAAAATTAGTAGAGAATATATGGCACTAAGTCATGGTGAGATAAGAGACTTGGACGGTACTATAGATGCTCCTATCGGAAGGGATCCTAAAAATCGAAAGAAAATGGCAGTAACAAATATAAATAGCAAAAATGCAATAACACATTTTCATGTGTTAAAGATTTTTCCAAAATATACACTTTTAAAGCTTAAGTTAGAAACAGGAAGGACTCATCAAATCAGAGTACATTTGAGTTTTATAAAACATCCTATAGTTGGAGATGTGCTATATTCTAGAAACACTAATGAATTTGGAATTAATAAACAAATGTTACATGCCTATAAAATATCTTTTAACCATCCAACAATTAAAGAAAGAATGACTTTTTATGCACCTTTACCACAAGAATTCAAAAATATTATAAAATATTTGAGTAAGAGGGAATATAATGGAATATAAGGCTAAAATAATGGATGAAAAAGCAATAAAAAGATCAATAATAAGAATATCAAATGAAATAATAGAGAGAAATAAAGGAATTAAGGATATTGTTTTGGTTGGAATTAAGACTAGAGGAGTACCTTTAGCTAATAGGATAGGTAGTATTATTGAAGAAATAGAAGGAGAGAAAATACCAGTATATACTGTTGATATTAAATTTTATAGAGATGATTTAAATTTGATAGACATAAATCCCAAAGTTTTAAATGATATAAAATATGATATAAATGATAAAATAGTGATTTTAGTTGATGATGTAATATATACTGGAAGAACTGTTAGAGCTGCATTGGATGCATTAATGGATATAGGAAGGCCAAAAAAAGTACAACTTGCTGTATTGGTTGACAGAGGACATCGAGAATTACCTATTAGACCTGATTTTATAGGTAAGAATGTACCAACTTCCTCAGATGAAATTGTATCTGTAAAACTATTTGAAATCGATGAATGTGATGAAGTAGTTATAAAAGAAAGATAGAATGATTATTCTATCTTTCTTAAATTATTTGGTTTATATTCTTTTAAATCAATTGTTAGTGTTTTGTAATTATCATAATTAACAAAACCGTATTTTGAGTTTTTTGGTTTTTTTACAAAAAGTTTTCTTGTGTAATCTACTTGAATTTTTGACTCGTGCTGGTTTCTACTGTGTAATGCAGCCAAATAAGCAGCTTCAAAAATGGTTGTTTCTGGGAAATCTGAATTTTTACTTTTAACTATTACATGACTACCTGGAATGTTCTTAGCATGTAACCATAAATCGTCTTTTTTAGCAAATTTAGTAGTTAAAAACTCATTCTGAACATTGTTTTTACCCACATAAATATCATAACCATCACTTGAAACATAATGCAAAGGCTTTGTTTGATTAGTTGTGTCTCTTTTTTGTTTATGTGTAATTTTTTTTATATATCCTAGATTTGTTAGTTCTTCTTTAATTTCTTCTAACTCCTCAAACTCATTTATCAAATCTAGACTAAATATGACACTTTCCAAATAATATACTTCTTTCTTAGCTTCTTCAATTTGCTCATTTAAAATTGTTGATGCTGATTTAAGTTTTGCATATTTTTTATAATATCTTTGTGCATTAGCTGCAGGGGATAATTTAACATCTAGAGGAATAGTTATTTTGTTTTGATCAGGATCATAAAAATTATTCAATTCCACATTAGAAGAACCATTAGGTATATTGTGTATATTGGATTGGATTAAATCAGCATATATTTTATATTTATCCCTTTCCATGCTCTCTGATAGCTCTTCATATAATTTTGTCAGTTTTGAATTAAGTTTTTCAATTCTGTTTTCTATTATTTTACGTATAGATGAAGATTTTTGTTTTAATCTATCATCCTTATCCATTTTAAAGTAAATAAAATCAAGCAATTTTGAAATTTGATCAAAATATATATTTTTATTTTGATCAAATTGAATTAATGGAAAAATGTAAAAATAATTGATTTTACCATCATTTTCAATGTTTGCGACAGGTTTAAGTTCATTATTATTGATTTTATTAAGGATGCTTACAAAAGCATCAAATAAACGTATTATTTCTATTTCAGTTAAACTGAGTAAAGTTCTATCAATTATTATATTTGATAACACACAAATCTCTCTTGATATTAAAGGACTAAAGCCTAAAAAATTATAATAGAAAAATTTATCTATTCTTAAATTTTGATCATTTGTACGCACTATTTCTTTAAAATCATTTATATCTATTTTTCTAGGATCAATTTTATTATTAATTGGTGGGAAATGATATTCTAGCCCAGGCAATATCTCTCTAACTCTTGACATATCTTTATTTACTCGCTTTATAGCATCTATTATTTTTTTTGAGTTTTTATCTATTAAAATAATATTACTATGTTTTCCCATAATTTCTACTATAATTTGTTTTTGAGCTGTAAATCCCAACTCATCTTTACCTGTAACAGTAAGAATAATAACTCTATCTAATAAGTATTGTTCTATTGCTATGATTCTCATACCTTGCAAGTTTTTTCTTAATAGCATACAAAATGTAGGTGCATTAATTGGATTTTTGTATGTTTTTTCAGTTAAATATAAACGTGGGTATGTGCTGCTTGCAGAAATCAAGAGTTTATAATTAAAACCATTATTATAAATTTGAATAATTATTTCATCTTTTTCAGGTTGATATATTTTATCAATTCTTCCATTTAAAATTATCGAATTTAATTCTTTTACCACTCCATTAGTTACAATTCCATCATATGACATAAAAAAACCTCCATCTCCTTACTAATCTATATTAACAGATTGACTTTAAAAGTAAAAGTAAGATAATATATTAATATTTCTTAATAAACTATATTATAAATTATTAATTAGTCATATAATAGAAAAAAATGAGGTGGTTAAAATGGTACGAAGTATGACTGGATATGGTAAATATATCTATGAAAATAGTACATTAAAGATACAATGCGAGATAAAATCTGTAAATCATAGATATTTAGATATCAATGTAAAAATTCCAAGATATATTTTAAAATACGAAGAAACAATTAAGAGAATTGCTAAACAAAACATTGTCAGAGGGAAAGTTGATATTTACTTTTCTTTTGATTTTCTAAGTGATTCATTAATAAAGATTGTTCCAGACTTAAACATTGCGAAATCATATTTAAATGCCTTTAATAGTATAAAGGAAACTATAAACATACCAGGAGAACTATATATTTCTGATTTTATAAAACTTCCAGATATTATTTCTCGTCAAGAACAAGATATTGACGATAACATCCTTTCTAACGGCATAAATTTAGTGTTAAAAGGAGCTCTTGAAGATTTCAATAATATGAGAATAAACGAAGGCAATCAATTAAAAAAAGATTTACTAGATAAAATTGGAAATATAGAAAACATAATAAGCTCTATAGAATCTATTTCATACACTTTAGTTGATGAATATAAATTAAAATTAGAACAAAGAATTAGTTCTATTTTAGAGAATATACCAGTTGATGAAGATAGATTAGCTATGGAAATAGTAATATTTGCTGACAGATCAGGAATTGATGAAGAGATAACAAGATTAAAAAGTCACATAATTCAATTTAAGCAAATACTTGAAAATGAAGATATTATCGGAAGAAAATTAGATTTTTTGATTCAAGAAATAAATCGCGAGTGCAACACAATCGGAAGTAAATCAACTAATTTAACAATCACAAATCAGGTGGTTGAATTGAAAACGGAATTAGAAAAGATTAGAGAACAAGTACAGAATATAGAATAATGAGGTGTAATTATATGTTTACTAATATTGGGTTTGGAAACATGGTATCAACTGGAAGAATAATAGTCGTATTAAGTCCTGAATCAGCGCCGATAAAACGAATCATACAAGAAGCAAAAGTTTCAAATACGCTGATTGATGCAACATATGGTAGAAGGACTAGAGCTGTTCTAATAATGGACAGTGGGCATGTTGTATTATCTCCCTTGCAACCTGAAACATTAGCCCATAGATTGCAAAATAGTGAAAATCATGATCATATTAAAGAAGGTGAAAAAATTGAGTAAAGGATTTTTATTGGTATTATCTGGACCATCTGGCAGTGGGAAGGGAACTGTTAGTAAAGCATTAATGGAAAAAAGAAAAGATATTATATTCTCTGTATCTGTAACTACAAGAAAACCACGTATTGGGGAGGAGAATGGGAAAAATTATTATTTTGTTTCTGAGAATGAATTTGATACAATGGTTAAAGCTGATGAATTCCTAGAATATGCCCTAGTACATAATAATTACTATGGAACTCCGAGGGATTTCGTGTATGAGCAAATTGATAAAGGTGAAATAGTCTTACTGGAAATAGATGTTCAAGGTGCTTTGCAAATAAAAAAGAATTGTAAAGATGCTGTGTTTATCTTTTTACTTCCTCCTACTATGGATGAGCTAAAAAATAGAATTATAAAAAGAGGTACAGAAAGCGAATCAGATATCAATACACGTTTTGAAAATGCATTTAAAGAACTTGATTTTGTTGGTGAATATGACTTCTTTGTAGTAAATGATAAAATAGAAAAAGCTGTTGAAGATATAGAAGCTATAATTCATGCTGAAAAGTTGAGAGTTAAGAGACAAAAGGATATAAAAGAAAAAATATTGGGACTAGGGGGTATTGATCATGAATAGAAATTTAGATGATTTTTTAAATAGCTGTGACAATAAATATGTATTAGCATCTATAGCTGCCAAAAGAGCTAGGCAAATAATTGATGGTTCAAAACCTAGAGTGAACTCTCATTCTAATAAACCAGTTTGTATAGCCCTTGAAGAGATAGCTGCCGGAAAAGTCAAATATGAGATTCCCAAAAAAACCTTATCAAGTAGGTGATTTTTGTGTTTAAAGATAAAAATATTTTAATTGGAGTTACTGGTGGTATTGCTATATATAAAACATTGGATTTAATAAGTAAGTTAAAAAAAGAAAATGCTAATGTAGAAGTTATAATGACAAAGGGCGCTACAGAGTTTATAACTCCGCTATCCTTTCAAACAATGTCACAAAGCAGAGTTCATTTTGACATGTTTGGATTAGTGGATGAGATGCAGGTTGAACATATATCATTGGCAAAAAAAGCTGATGTAATTTTAGTTGCACCAGCTACAGCTAATACTATAGGGAAAATTGCAAATGGCATAGCTGATAATTTGCTAACAACTGTAATTATGGCAACAACTAAAAAAGTGGTATTTGCACCTGCTATGAATACACAAATGTATAAAAATATTATTCTACAAAACAATATTTCTAAATTAAAAGAATTAGGATACGAATTTATTAGTCCTGGGGAAGGTAGATTAGCATGTGGAGATGAAGGTGCCGGAAAAATGGCTGAACCAGTTCAAATAATAGAATATTTAAAAAGATTTTTTACCCCAAAGGATTTAATTGGTAAAAAAATCATTGTAACAGCTGGTCCTACTCAAGAAGCATTAGATCCTGTTCGATATATTACTAATAGATCAAGTGGGAAAATGGGATATGCAATTGCTGAAGAGGCATATAATAGAGGGGCAGAAGTTACTTTGATTTCTGGGCCATCAAATTTATCTATCCCTGATGGTATCAAATTAGAAAGTGTTAGAACAACTCAGGAAATGCTTCAAAAAATAGATGAATACTTTAGTAATGCTGATGTATTAATAAAAGCTGCAGCTCCAGCTGATTTTAAACCATCACATATTTCTAATAGAAAAATTAAAAAAGAAGATGGAGAAGAAAAAATTATTGTAGAATTTGAAAAAACTCCAGATATAGCTGCATATTTCGGGGCAAAGAAAAGGGATGGACAAATTATAGTTGGTTTTGCTGCGGAAACCGAAGAATTAATAGAAAATGCTTTAAAAAAAATAGAAAAGAAGAATTTGGATTTTATTGTAGCAAATGACATAACAATACCTGGAGCAGGTTTTGAAATAGATACTAACATTGCTTCAATTATTTATAAGAATGGGAAAATTGAGACCTTCCCTATAATGCAAAAAACAGATTTAGCTCATATAATAATAGATAAAGTTAAGGAAATAATAAAATAAAGCTAGATGACTAGCTTTATTTTATTTAAATGGAGGGATAAAGTGAAACTACTAGATGTTATTTTGTATAGTAAATCTAGAGCACTAGATAAAACTTTTACATATAGTGTATCAGATAACTTAGCAGATAAAATATGCATTGGGAAGAGAGTCTTAGTCCCTTTTGGTAAGAAAAACAATATAGCAATTGGTATTATATTAAAAGTACGTGAAGATCAACATTCTCCTGATGAAATTAATGACATTAAATCTATATTTGATGTTATTGATGAGACACCACTTATTTCAGAGACACAAATAGCTTTAGCTTTGTGGATAAAGAAAGAATATTTATCAACTTATATTGATTCATTTAATTTATTTATGCCTCCACCAGATATAAAAAACATAAAATTATCTTATGCTTTAAACAACAATATTCATTATGTTCCTTCAATGGAAGAAAATATCATTCTAAAATTATTTGAAAAAAGTGATAATTTCATAAATATAGATTCTTTACCTCAAATACCAGATAAAAACATAAATGATGTAATCAAAAAAATGACGGATAATTCAATACTTCTTCAAAAATATATTGTGAATAAAGTGAGTATCGATAGGCAATTAAAATTTTACTCAAAAAACAAAAAAGTCAAGGAAGAAGAAGGATTAGAAAGAATTCCTAAAAATGCTAAAAAACAGATAGATATTTGGTTAAGTGCTTGGCCGAAAGAAGAAATGACTTTAAATGAATTATATGAAGAATTTAATACATCATATAGCACTATTTTTAAGCTTATTGAGAAAAATTTACTTGTAGAAGCTGTAAAAAAGGTAAATAACAATATTATTACTTCAGAAATTCCTTATTATGATAAGCATAATTTAAATCAAGAACAGAAATATGCTTTCGAAAGAATTATTGAAGGAAAAAGCAATTCATTTTTGATTCATGGAATAACTGGAAGTGGTAAGACTGAAATATATTTACAGCTTGTAGAAGAAATGTTGAAAGAAAATAAAAGCTCGATTATTCTAGTGCCTGAGATTTTATTGACTCCACAGATTATTGAAAGGTTTGTTGGAAGATTTGGACAAAGAGTTGCTGTATTACACAGTAAATTAACTTTATTACAAAAACTAGATCAATGGTATAAGATAAAAAGAGGAGAGCTAGATATTGTTATCGGAGCCAGATCAGCAGTTTTTGCCCCTATAAACAGATTAGGCCTTTTAATAATCGATGAAGAACATGAGAATAGCTATAAGTCATCAGTAGATCCTAAATATAATACTATAGATGTAGCACTTAAAAGATGTGAATTGGAAGGTGCAAAGTTGATCTTAGGGTCTGCTACACCCTCTATAGAAAGTTATTATAATGCAAAAAATTCAATTTATGAACTGTTAGAGATAAAAAATAGAGTTGAGTCATCTAGTTTACCGATGATAGATGTAGTTGATATGAGGGATGAAATAAATAATGGAAATACTTCAATATTTAGCCGTTTACTATATGATAAAATATTAAAAACAATTCAAAGAAAACAACAAGTTATACTATTTTTAAACAAAAGAGGCTATTCAAGTTTTGTTTCTTGCAGAAAATGTGGATATGTTGTAAAATGTGATAGTTGTGATGTAAGTATGACATCGCACAAACAAAAAAATAGACTTATTTGCCATTATTGTGGGAAAACAAAAAGATTTCCTAACCATTGCCCAGTTTGTGGGAGTGAAAAATTTAAAGAATTTGGTATTGGGACAGAAAAATTAGAAACAGTAACAAAAAATATGTTTCCTAATGCCAAAGTAAAAAGAGTAGATAGTGATACTATTATCCATAGGGATGACTATAAAGAAGTTTATGAAGCTATGAAAAACAATGAGATTGATATTCTAATTGGTACTCAAATGATTTCTAAAGGGTTTGACTTTCCTAATGTATCTTTAGTTGGGATTGTTGCAGCTGACACTACTATTTTTATCCCTGACTTTAGATCTTCAGAGAGATCATTCCAACTTATTACTCAAGTATCTGGAAGAGCGGGAAGAGGAAGAGTTAACGGAAATGTTATTATTCAAACATACAATCCAGATCACTATAGTATAAGATATGCTAAGGAAAATGATTATGAAAATTTTTATAATACTGAAATTAACCTGCGAAAGGAATTTCAATATCCACCATTTACTAACATAGTGTTAATAACTGTTTATGGTCCAAATCCTGATGATGTTAAGTCTGAAATTATTGACCAATACAATAATTTTAGTGAAATTTTAGAAAAAAATGGGCATGACATTTCAATGATAAGCAAACCTCATGTAGCACCTATAGAAAAAATTAATAATAATTTCAGATATCAAGTGACAATAAAGTACAGTAATAAATTAAAATATGAGTTACTGAACTATATTGATTGGGTATTTATAAAAAATAGAGATAAGAAAAGATATAAATTAAATAAATTGAGTATTGATATAGATCCAGTTAATATTTTGTAGGAGGGTAAAATGGCAATTAGACAAATTAGATTAGAAGGAGATCCAATTCTCCGCAAAAAATCAAAAGAAGTAAAATTGATAGATGAAAAAATTATACAACTTGCACAAGACATGATTGAAACCATGAGGGATGCAAACGGAATTGGATTAGCTGCCCCACAAGTCGGTATATTAAAGAGAATAATTGTTATAGAAGGGGAAGATAATCCTATTATTGCTATAAATCCTAAAATTGTATATTCTGAAGGAGAAATAACTGATTTAGAAGGATGTTTGTCTGTTCCCGGATTTTCAGGATTTGTTAAAAGACCAGAAAAAATTACTGTTGAATATACAAATGAAAAAAACGAGAACATTGTTATCGATGTTAATGGATACTTTGCTAGGGTTTTTTTACATGAAATAGACCATTTAGATGGCATTTTGTATATAGATGTTGCTGAAAAAATTTTTAGAGAACAAGAAGAAAAAGAAGAGGTATAAATATGAATATCATTTTTATGGGAACGTCAGAATTTGCTGTTAAATCTTTAGAAAAGCTTTATAATAATGGTTATAATATATCATTGGTTATTACTCAACCTGATAGACCTAAAGGGAGAGGAAAAGCCTTTTCATTTTCGCCTATAAAGGAGTGTGCTCTTAATTTAGGTTTAGAAATATACCAACCATTTAATGTTAACAGCGAAGAATCAGTTGAAAAAATACGAAAATTGAAGCCAGATTTTCTTATTGTAATAGCATATGGTCAGATATTGAAAAAGAGCTTACTTGGTATTGCTAAATTAGAAACTATCAATATTCATGCTTCATTGCTTCCAAAATATAGGGGAGCTGCACCTATAAACTGGGCAATTTTAAATGGCGAGAATAAAACTGGAATAACATCTATGAAAATGACTGAAGGCCTTGACTCAGGGCCAATAATTTTGCAAAAAGAAATACCCATATTAGATACCGATGACTCTATATCTTTAACCAATAAGCTTTCGGAATTAGGCGCAGAAGTATTACTGGAAACTTTAAATAGAATAATCATAGGAAATATCGTTTATGTGGAACAAGATAACTCTAAATCCACATATGCCCCTATAATAACTAAAGAAGATGGCAAAATAGATTGGAATTGGGATGTAAAAAAGATCAAAAATCATATAAGAGCTTTCAAACCTTGGCCAGGATCTTATTTTTATTATGATAATTTAATTGTTAAGGTAAATGAAGTAGATATTTTGTTTTCAGATCATAATGAAAAAATAGGCACTATTATTAAAGCTGATGATTCGGGAATTTGGGTTGCAGCGAAAAATGGTTTTGTTATAATAAAAGAGATACAATTTCCCGGGAAAAAAATGGTTAAAGTTTCAGATTTTCTTAGGGGAAACAATATCGAAATTGGTAAATTAGTGTAATTAAAAATATTTAGAATTAGGAGGAGTGTTTGTATGTTTTCTTATTTAGAATATTATAGTACTTGGTTTATATATGTACTTCCGGCCGTATTGTTTGCAGCTTATGCTCAAGCTAAAGTAAGTGGTGCATATAAAAAATATTCTAAAATGCCAAGCAACTCATCAATGACAGGAGCTCAAGTTGCTAGATACATTTTAGATAGAAATGGGTTAAATCATGTTAGGATTGAACAAGTTAGGGGAGTCTTATCAGATCATTATGATCCACGAACTAAAGTTTTAAGATTATCACCAGAAGTTTATTCTGGACAAAGCATAGCATCTGTAAGTGTAGCTGCTCATGAAGTTGGGCATGCTATTCAGCATGATAATGGTTATTTTCCACTTATATTGAGAAATACTATAGCTCCAATAGCTATGTTCGCATCAAACCTAGTATGGATATTTATAATTATTGGTTTTATAATTAGCCCTTTTTTCATTGATTTAGGGATTGCTCTATTTATGGCAGCAGTACTTTTTCAAGTTGTAACATTGCCAGTAGAATTTAATGCGAGTAAAAGAGCTTTAGAGCAATTAGAAAATGGTGTGATATCTAGAGATCAATCTAGTCATGTTAAAAGCATGTTAAATGCTGCAGCGTTAACTTATGTAGCAGCTACTCTAGTCGCGATAGCTGAATTGCTAAGGCTATTAGCAATAACTAATAGGAGAAGAAGATAAATATATTATTTTGAGGTTCAATTAATGTCGAAGAGTAGAGATATAGTTTTAAAAATATTAAATGGGTTAGATTTTGTCACTAAGGATTTTGAAAACAATAAAAAAATTATTGAAGATAATATCAAGAACTGTAAAAATGAAGATGACATAAGATTAATAAAAGAAATAACATATGGAGTAGTAAAAAATATTACAATAATAGACCAAATAATTTCTGACTATTCGAAGATAAAATTAAATAAATTACACCGAATAGTCTTAAATGCTTTGAGAATGGGGATCTATCAAATTATTTATCTTGATAGAGTCCCTGAGTACTCAATTTTAAATGATAGTGTAGAACTAGTAAAAAAGTATACACATAAAGGAAATGCAAACTATGTTAATGCAATTCTAAGAAATATCTCTAGAGATAAAGAAAAAATTATAAAAAGATATAATGATTTGGATTTTGATATTAATACCCTTTCCCTAGTTTACTCATTTCCTCAATTTCTAGTGGAAATGTGGGTAAATGATTATGGCATTGATTTTACACGATCACTCTTAGATAGTCTTAATAGTAAGGCAAAATTAAATATTAGAGTCAACATAACAAAAGTTAGCAGAGATGATTTAATCAAAAGATTAGAGACATATGGTTATATAGTAGAAAAAACAAGATATTCAAACTATGGGTTAATTGTAAAAAATCCAGAAAAATTATTTCAAACAGAAGAATTTATAGATGGTTATTTTACGGTTCAGGATGAAAGTAGTATGCTAGTTGCAGAAGTTGCAGACATTGAAGGAAATAGTTTTGTTTTAGATGTCTGTTCTGCTCCAGGTGGTAAAGCAACTCATATTGCTGAATACATAGGAGATAACGGGATTGTTTTGGCTAGAGATAAAAGTAACTCCAAAATTCAGTTAATTAAAGAAAACGTTAAGAGATTAGGTTTAAAATCAGTTAAATCTGAAATATTTGATGCAACAACTCTAGATAATAGTCTAATAGATAAAGTTGATTGTTGCTTAGTTGATGCTCCATGTTCTGGGCTAGGTTTAATAAGGAGAAAGCCTGATATTAAATGGAATAGAACTTTAGATGATATTGATGAATTGATTTTGATTCAAGAGAAAATTTTAAATACTTGTAGTAGTTATGTAAAAGTTGGGGGTAAATTGATTTACAGTACATGTACAATAAACAATGCTGAGAATATAAGTCAAATTGAAAAATTTTTAAAGCATCATAAAAACTTTGCATTAGAACCTTTTTGCGATAGATTTGATAAAACTTTTGAAACAGCAAAAAAAGGTTATGTGCAATTATTTCCAAATGTACATGGGACAGATGGCTTTTTTATTGCAAGTTTAAAAAGATTGTTTTAATATCTGTATAAATAGAAAGGGATAAAATTGAAAAAAGAAATAACCAAAAAAGAAATAAACAATTTAAAATTCGATGAACTAGAAAACGAAATAACACATCTTGGATATGAAAAATACAGGAGTAAGCAAATATTTGAATTTATTCACAAACAAAAAGTAGATACTTTTGAAGCAATGAACAATATCCCTAAAGATATTAAAGAACAATTAAATATTTATTTCACTTTCAACACTATAAAAATATATGATGCTTATAAATCAAAAAAAGATGGTACGGTAAAATTTTTATTTCAATTAGATGACAAAAATATAATAGAAAGTGTTGTTATGAAATATAAATATGGATATACGCAATGTATCTCAACCCAAGTAGGATGCAAAATGGGCTGTAAATTTTGTGCATCAACTAAAGATGGGTTTATAAGAAATTTATCTGCAGCTGAAATGTTAGAGCAAGTTTATCGTGCTGAGAATTATTTAAATATGAAAGTAAAAAACATCGTATTAATGGGTAGTGGTGAACCACTTGACAATTATGAAAATGTTATAAATTTCTTGCATTTAATTAATGATCAAAGAGGACACAATACTAGTCTAAGAAATATTACATTATCAACTTGTGGGATAGTTGAAAAAATCAATGAGTTGGCTGATGAAAATCTCCCTGTAACTTTGTCATTGTCATTACACTCACCTTTTGACTCTAGGAGGCAACTTATAATGCCTATATCTAAAAAGTATAAACTTGACGACATCATAGACTCTATTAGAAGATATTATTTTAAAACTAAAAGGAGAGTTACTTTTGAGTATACCCTTATAAAAGGTTTTAATGATAGAATAGAAGATGTTGAGATGCTTAAAGAATATACTAAGGGGATCGATGTTCATATAAATATAATACCAATAAATCCCATAAAAGAATATAAAACAAATATTCCATCCAACGAAGATGTAATTAATTTTTCTAAAATGCTAAAAAATAAAGGAATTAAATCAACTATTCGAAGAGAGATGGGATCAGATATAAGTGCATCCTGTGGTCAATTAAAGAGAAGTATAGCATTAAATAAATAGGAGTGATATACTTGAAAGTTGGATATTCAACAGATATTGGTAACGTAAGGCAAATCAACCAAGATAGTTTTTTTGCTTCAGATTTTCATGCATCTTTTCCATTATTTATAGTCGCTGATGGAATGGGAGGGCATAAAGCTGGGGAAATAGCAAGTAATCTAGCAGTTAATAAAGTAAAAGAATTATTTGAACAAGAGCATTACAATTTTAAAGATGTAGATAATATTGTAAAAACAATTGAGCACTCAGTAAGAGAAACTAACAAATATATTTGTGAAAAATCAAAACAAGATTCGAATTTATTAGGAATGGGTACGACTTTAACTTTAGGATATCTCTTTAAGAATATATTTGTAATAGGTCATGTAGGTGATAGCCGAGCTTATCTTATAAGAGGTAATTCAATAACTCAGCTTACAGAAGATCACTCACTTGTGAGACAGTTAGTAGCAGAAGGAAAAATAACGGAATCTGAAGCAGAAAATCATCCACAAAAAAACATCATTACAAGAGCAATTGGGACGGATTACGATGTAGAAGTAGACATAATAAAAGTGGTTGTTCATCCTAATGATATAATTTTTATATGTAGCGATGGCTTAACAAATATGGTTAAAAAAGATAAATTATTAGATATTTTTACTTCGATAAAAGATATCCAAAAAGCTTGTGATGAATGTGTAAGAATTGCTAAAAACAGTGGTGGTTACGACAATATAACGGTTGTTGGAATTATATTCTAGTGGGGTGGTAAGATGATAGGAAAGATGTTAGGAAATAGATATGAGATTCTCGAACAAATTGGTAATGGTGGAATGTCAACTGTATATAAAGCAAAATGTCATTTGTTAGATAGATATGTGGCTATTAAAGTTTTGAAAGAAGATTTAACAAATGATGAAGATTTTGTAAAAAAATTCAGAAAAGAATCTCAAGCTGCAGCCAGTCTATCTCATCCTAATATAGTTAATATTTATGATGTAGGATATGAGAATATAGATGGAAAAGATATACATTACATTGTTATGGAGTATATAAATGGCAAAACACTAAAAGAAATTATTAAAGAAAAAGGAAAATTAAATGAATCTGAAGCATTGAATTATTCTATACAAATAGCTGAAGCATTGAAGCATGCGCATAAGAATCATATAATTCACCGAGATATAAAACCGCACAATATTATGATAACACAAGATAATATTGTTAAAGTCACAGACTTCGGGATTGCAAGAGCTGTAACTTCTTCAACTATAACAACTACATCTAATGTATTGGGCTCAGTTTACTATTTTTCACCTGAGCAAGCTCGCGGTGGATATACTGATGAAAAATCAGATATCTATTCGTTAGGTATTGTAATGTATGAAATGCTAACAGGTAGAGTGCCTTTTAACGGAGATACTCCTATTGGAGTTGCTTTAAAGCATGTCCAAGATGACATTGTACCACCAATTGAAGAAAATCCAAATATATCTCCAGCATTTAATAAAATTATATTGAAATGTGTTCAAAAAAAACAAGTTGATAGATATCAAAATGTAGACGAATTGTTGTTAGATCTGAACAATTTAAAAAGAAATTTTAACCAACTAAATTCAAAAATACTTGAAGATGAAACCATGGATATGACAAAGTTAATCCCTCCGGTAAATGAAAATTTATCTTCAAAAAATAATAATGCTTTAACCCCAAATAACTATAATAATAAAAACAATTCAAAGAAAAAAACAAATATTGTAGCTATATTAGCTGCTTTTCTAATAGCATCTCTTCTGTTTGTTGGATACTTACAATTAAGAAATAATCAAGCTGCAAATGATTTGATTATAACTCCAAATCTAGTGGGAAAAACAGAAGAAGAAGCTAACAGATTAGCTGAAGAAATGGGATTTGAAATTGAGGTAATTGAAAGAGTTCAAAGTGCTGAATTTGAAGAAGGGATTATTATTTCGCAAAATGTTGATGAAGGAGTAAGAATTAGAAAAGGATTTCCAATTGGTATAGTTGTAAGCCTTGGTTTTGATAATGTTGAAGTCCCTAATCTAATTAATAAATCTATATCAGAAGCAGAAAGGTTATTAAAAGAAGCTGGACTGAGAATAGGAAATAACATAGAATATGAGTTCCACGACGAAATACCAATAGATTATGTTATTTCGCAAAGCATTGAACCTTATTCTGTAGTAACTCCTAACACTAGAGTGGATTTGGTAATAAGTAAAGGCCCAAAAGATGCAGAGGTTATAATGATACAATTAGTAGGAGAGAATATAAATAAAGCTATAACTGATATTAGGAATCTTGGCCTAGAAGTAGGAGAAATAAAATATGAACCTAGTGATAATTATCAAGCGAATATAGTTACAGATCAATCTCATAGCCCAGGTTCTACTATTAAAAAAGGAACAACCATAGATTTGGTAGTTAGTTCTGGTCAGCCAGTTACACCACCGACTAACCCAGAAAATCCTAATGAACCAGAAGAACCTGGTAATCAAGAGTTTTCTATCAAGCTAACTGTAACTCCTTTTGCAGATAAAGATGAAACCGAAATAACTATTTTAAGAAAACAAGATGGTTCAAGCATGACAGTTTATACCGGTAAGCATAAACCGGCAGAAGGAAGTTTCGATGTTACTGTATTTGGGAAAAAAGGAGCAGTGTTTGAAGTTTATTATGACGGTATATTTCAATATAGTCAAAGCATAGAGGGTTAAAAATGGTTGATGGAATAATATTAAAAGGAATTGGCGGTTTCTATTATGTTGATATAGGAAATTCTGTTATTGAATGCAGAGCCAGGGGATTATTTAGGGAAAAAGAGATTGAACCTTTAGTTGGGGATAAAGTTTCGATTAGAATTAATAAAGAAGATAATAGAGGATATATTGAAGAAATATATCCTCGTAAAACAATGTTAAATAGACCTCCAATAGCAAATGTAACTCAGTTAATTATAGTTATGAGTATAGATAATCCTAAAATCAATTTATGGTTTTTAGATAAACTTATAGTTGCTGGGCATAATTCAGATTTGAATATTATTATTTGTATCAATAAATCAGATATCGACCCTATAAAATCAAATGAAATTGTTTCAATGTACAAAGAAATAGGGTATACAACAATTAGAACTAGCACTAAAAACCATGAAGGAATAGATGATTTGCGAGATATATTAAGAAATCATGTGAGTGTATTAGCTGGCCCATCAGGAGTAGGGAAATCATCGTTGATAAATTTAATTAACCCATCATTTAAATTAAAAACAGGAGAGATAAGTAAAAAATTATTACGTGGCAAACATACTACAAGACATGTTGAATTGTTCAAATTGGATGATCAAACTTATATTTCTGACACTCCTGGATTTTCAAGTCTTTATATAAATGATATCAACCCATATGAGCTAGATACTTATTTTATTGATATTAATAATAGCTCTAAAAAATGTAAATTTTCAAATTGTTTGCATATAAATGAACCAGGTTGTAACGTTTTAATTGATGTAAAAAATGGTAAAATTAACAAATCAAGATATGATAACTATATATTGATATTAAATGAAATTAAAAATTATAGGAGGTTTTGACGTGGTAAAAATTGCACCTTCAATCCTATCTGCAGATTTTTTAAACTTAAAAAATGAAATAGAAGAGGTTATTAAAGGAGGGGCAGACTATATCCATGTAGATGTTATGGATGGCAATTACGTCCCAAATCTAACATTTGGAATGCCGGTGGTAAAGAGTATTAAAAAAGCATGCTCGATTCCTTTAGACGTCCATCTAATGATAGACAAACCTGAAAGATATATAGATGAATTTATTGACGCTGGTGCAGATATATTGACAATTCACTATGAGGCAACTACTCATTTACACAGAACAATTCAGCTAATTAAATCTAAGGGTATATTGGCAGGAGTATCTTTAAATCCTGCAACATCGCTAGATGTTCTTGAGTATATATATGAAGATATAGATCTTGTTTTACTAATGAGCGTAAACCCAGGATTTGGTGGTCAAACGTTCATTAAAGCTGTGGAAAGAAAGCTCAAAGAACTACGAAAGAATATTGATAACAATTACCCTCATGTTTTAATTGAAATAGATGGCGGAATAAAACTAGATAATGCAAAAAATATTGCAGATTTAGGAGCTGATATATTAGTTATAGGCTCAGACATATTTTCATATAATGATATAAGATCTCGTACGGAACAGTTTAAACTTGTAATTAATAATAATTAAAGTTGTATTACTGATATGATTATGATATATTGAAATTAATTAAATAAGATTTGACACTAGGGGAGCTATTGCTGAGAGAGGATTCAGTCCCGACCCTTATCACCTGAACTAGATAATGCTAGCGGAGGGAAGTGTGTATGTAATGTACTCATTGACTAACGCTCAATGAGTTTTTTATTTATAAAAGGAGGGTATAAAATGAAAAGAAAGACTAATGTATTAATGTTAGCCGAAGCTGGCATGATGATAGCATTATCTGTGTTGCTTGGGTATATAGAGCTTTATAGGATGCCAAACGGCGGGAGTGTTTCTGCTGGGAAAATGATACCAATAATTATATATTCAATCAGATGGGGACTTATACCAGGTATAACAGTTGGAGCCATTTATGGAGTATTAGATTTTATACTAAAACCATTTTTCTTCCACCCGCTACAATTTCTTTTAGATTATCCTTTAGCCTTTGGGATTTTGGGTTTGGCTGGACTTGCAACGACGAGAATTAGAAACAATGGAAGTTATATACAAATGATTTTGTGGACAACATTAGCAGTTTTTGGTAGGCTAGTATTTCATGTTATATCAGGAGTTGTTTTCTTTTCCGAGTTTGCAGGAGCCCAAAATCCAATAATATACTCATTGATTTATAATGCAACATACTTGATCCCTGAATTAGTTATTTCGCTAATCGTACTGATAATTATTTGGAAACCCCTTAGAAAATATATCATCAACAGTAGGTGGTAGATGATGAATATTTTAATAGTTTCTGGTGGTAAGAAAATAAGTAAAGAAAAACTAAAGGAACTTTGTAAGGCAAATGATCTTATAGTAGCGGCCGATTCAGGTGCTGATCAATTAATTGATCTAAATATACTTCCTGATTATTTAATTGGAGATTTAGATTCTATAAGTCTTAAATCTAAAAAATTATTGGAAACAAAAGATATAAATGTGATCATCTACCCAAAAGAAAAGGATAAATCAGATACTGAGATAGCTTTAGATCTAGTAATAAAAAAATCTCCAACGACTATTACTTTCACTAGTGTGATTGGTACACGAATGGATCATTCTCTGTCGAATATTTTTCTTTTAAAAAAGTTATATGATTTAAATATTGATAGTCAAATAATTGATGACAACAATTTAATAAAAATACTTAATAATGAACAATCGATAATAAATCCTTCTGATTTTGACTATGTTTCTATAGTTCCAATTAGCTTAGATGGAATAATAATTTCTATTAAAGGTTTTCATTATAACCTAGATAAGCAATTTGTTAAATTCGGGTCAAGCATGTGCATTAGCAATGAAATGAATTCAAATGAAGGCTATATTACAAAACATAGTGGTGAAGGACTCTTGATTCTATCAAAAGATTAAATAAAAAGCTTACCGTTTATATTTCTTATAAACTGTAAGCTTTTTTATGAATTTCTACTATATTGCTCTTTGAACATGTCCAGATCTTAAGCATCTTGTGCATACATTTAATCTCTTTGTTGTACCTTCAACTACTACTTTTACTTTTCTAACATTAGGAGACCAAGTTCTCGAGCTCTTTTTGTTGGAAAAAGTAACTTTATTTCCAAATGATTTTGTTTTGCCACATATTTCACACCTTTTACTCATTAAAAACACCTCCTAAAACAAGTTATAAAACCAGATCTACTACAACAAAATGTATTGTACCATATAATTCCTATAAAAAGCAAGTGAAATTATGTAGTGTATTTTTAGTTGAATATTTATTTATATTATTGTAGAATGTTTAAGATAAGATAATGAGGGAGGTAATGGTTTGCCACTTATAATGGAAAATGATATTGGCTCTATTTATATAGAGGATGTTGTTATTCAGAAAATTGTAGGGGTTTCAGTTGTTGAAAGCTACGGGGTAGTTAAAAAAGGACAAAAACATTCTATCGAAGAGTTACTTACATTTTTAGGATTTGATCCATCTTATAAAGATATAAAAATAACTGTAAATGATAGCGAAATTATAGTTGATATTCATATTGTTTTAGAGTATGGAATTAAGATACCAACAGTTTGTCAAAATATCATTGAAAGAGTAAAATATAACTTAGAGGTTTATATAGGGTCTAATATTTATTATGTGAATATATTTGTTGAAGATATCAGAACTGATAGTTATCTTTAATTAGGTAGTTGCAGAATACAAAATTAAAAATATATAGAGTTATCCACAGCTAAAATTAAAAATTAATAGATTCTGCAATAAATTTTGCAACTAAACAATTAATTAATTATAAACATTATACTTAAG
>JACIXZ010000011.1 GCA_014360205.1 Tissierellales bacterium
CTTAAGTATAATGTTTATAATTAATTAATTGTTTAGTTGCAAAATTTATTGCAGAATCTATTAATTTTTAATTTTAGCTGTGGATAACTCTATATATTTTTAATTTTGTATTCTGCAACTACCTATATCTTTTTTTGAATTCCTTTTTTTAATTCTTGTTCTGTTTCATCTTTTGCTTTAGATGATATCTTAAATTTATCAATTAGTTTGTCTATTTCTTCGTGAGGTCTTGGTATTACATTGCTTGAAATAACTTTTCCTACACGGTTTCCTGCTGATACACCGGCTTCTACTGCAGCTTTTACTGCAGAGACCTCCCCAACAATTTGAATGTTGACACCAACACCTTGTGATAAACCTATAATTTTTTCAAAACCAACTAATGAGACATCTGCAGCTTTGCATGAAGCATCTAATGCAGCAATCGCTGTTCCTAATCCTAATGTCTCAATATGTCCTAGGGCGCTTTGCATTTATTATTCCCCCTTCTTTACTTTTTGTGCCAATTGTTCAATTGTGATTGATGTTAATTCGGTTTTATTGTCTTTTATAACATCTCCCGATTTACTTTCTAGTAATGATTTTAGTATTGTTAATTCTTTCTCATCAATTATTTTTAATTCCTCGTTCTTATCAGACATATTGCTTTTAATATCAGCATTTAAAGCAATGTTTTTCATGACCACCTTTGCCAATGGATTAACCAATTATTTCACCACCATTAAATTATCTTGCCCACCTCTTCATGAGGTCGTGGAATTACATTTACAGATATTATTTCTGCTAATTTTTCTGCATGTTCCTTACCGCTTTCTACTGATGCCATAACTGCTCCAACATCTCCTGTTACAGTTACACAAACGATGCCAGAACCAACTATCTGAAAATCCTCTAAGTTTACATTAGCTGCCTTAAGCATCGCATCTGCTGCTTCTATCGCGCCTACTAAAGACTTTACTTCTACTATTCCCATAGCTTGTAGCATTTAATCACCTTCTTATTTTATGGTTGGAAAATATTTCTTGATATCAATATCATTATATCCCGGAATTTGTGTTCTTTCAAACCTTTCTGTATCTCCCACAATAGGCTTAGTCGCATCAATTCCTATTTTATCTGATGCATTTTTAATAGTATGAGATGGTTCAAGAGCCGATCCTAATGCTGACTTTATTATTGTAAAATCATCACTTGCCTGAGCGCGAGTTGTTATAGCCCATTCAATCTCTTGTGGATCATAAATATTTACATCCTCATCTACA
Organism: Tissierellales bacterium; assembly: GCA_014360205.1. Taxonomy (GTDB): domain Bacteria; phylum Bacillota; class Clostridia; order Tissierellales; family Tissierellaceae; genus Soehngenia. Next base: position 1,263 of record JACIXZ010000011.1, read on the forward strand.
ACAACCATTTGTTTAAGCTCAGAATTAAATCCTAAACCTGATAAAATTGCAGATTTTCCGTCTCCAATGTTATGTTTCTTTATTGAAGCCACAGCATTAAATCTATAGCCTCCTCCTTCAGTTACATAAACATCTTTAACATCAACAACTTTTTTCAAATTTGTAAACAATTCTATCTCTCTAACCAAACCATTAGATACGTGTTCTTCTCTACATGGGAAAGCAACTTGAAAAATTGGATTATCTCTATGCATTACAGTTTGTATTTCTATAACCGGTTGGGGTTTTTGCATACCATAATATCCCATAAGTTCTCCGAAGGGTCCTTCTAATTCTCTCTTGCCTGGAACTATCTTCCCTTCGAGGACAATTTCACAATACGCTGGTACTAACAAATCTACAGACTCACACTTGACCAATTTAAGAGGCTCGTTTCGCAAAGCACTATCAATTTTGTATTTATCAACACCGTATAAATCTGTACTGTATTGACTTGCCATTAGAAATTCAGCATCATATCCTAAAACTATTGCTACTTCCATTGCCCTATTTTGTTTTTCCAATTCTAGAAAGTCATTCATCAATTTTTTAGATGCTATCAATACAGATAATTTATTAGAGCCTAAATATTGAAACCGTCTAATAGAAGTATAATAATTATTGTTTTTTGCATCTTTTACTACTAAAACGCCAGCAGTTATGTATCTAGCTGAATCTTTTTCATTAAATTTAGGTATTGGAAATAGCTTTCCTAAGTCAATATTGTGTTTTATGATGTTTTCTCTTACAGGACCATCTTCAACTACGTTAAAATCCATTGGATTAATTAGGGCATTTATGAATCTATCAATTCTATTATGTTTATCCATCTGCATTAAATTGAAAATTATTTCTCTACTTCCATATAATCCGCCTGCTGCAATCATATTATTTCTATCCACATTTTTAAAAAGAACAGGCTTTTTATTGTTAAAATATTTAAGTATTGCCCCAAGTTCATACTCAGAAGAGACCTTTTGTTCACATATTAGCAAATCTTCTGATTTTCTCAATTTATCGAGTGTTGATCTTAACATTTGTGTTTCCACCAAATCACCTCCCATTCCACCTATTTACGAGATTATTGTCAATATTTAAATTATCTAAAATTCTTCCTGTCATTTGAATTACGATATCCTCAATTGAATTTGGTTTATTATAGAAACTTGGAATTGGCGGAAATATTTTCACCCCTAAGTTACTCAATTTTAACATGTTTTCTAAATGTATTGAACTCAGAGGAGTTTCTCTAGGAACTAAAACCAATTTTTTTCCTTCTTTTATGATAACATCACATGCTCTTGTTAGCAGACTATCGGAATATCCATTTGCTATAGCAGAAAGTGTTTTCATAGAACAAGGAGCAACAACCATTCCATCGGTTTTAAATGACCCACTTGCAATTGGAGCTGTAAAGTCATCATTGGAATAAAAATAAGTAGATAATTTAGATATTTCTGATATGCTTATGTCGCATTCTTGCTTTAATACATATTCACCCATTTTCGAGACAACGAGGTGTGTTTCAATATTAAGCTCATGTAAGGCTTGAAGTAAGGAAACTGAATAAATAGCCCCACTTCCACCTGTAATCCCAACTATTATGCGCATTCTTTTCCCCACTTTCCTTTAAATACTAGGCGAGTAATCACTCGCCTAGTATTTAAACATTATTCAACCTTATTTTCTCTATCTCCTCCGCCTTCCCATGGATCAAGACCTTGTTCCCAAGCATCGATATATTCATCAACAGTCATTACTTTTGTAAAAATACTTAAATCTCTTAAACCACTTTGATGCATTTCTTCAGTTTTAGATTGTACAGCATCACTTAATGTTATAACTCTATATGCATAATATAACGCATCTGAAGCGGAGCTCCTAACACATACATTTGTCCATGTTCCTGTGACAACTATTGTGTCTATCTTTTCTTCTCTACAATATAAATCTAAGTCAGTATGAGCAAATGCACTATGCCTCCTCTTTTGCACAATATACTCATTATCTAATGGTCTTAATTCGTCTATGAAGTCTGAACCCCATGTACCCTTTACTGCATGTACAGGTCTAACTTTGAAGTCAGCATCATTTTTCCTATGTGCTTCTTGGATAAAAACTAATTGAACATCATCATTGCCGTTTTTATTTCTCTCTCTTACCCAATCAAATAATTTTTGCATTGTAGGTATTATTTTTCTGCTATTAGGACAATACAAAACTCCATTTGGATCTGCAAAATCGTTAAGCATATCTATTACTAAAATCGCATGTCTTGACATCTTATCTACTCCTTCATTATATTTTAGTTTTTATATTTATTCAATATCATATTTAGAAAGTAATTCTTCTTGGAAGCACTTGTATGCTTTGTCTCTTGACAAATTGTCCAAATCCTGGCTTAACTTTAATCCCTTTTATTCCTCTTATATGTGCATCAATTAATTCAGGATGTTGTTTTCTATAACTATTTTCATACTCTTTGCTATGAAGATGTGGGTACTCTTTTAATATGTCAGCATATCTTTCTTCTAAGCCTTCTGGATAATTGTGAACTATTCTTTGTAAATCTTCATCACTCATTTTTGCTAATTCACTATCTGAATCGTCTTCATATATCAAAGTCCCTCTTAAAATAGTCTTAGCTACTTTCCCTTTTAGTTCCATTCCTTCCAATGGAGTATATCCACATAAAGATGCAAGCTTTTTAGGATCAATTTTCCATCTTTTATCTAAGTCTATAATTGTAAAGTCAGCATCTGACCCTATATTCATTGCTCCTTTTTTAGGATATATCCCATAGTGCTTTGCAGCATTAGTTGACAAAACTTCAACTAACTTGCTTAATGAGAGTCTACCTTTATTGTATCCTTCACTAATCAACACAGGAACCATTGTCTCAACTCCTGGTATTCCAGGGAAAGATGTCCATATGTTCATTCCTTTGCTTAATTTTTCACTCTCAAGCTCATAAGGCGCATGATCAGTAGCCATAAAATCTACACTACCATTTCTTAAGCCTTCCCATAATTCTTCATTATCTTTTTTGGTTCTTAGAGGTGGCGCAATTTTAGCTAACGGTCCGTATTTAGTCATGGCTTCTTGGTAATTTAAAGTCAAATAATGAGGACATGTTTCGCTTGTTACATTTAGGCCTCTTTTCTTGCCCTCCCCAATTAATTTAGCTCCTATCCCAGTACTCATATGAACTATGTGTAATCTAGCACCAGTATGCTCTGCAAAACTAATTCCTAATTCGATTGCTACTTTTTCTGCTAATTCAAGTCTCGCTTCAGCCCAAGCAGGACCATCCATTCTGCCTTCTCTTTGTAGTTTTTTAACATAATAATCACACATTGCATAGTTTTCAGCATGAATCCCTATAGGTAAACCTGTTTTTGCAACCGCTGTAAATGCTTCAAGCATTTCAGGATCATCAACTCTTGGATAGGTTGGTACTGAAGGGGTCATATAAGCCTTATATGCAACTACGCCATATTCAGCTTGTTCTTCCACATTATGTAACCAACCATTTCTTACATCTTCTCCAGTTACTCCACCCCAAAAAGCAAAATCTACCAATGCTTGTGGACTTACTGCATCAAGTTTCAGTTTCAGTTGCTCAACAGATCTTACCGATGGAACTGAACAACATGGCATGTCTATGATAGTAGTAACTCCACCTGCTGCTGCTGATGCTGTTCCAGTTAAAAAGTTTTCTCGATGAGGAAACCCTTGGTACATGAAATGAGTATGTGAATCAATGCATCCAGGAAGTGTTAAATGTCCATTTGCGTCTATTACCTCTTTCGCATCAATTCCATCAATATTGTCAATAAATCCAGCTATTTTCTCATCCTTTACCAATATATTAGTGAGAACGGTTTCATCTGCTTGTGGTATTCTAGCATTTTTAATAATCACATCATACATTACAATCCCTCCTATTTTTCATTTACATTTAAATATTATCACAATTATATTGAATTAACTTTGTGAATATTTACTAAATTTTTTGATATAACTTCCTTATTAATTTGCTTTTTTTGTTTACTTGCTATAACATTTTGTAAAAAATATATATAGCACAATCAATTTAATCGGTTATAATAGAATTAATATAAAGAAGAGGTGATAAAATGGCTCTTAAAATTGTAGACCTTTCTCAAGAAATATTTCAAGGTATGTCAATGTTTCCAATGCATCAAAAGACTTTCATAATGACTAATATGACTTATGAAGAAAATATGAAAGAAACAGGAAGTAAGACTTTAGGCTTTTCTGCTAGAAACTTGCTTATAAGTGAACATTGTGGCACTCATTGTGATGGAATTAGTGAATTTAAAGAAAATGGTTTGACTATAGACAAAATGTCTATGGATTATTTTTTCGGTTCTGCTATATGTTTGGATGTAAGCAATGTAATGTATCCAAATTATATAGAAGTAAAAGATTTAAAAAAATCAATCGAGAACTCTAAACAAGAAATTCAAAAAGGTGATATAGTGTTGCTGTATACTGGTCATTACGATCGGTTTTATGGAACAGAATTTTATCAAAAGGAGTACACTGGCCTAAGTTATGAAGCTGCCAAGTATTTAGCTGAAAGTGGGGTTATTAATATCGGTGTAGATGCTCCAGCGATAGACTTGACTCCAGATGATATTAACTTCTCTGGCCATATGATATGTGCAGAATATAATATAACAAATACAGAAAACTTATGTAATCTCGATAAATTAATCAACAAACGTTTCCTATATATAGGTTTACCATTAAAAATTAGAGATGGCTCTGGATCTCCTATTAGAGCAATTGCTGTTATAGAAGAATAAAGGCTTTAAAGCCTTTATTCTTCTATAACATTTGTTTTATTTTAAGTGCAATTTCTAAATTCAACCTATCGTTTGGATCATTTAAATTTAGTCCAGTTATTTCTTGAATTCTGTTAATTCTATATAAAATTGTATTATAGTGAGTAAATAATGCTTCAGACATCTTCGTTAAATTCCCATTGTGATCAAAATAACATTGTAATGTTTTTACTAATTCTGTAGACTTTTTTTCATCATATTCCACAAGTGGTTTTAAAGTAGTTTGATAAAAATCTTCTAATTCATCAACTAAAGAATCCTGACATAAAATCTTAAAAACTCCTAATTCTTCATATGTTATAATAGTCCTATTTGTTAATTCCTTACCAGTTCTTATAGTTCTTAGAGCATCTGAAAAACTTTTATTTGCATTTTCAAGGCCTTTGTATAACCGTCCTATGCCTATCCTAATATCAACATTATCTAGTCTTTGATTTATAGCATTATACATTTCCTGATTAAATTCATTCAATATTCTCTTGTAATTGTTTGTATTGTTAAATTCTATAAGAATCTGTATACCATTTAATTTAGTAGACACAATACCATTTAACTTGTATTTATCCATTATTTTTTCAATAGTTGACACAACCTGATTGGAATGATTTTTTAGATAATCAAACACAAAATTATCATCATAGTTCTCAAAATTACGAAACTTAAAGCTCATAACCTCAACTATATAATAATCATTAGGTACTAGATTGAAAAAATGAGCCCTATCCAATGCTTTTCCTTTTCTCTTTGAGTCAGCTGAAATTAAATCTTCGAAAAACTCAGATCTATATTTTATCTCTACTTCTTTCACATTTGACTCTTGTAATAGGAATAGCGAAATAATAGTTGATGCAGATTCCATGATGGATAAATCGAATCCCCCAAGCGGTGTATCTATTGACCAAGAAACTATGTAGCCCTGAATTTCATCTCTTAAAATTATTGGTATAGCCATTCTATCAACAAATTTACCATTTATCAAAACTTTATCTTCATACATTCTCTTATGTTTAAACCTAAGATTGCTATCACAAAACTTAATCATATCTTTTTCAAGTTCTTCTTTTAAATTCTCTCTTATCTCTTGAAAATGTTCATACTTTAAATTTTGATGTTTCATAATTATAGCAACTGGATTTTTTATATTACTATATACAACATCAATAACCTCGTTTAACGATTTCCCTTCTAGCATAATTTCCATAAATTTTTCATTTGCTTTTTCAATTCTTTCGAGTAAAGTCGTTTGTTTATTATAAATCTGTTTCATAACTTCCATAAGTATTTCAGATAATGGTAAATCTGGATCTATCTCTATTATTGGGAAATTCAATTCATCTGCATATTCTAATATTTCATCATTCAAACGCTCTAAATATGGAGAAATTTTTATACCGATACCTGCTAAATCTCTATTTTTAGAATTTAGTATAATGTTTTTTTGATAATCAATATCAGCTTTGTTGAAAGAGTATGCCGTAGTTAACAGTAATTCTCCTTCCTTTACCCAATCAAATATATCTGGATCAGCTATAATATTTACTCTTGAAACTGTGTTTCTGACCCCTTTAAACCCTGATATCAGCTTGCATTTGCTCATTATCGGAAGATTTAGCACATCTTCCAAACTAATACCGTTTTGTCTAGGCATACTTAACCACCTCTAATATAATACTGTACAATTTTGATTATAGCACAGTAATATACAAAAATCTATTATTTTACCCTCTCCCCATTTACATAAACTTTTATGATGTTGGTTTCATTTCCTGAATATATATATTTTTGTAATCTTTCAAATGCTCCAAATTCATTATGGTTAGTTATATTGCTATCATCAATAACTAAAAAGTCTGCTTTATACCCTTTTTCCAAACTTCCAACATTCCCAAAAAATTCTCCTCCGCCTTTTGTTGCCATATAAAAAGCTTCGCTAAATGACAATGGATATAATTCCTTTCCTGATTCTAACCACTTTATTTTTGAGGCTTGGATTGTGCTTACAATTGATTGTGGAATGCTTAGAGTGTTTCCTCCAGAAATATCGCTTCCTATGCCAACTTTGACTCCATAGTCTAAATATTTTCTAACTGGCATTATACCGCTTGATAAATTATAATTTGATAATGCACAATGAGCAGCAAAAACTCCCCTTTCACTCATGAGTTTAATTTCTTCATCTGTTGTATAAATACAATGTGCCATTATAGTTTTAGTTTGACCAAACAATCCAAATTCATCATATACACTAGCATAGTTCTTGATTTCAGGATGTAGTTTTTTAACCCATTCTACTTCATTTGTGTTTTCACTTAAATGTGATTGAACGGGTATGTCGTATTTATTTGCTAAATCAGCCAATCCTCTCATCAATTCAGGCGTGCATGAAGGTACGAATCTAGGTGTAATTATAGGTTTTACATTTTTTCCCATTGTACCTAAAATAATATCTTCAGTATCTCTTAAGGATCTATCAGTTTCCTCGCATAGGTCTTCTGTTGTATTTCTATCCATATTAACTTTACCGACATATGCTCTAAGTTTAGATTCATTAAGTAGATCCATGAGTAACAATGTGCTTTCTTTATGAATAGTAGCATATATCACTGAACTTGTGGTTCCTTTATTAATCAAATCAGATATAAATTTTTCATATACGATTTTAGCATACTCAATGTTTTTAAACTTCGCTTCTTCTGGGAAGGTATAAGTGTTTAGCCAAGGTATCAATTCTTTATCCATACCTAAACCTATATTTAAATACTGCGAAGAATGGAGATGAATATCTACAAATCCAGGTATTATTAATTTATTAGTAAAATCTAGCACTTCATAATCATCTGATATACTTTCTAGATCTTTACAAATTGATTTCACTACACCATTTTCAACAATTAAATAAGAATCTTCATATATCTCAAAACTCTTAGGATTTGAAGTATAAATAATGTCTCCTTTAAATATTCTTTTCATTGTCTCACTCCTACTTTTCTAAAGTTAATATCATTATTATATTATCATAAATGTTAAATTTATATGTATATCTATTACAAAATTTATTATTTATAATAATTGAAATATTTAACATATTAATTAATATCTAAAAAGTGATAGTTTATTGTAATTTGTGGTATATATAGCTTGAGGTGATATAATGCTTACATTTCAACAATTTGAAATTAAAAATTTATCTTTAAAGAACAGAGTAGTAATGCCACCTATGTGTACTTATTCTAGTGATGATTCAGGTTATATTGAGGATTTTCACTATGCACATTATATAGCACGAGCTCTAGGTGGTGTTGGGCTTATAATTCAAGAAGCAACAAGTGTAGAAAAGAGAGGTAGAATTTCTGGTAATGATTTAGGCTTATGGGAGGATAGCCAAATAGAAAAATCTAAAGAATTAGTAAAAAATGTAAAAAAATATGGCTCAAAAATAGCTATACAGCTTGCACATGCTGGTAGAAAATGCGGTGTAAAAACTGAGGATATAATATCCTGTTCAGCCATAGATTTTGGTGACGATTATAAAATAGCTAGAGAAATGACAAAGAAAGATATAGACGAAGTAATTAAAGCATTTAAACTTTCAACCCGTAGAGCACTAGAGGCTGACTACGATGCAATTGAAATACATGCTGCTCACGGATACCTTATTCACCAATTTCTTTCTCCAATTAGCAATCATAGAACAGATGAATATGGTGGATGTTTAACAAATAGGGTAAGATTTCTTAAGCAAATATTATTATCCGTTAGAGAAGAATGGCCTGAAAATAGGCCCATAATTTTGAGAGTATCTGCAAGTGATTATGTAAGCGATGGGATAAATATTTACATGATGAAAGATATAATTAATGAAATTAAAGAATTGATTGATATTGTTCACGTAAGTTCTGGAGGTCTTGTTTTAGCACCTATAAATATTTTCCCAGGATATCAGGTAAAATTTGCTGAGTATCTAAAAAATGAAACAGGATTACCTACTATTGCCGTCGGTTTGATTACAAATATTGATCAAGTAGAAGAAATCCTTGGAAATGAAAGAGCTGATCTAGTAGCATTAGGTAGAGAACTTTTGAGAAACCCAAATTGGATTTTAAATAATGCTATTTCTCATAATGTTAAAATTGAGTACCCTTCTCAATATATAAGAGCCTATAAATAAAAACTAAGTCACAGATTTAAAAAAATCTGTGACTTAGTTTTTACATTATCTCAACGGGATATTTTAATTTTAAAGCATTTACTTTTGATTGATATTTTTCTTCTTGTTTGTTAATTAAAATCTGTCTTTCGATTTCACTCTTAACATCTTCTAAAGCATATATGCCTTTGTCAAACTTTTCATTGACCTTAATTATATGATATCCAAATTGGGTTTTTACAGGTTCTGACATTTCTCCAACATTTAAGTCAAAAGCAGCTTTTTCAAATTCTTGAACCATTTGTCCTCTTCCAAATTCGCCCAAATTTCCACCTACTTCTTTTGATGGGCAAGTGGAATATTTTTCTGCTGCTTCTTCAAAGGATAATCCTTCGTTTATCATATCAATAATTTCAAAAGCCTTTTCTTCATTTTCAACAAGTATATGACTAGCATTCATAGTTTCTTGTTTAGTGTATATATCTTTGTTTTCTTCATAATAGTTCTTAATCTCTTCATCAGTTACTTCAATACCTTCTACTATTTTATTAAATGCATATCCTTTTAATAAATTTTCTTTAACAGTTTTTAAAACTTCTTTAAATTCGATATCATTTTCATAGCCTTTTTCTATGGCATCTAAGTAAAGTAACTCTTGATTTACAAGCTCTTCAATTATTCTTTTAATACCATCTTCTGATTGAAATTGAGCTGCTGTTTGTGGATTCATTTCATTTAAAAATTTCATTATATCATTCGTGGTAATCTCTTTACCATTTACTACTGCAACAACATTTTCTTTAAACATAGGATACCTCCAAATTTTTATTGAAAATAAACAGAAAACCTCTTAGATATCTAAGAGGTTTTAGAAGCTTTAATTATAATATAACTATTTCTTCAGCTTGTTGTCCTTTTTGACCTTCTACTACATTGAATTCAACAGATTGTCCTTCTTCTAATGTTTTGAAACCATCTTTTTGAATTTGTGAGTAATGTGCAAAAACATCATTGCCTTCTTCAGTAGTAATAAATCCAAACCCTTTTTCTGCGTTAAACCATTTAACTGTACCTTTCATTGTACAACCTCCAAAAATTTATTAATATTTCTTTAATTCATGTAACCTACAACAATAAATTTCTAGTTAATACTCTAAAAGGTATACTGAAATATTGTTACTATTTATTACTCCTGAATTAAAGCTCATTTGTATTGTATCACCTATTTATAAAAAAATCAACTATTTTATCAAAATTTTTTATTTTTATTATTTAATATAAAACTTTGTATTTTTCTGAATTTTGAAAATTTAAATTTCGATTTTAATATATTTATCCATCATTATTCTATAAACTGTTTTTAAATTTATTTATTCTTTCTTCGGTGTCATATCCAGTATCAAATGTGTGTCTATAATATTCCTCATGCATTAGATGCGATGTTAAAAGAAAATCTGCCGTGGCTCTATTGTTTGCAACTGGGATATCATAAAGTACAGCTATTCTTAATAATGCTTTCACATCAGGATCATGCGGTTGGGCTTCTAGTGGATCCCAAAAAAAGATCATAAAGTCGATCTCGCCTTCAGCTATTCTAGCTCCTATTTGTTGATCTCCTCCTAAAGGGCCTGATTTGTATTTTTTAACAGCCAATCCTGTCTTTTCTTCTATTAAAGAAGCTGTAGTTCCTGTCCCAGATAGATTATGTTTTGATAGTTCTTCTAAATTACTATTAACCCACTTAATTAATTCATCTTTTACATTATCATGAGCAATTAGTGCTATGTTCTTTTTTTTGTTAATTTTTATTGTCTCTTCTTTATTATTTATCATTTATTTAACCTCCAATTCTAATTGTGCAAAGACATTGTCTGTCTTTCTAGTACTTATTTTATAGTTTATTATAATGCCATTTTTGATTTCCCTTATATAAGAGCTAACTATTGGTGTGTCCCCTAAAAGAACCTCTTTTTTATATTCAATAGAAATATCTTTTATAGAATGTGTTTTTAATAACTTATCATCAGTAGATTCAATTAACCACTCAAGATACTTAACATTATTAACATGATTATTGTTATCTATGTCTGATTTTCTGATTATTATTTTTTTGTCGTTGGAATATGGCAAGGTAAAAGACTTTTTAAAGTCTATAACCCTTTCTACCATTTTATTTTCACTTTTTGAAAATATATTTACCATTGCTTCTGGTATTCTTTTAGGTTTTTTTGTTGTAGAATCTACAAATATCCATATAGTTGATGCTCTTGCTATTTCTTCGCCATTATGTAATGTCATCTTAAATTCTCTAAATGCATAAAACTTGTTAAATTCAGTTGTCCAGGTATATACTTTAATCCTTTCTTTAGCTTTAGGATGTTTTGAAATATTAACCTCCCATCTATTAAGTAGCCAAGCAAAGTTATTGTCTTTTAATATATCATATCCTATACCCAATGAATCTACATGCCACGAAGATGTTTCTGCCATGTACGCTAAAATCATTTCAGTTTTTAATTTATTTTCTATGTCAGTATCATAATATGGTACAATAAATTCTTTTGAATACACGCTCATTACTTAACTCCTTTTATTGTTTTTCTTTTTGATGAAACAATAGCTCTTAGCAAAATACTTATCAATACTATAAAACAACCAAATAGTGCTAATCTCCCCGGTAGCTCTCCAAATGCTAAAAATACCCAAATAGGATTTAAAATTGGTTCAATAAACATCAATACGCTTGCCTCAATAGCATCAACATGTTTTATTGCTTCTGAATACAATATATATGATATCCCTAGCTGAAATATGCCCAATGCTAATATGCCTATAATATCATAGATTGTGAACTCAATTCCTCTTAAAAAAAATATTCCGATTATTGCTGTTATTATATGCCCAAGTAAAGTAGTTTCTACTGGGGACTCATCTTTTTGAAATCGCAGAGAGACTGTTACAATGGCTAAAAAAACACCACTGATTATTGCCAAAATGTCCCCTTTAATATTTCCTCCACCAATATCGTCCATAAACACTAAACCCATACCTATTGTTATGAAAATAATTGATAAAATATCATAATTATGTATTTTTTCTTTTAATATAAAATGACTTAAAATTGCTACCCATATAGGTGCTGTGTATTGTAAAACTATTGCGTTTGCAGCATTTGTAAGTTTGTTGGCAGCGATAAATCCTATAACCATGAATGAATAACTAAAAGCACCACTTAATTGTGCTTTTGAAAACGTAAATTTTGGTTTTTTTACATATATCAATACCACAATTGATGATATTATTGCTCTAGCACCTGCAATTTGCATAGGTTCCAAATTTACAAATTTTAATAATACTCCTCCTGTACTAAGTAAAATTGCAGACAATACTATATAAAGAATCGATTTTTTATGTTGATCTATCATTAAATCCTCCATATTTCAAAAACTTTACATATGATAAAATTAGTATATAATATATATTGCAAAATTTCTAGTTGAAAGAGGTAAAATATGTGCAAATAAATTTAACTTATGATGATTTGTTAACTCGATATAAAGATGTTGAATACCTATTAGTAGATGTCAGATCTGAAAGTGAGTTTTCTGATTATACTATACCAGGAGCAATTAATATTCCTTTGTTAAACGATGCTGAAAGAGAAATAGTTGGCTATTCATATACTAAAATAAGTCATGATGAAGCAAAACTAATAGGTATAGAGCTTGTGTCAAAAAAACTACCATCTCTTTCTAAGAAAATTTTTGAACTCGAAAAAAAACATAAGAATCTTATCTTTTTTTGTGCTAGAGGTGGGTATAGAAGCACTAGTTTAACTTCTTTAATGCAAAGTATAGGCGTGAATGCAAGTAAGCTAATTGGTGGATATAAGGGATACAGGTCTTTCATAAACAATAATTTGAATAGTTTAATTGAAGATGTGGAGTTTATTGTTCTTTACGGTAACACCGGAACAGGAAAGACAAAAATTTTGGATAAGCTCAAAAAAATGGGTGCAGATGTCCTTGACTTAGAACATTGTGCTAACCATAGGGGATCTGTTTTTGGGAATATCGGAATAGGCAAACAAAATAGTCAAAAAATGTTTGAATCATTAATTTTCGACACTCTTTATAAAAGAAACTCAAATTTTATTTTTGTCGAAGGTGAAAGCAGATCTATAGGAAAATGTTCTATTCCTGAAAAATTATTTTTGAAAATTAAAAATGGCATTCATGTTAAAATAACCGCACCTATTGAAATTAGAATTAATAATATACTTGAAGAATATGCAATTAATTGTGATGAAGAAATTATAAATTCAATGAATCACTTAAGAGAACGTATGGGAAATAAATGGGTTGATGATATGATTCGCCTGATTAAAAACCAAAATTATAAAGAGGCAATTAAAAATATAGTCATAGATTATTATGACCCATTATATGAAAAAACTATAAAAAATTATGCTTATATATTTGAAAATCAAGATGCTAATGAAACTGCTAAAAATTTATATCTGTTACTGAAGCAAAAAAAATGAAAGCTATGCAAAGCTTTCATTTTTTTTATTTAATATCTCCATAAATTCATTGCCAGTCATTGTTTCCATCTCCAATAAATAATTTGCTAATTCTATCAACTTATCCATATTATTATTCAAAATAGTTTTAGCTTTCTCATGTGCTTCTTTTATTATTCTTAACACTTCAGAATCGATTTTTGCAGATGTTTCTTCAGAGCATATTAAAGAAGGATCTGCTCCTAAATATTTGGAATTTACAGTCTCTAAACCCATCATATCGAATTTGTCACTCATCCCAAATCTTGTAACCATAGCTCTTGCTATTTTAGTTGCTTGTTCAATATCATTTGATGCACCAGATGTTATGCTGCCAAAAACTAGTTCTTCAGCTGCTCTGCCTCCTGTTATTGTAACAATTCTATTAAATAGCTCTTCCCTTGACATCAAAACACTCTCTTGTTCTGCCAATTGCATTGTATAGCCTAATGCTCCTGATGTTCTAGGTATGATAGTTATCTTATGAACTGGATCTGAATCAGTTTGCTTTGCAGCTACTAGAGCATGTCCTATTTCATGAAATGCTATTATTCGTTTTTCTTTAGTAGATATTACGGCACCTTTTCTTTGATAACCTGCTATTACAACTTCAACTGACTCATCTAAATCCTCTTGAATTATTTTTTGTCTGCCCATTCTTACTGCCCTCAATGCTGCTTCATTTATAATATTAGCTAAATCAGCCCCAGATGCCCCTGCAGTAGCTCTAGCAATTGCATTAAAATCTAAATTATCTTCGGTTTTAACTTTCTTTGCATGAACTTTTAGAATAGCCTCTCTCCCTGCTAAATCAGGCAATTCGACGGGTACTCTTCTGTCAAATCTTCCAGGTCTTAACAATGCTTTGTCTAAAGACTCAGGTCTATTAGTAGCAGCAAGTATAACCACACCTTCTTTCCCATCAAATCCATCCATTTCAGAAAGAAGTTGATTTAAAGTTTGTTCTCTTTCATCATTGCTATTAAAACCAGAATCATCTCTCTTTTTTCCTATTGTGTCAATTTCATCAATAAACACAATACAAGGTGCTTTCTCTTGAGCTTGTTTAAACAAATCCCTTACCTTTGCTGCTCCCATACCAACAAACATCTGAACAAATTCAGATCCCGATATCGAAAAGAAAGGAACATTTGCTTCTCCCGCAACTGCTCTTGCAAGAAGAGTTTTCCCAGTACCAGGAGGCCCCACTAAAAGTACTCCTTTAGGAAGGTTTGCTCCGATTGATTTGTATTTCCCAGGATTATGCAAAAAATCAACAATTTCTTTAAGTGCATCTTTTGCTTCTTCTTGTCCTGCTACATCATCAAATGTCTTCCCTGTTTTAGACTCAACATAAACTTTAGCATTGCTTTTCCCTAGGGAAAGTACATCTCCTCCCCCCATTCTCTTTTGCATCATTCTGCCAAGAAATCTGCCCAGCAAAATAAAGAAAAGAATTGAAATGACCCAAGATAACAAATTAGCTAAAAATGATGGAGTACTGTCCGATACAACTTTAGTAAAAATTACACCCGAACTATATAATCTCTCGACTAAATCAGGATCATTTATCAATCCAGTTGTATAGATTACATCTGTATCAGATTTTTCTTTTATGAAAATTTCTTTATCTGTTATTTCAACTTCTTGAATCTCTCCATTTTCTAGTTTATCTAAAAAACTTCCATAATCTATTGTCTTTACCTCTTGCCCCATAAACCTTGGTATAATAATTGAATTTATTACAATTATAATCGTTAATGCTATTAAATAATAAAATATAATTGGTTTTTTAGATTTATTAGGCTTATTACTTTTTTTCATATTTTCACCCTATCTTAACATCTTAATTAATTGAGTATATGCAACATCTTTGGCCATATCAGTAGTTACATCACTATAGCAGTCTTTATGGCTTACATAGCTGGCAAATTCTATCAAAATGCATTTAATTGCAGATCTTTTATAATAGTAAGAATGTTCAATATTTATATTACCTTCTTTTTCTCCAGAGCTAATAATATTCGAAGAAATTTTAGCCATATAATCCATGAATAGATCAATTAAATTTTCATCTTCTTCAAATATATTATACATAGTTTCTATGTCCCCTGCAGATAGTAATGTCTTGATTGTTGAATATTTTCCCTCAATGTTTTGTTCTATTATTTCGAATAATTTATATATTTTTTCCTTAAATGGCTGGATTTTTTCGATTTCTTTAAGAATTTGAGTCATTTCATTATTGATATAGTAAAGAAGGGCCATATATATGGCCTCTTCTTTACTATCAAAATAGTCATAGATAGTACCTTTTCCAATATTCGCAGCTTTCGCGATTTCAGATACTTTTATATTGTATAAATTTTTACCTTGTTTTAGCAAAGTAAACAATCCATCAAATACAGCTATTTCTTTATTATTATACTTCCTAGATTTCATTAAGCTCATCCTCAACTTCTGCAACTCTTCTTTTCTTATCTCTTACTAATAAATCATACATGCAAGGTACTACGAGTAAAGTTAAAATTGTTGCATAAGCTAATCCTCCAACTACAACCAATGCTAAAGGTTGTAATACTTCTGAGCCCATACCCATTCCAAATGCAAGAGTAGTTAAGCCCAAAATTGTTGTTATTGCGGTCATCAAAATAGGTCTCATACGAGTTTTTCCAGCTAAAATTAATGCTTCAACTTTGTTCATTCCCTTATCTCTAAGTTGATTTGTATAATCAACAAACACAATACCATTGTTTACAACAACACCTGTAAGAACAACAAGTCCCAACATAGCTATTAAGCTAACTGGTTTGTCTGTGAAATATAGTGCAAATAATCCACCAGTAAAAGCTAAAGGTACTGTGAACATTACAATAAACGGCAACAATAATGATTGAAATTGTGCAACCATAATTAAATAAACAAATATCAAAGCCAATATAAGCATATTGATTAGATCACTCATTGAATTTGATATAAGCTCTTGTTGACCAGCAATTTGTACTGAGTATCCATCCGGCAAATCTAAAACATCTAATTTATCTTGTAATTCTCTACTCAAAATACCAATATTATATCCGGTTCTTATATCCCCTCTAACAGAAATATATCTTGATTGGTTCTGTCTGTTTATAGAATTCATACCATCTTCTTCTGATATCGAAGCAATATCAGTTAATTTTACTTTTTCATCAGTGTTAGGTATCGTAAGTTCAAAATTTTCAATATCTTCTTTTGTAAATTCCTTATATATGCTATCCAAAACAATTACTGGATATTCATCTTGGACATTTGAAATTGTAGTAGCTGTTCTAGGAGTTCCAATAATATCAGCTATCTGAGAATAAACTTGTGCAACTGTTAATTGGTTTTCCATTGCTAGCTCTTTATTAACAGTTATCTTTAATTCCTTATTTTGCTCTTCTAATCCATTAGTAATATTTGTTATCCCTTCTACTTGGCTCATTATATCCATTACATCTTCAGATACTTCCCTCAAGGTCTCAAGTTCTGCCCCTTTTATAACTATTTCAATTCCTGAGCCAGCTATAGCAGTAATATCCATATTTGATTCAGATACTTGTAGTTCTATATCCATATTTTCTGCTATTTTTTCTAATTCCATCTTTATGTCAGCATTTTTTACTCCACTTTCTTCGTCAAGCAAGATATACATTGTTATTTGATTGTTATTTTGCCCAATTCCTTGCATTCCTCCTAGGAAAGCACCAACTGTATTAATTCCTTCAATTTTTAATATTTCATCTATTAAGGAATTACTCATTTCTTTGGTTTCTTCTAAGGAATATTCACTAGGACTTTCTACTGTAACTAACATTTGTGGCGACTCCATAGCAGGTATAAACTCAGTACCTTTTGAATAAGCTGATATACCGCTTAATACAAGTAGTACAGCTGCTGCAATCAAAACTAAAGCTTTCCATTTTAAAGCGAATCTAAGAACATTTTCATAAATATTGATTAATTTATCAAATATAAATGTTCTTTTCTCAGTTGATTTTGATAATATGCTAGACGACATTGTAGGCACGAGTGAAAGTGCTACAAGTAAACTTGCAAATAGTGAAAATGCAATAGTTAATCCCATATCTGTAAAAAGTTGTCTTGAAATACCTTGAGTAAACACTATAGGCAAAAATACAACTGCAGTTGTCAAAGTTGAAGCTGTTATAGCTCCTGCAATTTGGTTAGCCCCAATAACAGATGCTTTTATAGAAGAATATCCTTCCCCTCTTAGTCTATATATATTTTCTATTGCTACAATCGAGTTGTCTACAAGCATTCCTACTCCAAGTGCTAGACCTGCTAGTGAAATTATATTCATAGAAATACCGCTAAAATACATTAAAGTGATAGCAAAAACTATACTAATTGGTATAGATAAAGCAATAATTAATGTTGGTCTTATATCCCTTAAAAATATGAAGAGAACTAAAATTGCTAATATACCACCTACTAATATATTATTCAATACCGAATTTATTACTATATCAATGTATATTCCTTGATCCAATAAAGGCGTGAAGTGTATAGAGTTATCTCTAGATACTATCTCATCCATTTTATCTCTGATGCCTTTTGCAACTTCAGACGTTGAATAGTTGCTTTGTTTTTGCATGATTAACATAACAGCATCATTATTGTTAACTTTTGTATAGATATCATCTAGGTTGTCTTTCATATCTACTTCAGCAACATCTTTTAGATATATCTTACCTATCAAATCTTCTCCAGTATCAAATAATAATAAATTTTCAATATCATTTATATCTGAAAATTTATCTCCAACTTTTACAACATATCTTCCATTTTCATCACTAATATATCCAGCTGGCATTGAAAAATTCTGTGCAGCTAAAATTTGAGAAACCATGCTCTTTGTTATGACTCCATCAAGCGAAGCTTTCTTAAAAGCTTCTTCTCTTGCTTTTTCAAATTCTTCAAAACCTTTTTCAAGTTCCTTTTGAGCATCAAGTAATTGTGATTTAGCGTTATCTAATTGTGTATTGAGTGTTAGCTTACCGCTATTTAAATTTGATTCTTGTAGTGATAGTTCAATTTTCTGTGATTTAATTTCATTGCTTTGTTTTTCTAATTCATCAATCTTTTGATTAATCTCACTAAGATTATTTCTTAATTCCATTCTGTTAGCTTCCAAAGTGTTTCTTTGAGCTCTCACCATCTCTAAAGTTTGTCCTGGATACTGAGGGTTTGTACCTCCACTTGCTGTGAGTACAGCTTCCATAATTGACAATTCTTTAATTTTATTTTCTAGCTCATCTAAAGCTTTAGATAAATCTATTCTGCTGGAATAAAGTTGCTGTAACCCTTGATATATATTATCTTCAGCTTTGTTTAATTCGGCTTTAGCTAAATTAATTTTCTCTAGTCCACTATTTATCTGTTCTAGTTGCATTTCTCTTTCTAATTCAATTTGGCTAATCCCGTTTTCAATTTCTTTTTTCCCATCGTTTAATTGCTGTTCAGTTTCTGCTAGCTTTGAATCAACTTTTTTTAATATTAGGCTATTCAAATTATCGATTTTTTCTTGATCTAGCATTACCTCTACTTTTTCTTCTACTAATCCTTGTCCATCAACAGAAGCAACTCCAGCAACACTTTCAAATTGAGGAATTATCTCCTCGTTTACAATTTTTGATATCTCTTTAGTGTTCTTGCCTTCAATGTCGATAGATGCTACCATTATTGGCAGCATATCTGGATTTAATCTCATTACCATAGGACTTTGAACATAATCGTTAAAGCCACTTTTTACCATATCCAAATTACTGCTAATTTCAATAATAGCAGAATCCATATTTACAGTAGAATTAAATTCCAAAATAACTATGGACTGATTTTCATTTGAAATGGAATTTACATTCTTTACATCGTTAATCGTCGATAAAGACTGCTCAATAGGCTTTGTAACAGCCGCTTCTACTTCTTCTGGACTTGCTCCTGGGTAAACTGTCATAACAAGTACATAAGGAAGTTCAAGATTTGGTAATAAATCAGTTTTTAAATTCATAAAAGATACTACACCTAACACAAGTACAAGAACTACTGCAACAAATACTGTGTAAGGCCTTTTAACACTTAGTCTAGGTAACATTTTTTGTCCTCCTTTATTTTCGACTGACTGGTCGGTCATAGAACTTTATAAAATTATAACTTGAATTTGTCACCTAAATATAAAGGTTTATAAAAAGTAGAAATCTACTTTTTATAAACCTAATAGCTCATCTATACTGGCTTTATCGAATCCAATAATTATCTTTCCGTCGATATCAATTACTGGCACTCCTCTTTGCCCTGATTTCTGAACCATCTCTACAGCCTTATTATAATCCTTTGTTACATCATATTCAATAAATTCTATCCCATTTTGTTTTAAGTAATCCTTTACTTTAGTACACCATGGTCAAGTAGGTGTTGAATATATTTTTATTTCCATATCTACCCCTCCATTAATATTAGGTTTATCCTATCTAATAATTATGAAATATGATGCATAATTTTTTTTGTTATATCAAATTGCTAAAATTTAAATAACAATTGTAAAGTCCATTTTATGTCTTCTATTTGATTAAAAATATCATGTAATTCTTAAAATAAAAATTATTTGACCATTATACGATTAATTAAATTGAAATTTAATAATACAACAATATAATCTTTGTCTTGATTATACCAACTTTTTCATATATATAAACATTTCAATAATAATAATTAGTAATTATTTAGCTAAAAAATTTTTTCATCTAAATAACCTAGATTATATCTTTGTATAAGCTCTATTATTTTAATAGCATACATTGGATCTGTCGCATAGCCACATCTTTTGATTGCCCATGATGCTTTATATGGATCGTACATAACCTCTTCGAATGGGTTATATCTATCATTATCTAGAAGAAATTTTATGTGATCATCCCAGCTTTGTTGCGCCGAATTATATCTTCTAAATTTAGCATCAATAATATATTTTGTTCCATTATATACTTCCCATGTTATTGAAATGATGTAAGGTTCATCATTTTTGCTTTTAATTCCAAACAAATTGTTTGACTTTACCCCTGTGTATTTGTCAGAAGGTACTTTTTGCCCCCAGCCTGTTTCTAATATAGATTGTGCCACTTTAAAAGATTTTGACATCAATTGATTATTTGACTTTTTAGCCAAATTACTTACAAAATTGATATAATTTTCTTTGGAGCTAATACTATAAGGCCCATATGTTTGCCCAGTGTAAACTTTAAACTTTATTGTTTCACTTTTTATTGTTTTACCATTATAGTCAGCTGTTGCATATACCGTCCAATTCCCAGAGTCTGATGTTAGAGGTAAAAACTCTAATTCTTTAGAATTCGAATTTAAAATTCTTTTTATATTTTTTTCATCGTTAGCTATCACTACCTTTACATCCTTAACATTGACATTGCTGTCTACATATATTTTTTTCCCTTCAGAAAGTACAATTTCATTTGGACCTATTCCATTTAAATATAGATTAGGTTTGCCATCTATTGTAACTCTTATAGGATTGGATATTATATATTTTTCGGAGGTATCTTTTACTTTAACTAAAAATTCTTTTTCTCCTGAATCATTTGGTATTGGCACGTATTTTAGACTCCCATAAGGTAGTGTAGCCAATATTTTTTCTTCTTTAGTTTTTATATCTCTTAGAATATATTGAGTTTCTAAGCAATCAAAGTTTCTAACAGCATTCAAAACAATGGGTTTGTTAACTATAGAATTTTGTTTTATTCCAGATAATTCTAATTTCTTTTCAACTTCAAGATTTATTTTATATTCTTTTGTTGAAACAACATTTGAATTTAAATCAAAAGCTTTAGCAATTACTGTATGACTGCCTCTATCGTTAAATGATGGATACCATGTTGTATTCCCATAGGGATCTTTGTTTTCTAGTATTGTTTCTTTATTAGTTCTCTCATTATAAAGAGTATATTCAACTTTCAATAGCGAAAAGTTTGTCTCGGGTGTTAAACTTAGTTTATTTGTGAACTGACTATTTTTTTCTAACTCAACTATTGATATTTGTGGATCTACATTAACAAATACACTATTAGCAGTGGCGGCTATGAGATTGTTATTAACGTCATAGACTGCCAAAACTAATATATTGTCTCCATTATGTTCTATATATGGCAGATATTCTAAACTGCTACCAACAAAATTTATTTGATTGACAACCTCTGCCACATGATTATCAGGGTCTACTAGTAATAATCTGATATAACTTGCTGAACTTTTATACTTTTCTGCAATGTTATAATCTATTTTTGTTCTTCCTTTAATCATTTCTCCATTACTTAAAGAATTCATACTTATATCATAGTATTTATTTCTAGTTGTGCCTTTATTTGTGTCGATCTCTACTGTTTTCGTTCTTTCATTATAGAATATACCAATGTCAAATGCTTCTGCTATAACCCTTAATGGTACATAAGTAAAATCATTATATATAATAGGATTAGTATCTATTACAATATAATCTCTGTCATCAAATTTTATTAATTTACTATCTATTACTAAATTAATTGACTTATTGCCTTTGTTTGCATAAACAGCTCTATTAATTCCATCCCATTCGATTTCGCCCCCCAATTTTTCTGTTATAAATCTCAATGGTACCAAAGTTCTGTTGTCTTTAATTATTGGTTTTGCAACAGATGAATAGTCTTTACCATCTATAACAATTTTAATATCTGTAGCTAAAGTCTCATTAGACCCACTAAATAAAATTATGAACATGAGCAATATCAATCCTATAAACTTACTATACTTATTCACTTTTATCACCTAATTTAAAATATTCTTCCCTAGTTAATGAATAACACCAATCATCATATATTTTCCCATCATATGTTACAGTAGCTCTTCTTAAAATCCCTTCAAAATTAAAACCGCATTTTAGGATTACATTTCTACTTCTTTCATTAAAAGGATAGTGATATACTGATAAAATATCTATGTTCAGTTCTTCAAAAGCATATTTAATTATTGATTTTGCTGCTTCAGTAGCAATTCCTTTTCCCCAATAGTCTTCACTTAATACATATCCTAGCATTTTAGCGTCTTTATTGTCTCTTTTCCTATCTTTATGTAGTCCTATAGATCCAATTACTTTTTTTTCTGAAAAATATTCTATTGCCCACACCTCATCACTTATCACAAAATTTTTTAAAATATCTAGAGATTCTTCTTTTGACCTATGATAATCCCACCCTGCATTTGGCCCTACGTTAGGATTTTTTGCGTAATAATAAAAATCACTTAAATCTGTTAATTTAAATCTCCTAATTAAAAGTCTATCTGTTCTTATTTCTTCCAAAAATAACACCTCTTTTAAATTCTCTAGTTTTTGTCGCTATTTTCATTTAATATCTTAATAAATAATTCTACTAGAAACGGATCGAACTGTGTTCCTGCATTTGAACGAAGCTCATCAATAGCTTGATTTATTGTTAATTTTTCTCTATAAGGCTTTTCAGTTATCATTGAGCTAAATGAATCAATTATTGCTACAATTCTTGAATAAATTGGAATAGAATCAGCACTTAGGCCACTTGGATACCCTAAACCATCCCATCTCTCATGATGATATAATATGTATTCTGCTAAATTAGAAAGTTCCTTAGTAGCCATAGCTATTCTATATCCCATTTCAGGATGTTTCTTTAATACCTCCCACTCCTTATCTGTTAATTTATTAGGCTTATTTAATATTTCTGTATCTATCGTTATCTTTCCTACATCATTAACTCTGCATAGAACTCTGATCATTTCTATTAAATCCTTTTCAAATTTAAGTTCTAATCCTAATTTAATTGTCAATTCATCTAAAAATTCGCTTAAATCGTTTGTTGTAGGTTCTTTGTATTGTAAGACTTCACGTATGGCGTCAATATATGTTTTCTGCACATTAGTTCTTTGCTTAAGTTTTTCTGTATACATCAAATCCTCAGCTTTTTTAATTCCATCATCGATTGTTATTTCATCAGAGTAAATTGTGCATGACCCAATAGATAAACTTATTCTCATTGGATTTAACTGATTAGTATTGTTAAAATAATTTATCGAATCATTTATCCTTTTAGTAACATGATTTAATTCTGAAACATCTGTATTTGGAAGAAATATTATAAATTCATCTCCACCATATCTAACTATTATATCACTTTTTCTTGTTGAATCCTTAAGTATTGATGAAACTTCCATAATTAACTTGTCTCCATAGTCATGACCAAAGCCATCATTTACAAATTTTAATCCATCAATATCTGCAAAAATAATAGAAATAGCTGAATATTTACTTTTATTCATCTTATGAATTGCTACATTCAAATAATTTCTATTATAAACACCAGTAAGTTGATCTATGTAAAATGGGTTGTCTTCATCATTACTATAATCCTCAAGTTCAAATAAATCTACCAACATTACAATTACTGTCTGAACCTTTTTATCATCACCTAACAGTGGTATGCCTATTTCTAAGATATTTCTAGATTCTTTCAAGTTATTTAAAAGTTTTTGCTTAATTATTAAACGATCATTATTAGATCTACTATATAAATTATTTTCGGTTTGAAAATCTTTACAAATACTATCTATGCAATTATCTAAAAAAGAATTTAAATCATATGTAATGTCATCTTGAAATTGTCCAATAAACTTACTATAATTCTCCGATATGTATATTGCTTTTTTATTATCTGTATCAACAATTAAAAATAAAAATGGTAAATTTTTAAAATCTATGCCTATCAATTCATCGATAATATCTCTTAATTCAAAAACCCTTGCAAAAATAACATTTATATCATTGTTCAATGTTAAGAGCTCAAATTCCAAAACTTGAGAATTATTATTTATATATTTTACTATGCAATTATTTTTCAATTGGTTTGCAATATTATAACAATTTTTAGATAAATCTTTCTCAATTTCTAAATTATTATTTTCAAAAAATAATTTAGAAATTTCCTCAAAAAATTCACTAGTTTTAATGATTCTGCAATTAGCATCTTGATCATTTTTAGAGATTTCTATTATTGCAAATGCTTCCTTTGACACTTTTATAGATTTAAATAGCTCCTTCATAATAAGGACCCCTTATATATTTTTATTATTTATACCCAATAATACAAGTTTCATCAAATTTTCACAAATATCTTATACCTTAATATTATTTTTGTGTTATACTTACATAGTAACAAATTGAAGAAAGGGGAAATATAATGAAGACAAATAAAAAGGGTTTTATTAAACTGCTACTATTAATCAGTTTAGTGAGTTTATTATTAGCTGGTTGTAGCAGTGCCGGTTCAGAAGAAGTGGTGGCAAAAGTAAATGATGTTAATATCACAAAAGACGAATTGTATGACTATTTAGTCAGCCAAAACGGTGAAAATGCATTGAATGAGTTAATACTTCAAAAAATTATTGAACTTGAACTTAAGGAAAACAATATAGAAGTCACTCAAGATCAGATAGATGCAGAGTATCAGAAAGCTGTTGACTCTTATGGCAGTGAAGCGGTTATGGAACAAGCATTAGCATACTATGGATTCACAAAGGATGAATTTAGAAAAAACATTAAAATGAATTTAAGTATTGAAGCATTAATAGAGCCTTCAATAACTATTACAGATGAGGAAATAGAGTCATATTTTAATGAGAATAAGGAAGATTTTAATAAACCTTCTCAAATTAAAGCGAGCCATATTTTAGTGGATTCATTAGATGAAGCTAATGAAATATTATCAAAATTAAACTCAGGTGAATCTTTTGAAGATTTAGCCAAAGAATATTCTATAGATACTGTTTCAGCAGCTAATGGTGGAGATCTTGGGTATTTCGGAGAAGGAGAGATGGTAGAAGAATTCTATAATGCTGCAATTTTATTAAATGTTAATGAAATTAGCGAACCAGTTAAATCTGATTATGGTTATCATATAATTAAAGTTACAGATAAAGTTGAAGCTAAAGAAGCTATACTTGAAGATTCTAAAGAAGAAATAAAGGATATTTTGAGAAACAAAAAAATACAAGAAGAATATCCTAATTGGTACGAAAATGTGATGTCTAAATACACAATAGTTAACAATTTAAAAACGAATTAATAATAATAAACCGTGTCTTAAGACACGGTTTATTATTATACTCACTTTTATAGTTTTTTAGAGAAAATTGCTAATAGTAATATCACTAAAAGACCAAAAATCATTAAAGATGTTTGTTCTATTGCAATTATTCCAAGTACAGCTACAATTGCAATTGCGACTGGAACTACATATTTAACTAAATTATACCAAATATTGAAAAGCCCAAATTCTATACTTCC
Source organism: Tissierellales bacterium (assembly GCA_014360205.1). Classification (GTDB taxonomy): domain Bacteria; phylum Bacillota; class Clostridia; order Tissierellales; family Tissierellaceae; genus Soehngenia. Next base: position 27,284 of record JACIXZ010000011.1, read on the forward strand.
TCCATTTGTCAATTCATCTTTCAAATCTTCTTTGTTCATAAACCATCCAACAAATATTGCTATTAATAGACCACCTATTGCTAAGAATATTTTGTCTGTTAATATATCGAAAAAGTCAAATACTGCTACTCCAAAGACTTTTAAGTTCGGGAATGCTCCTAGAGATAGTGAAGCTAAAACTGACATTATTGTCATCACTAAACCCGTAGATATAACAGCTTTTGTTCTATTAAATTTTCTTTCATCAATTAAATAAGCAACTACCACTTCAAGTAACGAAATCGAAGAAGTTAAAGCAGCTATTGTCAATGCAATAAAGAAAATAGCTGATAATATTGGCCCAATTGCTCCCATCTCAGAAAATATTTGTGGTACAACTATAAATACTAAACCAGGCCCTTGATCTGGTTGCAATCCAAAAGCAAACAGTGCTGGAAATATAGCTATACCTGCAAGTAAAGCAACCAATGTATCTAATGCTGTAATTATTACTGCATTTTTTGGTAATCTTTCTTGTTTACTTATATAGCTTCCATAGGTTATCATACAACCCATTCCTAAACTAAGTGAAAAAAATTGCTGACCCAGAGCATTCAGGAATGTCTCCCCTGTAACCTTGCTAAAATCTGGATAAAACAAGAATTTAAGACCTTCGCTTGCACCTGGTAATGTTACGCTTCTAATACCAATCAATACTAAAAGAACAAACAATGTAGGCATTAAAATCTTTCCTGCTTTTTCAATCCCTGAAGAAACACCTTTAGCAACAATATATAAATTAAGAAACATAAAAACTACCATCCATAAAAGTGGTTGAACCGGACTAGTTATAAAATTGCCAAAACTTTCAGCTATGGCTCCTTCATTAGCCAATAACCCTGTAAAAGATTTTATAATATAGGCTATAGACCAACCACCAACAACTGGATAAAATCCCATGATTAAAAATGCACTTAAAACACCTATGACTCCCGCAAAGGTGAATCTTCTATTAACTTTTTTATAAGCGCCAACAGCTGATAATTGCGATCTTCTTCCAATAGTAAATTCAGCTATCATAACACTCAAGCCAATAAAAACAACAAAAATTAAATAAATTAAAATAAATGCTCCTCCACCATTTGCACCAGCTAGATAAGGAAATCTCCAGATGTTTCCTAAGCCTACGGCTGAACCTGCTGCTGCAAATATAAATCCTATACTGCTGGTCCAATTATCACGTTTTTTCCCTTCCATTAATATACCTCCTTATATATTATTTAGCACTGTTCACCTTTATAGTTTTACATTGCTATGAAAATATATTAATATAAAATCTAATATTTGTCTATATTTTTTCAGATAATTTTAAATATTAGTTATATTTTTAACTAACTTCTTAATTAATATTAAAAGAAAAAAAGTCAGCGCATCCAAAATTATTCTTCTTCTAAATGCGCTGACTTTTTTTCTTTTAATAATTCTATTTTAACTTTTTCAATCTTTTTATCTATTACTTCTTCAATAGTAAAAATAGCATCTTCTTCTTTGATTGATATAATTGAATTTTCATCAGGTATATAACCTAATTTATAAATTAAAAAACCTCCAATGGTATCATATATCTCATTCTCTTCATCTATATTTAGTTCTAATATATTGTTAATTTCTTTTATTGAAGTAGACCCATGGACTGAGTAAACATTTTCTGATAATTGAATTATGTCCGGTTCATCAAAATCGTACTCATCATCAATATCCCCCACAATCTCTTCAATTAAATCTTCCATAGTGACAATTCCCGAAAATCCTCCATATTCATCTATCAATATAGACATATGGACTTTTTTCCGTTTCATATCTACAAATAGTTCATCTATAGGCTTATTTTCAGGTACAAAATACGGTTCTCTCACTATGTTTTCAATATTTACATTTAAAAACCCGTTTTTATATGCTTCTAAAAGATAATCTTTAATATAAAGAATCCCTATTATGTTGTCTATATCTTCTTTATATACTGGTATCCTAGAGTATTTTAAATTTAAAAGTTCATCTATATATTCATTTATATCTTTATTGACATCAATCATAAAAACTTCTGTCCGAGGCGTCATTATCTCAGAAGCTTTGCTGTTGTCAAAGCTTATAACGCTCTTTATCATATCACGTTCTATTGGATTTATAACCCCTTGTTCATGTCCAACTTCAATTAGAGAGCTTATCTCTTCTATAGTAATTTTCTGCTCAATGTCTTCATCGTTAAAACCAATTAATTGTAAAATTTTATTTGTTGAAAATGATAAAAAATTCACGAATGGTTTCATAATTTTAGAAAAACTTGATATTGGTTTAACTGAAAACATCGCAAATCTTTCTGGATTTTTAAGTGCAATTCTCTTTGGGACTAATTCACCAAATACTAAGCTTAAATACGAGAGAAGTATTGTTATTATTACAAATGCTATATCCTGCGCAAATGGTATAGACAAACTGTATAAGAAATCTCCTAATAATTTAGAAATACTAACAGCTGCTGAAGCCGAAGAAAAAAACCCCGCAAAAGTAATTCCTACTTGAATGGCTGATAAAAACTTTGACGGTTCTTCTAATAAATTGAGAATTAATCTAGCCTTTTGATCTCCATCTTCAGCTTTAGAGCTTAATTTATATTTGTCTAAAGATACCATAGCCATCTCTGAAGCTGAAAAAAACGCATTTACTAATGTCAAAAAAAATATTAATAATAACCTACTTGTTATATTAGAGCCAGCATCAGACAAATTAAACACCCCTTAAAAAACTGTCATATTATATATTCCCTCATTTTAAAATTATTAATCAATGGAGTGTTTTGTTAAAAACTCATAAAACTCTTTTATGTTTTTAAATTTAATCTCACATTCAATGTTTTCTCCTATCCCAATTGGAGTTAATCCTGCTCTAATTATGCTCTCGATTCCTGCTTGAGAATCTTCGACACCAACACATTTATTAGGAGGAAGATCTAGTAAAATACAAGCTTTCAAAAAAATATCTGGTGCTGGTTTTCCCTGTTTTATGCTAGTGGGGTCAACTACTGCATCAAAATATTTCTCTATTTTTAATACTTTAAGTAATTTTTTTGCATTAAGACTTGATGATGCCAATGCAATTCTTTTTTTATGTTTTTTTAAAAACTCAAATAGTTCTATCACCCCTTCGTTTAGATTTGATTCGTTATAATGCAAGATTTTATTTAGATATATTTGATTCTTTCTATTTGCTAATTTTTCTTTTTCTTTAATATCTTTTACTTTTATATTTTTATTGTAGCTTAGGACTATATCTAATGCTTCCATTCTCGGTATCCCTCTAACCTTATCCATTACTTCGTCAGGAATATCAAAACCCATCTCATTAGCCAATTCTTTCCATGCAATAAAATGTGCTATCGATGTTTCAGTTATGACTCCATCTAAGTCGAATACTATTCCATCAAAATCAATCATCTTTATTAACCTCCATTATCGCAACCCTAAGCTCTTCCCCTTTTTTTAGTTTATATCCTTTATCGTATATGAATAAATTCAAATAATCTCCCTCAAGTAGTTTTATTAGTATTTCCCTTCTTACATCAATTTCAACTAAACAATTTCGAAAACTTATTTTAAAACTGTATCCTTCCCATTGCGAAGGTACTGAAGGTCTAAAATATAAATTACCTCCATTCAATCTTAGCCCTGCAAAACCCTGAATGACACTTAAAACTGTTCCTCCTATATTTGCTAAATGAAGCCCATCTTTAGTATTTCTATGAGTGTCATGTAAATCTAACAATACTGATTGGTTAAAATACTCATAAGCCTTATCGACCATATTAAATCTGTTTGCCATTATCCCATAGATGCAATAAGAAAGTGATGAGTCATGAGTGGTTATTTTTTCATAATACTCATAACTATTTTTCATTTTTTCATAATCTGCATATTCTTCTAACAATAAGTGTGCTAAAACTACATCTGCTTGTTTTAATATTTGATATCTATATATTGTAAGAGGATGATAATATAGAAGCAACGGTCTTTTGTCAATATCTAAGTCCCACAGTGGTTTTTTCAAAAAAGTAGAATCTTGAGCATAAATCCCTAATTCCTCATCTTCAAGCAAAACCATATTGTCAGCTGCTCTTTTCATTATATTTATTTCTTCTTCATCTAAATTTATTTTTTCAATTAACAATTTAAATTTTTCATAAATTGTCGGTTCTTCGATTTGTGAAAAATATTTGTAAAGTTCATATGCTTTATTTAAATTAAATTTTGCCATCATGTTTGTATAGTAATTATCACTTACTAAAGCTGTATATTCATCAGGGCCAGTAACTTCATGTATGTGAAATTTATCCTGAAAAAAGTTACCAATTTGAATCCATATTCTAGCAGTTTCAAATATCACTTCTAAACCTTTTTCTACCATAAAATCTAAGTCTTTTGTAAATTCATAATAAACATAAAATGCGTATGCAATATCAGCATTTATATGGTATTGTGCCGTAGAAGCTGGAAAATACCCTGAACATTCAATCCCTGATATGGTTCTCCAAGGGTAAGCAGCTCCTTTTTTATGTCCTAGTTCGACAGCCCTTTCCTTTGCTCTCTCTAAAATATTGTATCTATATTCTAACAAATTCTTAGCATGTTGAGGTTGATTTGCTACTAAAACTGGAAATATATATATTTCTGTATCCCAAAAAAAGTGTCCTTCATATCCTTCTCCAGATAGCCCCTTTGCTGATACATTAGAAAATGGGTCTATCCCGACATTTTGAAGTAGTTGATATTGCATAAATCTGATATGGTTTTGGTCATTTTCATTTCCATATATTTTAATCCCTGCTATATCCCAAAATTTATCCAAATAATTTTTTTGTATTTCTAATAAAGTTTGATAATTTTCATAGGCTAAATGCCCTAGTATTTCCCAAGCTGATTTTAGTGGATCAGAATATCGAATACCATCTGTAAATACACAAATTTTATTAAGAATCAAATTATCCGATCCTGTAATTCTAGTTTCAACTCTTTCATCTTTAACAATATGATCCATTGAATAATCATTTTCAGTTAAAATGAGATGTTTAACCAAGGTAGCTTGTAAAATACTTGTGTTCTTAGTATTTAAAAGCAAATAGCTTGTATCATCTTTTTCCCCTATGTCAGTAATTTCCATTAAATCCTTCGATTCATTACTTATTCTGGGATCATTAGGATCTGAATATGGTTTTACATCTCCATCTAAAATACTTAGTAAGACAATTTCCCCGTCGTATTTTACTTCTATACTATAAGAAACAACATTTAAGTTTACAAATGAAGCAAGTCTACGAAATTTTAAATATGCTATTTTATTATTTCTTGTTACAAATTCATATTCTCTGACAGTTTCTCCTTTTTCATAATCTATATATCTTCTATAATTTTGATACTTCGTATTGATTAATTGAGCAGGTTCTCCATCTAAAAAAACAAGACATGTTTGGGTATCAGCTACTTTAGGCTGTTTATCATATTTAGTAGGAAATCCCACAGCTTTTTCAGCATGTACCATATCTAATCTATCATAGAGACCATTTATATAGCTACCTCTTACGCTATCCCCCGATGGATAACCCTCTTCAAATGCTCCTCTAACTCCTATATAGCCATTACCAATCATAAATAAGCTTTCATTTTTCAACTGTGCCATAATATCATAACTGTTATCTTCATACTTAAACATTTCATCACCATCAGTATATTAGAGATTTTTTTGTTTCAATATCAAATAAATGGAGTTTGGCTTCATTAAATTTTATATTTATATAATCACCCATTCTTAAATTTACTGAATGTTCAGTTCTAAGAATATATTGTTTCCCATCAATATTGAAATATACATTTAGATCACTACCCAGCAATTCAGTAAATTCCACTTTTGATTTTAAGCCTTCTTCATCAGTTAAATAAACATCTTCAGGCCTAATCCCAACTATAACTTTTGAATCATTTTTCCCCTTTTCCTTAACAGCTTTTTTAAGATTTTCAGGTAACTCATATCTTATTCCATAAACATCCAAAGAGTTTCCTTCTATTAATGTACCATCAAAGAAATTCATTTGAGGAGCACCTATAAATCCTGCAACAAATAAATTAGCTGGTGCATTATATATCACTCTAGGGTCATCAACTTGCTGGATTTCTCCATCGTTCATTACACATATTCTAGAACCCATAGTCATAGCTTCAGTTTGATCATGAGTAACATAAATAAATGTTGTTTCCAAATCCTTGTGCAATTTTATAAGTTCAGACCTCATTTGAACTCTCAATTTTGCGTCTAAATTCGAAAGAGGCTCATCCATAAGGAAAACTTGAGGTTTTCTAACTATAGCTCTTCCTAATGCGACCCTTTGTCTTTGTCCTCCAGATAATTGTTTAGGCTTCCTTTTTAGCAGTTCTTTAATCCCTAAAATTTCAGATGCCCAATCAATCCTTTCTTTAATTTCTTCTTTAGGTGTTTTAGAAAGTTTTAATCCAAAAGCCATATTATCATATACTGTCATATGTGGATAAAGAGCATAGTTTTGAAAAACCATAGCAATGTTTCTATCTTTTGGAGATACATCATTTACAAGTTTATCTCCAATAAATATCTGCCCTTCTGTTACTTCTTCTAAGCCAGCAATCATTCTCAATGTAGTTGTTTTCCCACATCCAGATGGCCCAACAAAAACCATGAATTCTTTATTAGCTATGTTTAAATTTACATTCTTAACAGCATGATAGCCATTAGGGTATTTTTTATTAACATTTATCAATTCTACATTTGCCATTTTTTATCCTCTCCTATAAATCTTTTAGAGCTGATAAAGCTCCGTATCTAGTACAGATTTTCCCTGCGATATTATTTGATAATTTTCCTATTTCCGCTATAATTTCACGGTTTTTTAAAGTACTTTTCATATTTTCATACTTTGCTAAATTAAATAAAAAAGTCCCAACAAATGCATCTCCAGCTCCAGTAGTGTCTACAGCATCAATTTTTTCAGATTCTATTTCAATAGTATATTCATTGTTGAATATAACACATCCTTTTTTACCTAAAGTTATAGCAAAAGTTGCACTATACATATTCTTAAATTCATCAATAGCTTCTGACAAAGATTCTTTCATTGAAATGAGCATTAGTTCTTCTTCGTTCAATTTTACGAAATCAGAATGTAGTATGAAATTCAAAGCATTTTTCTTGAATAACTCAATATTTTTACCCCAGAAAAATTCTCTGTAGTTTGGATCAAATGAAACTAATTTATCATCTTTTAAGCTTCTTTCTAATAAATAATAATAAGCTTCATTTAAATCCCCTTCTAAAAATGCTGTAGCTGAACCAAAATGAACAATATCAGATTCATTAATAATATCTTGTTTTATTGAAGATATACTTAGTTCTTTATCTGCTCCTCTGTAAAAAATAAAGTCTCTCTCACCATTTTTACTTACTGTCACAAAAGCTATAGTTGTTGGTACAGACGTTTTAATTAAATACTTAGTAGATACATTGTTTTCCTTTAAACTATTCTCAAGAAAATCTCCTAAACTATCATATCCTACACTGCCAATAATACTTGCATTGCCACCTAAAACTCCTATAACTTGAGCTACATTTGCTGGAGCTCCACCAGGATTAGCAATAAATTTCAAACTCTCATCAGACTTTTCTTCGATAAAATCAATTAATATCTCGCCTACACAAAGAATTTTATTCATATTTCACCTACTTTATTCGTTTTGTGCTTTCTCTTTCTATCAGTTGATACTTCATAGAAGTAGAAAATTTATCTTCATCATCTTTTTTTATAATATATTTATTCTCTATCATTTCTATCATCAATCTCATCGCTAAATCTCCTTGTTCTTCAAAAGGCTGTCTTATGGTTGTAAGAGAAGGGTTATACATTCTCGATAGATCAACATCATCAAATCCTATAAATGAAATATCATCAGGAACTTTAACGCCATTTTCTATACAACATTTTATAGCTCCTATTGCAAGCAAGTCTGAAGCACAAAATACAGCTGTAATTTCATATTTTGCCTCCAACAAAGACTCCATTGCAGAATACCCATCATCAAATGTATACCATCCTTCTCTTACTAAATTCTCGTCGTAATATCCATAATATCCTAAAGTATCTCTAAACCCAAGATATCTTTGTAAACCAGAATGATAATCAGATAATGGGCCTCTTATCATTCCTATGTGTTTATGCCCTAAATTTACAAGGTATTGTACAGCATCTTGACTAGCCTTATAATTATCAATTTTTATTGATGGAATATGCAATACTGAACTATCTGAGCCTATCATTATTATAGGTTTTTCAAAATCCATTAAAGTATTATGAAATTCTTTACTGCCATGATCAGTTACTAGTATTAACCCATCAACTCCTTTATCTTTCATTATATTAATATGTTTTATCTTCATATCAATGTCGAAATCTGTTGCAGTAATTAACAAAGAATAGTCTTTGTTTCTTATATAAGATTCAGCACCTGCAATTATCTTTGAGAAAACCGGGTTCGATAAATCTGGTAATATAATCCCTATCAAATGTGACTTTTGCAAAGACAAGCTTCTCGCTAATGAACTAGGCCTAAAGTTTGTTTCTTTAATTACATCTAATACTTTTTTTCTAGTTTCTTCACTTACTGCATTTGAATTATTTAATACTCTAGAAACAGTTGCTTTAGATACACCTGAAGCTTCTGCAATATCCTTTATCGTTAATTTCATTTTTTCACTCCTAGCCTCTACTACTTAATGGAACCAGATACCATCCCTTTTATTATATGTTTTTGACCAAATAGGAACCCAATTATAATTGGTGCAGCCGCCATAAGTGCAGCAGTCATTATTAAATCCCATCTTTTAACAAATGAGCCTGCAAAAGCTGATATTGCTAATGGAATAGTCTGTAGTGGCTGCCCTATTCCTAATATTAGCGATGGTAACAAAAAATCGTTCCATATCCAAATAGCATTTAATATACAAATAGTAACGAATATTGGCTTTAATATAGGCATTATAATCGAAAAGAAGATTCTTGGCTTTGAACATCCATCAATTAATGCTGCTTCTTCTAACTCAAATGGTATCGACTTTATAAAACCGTGAAACATAAACACCGCTAAGGGAGCGCCAAATCCAATGTATGCAAAAATCATACCTTGATATGATCTTAGAAGTTGTATATTAAGATTTGCTCCTATCATTCTAAATAACGAAACTAAAGGAAACATAACTACTTGAAACGGTATTACCAAACCACTAATGAATATCAAGAAAATAAAATTTGATAATCTAGTTTTAGTTCTCACTAACACCCAAGCAGCCATTGCTGAAAAAACTGAAATGAAAAAAAGTGAAAGAACAGTAATTATTGTTGAAGCATAAACACTTGAAGCATAATTTATGCTTGGGTTAGTCCATATATTGACTATATTATCGATTAATTGTCCCCATCTTTCTGGCAAAGCAATAGGATTAGTAATAATTTCTAATGATGATTTTGCTGAGTTAATTATGACAATAAAAAATGGAAATAAAACTATCAAGAATAATATTACTGTAATTAACGCAAGCAATATTTTAGACAATCTTTTTTTAGTTAACATCACATCTCAATCTCCTTCTTCTTATTATTGTATACTTGGGCAATTGAAACAACAGATAGTAATAAAAAGAATATTACAGCTCTTGCTTGGCCTTCTGCCATATTGTTATATTTGAATGCTACATTATATATATGAACTGCCAATAATTCAGTAGAGTTAACAACTTCGCCCCTAAAAATACCTGTAGGTCCACCATTTGTTAAAGCAACGATAATATCATATTGTTTAAACGATGTAACAAGAGTAAGGAAAGATGTTATAGTAAAAGCTTGTGCAATCATAGGCATAGTAATACTTTTGAATTTTTGCCAAGAATTTGCTCCATCAATTTCACTAGCTTCAAGTAGTTCTTGAGGAACATTTAATAAAGCAGCAACATATATCATCATAATGTATCCTGCATATTGCCATGTGTACGCTGTAATTAAGCCCAAAAGAGTCAAATTTGGATCGGCTAATATCAGCAAATTTTCTATAAATTCTATCCCTAAAGTCCCTCCAATTTGAGGAACTACACTCTTGAAAATAAATTGCCAAATATATCCAAGCACTAATCCTCCAATTAGATTTGGGACAAAAAATCCTGCTCTAAAAAAATTCCTAAACTTTATTTCTCTTGTTACTAAAAATGCAAATATCAAAGCTACTACATTTATTGAAATTACGCTTAACAGAGTAAATAGAAATGTTCTCAATAAAGAATACTGAAACCTTATATCAGAAAACATTGCTCTGTAATTATCTAAACCTACCCAATTCACAGCGACTCCTGGTACTGCTTGCCAATCTGTCATCGAGTAATAAATTCCCATAAAGAAAGGAATTATTACAACAATAATGAACGAAAATAACGCAGGAGCCAAAAACAGCCAAAAAACTAATTTATCTTTTGTTTGTCTTTTCATTAATATTCCCCTCTTCATATAAATATATGAAAGGGTAAAATACCCTTTCATATATTTTCAAAATTATTTTAAGGACTCGATAGCTCTTGCAACTTGATCTATAAAGCCTTGTTTGTCAATATCCCCTTTTGCATAACTTTCATATATTGGTCCAAGAGTTCCCATACCAAAGCCATCAGGCATGTCGTTCTGCAACCAAGTGTATGAACCATTTTCTCTTGCCATCCATTCAGTAACATTCGCAGAAAGTGGAGTGCTTGGTTTTATTGTTACATTATTAAATGCTGGTACCATTTTAGCTTCGTTTACCATATAGTTATGCCCTTCTTGAGTTGTTGCCATATAGTTTAAGAAATCTTTAGCTACTTCAATGTTCTTGCTATCTTTATTTATTACATAGAATGAAGGAGCTCCAATGAAAATAGCATTATGCTCTCCTTTTACTGAAGCATGTGGGACAAATCCCATAGGAAAATCAACACCGTTTTGTACTAACCATGGATCAATCCAGTTCCCTTGATGTATAAATACAGATTTTTCAGTTGCAAATTGACCAACTTGAGAGTCGTAGTTACCTGTTAAAAGAATGCTTGGGTCAGAATACTCGAATAATAACTCAACCCAATCAGCATATTCAGTCAAACGTTGCATATCTACTTCTCCATTATTCAATTTGTCTAAAACAGTCCTATCTCCATAAGGAAGACCAGCAGATAAATAACCATTAAAGTTATGAAGCCCTGTTACCCACCTCATATCAGGTCCAGCTGCCATAGCAACTACAGAAGTAATACCTAATTCATCTTTCATATTATCTAATTTCTCAAAAGCTTCCCTGAAAGCTTCTTGACTTGTTAAAGTTGCTGGATCAATATTTGCTTTAGCAAGTAAGTCTTTATTATATGCTAAACCCCAAGCTTCAACAGATACAGGAAAACCATAAACTTTTCCATCTACAGTAAATTCAAGATCTGTTAAATCTATCCATTCATCATCAGTAAATTCAATGATTTTTGAATTCCAAGTATTATATCCACCCATACCTTCAATAACAAATATATCAGGTTCCCTGTCAGATTGGAATTCAGCTTTTAAACTATCTTGGTATGGAGTATCTCCCCCAGTTGTCTTTACAATTATTTTATTACCAGTTGCTTCTTCATACTGTTTAGCAAACGCTGTCAATTGTTCCCCAATTTCTACCTTGTTCTGATAAATTACTACTGCATCGTCATCATTACTTCCAGATGAAGTACATCCGGCTAAAAGTGAAATCGTTAACACCAAGCTCATAAACAACACTAAATACCTTTTTTTCATGTTTATCCCCCTTTAATAAATAAATGTGATATTACAATAATGCCTAATTACATTATATGAAACCGGTTCCAATTTTGCAATAACTATTTATTTTTTAATACTAAAAATTCATATGGCCCTATAATTATTTGCTCTTTTTCAAAATTCAACTCCTTCCCTTGCAATAAATCAACCATACGAGAATTTATTCCTTGCCTTCTCAATTCTGAAGTATTTAAAAACTGCCTATCTTCAGAAAAGTTAAAAATTAACAACAATTCATTCCCTTCATCCCTAAATTGTTGAATGATCAATATATGTTTGTTCTCAACCTGAATAATTTTTTCAGATATTATTATACTGCCTAAAGAATGTGCTGTTCTCAAAGCAATTAATCTCTTTAAATTGCATAATATTTGTCTTTCAATAGAATCGCATTTTTCTATATTATCCAATTTACTCCAGTCAAAATTTTGTCTATGGAGCCATCTAGAATCATGTTTCTTTTTAGGATCATTCTTGTAGTCATAGTTATTTAATAGTCCAATTTCATCACCACTATAAATCATAGGAATTCCTTTTCGTAACAAGACAAGTGCATTTATTAAATTGATTCTCTTTAAAGCTAATTCAAGCTTATATAAATCCTTTTCAGCTAGTGCCTTTTCTAAACCCGCAAGGCTAGCTAATGTGCCTGAATTTCGAGCATCTTTTGTTATCGGATCATATTCATATAATTCTCCTATAGAAAAACTATCTGGATAATTCCCTAAATAAAAGTCGATAAGAAATTGTTTGTGCATGAAAGGATCAAAACCTAATTCTCTTAATTTTGATTCATCTAATCCCCATCCTATATCATCATGGCATCTTGCATAGTTTATCCATTCCGTAGAAAGTTCATGATTAATTATCGGCATATGTGAAATGTGTCTGGTATCACGAGTTGCTAAAGAATTCCATATTTCAACCATATATGATGCGTTATACAATAAATCACATTCAAGACCGTTATTGCTGCCAAAATATCTAACTATAATTTCTGGGGCGACTATAGACTCACCCAATAAAACAGTTGAAGGAGAAAAATCAGCTAATACAGTTCTAAATATTTTAAGTATGACATGAACTTCTGGTAAATTCCTACAAGATGTGCCTATAGTTTTCCATATATAAGGAATAGCATCCAATCTTATAACATCTATACCCAAATTTGCATAAAATAACAATATCGATAGTATCTCTTCAAATACTTTAGGATTTCTATAATTCAAATCCCATTGAAAATCATAAAAAGTTGTCATTACCCACTTATCAATGTCTTTAACGTAGGTAAAATTTCCAGGGGCAACTTTTGGAAAGACTTGATTCATAGTGGCTTCATATTGTCTTGGTATCGTATAATCATCATACATAAAATAATAGTCCTGATATTTTTTATCTCCAGATTTAGCTTTAATTGCCCATTCATGATCATCAGCAGTATGATTTATAACATAATCAATACAGATTCTAATTCCATTGTTATGAAAATTTTTTATTGCTTTCTTTAAAGATTCTACGTTTCCTAATTTAGGGTTTACTTTTCTATAATCACGGACAGCATACCCACCGTCATTTTCTCCATTTCTAGGTTGAACTAATGGCATTAGATGAATTAGAGTAATACCTAGATTTTTAAAATATTCCGTTTTACTCACTAATCCATCTATGTCACTATTAAATAAATCTACATACAACATCATACCAATTGTATTAGCTGAATGAATCCACTCTGGCGAGTTAGAAATCAATTGATTTTCATCTCGAAATGAGTAGCTTTTTGTTATCATTTCTAAAAGACTATTGAAATCAGAAATGCTATTTGGATATAACTTTAAATAATCATCTTGTATGGATTGTTTTAGTTTATTAATATCTATGGACAAATCTCTTCCTCCTTTATTTTAATTCTATGTAACCGGTTTCATAATGTCAATATTTTTTTACTCAATTTTTATAAAATTTTTTGTAAAAAAATATTGACATTTTATAATTCATATGATATATAATAATTAGCACTCAGTAATAGAGAGTGCTAATAAAAATAAGAATGAAATAAAGGGGGTTGTTACTATGGCTGGCTTAATTCCTTTCAACAGAAGAAGAGATTTAGCTACAAGAGGTTCAGGTATTGATGAATTTTACAATATGTTAGATGACTTCTTCACAAGTGATTGGCCTTTTAAAAGAAGCCTTGAAAGCGACACCTTCAAGTTAGATGTTGTTGACAACGCAAATGAATATCTTATAGAAGCAGAGTTACCAGGCGTAGATAAAAAAGACATAAATATTGAAATGGCCGATGGTCGTTTGGAAATATCTGTCACAAAAGATGAAAGCAAAGAAGAAAAAGACAAAAACTATATTCACAAAGAAAGATATTTCAGTTCCATGTCTAGATCTATATATCTAGCTGATGCTAAGAGTGAAGGATTAAAAGCAAAATTAGAGAATGGAATATTGAAAATAACCGTTCCTAAAGAAGAGATAAAAGAGAATAAAGTAAAAGTAGATATCGAATAATGAGAAGAGCATTTATGCTCTTTTCATTATTATTTTTTATATTTACATAAATATGATGTAAATGTCAATCCCAAAATGCATGTTTTTTAGAATCTCAAAATGTATGATTGTTAGAATTAATTATTGGTACTTTTTTTAGTTTCTACCAGGTCAATTTTATCCTTCAGCCTATAAGATGGACCTGTAATCTTAATAATACTTGAATGATGAATTAGCCTATCTAAGATAGCATTTGCCAGTGTTATGTCTGAAAATACTTCTCCC
>JACIXZ010000012.1 GCA_014360205.1 Tissierellales bacterium
TTTCTGTTTGTTTTGAGTTATACACATTTTGACACTGTATATATACCCAAAATGGGGGGAATCTAGCCATTTCAATATAAAAAAAGGCAGTAAATATGCGAGTTGTAGAGTTCTGCAACGAGCTAATATTAAGATTTTGATAGGAGGAAAATTTTATGAAAGAAATTTATTTTGCAGGTGGATGTTTTTGGGGTGTAGAAGAATATTTTTCAAGGATAAAAGGTGTTGTTGAAACGAAAGTAGGATATGCAAATGGCAAAGTGGAAAATCCAACTTATGAACAAGTCTGCACTGGAACAACAGGACATGCTGAAACAACTTTTGTAAAGTATGATGATACTATAATTACACTTAATGAATTATTGTCTAAATTTTTTAACATAATCGATCCGACCCTTTTAAATAGACAAGGTGGAGATATTGGAAATCAATATAGGACAGGAGTATACTATATCGATGAAAAAGATAAAGAAATAATAGAAAAGAAAATAGCTGAAATACAGGATAACTATTCAGAAAAAATTGTTACAGAGGTATGTCCTCTAGAATCCTTTTATTTGGCTGAAGAATATCATCAAAAGTATTTGAAGAAGAATCCAAATGGCTATTGTCATATAGATTTATCAAGGTAGGTGTTATATGATTAAAGTAGATGCAATAAATAATATGAATGAAATAGATCGTTTGAAGTATATGAATTTGCTAGTCAAAGGACAATTATCATCTGAGAAGGATCATTTAGCAAATATTTCCAATGTAACAGCTATCATTAAAGCGTGTATAGATAGAATTAATTGGTGCGGGTTTTATCTATTAAAACATAATGAATTAATTTTAGGACCATTTCAAGGCTTGCCAGCATGCAATAGAATACAAATCGGAAAAGGGGTGTGCGGAAAAAGCGTAGAGTTGAAAGAACCAATCATAGTTGATAATGTTTTAACTTTTGATGGGCATATAGCTTGTGATGAAAATTCTAGGTCTGAAATAGTGTTGCCTATAATAGTAGAAGAAAACATATATGGAGTTTTAGACATTGATAGCCCATTTTTTAATCGCTTCAATGATATGCATTTAAAATATTTAAGAGAACTTGTCTCAATAATGAATCAGTATATTAATTGGGATGCTCTAGTAAAATAAAAGAACTCTGATTGGAGAAGCTATGACTATTTTAGAGAATTTATTTGATATAATTTCTACTGCAAAATTAGATGCAAAGTTTTTTTTAGAGAATGAATATAAATTCATAAATATTAAGTTTGGAGAAGATATTTCTGCTAACAGACTTTATTTATCTGATAATTTAAATTGTATAGTTGATTTGATGAAAAATGGCTACAAAGGGAAAATTGATTTAATATATTTAGATCCTCCATTTTTTACTAATCTGAACTTTAAAAACACAATAAAAATTAAGTACGATGATGAAGAAATATATATTAAACGAAAAGACTTTACAGATAAATATGATGGTGGACTAGCAGAATATATATATAATATTGCGTTAAGACTAGTGTTAATTAAAGAATTAATGTCTGACAAAGGAAGTATTTATATTCATGTAGATAGTAGAGTTAATCATTATATTAGATTTATTTTAGATGAAGTTTTTGGAGAAAGAAATTTTGTAAATGAAATAATTTGGGCTTATAAATCTGGAGGTGCTAGTAAGAGAAGATTTGCTAGAAAGCATGATAATATTTATTTCTATAGTAAAACAAATAATTATATATTCAATCAAATGAATGAAAAATCATACAATAGAGGCCTTAAGCCATATAAATTTAAGAATATAATGGAATATCAAGATGAATTGGGATGGTATACAATCGTTAAATCCAGAGATGTATGGATGATTGATATGGTTGGCAGAACTAGTAGTGAAAGAGTAAAATATTCAACACAAAAACCATTAGAACTTCTTAAAAAGATTATTCTAGCTTCATCTAATGAGAATTCTTTAATTGCCGACTTTTATTTGGGGAGTGGGTCTACAGCAGTAGCTGCAGATATTCTTAAAAGAAGATGGATTGGATGCGATCAAAATCCTATTAGTATCATAACGCTTGATAAGAGATTAAATAATGGATTATTTCAATTATATATTGAAGAAAAATATTTAAAAGAACCTAATAGATTCATAATAGAATTAAAAAAAATCAATAAACAGCTAGATATCTTTATAAAGGATTACTTAGATCCTATTAAAGAATTAGCCGAATCTCCAAGTTTATTTGTTGAACAAATTTATATATGCAAGAAATATTTTTACGAATTTAAAATTTTATCTAAGATTGATAAATCTACTATAAAGAATAATAAGTTTGAAATAAACATATCTGATAGCTTTAACTCGCAGCTATATGCTGTTATAGTAGACGTTATGGGAAATGTTGATTATCACAAGCTTATTTAAATTTTAGCTTGAAAACAAGTGTAAAATATTGTATCATAAAAATGAATAAGTAAATAATAAAGGAGAATAGAGATGAGCGATAATAAACACGAGCACCACCATCACGATCATGATCATGAACACGATCACCTACATGATGAAGACATGGAGATAATAACCTTGACACTTGAAGATGATACAGAACTAGATTGTGCAGTCATGGGGATATTTGAAGTTGAAGATAAGGAGTATATAGCTTTATTACCTTTAACTGATGATGAAGAAGACGAAGTTTTGCTATACAGATATATTGAAGATGAAGAAAATGATGAATTTGAATTATCATTAATTGAGGAAGAAGAAGAGTTTAACATAGTGGCAGAGGCATTTTATGCTTTGTTTTCAGACGATGAAGATTTAGATTAATAATTGATTTAAATTAAAGTACTTTGCATATGCAAAGTACTTTAACTTAAATATTGATCTAATATTAATAATAATTATCTAAGAAAGGGATAGCATGCAAACTAATTTATTCAGAGAATATTCTACTTATCTAAAAGAAAAGTACGGTTGCAAAGTATATAAATTACCAATTAGTTTACCTTTAACTTGTCCAAATAGGGATGGCAATCTTAGTACAGGAGGTTGCTATTATTGCAACGAAAAGGGTGGATCCTTTGAAAATTTATCTAATAGCTTGAAGATATCCGAACAATTAAAGATGAACAAGAAATATATAAAGGATAAATATAAAGCAAATAAATTTATTGCTTATTTTCAAAATTACAGCAATACATATATGAGTATGGATGAATTTATATCTATAATAAATGAAACCTTGATAGATGATATTGTTGGGATATCTGTTTCTACTAGACCTGATTGTATTAGTGATGAACAAATCAAATTTTTAAGTGATTTACAAGAAAAAATGGGTATAGATGTAACAATAGAATTAGGATTGCAAACTGCAAATTATAAAACATTAAAAATCATAAATAGAGGACATGGATTGGCAGAATTTATAGATGCATGCAATAGAATTAAAAAGTATGGTTTGCGAATATGTAGCCATGTTATACTAGATTTACCTTGGGATAGTATTGATGATACAATAGAAACCTCAAAAATAATATCTAGTTTACATGTGGATGAAGTAAAACTGCATAGTTTATATGTTGTTAAAAATACTGAATTGGAGAAAGACTATTTAAGTGGTAAAATTCATTTGCTCAGTAAAGATGATTATATAGATAGGGCAATCGTTTTTCTCGAATATTTAAATCCAGAAATATTAATTCAGAGATTAATAGGAAGAGCTCCCCAAAATGATTCGCTTATAGTTAATTGGAATGAATCATGGTGGAAAGTAAGAGACGAAATAATTGAAAAGATGATTAAAGCAAATAC
This sequence comes from Tissierellales bacterium, assembly GCA_014360205.1. Classification (GTDB taxonomy): domain Bacteria; phylum Bacillota; class Clostridia; order Tissierellales; family Tissierellaceae; genus Soehngenia. The sequence continues at coordinate 3,812 of JACIXZ010000012.1, forward strand.
TTATCAAGGAGCTAAGTTTAATTACCTTGGTGGTAGTGCTTTAAATAATATTAATTTTTACTAAATAGAAAGGTAAGGTGGTTAACATGGTTAAATTCATCTTAGGGGAACAAGGTTCTGGGAAAACAAAATGGTTAATCGACAATGCTAACAAAGATATGCTTGAAGGTAATGGCAATATTGTATTTATTGATGTTGATGATGAACATATTTTTAGTTTAAATTATAATGTAAGATTAATAAATGCCATGGAATTTAACATACTTAATGTTAAGAGTTTCTATGGCTTTTTGTGTGGAATAATGGCTATGGATTATGATTTGGAGAAAATTTATGTAGATGGAATTTATAAATTAATGAATGTAGAATTAAAAGATTTAGTATTTTTAATTGATTCGTTAGAAAAGATATCGGAAAAGTTCAATGTTGAATTTTATATTAATGTTGATTATACTCTTGATAAAATTCCGGAAAATTTGAAACCATATTGTTATGAAATTGAAGCATAATTAGAAATAATATATTTCTATGAATAGAAAATTTTATATTAGATTGGGTGTTAATTTTGTATTATAGTGAAAGAAAAAGTCTCTTTGACATCTTTTTCGAGAATCGTTCCTCTCTCATATTAAAGTATGAAAATGGAGATATTAGTAAAAAAGAATTTTTAGAAAACAATTACCTTTTCGTAAAAAGCATGCGATTAAATCCTTTTTTAAAAGTAGATAGTTTTGAAAAAGGTATGTATAATTATCAATATTATAATGTATTGGCTAAATATTATAAGATGCTTTCTAAGGAAATTAAAGGAAATAAAAAACAAATAAAAAGTTATGTAACTTATTTAAACAAAGCTAACAATTATTATCATTTAAAAGACAATACTATATTAGAAATATTAAAACTAATAAATTTTAATGGTGCTATAGCTTATTTTATTCAATGTGAATCTAAGTCGTTAAGTGATAAACTTTACGAAATAGTTCTGCTTGATTACAAAGAAGCAATATTTCATTCAAAGGCGACTTGGCTATTGGAAATATTAATGGCTGAAGGAATATTTGATGTACAGAAGAGAAAATCAATAATAGATGAATATATTAATGAGAAATACTAAACAGACTAGCGGCCGCTAGTCTGTTTAGAAATTATATACACAATTTCTTCAATAGATTGACTTGTATTTAAAGAGAATTTACCCGACTTAAGTTTTGTATCTAAACCTAACTCGACTGCTTTTTTAACAAAATCATTACTGCTCTCAACAAGACCATTTTCTTGAAGTATTTTTCCTATATCGTATGGCAAACTACCATCTGGGATATTAATGTTTATTTCTACTATTTCCTGTGTATCTGTATTTTCTGGAATTTCTCCATTGTTTGAATCATTAATATTATCTGATGTTGGATTTTCAATATTTTTAATAGGCTCATTTATTTCTACATATTGATTGTCAGAAATATCGTTTGAGGCAAATAAAATATCCAATCTCCAACCAATAACTAAAACTACAATCACAACTATAGACAACATTATTATATAATCTATCGAATCATAAAGAAAGTCTTTCAGTTTGTCAATTAATTTCATAATATCACTCCCATATGGAAATTTATTTATAGTAAATTAAGCTTTTATAGTATAATTATAGCATAATATATTTAAAAAGGTGATGTTAGTTTGAAAGAAATTATAGTTGGAAATAATGAAAATCAACAAAGACTAGATAGATTTTTAAAAAAATATTTTTCTGAAGCTTCACTTAGCTTTATTTATAAAATGATAAGGAAAAAAAACATTAAAGTTAACAACAAAAAAGCAAGTCCAGAGCTAGTAATTTATACTGGAGATAAGATCCAAATATATCTTTCAGATGATTTAATAAATAAATTAACAAAAGATGAAGAAAAAGCATTAAAATCTTTCAAAATTGATATTTGTTACGAGGATGAAAATATTTTGTTAATAAATAAACCTGCGGGTAAATTATCGCATAGTTCATCTGAAAAATATGAAGAAAATGTTGTTGATGATATTCTATCCTATTTAATTTATAAGAAAGAATATGTTCCTAGGATTGAAAAAACTTTCACTCCTAGTATTTGCAACAGACTTGATAGAAATACAACCGGGTTAATTATAAGTGCAAAAAACTACAAAACTTTAAAATCTATCAATTTTGCAATAAAAGAGAAAAAAATAACCAAATACTATAAAACGATTGTTTCTGGGAGGGTAAAGAACGATTTTGTAAAATCTAGCTACTTGTTTAAAAATGAAGAAAAAAACAAATCAAAAATCTATGATGATTATGTTGAAGGTTCAAAAAAAATAGAAACTATCTTTAAAGTTTTAAAAACTAGCGATGATTTTTCTATTTTAGAAGTTAATTTAATTACTGGAAGATCACATCAAATAAGAGCTCAGCTCTCTGATTTAGGATACCCTATAATCGGGGATAGAAAATATGGGAATAAATCTATTAATCAATATTTTGAAAAAAGATATGGATTAAATTACCAATTGCTTCATGCTTATAAATTGAAATTTGATGGTTTGGATGGTGATTTATCGTACTTGAATGGTAGGTGTTTTACTGCACCTGATCCGGATATTTTTAACAGGATAACTAAAGACTTATTTATTGGAGATGAATAAATATATGAAGGTACATGTTTTAGGATATGGATTATTAGAAGCTAATGATGATGATACTTTATATGACATAAGTAAGAAAGTTTATAAAGAAGAATACAAAAGATATTTAGGAGCGAGGATAAATAACGAAGTTTATCCATTATTTAAATCACCTAAACAAGATGATACTATCGAATTTTTAGATCTTCGCGATGTAGATGGGTACAGAATTTATACAAAGACAATATCTGCATGTTTTATATTAGCGTGTAAACATCTTTTCCCAGATAACGATGCTATTATACATCATTTTCTAGGCCCAGGATTATATTTTGAATTTAGTAATGGGAAAAAGATATCTTTTAAAGATATGCAAATGATAGAAGAAAAAATGAAAGAAATAATTTCTATGGATTTAAAAATCGAACGAAAAGAATATGACAGAAATGAAGCAATCAAGATATTTGAAGAAACTAATCAAGTAGACAAAGTTATGTTGTTTCGTTCTATAAATAAGGCTAAAATAAAATTATATAATATTGGCGAATTTATTGATTTTTTTCATGGATATTTAGCACCTTCAACTGGGTATATTAGTGAATTCAGATTAAAATATTACTATCCTGGAGTTCTAATTCTATTTCCTAATAGAAGGAACAGATTCGATATTAGTCTATTTGAAGACCAAAAAAAATTAGCTAAGATATTTGAAGAATCAAATGATTGGCTTGAAATATTAAGTTTATCAAATTTGGGAGCCTTAAATTCAGAGATTTTAAAAGGAAATATTCAGGAGATCATACAAATTTCTGAAGCCTTACATGAGAAGAGAATAGCACAAATTGCTGACTCTATTTGCAACGATAGAGATATTACAATTATTCTTATTTCAGGACCATCATCATCTGGGAAAACAACTTTTTCCAAAAGACTATCAACTCAATTAAGAGTTAATGGTAAAAGACCAGTAGCTATATCTATGGATGATTATTTTTTAGACAGAGATAAAACTCCGATTGGCAGTGATGGTAAACCAGATTTCGAATCAATAAGAGCTTTAAATTTAGAGAGGCTTAATGAGGATTTAATATGTCTATTGGAAGGAGAAACTATTGAGCTACCATTATTCAACTTTATAACAGGCAAGAGTGAGAAGAGTGGCAATTATATAAAAGTTGATAGAGAGCACCCAATTATAATCGAAGGCATACATGCTTTAAATCCAAGAATTGCAAATGAAATACCAGAAAAGAACAAATTTAAGATATATATTTCGGCTTTGACTCAGCTAAATATTGACAACCATAATAGAATATCAACTACTGATACGAGATTAATTAGGAGAATGGTACGTGATATTAAGTTCAGAGGCAATGATCCACTCAGAACATTTGATTTATGGAAAGGAGTAAGACACGGAGAAGAGAAATTTATATTTCCTTTTCAAGAGAATGCGGACATCATGTTTAATTCTGCACTAGTGTATGAACTAGCTTTATTAAAAAATTATGTGCTACCATTATTATATAAAATCGATAGTTCAAGTGTTTATTATAGTGAAGTCAAAAAGTTAATTAAATTTCTAGATTATTTTGTTCCAATTACTAACACAAAGATGATTCCACCCAATTCTTTATTAAGGGAATTTATAGGGTTTGAATAATTAAATGAGGAATATGATATGGAAAAAACAATTAAGTTTATCGCAATAAATTTTATAATATTATTGCTTACTTCTTGCACAATTTCAATAGATAAGCCCATGGAAAAAGAAGATATTTTTTCTGAAAATGAAAATCAGGATGATGAAATTGTAGATGTAAATGATAAGATAGATTCTCAAATTTCAAAAATGACTATTGATGAAAAAATAAGCCAATTACTTATTATAGGGCTTGATGGATTAGAACTTAATCAAAATGAAAGAGATTTATTGAAAGAATACAGTTTTTCAGGGATTATTTTCTTTAATAGAAACATTGAATCAAAAGAACAATTCATAAATCTTATAAATGATCTCAAGTCTATAAATGCAGATAAAATTCCTTTTTTTCTAAGTATTGATGAAGAGGGAGGCAGGGTAGAGAGACTAAATCTTTTTTACGAAAGTATACCTTCTATGGGGGTCATTGGGGAATATAATGATATTAAATTATCGTATGAAGTTGGAAGAGTATTAGGTGATAAATTAAAAACTTTTGGACTAAATATGAATTTTGCTCCTGTTTTAGACATTAATTCAAATCCTAAAAATCCAGTTATTGGAGATCGATCATTTGGAAACAATCCTGAAGTTGTAAGTATTTTAGGACAAGAGATTTATAAAGGGATTACTAAACAAGGAGTGATTTCTGTAGGAAAGCATTTCCCAGGCCATGGCGATACTATAAAGGACTCTCATTATGAGTTGCCAGTTATAAATAAGAGTTTATCTGAACTAGAAGAAATGGAACTAAAGCCATTTATTTATAACATTAACAGTGGGTTAGATGCAATTATGGTTGGTCATTTACTCTTACCTGAGTTAAGTGATAAACCGAGTTCTTTATCGAGAGAAATAATAAATGATTTGCTTAGAGTTAAATTAAATTTTGAAGGAATAATATTATCAGATGACATGACAATGGGAGCTATTACTGAAGAATATAATTTAGAAGATGCGATTTTACAATTTTTTATTGCAGGGGGTGATATTGCACTTGTCTGCCATGACAATAGTGAAATAAAAGATATTATAGAATATATAAAATTAGCTATTGATCAAGAAAAGATAACCGAGAAGGAAATTGATATAAAATTGCATAGAATTATATATATTAAAGAAAAGTATAATCTTAATAACCATGAAATATCAAGATATTTAATTGATGAAAGAATTAATGAAATAAATGAGAAAATAGAAGAGATTATTCAGGAGGTAAAATGATGGAATATGTAATTGGAATAGACTTAGGAGGTACCAAAATAAATGCAGGGATTGTTGATGAATACGGAAACATTATAAAAAAAGAAAGCACATCAACCAGTAAAACTGGAAATAGAATTGAAATACTGGATAAAATAGCTATGCTTATAAATAAACTGACAAGTGAATATGAGATAAAGGGCATAGGGATTGGTTCACCTGGATTTATCGATAGTGATAAAGGGGAAGTTTTAACTATATCTGGGAATGTAATTGGATGGTCAGGTACAAAAATAAAAAACGAACTTGGAAAAAGATTTGATTACCCTATACAAGTTGAGAATGATGCTAATGCTGCAGCAATTTGTGAGGGATGGGTAGGAGCAGGAAAAGATTTTGATAGTTTTGTAATGATAACTTTAGGCACTGGTCTAGGTGGAGGAATTATTGTTAATAACAATCTTATTAGAGGTTCACACTATCAAGGAGCAGAGCTAGGACATGCAATATTATATCCAAACGGGGTTAGATGCAACTGTGGGCAATATGGTTGTGTTGAAAGATATATTTCAGGGACGGCTGTTGAATATTTTTATGAAGAAAAAACAGGGATAAAACTAACCGGTGAAGAGATATTTGCTAATTATTATAATGATGAAATTGCAAAAGGTGTAATAGATAAATTTGCTAACGATTTAGGATGGTTTCTTATAAGTCTAAAGAATATACTAGATCCAGAAGCAATAGTCATAGGAGGAGGAGTCATACTTTCAAAGGATGTCTGGTGGGATAACATGATTAACCATTATCTAAAAAATGTGAATGATGATCCATCAATAAGAATACTCCCTGCTAAATATTTAAATGATTCAGGAATAATTGGAGCAGCAAAATCAATATTAGACAAGATTAATAGTTAACTATTAATCTTGTCTAATATCATTTAAATTACTCATTAACAAAATGCTTATTATCATAAATATTAAGCTGAGAATAATAATTAATTTAATTCCACCTGCTTCATATATTTTAGGGCCAATCAAAGAATAAAAAGTTATAGTTAATGCATTTACAGTATAAATTAAGCTTACAAATGTTCCGCGCATATCTTTTTCAATTTCAGTTATATATGTTTGATATGCACTGAATCCTCCATCTAACCCAATAGCAAAGAGAAAAGATGATATCATCAATAAATTAATATTTTGAGTAAAACCTATAGGGATTAAGGCGATAAATAAAACAAAAAAGAAAACTTTTGAATACTTTAAGTTACCAATTTTAGCTGAAAAAATAGCAGATGTTACAACGCCAATTATTGTACCAACAGCTATAAATGAATAAAATCTACCAACTTCTGATTGTAAGAAATTGAAATTGGTTGTTAAATGAAGCCCGAGATAGTTATATAAAAGTGTTGGAATGCTTATTATCAGGAATAGTGAAAAAAGTATAATTTTGCTATTTTTTGTAGTTGCAACTTTAATTATATTTTTGGCATTTAAAATCGATAAATTATTTTTTGAAGATTCAGGTAAAAAAAGCAATATAAAAATTGGGATGAAGGCAGTTATTGCTAAAGGAAGATAGATATATTTTAGATTGCCAAATTTATCAACAATATAGCTAGCATAAATTGGACTTAAAAGGATTGCTAGTGAAAAGGAAAATCTCATAACTCCATTAGCTTTTGCTCTATTAGAGTAATCAATAAAATCTGACAAATAGGAAAGCATAGTACTCATTAGTGTAAAGTATGACAAACCTATAAGAATTCTACTAACACTAAAATAAATTGCTTCCAACGAATATGCACATCCAAAACAGCCTAATATAAAAGATAACAATCCAATGATCATAAATTTCTTTTTTCCATATATATCAGATAAATATCCAATGAATGGGACAAAAATACCAGATATAGAATATCCTAAATTTAGAAGAATTACTTGAGAACCTTTAATTCCAAAATAATTTGATAAAAATGGTGCTAATGGACCAATAAAGTTCATTTCTAATGCAATGACAAATTGAATTATGAAAATGCTCAAAAATACAAAAATTATTACCATCGTTCACCTCTAGATTTTAGTTTAATTTAAGACATTAATATTATATAATATTAGTGTTTCTAAATAAATACATATTAAAAATTATTCCATCAACTATTGTGTTAGATGCTTCAAAATATTAGTTAATAAAAGTATTAATAATATGATTAGTCAATTGCTATTCAATAATGCTAAAGTTGTTACACTTTTGTAACAAAATATCGACCGTTTATGTGTATAATACACCTAACGGAGGGGTTTTTATGAAAAAATCATTAAGAGCTGTTTTTATTTTTACAATTTTAATAACTTTTGTACTCATTAGCACTATGTTTATTTACAATAAGAACAAAGTCGTTGCTCAAGCTATTGATGTTCAATCAATAATAGTGCTTTATTTTGATGAAAATCCAATTAACAAAGAAATTAATGACAAAAAGATTGTGAAAAGCCAAATATTAGCTAGTAAAGCTCAAAAAATTGCGATAAATGAATATAATGTAAAATTACAGGAATCAAAATTTGATGAAGCAGCAAAATCAAATGAATCAAAAATAGACAATAAAAATGATAAAGTTGCATATTTAACTTTTGACGATGGGCCGTCTAGTGTAAATACAATGAAAATATTGGAAATTTTAGATGAGTATGATGTTAAGGCTACTTTTTTTGTTTTAGGCAGTATGTCTGAAAAAAATCCAGAAGTTTTACTAACTATTCATGATAAAGGACATAGTATTGGAAATCATGGCTATTCACACAATTATAAAAAGATATATGATAATTCAGATAGTTTTTTTAAAGATATAGATAGAGGAGAAAATGTGTTAAAAGACATATTAGGAGAAGAATTTAACACAAAGTTACTAAGATTTCCGGGTGGGTCTTTTGGCAAGAAAAAATCACCAATGAAGGAATTATCAAAACAAAAGGGGTATAATGTTGTTGATTGGAATGTAGTAATTGGAGATGCTGAGAAAAAGAATCCATCAAAAGAATACCTGATTAATAGATTTATGGAGACTCATAAAAATAAAAAAAATATTATAATTTTAATGCACGATACAGATGCTAAAAACTCAACAGTTGAAGTATTGCCTCAAATAATTGATATTTTATTATTTGAGGGATATACAATAAAAACGTTGGATGAGGAATGAAGGAGGCTTTTAAAGTGATCAATATAATGATTGTTGAAGATGAAGAGCCAATTAGAAAGTTTATAAAAATTAATTTAATTCGAGAAGGTTATAATGTAATAGAAACATCATCGGGAGAAGAAGCATTGGTTGCTATAGCAAACAATCATGTTGATATAGCTATTCTAGACATAATGCTGCCAGGAATTGATGGGTTTGAAGTACTAAAAAGCCTTAGAAAAATGTATCCCAAAATGGGTATTATTTTACTTACAGCCAAAAGTCAAGATACAGACAAAATAATGGGATTAGAATATGGATCAGACGATTACATGACAAAGCCTTTTAATCCAATGGAACTAAATTTGAGAATTAAATCATTAGTAAGAAGGCTAGACTTCGATAAAGATAATCAAAATATTGTAGAATTTGGTCCATTTAAACTGGATATGGTTTCAAGAGAGTTTTACAAAGATAATAAAAAAATAGAGCTAACCAGAACTGAGTTTGCCATAATTGCACTCTTTATTACAAATCCAGGCAAAGCATTTGACAGAGATAAAATACTAGATATTATTTGGGGAGTGGATTTTTCTGGAGATGGTAAAGTAGTAGATGTGAATATCAGAAGATTAAGATCTAAAATAGAAGAAGATCCTAGCAAGCCAAAATATATAGAGACTATATGGGGAGTAGGATATAGGTGGAGAATAGAGGCATGAGAAGAAGATGAAGAAAAGCATAAAAAGTAGATTGATTAAAAACTTCATGATTATAATTATATTAACAGTTTTAATAATAGAAATTACTCTTATTACAGGGGTTAAAGAATATTTTTATAAAAATGTAGAAACAATAATAATAAATCAACTAGAATTATCTACTACTTTTTATGAGAAATATTTTTCATCTGCAAATTTATCTGATATCGTAATCGATGATGTAGATGCTTTTTGGTTACACACAAATGCACAGGTTCAAATATTGGATATTGAAGGCAAAGTATTGATGGACTCTTTAGGGTTTGATCATGGGGAAGCTATTTACATTGATGAAGTAACCAAAGTATTAACTCAAGGGAAATACACTTATGTTGGTAATGTTGAGTATACTAATGAACCTGTTATGTCTGTTTCTATGCCTCTTTTAAGACACAATAGCCCAGTTGGTGTTATGAAGTTTACTACAAGTCTAGAAGTAGTGAATGAAGATATTAAACAGATTTCTAAAGTACTTATATTAATAGGAACTGTAGTAATTATAATTTCCGGAATAATTAGTAATTTATTAGCAAAATCAATAGTTAAACCTATTCTAGAATTAACAACTATTGCTGAAAAGATGACTGATGCTCAGTTCAAAGTTCGTAGTAAAGAATACAAAGATAAAGAGATTGACAAGTTATCATCTACATTGAATTATATGGCAGAAGAGGTGACAAGAAGGGAAAAGATAAAAGATGATTTTATTTCTTCTGTTTCCCATGAGCTAAAAACCCCACTTACTTCAATAAAGGGATGGGCAATTACTTTGAAATCCTATGACAATATCGATGAAGCAATTTTAAAAGATGGGTTAGATATAATTGAAACAGAAAGTGACAGATTGGCAAATATGGTTGATGAATTATTAGACTTTTCAAGATTTACATCTGGAAGGATATCATTAGTAAAAGAATCTTTAGATTTGAATCAACTCTGCAAGTCAGTTGCAAATCAATTGATGCCAAGAGCTATCAATAACAAGATAAATTTTAATATATTCATTCCTGATGAAAAGATTTTCATTATTGGAGATTTAAATAGAATAAAACAAGTGTTAATAAATATATTGGATAATGCGTTTAAATTTGCTGAAAATGGTAATGTTGATTTTGTTTTGTATCAAGAAGAAGACTATGCTTTTATAAAAATAAGTGATGATGGACCAGGAATATCTAATGAAGATCTACCTCATATAAAAGAAAAGTTTTATAGAGGAAATAATTCTAACTCGCATAGTGGCATTGGGTTATCAATATGTGACGAAATAATGAAACTTCACAATGGATTATTTGAAATTTATTCTGAAGAAACTAAAGGGACAACTGTTTTATTAGGTTTTCTGAAAGAGGAGGTTGTTTGATGAAAAAAATAGCTATAATAATTTTTGCTCTATCTTTCATTGTGTCTGGATGTAGCACAATAGATATGGAGAATAGTGAGTTTATAATAGCTCCACAAAATCAAAAACCTCCTATATCTGGCAGATGGATAATATCTGAAGTTCTCTATAAATATGAGAATACTATTGAATCTAATGATGAATATATTGGAAAAGAGCTTTTTTTTAACAAAGATGCCATTCTAATAAATGATGACTATACTACCAATCCAAAATTTGCGATAAAAAATGTAGATTTGCAAGAGTATTTTTTCTATAGATATAAATTATCATCGGAGAATTTAGGTTTAACTAACCAAGAGGCAAAGATAATAACAATTCGTAGTGATGAAAATTATTTTGCAGAATTTATTAAATTAGATGATGAAAACATGATATATTATTTAGACAATGCGTTTTACAAATTGACTCTTGTTGATAAAGATATAAAATTAGAAGAAATTGAAAGATATATAGAGATCGAAAGAGCTATAAATATGCCACTACAGAGCATGAAATCTGAAGAGTTAAGCTCAGGAGTTTTATTGGGAATAAAAATTCAAAAATTTGATGAAGACAAAAAAATTATAGATTGGGATTATGAAACAATTTGGATTAATATGCAGAACAAAGAATTAGAAGGTCTATTTAAGGTAGATAAGTTACTAGTACCTAGGAAAAATGGATTTTGGGAAATTGAACAAAATAGAGTATATGCTAATGATAGTATATATGATAAAATAATAGCAAAACCAATATCAACCAATGAATCTTCTAATATATTATATACTACCAAAAGCCTAAATGATGAAGAAATGCATGTTGCATCTTCAAATTTTCAAAAAAGAAAACCTTCAATTTTAAAAAACATCTTATTCGTTGGAAATGACTATATATCAATAGAGAACATTGACATAGAAAGAGATGATAGAAAAACACTTCAAGTATATGCTATTGATAATTTAGAAGATGAAAAACCAATAAGACTTTCTGATTTAATAGGAGAAAATGGAACTAATTTATTCAATGAAGGGGCAAGAAATTCTGTAAATTTTGAAAAAGCAATCACAGTAAATGAAGAAAACTTTGGATTAGTTAGAAGAAATGGATACTGGACTTTAAAAGGAAGAGTTAATTTTAAAGAAAAAGAAATAGAATATTTTAGCGATTTTAGCATTAAAGCACTACCACCAAAAGAAATGGTCAGCTATGATGAATTAGCTATCCCATTTGAAGTATTAAAACTGAATTTACCAAATGTTGTTGATGCTTTTTCATCTCCAAACAAGGATTTTATTGTAGTAAATACTTCAAATAATCTAGTGATTTATTTAATCGAAGGGGATGATGTTAGTAAAATTCCTGTTGCATCGATACCATTACCTGAAGGATCTACAATTATTATGTCTGAATGGGCAACTGGTAGATATCCAAATATATGGCAAAAAATTTTAACTGAACAAGGTGCATATGAATTAGAATTTGAAAAATAAAAATAGAAAGGGATAAAATATGACACAATCAAGTATGTTTTTATCACAAATAATTAATACCTTTTCTGGGCTAAAAGAATATTTGGGGAATGCATATATTTTATTTATATCTTTATTGATAATTTTAATTTTAGTATTGGCCATTAATTATATTTATAGAAAAAATAATTATTTGAATTATTTACCTGGATTATTAGCATTAGTAGTTGGAGTCTTTATGTTAATATTCAATATAGGGAACTTATTATATGTTGAAAATTTACACAAGCTGGAAACTACGATTGTCCTTATTGTTTCGGGATTATGTGGAATAATTTTTGCATTATTACTTTCAGTCATAAAAAAACCGAAAAAAAAGAAAAAGAAAGTTTCTAAAAAGAAAAAGAAAGATAACCAGAATGATTTAGAATAATAAACAAGCCATAAGTTTAATAGACTTATGGCTTGTTTATTAAATTAACCTTAGCTTTATGAGTAAGAGATTTTATTTGTTTTTCTCTCTTAAGTGCTAAAGATTTATCTTCATATGTTTCAAAGTATACTAAAATTATAGGTATCCTACTTCGAGTATATTTTGCACCTTTTCCTGAGTTATGGGTCTTAAATCTTTTTTCTAAATCAGTTGTAAAGCCTGTATATAATGATCCGTCTGCGCATTGACCTATATAAACAAAATACATATAATCATATCTCCTTTTTAGAGAAAGCTGAGTCTACGATTTTTTTCGAAAAACTGTAACTATGCCCACGTCTTTGAAGATAAGAAAGGGCTTTGTTAATTGCCTTAATCTTATCTTTTTCATATTCATCAAAGTACTTTTTACTTATTAAATTACACAGTTTTTCAAAATCACACTCAAAATATTCTTTAATAGAATATTTTATTATATTTTCATCTACACCCTTATTTTTTAACTCATTATATATTTTATACTCTCCCCAATTATTATTAATGGATTTATAAGATATAAATTTTTTAGAGTATTCATAATCATTTAATAGATTTTCTTCGATTAATTTATTGACTGTTGCCTCAATTGTATTTTCATCGAAATTCTTAAGTTTTAAATACTTTCTCATTTCAGATATAGTTCTATCTTGATAAGATAGATATCTAAGAGACAGATTATAGGATTTTTTCTTATCAAGGTCTATTATATCCTGATTTATTTCTTCTACAATTTCGTCACTATAATTAACAACTATTTCTTCATCATTATCAAAGGATATTATTTTTTTGGTATTGTAATTTTTAATTGATTTTATTTTCTTCATTTTATCTATTATCTTCCTTTTTTAGTATTAAATAGATACCTATAATAATTAGGGCTACAGGCCAAAGATTAATTAATTTTAAGTATATATTCCATAATCGAAAATTGAACAATTTTAATATGGAATATATACCAATTATTACTAATGTAAATCCTAAATATTTGCTTAAATCAGAAGGATTACTTTTAAAATAATTTTTAGAGCTATTTGTTGAATTTTCTTCAGGGATTATGATAGCTGCTATTAAGTAAAAAAGCAAAACTTGACCAAATGAAATTATAGATAATATTATTGCAGCTATTCTGATGATTTTTGAGTCAACATTTAAAAACTTAGCTAAACCACCACATACACCAAGTATTACTCTATCATTTTTTGAACGAGTTAACTTTTTCATTTAAACCTCCATATTAGATCAAAGTTTATAAAAATTTATGGAGTAAACTCTTAAATCTTTATTTTGAAATTTTAAATTATTAATTTTACTTTATATCTATGATAACAGATAAATAACTATATATAAATACAAAGTTTGATAATTCCATTTATTATTAAAATATGGTAACATTATTAAAGGTGATGTAAATGTTTAATATATTATCAATTCTTGCAAAGTACATATTTGTATTTATTATTTATATGTTTATTTTTTTGATTATTAGAATGATTTATCTTGATATAAATCAATTATCAATTGAAAAAAATTTAAACGGTGCTTATTTAAAATTATTAAATAGATTGGATGATCTTCAATATAAACTTAAGGATAGTTATTCAATTGCAGATGAAATAACTTTGGGTCGAAGCAATGACAATGATATAGTTATTAAGAGTCCATATGTTTCTAAACATCATTTTAAAATAGTTAAAGATGAGAGAGAATTTTATATTGAAGATTTAAATAGCTCAAATGGAACATATATAAATGGAGAGAGAATTTATGATGCAAGAAAATTAAAAAAAGGAGACATAATAAAAGTAGGTGAATTAGAATTTATGTTCATGGATATGAACTAGGAGATGAATATGAAACTTATAAATTTTAAAACTGCAAGGAATTTATTATTTATTTTTGAAATAATTTCTTTATCGTTAATATTTTTATATAATTGGCCTAATATTGAAATCAATACCATATATTTGTCCTTAGGGTTAATAGCGTTGGTTTATGTTTCAAATGTTATTTTATTGAAATTATCTAAAGGGGACAATTATATATTTTTAATTGTATGTATGTTGATGTCAATTGGGATTATTATGATATACAGGATTGACCCAAATTTAGGAATCAGACAATTACAATGGTTGTATATTGGTATTATTAGCTTTTTCATAACTTATATTTTTTTTAAATTCTACAATAAATGGGATAAACATTTTGAATTATATTTAGCAATTAGTTATATTCTATTTTTTTCGACACTTTTTTTCGGATTAAGAACTAATGGTTCATTAAGATGGATAAATATAGGAGGGTTATCATTCCAGCCTTCAGAACTAATAAAAATAATTTTTGTATTTATTTTAGCTTGTATATATTCTGGTAAGGCTTTTAGTGCTAATTCAAAATTTGATAAACACAAAGAAATAATAACATTAGGAATTGTTTACTCTTTTATAGCCATTCTATTCATTCAAAGAAATCTAGGAGCATCGATAGTGTTTTTTGCAATATACGCTGGTATTCAATATATTTACACTCAAAACCTCAAATATACAATTTATAATTTAGTCCTTTTTACTTTTGGAGGGTTTGCAGGATATTTTATATTTGATCATGTGAGAATAAGATTTATTACTTGGCTAAATCCATGGGAATTTATCGATACTATTGGTTACCAAATAACTCAATCATTGTTTGCAATTGCAGAAGGTGGTTTTTTCGGAACGGGTATAGGCAGGGGACGACCTAATTTTATTCCTTTATCTTATAATGATTTTATATTTTCTGCAATTATAGAAGAGATGGGTATATTAACAGGAATCGGGATAATAATGTTATATTTAATTTTTGTTTATAGGGGATTTAAGATTGCTCTAAAACAGGAGGAAATGTTTTATAGAATTATTTCTATTGGAATTAGTCTCTTATTTGGAGTTCAAACATTTATAATAATTGGTGGAGTAATTAAATTAATACCATTAACAGGGTTAACATTGCCTTTTATTTCTTATGGTGGGACTTCCATAGTGACTAGCTTTATTGCTTTAGGGTTTTTACAAGGGGCTTCTGAAAAGGATTTAAATGGAGGTTCTCAAAATGAGTGATATAGAAAGAAAGAGAATATTAAAAGTTGTTTCAATAATGGCATTTCTAAATATAATTTTGATTTTTTATTTAACATATTTTCAGATATTTCAAGCAGAGAACATTAAACAAAATCCGTATAATAAGCGTTTGTGGGCAGATGAACAAGAAATTATCAGAGGTAGTTTCTATGATAGAAATAACAATGTTTTAGCATATTCTATAATTGGAGAAAATGATAACATAGAGAGAGTATATAAATATGACTATTTATATAGCCATATTATTGGGTATAGTTTTAGAGAGTATGGAAAAGCAGGTTTAGAAAAAACTTATAATTCAAGTTTAATTGGCAACACAAATACAATTGATATAAATAACATTAAGAATTTAATTGGTAATGAGAGACAAGGCAATGACATAGTTTTGACAATTGATCATGATATACAACAAAAATCTAGAGAATTGCTTTTAGGCAAAAAAGGCAGCATAATAACCATGAATCCAAAAACAGGTGAAATATACTCTATGGTTAGCATGCCAGACTTTAATGTAAATAATTTAGCAAATGAATGGGAAAATATCATAGAAAACCCAAATAGCCCTCTATTAAATAGAGCTACTCAAGGATTGTATCCTCCAGGATCAACATTTAAGATCGTAACAGCATTATCATCATTGCAAAATGATAGCACTGATACTGATTATATATGCACTGGGTCAATAATTGTCGATGGTTATAGGATTAATGATTATGATGGGAAAAACCATGGAAATGTTGGTTTAGAAGATGCCTTTATTGAATCTTGTAACACTTATTTTGCTGAAGCTTCCTTAAGATTAGGGCATGATAAAATATTAGAGACAGCTGAAAATTTTTACTTTAATAAAAAAATTCAATTTGATTTAGACTTAAAACAATCCTCTTTTCCAACTAATGATATGACAAAAACTGAATTGGCAGCTTCGGGTATTGGGCAAGGAAGAATTTTAGTAACTCCTTTAGA
The DNA here is from genome assembly GCA_014360205.1 of Tissierellales bacterium. Taxonomy (GTDB): domain Bacteria; phylum Bacillota; class Clostridia; order Tissierellales; family Tissierellaceae; genus Soehngenia. Next base: position 20,712 of record JACIXZ010000012.1, read on the forward strand.
AATGCTCATGGTTACTTCTGCAATAGCAAACGATGGAAACATTGTAAAACCACACTTAGTGTCAAAAATATTATCTTATAAAGGAGATGTGATAGAGACTAGATCCATAGAAATTTTAAATAATGTCGGTAATTATAACGATGTAAAAAAAATACAAGATATGATGATTGATGCTGTAAGAATTGGGACAGGCAAAAATGCTAAACTTAGAGATATAACAGTTGCAGGAAAGACTGGTACAGCAGAAAATTCTTCAGGATTAGATCACGCATGGTTTGTAGGTTATGCACCTGCTGAGAATCCCAAAATAGCAGTGGTAGTTTTATTAGAAGAAGAAGGGGCAACTGGAGGAAGATCTGCAGCTCCAATAGCTAAAGATCTTATTGAATTTTCTTTACAAAAGTTAAATTAGGAGGTATTTACTTGAAAATTAAAGAGAGAAGTGAAATTTCAAAGGAATATATGTGGAATCTAGAAGATATTTACAGCAATAATGAAGAACTAGAAGAAGAATTAAAAAAATTAGAAAAAGATTGGGAAATTATCTCTAAAATGAAAGGAAATTTAACATCAAATTCAACTAATCTTCTAGAAGGATTAGTACTAAGAGATGAGATACTGAGGATAGTAGAAAAAATCTTTTCTTATGCAAGCATGAAGTTTGATGAAGATACAAGAGTAAATGAATCACAAGAACTATTTGATAAAGCAATTTCATTATATTCAAAGTCGCTAGACATACTTTCGTTTATCATACCTGAAATTTTAAGCGCAGATGAGAATAATTTAAAAAAATATATTAAAGAAGACTCTAGATTAAAAATATATGAGCATTTCATAGATGATATACTAAGAAGGAAAGAACATATATTGTCAGATAAAGAAGAATCGATAATCGCACAATATAGCGAGGCTCTGATGGCTCCTGAAAATATTTACTCAATCTTCAACGGAGCTGATTTAACTTTCCCTGTTATAAATAAGAATGGCACAGAAATAGAAATTACTCAAGGTAATTTTATTCAGTTATTAGAAGATAGAGATAGGGAATTTAGGAAAAAAGTTTTTTATGAATTTTATAATGTATTCTTTAAGTTTAGAAACACATTAGCATCAACATTAAATGGAAATATTAAGAAAAACATCATAACTGCCAGAATAAGAAATTACAGTTCGGCTTTAGAAGCTAGTTTATCAGAAAATAATGTTGATGTCATAGTTTATGATAATTTACTGGATTCGATCCATAGGAATCTAGATAGTATGCATAAATATGTAGAGGTAAGGAAAAAAGCATTAAAATTAGACGAAATCAATATGTATGATCTTTATACGCCTTTAGTTGAAAATATAGACGATAGTATAGATTATGAAAAAGCTAAGAATATGGTTTTAGAAGGCTTGAAACCACTTGGAGATGAATATATAAGTATCGTAGAAGGAGCATTTAAAGATGGCTGGATAGATGTTTATGAGAACAAAGGAAAAAGATCTGGAGCATACTCCGGTGGTTCTTACGATACAAAACCCTATATTCTTCTTAACTATCACGAAAGATTAGATGACGTATTTACACTTGCTCACGAGCTTGGGCATTCAATGCACAGCTATTACACGAGAGAAAATCAGCCTTACATTAATGGAAATTATAGCATTTTTGTCGCGGAAGTAGCCTCAACAGTTAATGAAATATTGCTTTTGCTGGATTTGCTTAATAAAGCTACTAACTCAAAAGAAAAAGCTTATTTATTAAATCATTATCTTGAAAGTTTTAGGACAACTGTATTTAGGCAAGCGATGTTTGCTGAGTTTGAAAAGTCTATATATGAATATGTAGAAAAAGACAATGCTATTACAGCTGACTATTTAAACAAAACATATAGAGACTTAAATAGACTTTATTATGGGAATAGCATAATATTAGATGACTTAATAGATATAGAATGGGCACGAATACCTCATTTTTATTATAATTTTTATGTTTATCAATATGCTACAGGCTTTTGTTCTGCAGTTACATTAGCAAATGACATATATAATAAAAAAGAAGGAAGTTTAGAAAAATATATTGAGTTTCTAAAAAGTGGAAATTCTGATTATCCTCTAAATGTATTGAAAAAAGCAGGGGTTGATATGTCTACAAATGAACCACTTGAAAGGTCTCTAAAAGTTTTTAGAAATTTAGTTGATGAATTTGATAAATTAATCTAAAAAATGCTCCTAACGGCATATAATTATAAATTTGTCTGTTAGGAGCATTTTTGTTATAAAAATTTATTTTTTAAGTTTTCCCAGTACATGTCTTTGCTAAAATTTAATTTATATATTGTTTTTTTAGAAATTGTCAAATCAATTGTTGAAATATCTTTATATTTATATTCATATCCATCATTCACAATTAAAATAGAATTCATATATCTTCTTTCTGGGTTTATTTTAATAACAGAATCACCTGGAATAATTGTGCTATTTGGTAAGCTTCTATATGCATTTGAAATTATAGGAGATATTGGAGTAATTTGAAGTGCTTTTATACTTGGGTGAATTATGCTACCACCTGCAGAGTAATTATAAGCAGTGCTGCCAACTGGAGTAGAAATAATCAATCCATCTCCGCTAAATTTTTCCAAATGATTATTATCAATTGAAACATCAAGATGAATAATCTTTGAAGCAATTCCTTTAATTACAATTTCGTTGATTGCTGTTTGATAATAACATTTTTCATCAGAACAAATAGAAGCACTCACTAGAAAAATCTCATCTATATTGTAATCTCCGCTGATATACCTTTGAATAAAAGTATCAATACCATCAGGAGTTATTTCTTGAAAGAATCCAAGATGCCCTGTATTGATGCCAACAAAAGGGATACTAGGGAATTTACTTCTATGAACAGCTCTTAAAAATGCTCCATCACCACCTATACATATATTTAATTCGGCTTTTTCGTCATAAGTAACAGAAGGCTCGAACCCACTTTTTCTTAATTTAGAAACAAGTATTTCTGAAGTTTTTCTGGATTCATAATTTCGATTAGAGATTATGTTAACAACACGTTTGTTCAAAGCCATCACGTCCTTTATTTTTATAAATAAAATTGATATAATGATATATAATGATTGTAACATAAGTAAATGATTTAATAAATATTGTAGGAGAGAAAGATGAATTTAATAGATGATTGTATTTCTTATACAAATGAAGGAAATGAAGTTGAAGTAAAAGATTTTCTACTAAGTAAAAATATTTCTAATAGACTATATTGTCAGCTTTATAGGAATAAAATGATATATATAAATGGTGAAATACTAAGAAATAATTATATTGTTTCAAAAAATGATACTGTAACAATATATTTTGTTGATGAAGTGTGTGATATTGAACCTGAGAAAATGGATTTGGATATAGTATATGAGGATAAAGACTTAATTGTTATTAATAAACCTCCTTTTATGTTGGTGCATCCAACTAAAAATTACCCAGATAAAACATTAGCAAATGGTGTAGCTTATTATTTTAATAAAATAAATTTAAAAAGAAAAATTAGGATTGTAAATAGACTAGATAGAGATACTTCTGGATTAGTTATTTTTGCTAAAAACCAGTTTGCACATCAACAAATGTCTTTACAGCTAGAAAATGGTATATTAGAGAAATATTATTATACTATAGTTGATGGAATAATAAACGAAAAAGATGGGATAATAGAAGTACCAATAGCCCAAAAAATTGATGGATATGGAAGAGAAGTAAGAAATGATGGGGATTATTGCAAGACCTATTATGAAGTAATAGACAGATATGACGATTTTACACTTTTAAAAGTAAAGACTTTTACAGGAAGAACCCATCAAATTAGAGTTCATATGGCATATATAGGACACCCTATCATAGGAGATGAACTATATTTTAAAAAAGATAGAAGGATAAACAGACAAGCTTTACACGCTTATGGCTTAATATTTGAAAATTTGAGGGCCAAGACCAAAGTAAATTTAAAAGTTCAGATACCACAGGATATGGCTAATATTTTAAAGCGTTAAATTGATTAATATTGAAATATAGTATTAATTATATTATAATAAATTTAAGAAATAAAAAATAAAATCTGCAGTGTTCGTTATTCTTATATAATTCAACCGACATATTATATATGGGAGCCTGAAGGTTTGAATTTTGATAACAAGCCTAGAAAGCTAGGTAGTTAGAGACTTTCAACAGGGCACCCACCTGCATCTGTGCGGGTGTGAATTAATAAAGAAGACGGCACTGCGGATTTTGTTTTTAAATATCAATAGGGTATTTTTTGCGTTGTTTAAAATAATACAAATGTCTAAAACCAAATTCTCTTAAAATACGTTCTGCGGATTTAAATTCATATCCTATATGATCACATACATGGGAATCTGATCCAAATGTTAGTATTTCACCACCAAGATTTTTATATAATTGTAGGATTGAAGGTTTTGGATGAATAAATCCAAGATTATATCGCAAAGCAGCAGTATTTATTTCTAATCCCTTATTGTTTTTTATAAGGGATTCTAGAATCTGTTCTATTATTATACTTATTTTATTTTTTTCACCATATAAATATTGTGTATTTAAATATCTATCAATAAAGTCAATATGGCCAAGAGTGTCATAATTATTAAAATTAGATACACACTCCAATATTTCAGAATAATAAATTTCCAGTGTTTTACTAGGATCTAAGTTCGGCGATTCAAAACTATTAAATATATCTTTACCATTTATTGAATGAATTGACATTATAACAAAATCAAAAGGGTAATTATTGATAAATTCATCATATCTGTTATAGAGATTAGGCTGCATTCCGATTTCAACACCTACTAAGATTTCTAAATCATTTTTATATTTGTGTTTAAATTTTTTTAAGTCTCTAAAATAATCTTCGGGCCTAAACATTATATCAGCACCATCAATAGAAGACTCAAAATCAACATGATCAGTAATACATATGTATTTTAAATTTCTCTCAATTGCTTTTTTTGCGATATTATCCAAATTTTCCTTTGAATCGACTGAAAAATCACTGTGTATATGAAAATCAAGCATAGTTATCCTCCTTTTTGTTTCAATATAATTTTATACCAAAGCTGTAAATAATTCAAATATTATGGTATTATAATTTTAGTATATATATCATTGTTTGTAAAAAAATCATAATGGGTATTTATATCTCATAAAGTAAGAGGGGGTAAACTTAATGAAATTGAATAAAATTATTGAAGAAAAGAAAAAACAAGTGGAAAGAGAAAAAAAGAAAGAAACTGCTAAAAATGTTGCTGTTGGAATAGCAATAGGGACAGCCATTGGAGCAGTAGCTGGATTGCTTTTTGCACCTAAATCGGGGAAAGAAACACGAGAGGATATTGTGAATGTGAGTAAAGAAGTAGTTGAAAATGTCAAAGAAAAAGTAGAAGAAGGAATCGATTTAACAAAAGAACAATATGAAAAAGCAAAGCAAAACTTACAGAAAAATGTTAAAGAAGTAAAAGAAAAATCTGAAGAAATAAAGGACGAAATAGAAGAAACTAAAGAAGAAATTAAAGATTTAGGAGATGAAAATAAAGATAATACCAAAAATATAGTAAAAGAATAAGGGGAGATTATTATGGATATAACATTTACTCTGAGAGATCTTCTCCAATTATTATTATATATACTCGGGATAGGTGTACTAGGCTATTTTGTAGCAATATTAAACAAAATATATAAATTGACAAAAAAGGCAAACGAATTAGTAGAATCTAATTCAGAACAACTAGATTTTACATTAAAAAAATTGCCAGAGATTACTGAAAACATTGATAATATAACTAAGAAAACAGATGAGATTATTTTCGAAGTTAAAGACGACTTATCGGGCATAATTAAAAATGCTAATGATATAACTACAAAAATTAGTGAAGTAACAGATGTAATTGACGATACAACTCAAAAATTAGGAGATACTGTAGAAACTGTTATGGAATCTATTGCTGATACAACAGTTGGAATTACTGATACTCTAAGAGATGCAAGTTTATATATCGAGATTTTAAAAGAGATTATTGAAACAATCAGATCTATATTTAAGAAATGATCATTATATTTCTTCCAAGCCTAGTAGTCAATTTAATGATTACTTGCTTGGAATTTTTTTCAATAATGTGTTGATAATTGTAAATAAATTGATATACTAACAATATAATATAATTTATTAAATATGTTTAACTGATTAATAGGAGAATGCTGATGGAAAAAATAAAATTCATAATAAATCCATCTTCTGGGAGACAAATGATTGATAGAAGAATAGATTCTTTAATAAAAAAACTTCTGAATGATGGGTATTTAATCGCCAAGCATTATACAAAAGGTAAGGATGATGCAACTTATGAAACAATAGCCACTTGTAAAGAAAATTTTGATTTAATAGTGGTATGCGGTGGGGATGGAACTGTAAATGAAGTCGTTAAAGGATTAATGTTAAGTGATAAAAAAATACCAATAGCAATAATTGCTTCTGGAACTGTTAATGATTTCGCAAAATTTTTGAATTTGCCTAGCACTATCAATGGAATATACAGGTTAATAAAAAAGGGAAACACTATGCAAGTAGATGTTGGGAAATTAGGTGATCAATATTTTGTTAACGTAGCAGCTGGTGGTTTGTTAACCAGTGTTGCACATACCGCACAACCCGAAATGAAAGCAATTCTTGGCAGAATTGCCTATTATCTTGAGGGATTGAAAGAATTAATGAAGGAAAGGTTAGAACCCATAAAAGTAGAAATTAGAACACCAGAGATAGTTTTAAAAGAAGAAATTTTACTTTTTTTAATTTCAAATAGTTCTTCGATAGGAGGATTTAAAAAACTTGCACCTTCTGCAGAAATATGTGATGGATTATTAGATGTTGTGGTGATCAAAAAGACAGAAATGATTGAACTAGCGACAATTTTCATAAATATATTCAAAGGAGAGCATATAAATCACCCCAAGGTAATTTATTTTAAAACAGACACTATAGAAATTAGTTCTGATGATGATGTTATTATAGATATTGATGGAGAATATGGCGGAAAATTACCAGCTTGTTTTCAAGTTGTAAAGAATGCTATAGAAATAGTAGTTTAATTAGGAGGTTAATATTTTGGAGAATAATCACGTAGAAGCAATAGAGAAATATTTAAGAAAAATTGATTATATTGTAAGAAAAAATGGAAGAATGATATTAAATGATTATAATTTAACTGCACCACAATTTACAGCATTACAAATCTTAATTAATTCTGGTGGGATGACTATAAGCGAGTTGAGTCAAAAAATGGATTTGGCATGCAGTACAATTACTGATTTAGTAGACAGAATGGAAAAAAGTGAATTAGTAAAGAGGACTAGAGATGAAAAAGACAAAAGAGTTGTAAGAGTGACTACACTTAAAAAGGGTGGAGAAGTATTAAATAAAGTGATGGATAAAAGAATTAGCTTTTTAGAATCCAAATTGGAAAATTTAAGTTCAGAAGAAAAAGAAAGCTTGATGAATGCTTTAGAAAAGCTATATATAAATATGTCAGATGAATATAGTTAAGTATATAAAGGGGTTTTGAAATGTATTTAATTAATGATTATCGTATATTAGAAAAATATAAAAGAGATAAAAATGGCGAGGCATATATTTCTGAATCGCTTAGATTTAATACAGGCAAAAAATTCATTAAAATCAAGAATCGTCATAAAGAAAAGTTTCTTATAGATGATTATATAGCAAATTTTCCCCAATATATAAGCATTTCACATGATAATTTATTGGAAACATATGAATTTGATGTTATTAAAACTATTGACTTAAAAGCAATTAATGCACCTTTATATTTAGTATCTTCAGAATATTGCGACTGGAAAAGGCTGTCTGAAGTTAACAATCTAAATGTTAAGGAAATTTCAAGAATTATAATAGAGATATTAAAAGTTGTAGATTTTTTACATTTCAGAGGATTCCCTATTAAAATCTTAAATCCTGATATTATATTTATTTCTGAAAAATTGGAAGTTAAACTACTAAATATCTCTAGCATTATAGATCTTCAATACAATTTAAATATATATGAGAGTTATTATGAATACATTTCACCAGAAATATTACTAGAAAATGCCGAAAGTGGTATTAATTCTGACTATTATTCTATAGGTATCATAATTAAAAACTTTCTAATTTCAAAATTGGAAAATGACTCTCATGAATTACAAGAGTTAAATAATATAGTAGAAAAATGTTTAATTACCAATTATAATGATCGAAAACTGTCATTGAAAGAAACTATTAAGACGGTTTGTCAATTATTTAACATCCAATATAATATAGATTATAAAAAAGAAAGAGGAACCCTTAATTTTAATACGTCTATTGTTGGCTTAGAGAAGTATTTAAATATGTTCTATTATGTAGATAAAAACATCACAAGTAATTCTTTAAAAGAAAAAGCAATAATATATTCTGGGAAGAAAGGGACAGGAAAAAGCATAGTATTAAAAGAATGGGGTAGATTAGCAAAGCTAAACTTAAGAGACTATATTTATTTCGATTTCTCAGGTTACGATCCTCTAAATAATAATTTAAATGAAATAATTATTAAATTTCTTGATTTTCTTGATGTTATATATGATTTTTCGCTAACAAATAACAATTTTAATATTTCTACAGACATTGGATTGCAAACATACAGTATAGGAAAGGTTAATGAAAGGCATAATATATTTTCAATAATTGAAAAATCAATAATAAATAAATTTAGAAACAATATTTTATATATTGTAATTAATGATCTTGATAATATAGGCAAAGAAGTGTTAGAATTTATCGATTATTTGCTAATTAGATTAAAGGAATACAAGGTATTTTTTGTGCTTTCTTCAAGTGAGTCAACAACATTTATAGATTTTAATAATTATGTTGACTATTGGCAAGAAAATGAATTAATTGTCAAATATCATTTAAACAATTTAGATAAAGTAAGCAGTGAAAAATTTGTACAAAAAGTTCTAGGTATGGGATATCCACCATATGAATTTGCAGATAAAATATATAGGGAATCAAAAGGGAATCCCAGATATATGGAAATATTGCTTAGATATCTTTACGTCAATGGAACTATGTACATGAACGACAACGGTAATTGGGCATTAAAAATTGACAATTATGAAGAGTTAACTTTTCCTAAAAATGTAGAAGAAAGATTTAAAGTACTCTTGAATGAATTGACAAAAACCGAGATAACTTTATTATCCTTTATTTCATGTGTAGATGGCATAATCTATTATGATTATTTAACATCATCTGAGTTTAAGGATGTTGAAATAAATAGCATAATAGAATCGTTACGAAAAAATAGAATAATATATTTAGTTAATAATGAATCTACTAAATATATTGAGTTTGTAGATGAGGAATTAAAGTGGGCGCTTTATGGATCATTAAGTGAAATTAAAAAGACTGAATACCATAGAGAAATATCAAAAATAATTTTAAATAAAAAGATCTCAGGTCAAAATTACAATTTTTTAGAATTGATGTATCAGTTGAGCTCTTCTTTTCAGTTTGATTTGTTAAAAGATTTAGTTTATGAAAAAAGGGAAGAAGAAAGTAATAAATACTCAGATTCTTTTCTTAAAATATTAGAATTATGCTACTCTTTGATAAAAAACAAAAATTATGAAAAAGAAATTGATATAATGCTATCTCTTATCGAGATGCATAACGTTAGAGGAGAGTATAAGGAATCAAAAAGAATTATTGATAAAATTTTTAAATCTTTATATTTATCTAGCAAATTAACGAATAAGGTTAAAACGATCATCAATATCTTTCTTTTTGAAATATACATTAGAACAGACAAAATAAATATGGCTACAGTTATTTTAGAAGAAATTGAATCTAATTTAGATATATTGGATGCACATAATTTAATTAGGTATTATTATATCAAATCAGTTTATTACATGGGAATAGGTGAAAATGATAGTGCTAAGGCTATAATTGACATCGGAATAGAAAAATCCCTATCGGGAAATATTACTAGCTATTTAGGAGATTTTTATAATATCAAAGGAATTTGTAAATTTATTGAAGGAAATTCAAAAGAAGCTATCGAGAACTATGAGAAAAGCATAGAATATTTTAATAGTTCCGATAGACCATTTGAAGTTGTGAAACCACTAAATAACATAGCTAATGAGTATGGGGATAATTATGGCAGGGTTGATATTGCAATAGAATATTATTTGCAGTGTATTGAAATTTTAAGAGAATTTAGCTTAAACAACAAGATTGGGAATTTCTTAAATAATTTAGCTGAGTCTTATATTACCACTAGAGATTACGATAAAGCTTTAGATTATTTAGAAGAAGCAGATAAAATATGTAAACAAACAAAAGATAGAAGTTTATATTTTTATGTTATAATAAATACCGGTACTGTTATGCTGCATAAAAATGATATCGCTAGGGCAATTGATATATATTATAAATTAAAAGATATGAATAATAGTCAACCCATTCTAGATAAAGAAATATTAATAAATTACTCTGAATTTTTGTCACTTTTTTATTATAGGTTAGGAGATATCGATCTGGGTTTAAAATTTAGTGAGATATCAATTAAAAGATCTCAAAATTCAAGCATTAAATTTTATTCTAGATCACAAGCTAGACGATTTTATTTAGACATAATAAATAATAGAGAAATAAATAGGGCTAAAGCAGTAGAATTGTTAAATGATTTTTCGGTGAATGCAAACAAGTATGATTATGCTGATTATATTTTAAACACAGCTTTTTTTGCGCTTTACCTTAACGAATATGATTTTTACAACTTATTAATAGAACAATATGATAAAATAGATCAAATTAATGTAAAAGACAAGTTTAAATATGATTATACAATATTAAATAGAATCAAAAATGTTGAATTAGATGACCAGTTTGATAATTTAACATTTGTAATAGAAAATAAGGATAAATTTATTTTGCCAATAATAAATTATTATTTTCTGATAAAGAACTTTTCGATCAAATCTAATAAATATTTAACTTTGTTAAAAACTTTACTTTATAATCTTGACTTTATTTCTGATTCAACTAAAGATATTGTTGATGAAGATTTTAAAAGATTGATATATTCAATTTATGAGGTAGAGAGAAATATAGAATTAGTAAAAATGATTCTAAGAACAGAATATAAAATTGAGTTAAATTTATTTTTGGATAATAAGAAAGGAGAAGGTCTAAACAAGCTAATTAGTGATTTGCCAAACGATATTTATGAAAAGATATTTTATCCAAATGAATTGATGCGCAGATTTAGAACCACTGATTCGGTACTGACATCTTTTACTAATGATAGCAAAGTAAATATTGAATTGATGCTTAAATATATATCAGCAATTACAAATGCTAATGATGTGTTTGTGAAATTACTTGCTTATAACGGATATAACGAGGAGTATATATCAATTGACAATAAAAAGACATATGATTCTTCAAATGCTTTACTAGAAAGTATTGTTCTTCAAGGAAACGACATAATTTATAATAAGAATTTAGATATTAACAAAGATTCGCTATACGAACAATATATAGATAATAATTTACAGGCTTTTATTATGATACCATTATATAACGAACCTAAGGATAGTTTTGCAATAAAAGAAAAAAGAGATACTCAGATTACACGAAATAAAGAAGTTATTGGGTTTTTATGCATTCAGTCATTTAGTAACCTCAATAGAATAGATTACACTAGATATTATATTTTAAAAGGTTTGTCTAAGATTTTATATTTAAACATACAAAACCAAATGTTATTTAATAAGAGCAACAAAGATACTTTGACTAAAGCTTACACAAGAGAAAGAGTTTTAGAAATTGCAGAGGATCTAATTCAAGAATATAACGATACAAATTTAGAATTTGCACTTTTGATGATAGATGTAGATAAATTTAAGAATATTAATGATTCTTATGGTCATCAATTTGGAGATGAAGTTCTTTGCAAAATAGTAGATATAGTTAATAAGAATATTAGAAATTCAGATTTTATAAGTAGGTATGGTGGCGAGGAATTTCTCTTGTTACTTCAAGATATTAATATTGAGAATGCTTATATAATTGCTGAAAAAATTCGAAAAGCAATTGAAAATCATATTTTTTCAAAAAACAATATATCTATAACTGTAAGCATAGGCATATCTCACTTTCCTACTAATGGGTATATATTGGAAGATCTTATATTTAGAGCTGATCAGGCACTATACTTTGCTAAAGAAATAAAAGAAAGAAATTCATCTGTTTGTTGGAGTGAAGAGTTTGTCGAGATTAAAGATTTCAAAAAATATAATTCAAAAATTAATTATGATAATATTTTCCAAGATATTTATAACACCTCTGATATAATTGAAATTTCAAAGTTATACAAAGAAAATTTAGATTTAGAAACTAAAATATCTATATTCCTAAAGAAATTGATTGAAACAACAGATTCAGAACTGGGAGTATTTTTGTATTTTAAAGGAAGACAAATTAAGCAATATGCAGAGTTTAAGAAAAAACTTAGTTCTAATTTAAGCTATTCAGTTGACGAAGAGATTATAAATAGGGTAAGATTAAATAAAAAAACAGAATGTTTTATTGACTGGAATAAAGCTAATCTAGATAAAATGAGCTTTGAGAGAAAAGTCAATTCAGTTTTAGTTACACCTATTTTAATAAAAGAAGAAGTTATAGCTTTAGTTTATTTAGAAAATCCCTTAAAAAATAAAGAGTTTGGCGAGATTGATATCTCATATGTTGAATTACTTAGTGGGGTTTTCTCTGGAAATTTGTTAATACATTAATTTAGAAACGAGGTGAGTAAATGGCAGTAACAATAAAAGATGTTGCCAAAAGAGCAGGGGTATCAATTTCTACTGTATCTAGGGTTATAAACGAATCAAAGCCAGTAAGCCCTGAAGCTAGAAGAAAAGTAATCAAAGCAATAGAGGATCTTGGATATAGACCAAATGAAATTGCAAGAAGTTTAGTTACTAAGAAATCGAACGTAATAGGGGTAATTGTGGATGATATCGGCAGTTCATATGTAGCTCAGATTGTAAGAGGCATAGAAGAAGTAGGGCACATGTATAATTACGATATATTATTGTGTAGCTCCTATGGAGATAAAGAAGCAGAAGAAAGATTTACACAGTTACTATTACAAAAGCAAGTAGCAGCAATTATATTACTATCTGAAATATATAATGAAGATGTAATTTCTTACTTGAAATATTCTTCAATACCTTTTGTTTACTTAAATAAATACTATAATGTATTGGAAAGCCCTACTGTAAGGATAAACAATTATCTAGCTAGCAAAAAAGTCATGGACTTTCTAATTGAATATGGACATAGAAGAATAGCATATGTTACTCAAGAGAAAGACATAGATATAACTATAGAAAAGCATAAATTACTTGCATATAATGAAGCTATGGAATATTTAGGGAATACACCTAATATATATAAAGTCGATGGGCATACGATTTCAGTTGGTTATGAGCTAGGATATAAAATTCATAAGGATATTACAAATAATGAAATAACTGCAATATACTGTTGCGACGATGAAATTGCTATTGGTTTAATAAATTATTGTTATGACAATAATATTTATGTTCCAGATGACTTATCTATAGTTGGATATGGTAACATATCTATAGCATCTTATATAAGGCCAAAGCTTACAACTATTATGGAACCATATTATGATATAGGAGCTGTGTCGGTTAGAAAGTTATCAAAAATATTGGCTAACGAAAGTTCAGAAGAAGAAACCATAGAACTACCTGTTCAACTTGTAATAAGGGATTCAGTAAAGAATATTAATTAAAGAATAAATAATATTTATTTAAAAGCAGGGATATATTATGAAAAAAGTTGTAATGAAAGTCAAGCAAAACACCACATCTTTAAACGTGGTGTTTTGCTTGACTTTATTTTGATATCAGAATAAAATTTTAGGAGGCAAAATTATGATAATTATTGATGGGAATAGTTTAAATTTAGAAAAGTTTATAAAGGTAGTAAATTACAGAGAAGAAATACAATTATCTAATGATGCGATTAAAAAAGTAAATCGTTCACGAGAGTTTGTTGAAAAAATAGTTAGAGAAGAAAAAATTGTATATGGAATAACTACGGGATTTGGAAAATTTAGTGATGTTTTAATCTCAAAGGAAGACACAATGGAACTTCAAAGAAACTTAATATTAAGTCATGCATGTGGAATAGGAAACCCTTTAAGTGAAGAGATTGTAAGAGGTATAATGTTATTAAGAATAAATGCTCTTTCTAAAGGCTTTTCTGGAATTAGATTAGAAACATTACAAACATTAGTTGATATGCTAAATCGTGGAGTACATCCAATAATTCCAGAAAAAGGCTCATTAGGAGCAAGTGGAGATTTAGCGCCATTGGCTCACATGGTGATGGTAATGATTGGTGAAGGCGAAGCGATTTACAAAGGGAAAAAGATGTCGGGCAGAGAAGCAATGCAAAAAGCAAATTTAGAAGTGATAAGCCTTCAAGCTAAAGAAGGTCTAGCACTCATAAATGGAACACAGGTAATGACTTCAGTAGGTTCTATAGCTTTATATGAAGCTATAAATATCTTAAAATTAGCGGATTTATCTTGTGCATTAACTACTGAAGCTTTGAATGGAATTAAAGATGCTTTTGATATAAAAATACAAAATTTAAGAGGCCATTCAGGCCAGACAAAGACAGCCAATAATTTGATTAGATTCCTAAATAATAGCAATAATATTTCTAAACAGGGAGAATTGAGAGTGCAAGATCCTTACTCTATTAGATGCGTGCCTCAGGTTCATGGAGCATCTAAAGATGCTATTGGATATGTAAAAAATGTTTTAGAAACTGAGATGAATGCTGTTACAGACAATCCAATAATATTTGAAGAAGAGCAAGAAGTTTTATCAGGTGGAAATTTTCATGGGCAACCAGTAGCGCTAGCTTTGGATTTCCTATGTATTGCATTATCAGAGCTAGCTAATATTTCTGAGAGAAGACTAGAAAGATTAGTAAACCCATCATTAAATAATGGGCTACCTGCTTTTTTAACAGAAAATGGTGGTGTTAATTCTGGATTTATGATAGTTCAATATGCAGCTGCTGCGTTAGTTTCCGAGAATAAAATTTTATCTCATCCAGCTAGTGTAGATTCTATACCTTCTTCTGGCAACCAAGAAGATCATGTGTCAATGGGGACTATTGCATCACGTAAAGCTCTTGAAATAACTAAAAATGTAAAAAAAGTATTATCTATGGAGATGTTGACAGCATGTCAGGCAGTAGATCTTCGAGGAAATAGAGGGTTAGGTGACGGCACCAAAATTGTTTACAAAAAAATTAGAGAGTTTATTCCTAAGTTAGAAAATGATAGAATTATGTATGAAGATATTAATAAAGTAGAAGAATTTATTTTTAATGATAACTTTTTAACAGAATTAGAAAATAAGATCATAATTGAAATATAAATTAGTATACTAAAAATATTATGAAATGAGCTGTTTACATGTTTAAAAAAAATGCAATAGTTATTGATCCTCAAGAAGTGTTTATTTGGGGATTGATAAAAAAAGCTGAAGAACATAATAAAATAAATATACTAGACTTTGCTCATACCTTTGAAGAATCTTTGAAAATGTTAAAGAGGAATGTAGATTTTTATTTTGTTTGCCCAGAATTTGATAAAGAAGAGAATGAAATAATTAGAATTATAATTGATAGGAATTTAAACAAAAATTCTGTGATTCTAATTAACAATTTGTCATTAACTCATGTTTATCATATAAACAATAAAACATTCAAAGGATATATAAGTAAAGAGTCTAATGCTTCCACATATGATGACATGTTAGAAGCAATATATAAAGGAGAAGAATTTTTAGACCCTAAACTTATGAAACAAATTGAAGTATTATCTTTGAATACAGAAGGAATAAAGTCAATAGAAAAACTTACAAAAAGAGAATATGAAATATTTAGTTTACTGTCAAAAGGTCTATCAAACTATGAAATAGCAAATACATTGTGTATTAGTGAGAAAACAGTAAGGAACAACTTAACATCTATATATAGAAAATTAAATTTAAAAGGAAGGTCAGAGGCTATACTGTTTTTTCAAAAAAATCAGTTGTGACTTGACCTTTCCATTAAAAAATCAATAAACTTGTAACTTAGAGGGCTTAGAGTTCTTGTTTTATTAAACACAAGATAAAAAAATCTCTCAAAACTAAGATTTTCTATTTTATGAACTCTATAAGTAGTACCTACATTATTATCGACTTCATACTTCGATATAAACCCTAAGCCAAGTCCACATTCAACTAATTTTTTGATGGTTTCATTATCTTCTAAATATGCAATAATTTTTAAAGAACTGGTGTTGAATGATGATAACTCAAAAGCTTTCTCAACGATGTCTCTAGTTCCAGAGCCTTCTTCTCTGAAAATAAAGCTGTAATTAATAATATCTTTGATTTCTAATTTTGTAGAATTCAGATTATATGATATAGGAGAAATTAAAACTAATTCATCTTTCATTAATGGTATAAAGCTTAGATTAGCTAAATCATATTTGTTTCCAACTATTCCAAAATCGTAAAAACCATCTAAGATATTATCTATTACCTTGCTAGAATCTAATTCTTTAATCCTATAAGTTACATCTTTATAAAGCGCACTAAATTCACTGATAATATTTGGTAAAAGATGTTTTCTTGGGACACTACTACAGCTGATGTCTAATGTTCCAGAAATAGATTTGTTATATTGATCTATTTCATATTTAAGAGATTCATATGTATTTATAATTTCTAATGCCTTATCAAAAAATAATTGACCAGCTTTGGTTAAAGTTATATTCTTTCCTACTCTATTAAATAATTTAGTACCTAATTCCTCTTCCAAGTTCAGAATTTGGCTACTTACTGTAGGCTGAGTCAAAAACAATTTTTGAGCGGCTTTTGAAAAACTTTGAAGTCTGGCTACTTCTATAAAAGTTCTTAATTGTCTGAAATCCATTAAATCATCTCACTTGTATAGTATTGTTATAAAGATTATAACAATTATAATATATAATATCCAGTACCTAATTTATTTGTATACTTAGTGTAAAATAATTGTTGGACAAAGAACATAAAAATATAGAGAATAATTCTCCTTTTGATATAATGTAATTGGAAAACCACAATAAGAAAGGAGAA
>JACIXZ010000013.1 GCA_014360205.1 Tissierellales bacterium
ATGGCTAGGGTGAGAAGCCAAAGAAATGTATTTAATGATTAGAAAAGAAGACTATATTATTATTTAAGAAATTGATAATTATTACAGTGGAAAACTGTAATTTGATTATAACTATATTGTACAAGAGAGGAAACAATATGATTGATTTAGAACAAATAATGCAAAGATACAACGTAAATGAAGAACAAGCAAAAGCATTAGATATAAACAAAAATATCGCCTTACATGCAGGAGCTGGCTCTGGAAAAACAAGAGTTTTAACTAGGAGATTTTTAAAGATATTACTCGATACCGATGCGAAAATAGATGAAATAGTTGCGATTACATTTACTAAAAAAGCTGCATTGGAGATGAAGGAGAGAATATTAGGCCTAATAAATGAATTTTTAAAAGATGAGAAAGACAATGAAATGGTATCTAAACTTAATGAGATAAAAGAAAATATGGTTCTTTCAAACATCTCAACATTTCATAGTTTCTGCGATGATATAATCAAGGAGAATTACTACCTAATTGGGATTGATCCAATGTATAAAATTATTGAAAACATTGATAGACAGGCAATTTTAAAAAAGTGTGCAGAAGAAATATTGAATTTATTCATAGAAGATGATAGATATCACAATTGTTTTGATATGTATTTTTCAAGTGTTAAAGTAAAATACGATTTAAAAACTCAAATTCTCAATGAAATTCTGAGTATATATAAAGAAATAACAACTAGAGGAGATAGCATAAAAGAAGCTATTGAATATTCAACAAATAACATTGTAAATTATTATGAGAATGATGAGAATTATAGAGATTGTCAATTAGTTATCGACTTTATATTGGAAATGGTAAACGCAGTCGATGAAAAATATCAGGAAGAAAAAAGAGCATTGAATTTAATGGACTTTAATGATTTAGAAAGATATACTTTAGAGATCTTAGAAAAAAGCGAAGAAACCAGAGAAAAGTTAAAAAATAGATTCAGATACTTTTTAGTGGATGAATTTCAAGATACTAACGAAATTCAATTAAAAATATTGTTATATTTGGCTGAGGATAATGGGAAAATTGAAGATGGGAAGCTATTTGTTGTTGGTGATATTAAACAATCAATTTATCAATTCAGAGGCGCTAATTACAAGGTATTTGATCAGATTACTTCAATTATCCAACAAAATGGAGAAAGAATGAATTTGTTAAAAAACTATAGAAGCCATGATAAAATAGTAAAAATAACAAATGACATTTTTAATAGGATCATGGAAATATATGAACCTTCTGAAACTACAAACTCATTAGAAGGAGAGTCTGGGTTTATCTTTACATTTATCGATAATTCAAAAGAGGAAACAAATAATAAATTAAATATTAAAAAGTTGAGAGAAAGCAAAGTATCTTCTGAAGAACTAATGACACTGCTTGAAGAAAATGAAAGTGATAGTAGAATAAAAGAAGCCAATTTCATAGCTAATAAGGTAGCTGAATTAAACAATAAGGGCATACAATATAAAGATGTTGCAATACTACTAAGAAATAGAAATAGTTTGAAAGAGTTTGAAAACGCATTAAAAGAAAAAAACATTCCATATACTGTGCTTGGAGGAATAGGATATTATGACTCACAAGAGGTAAAGGATTTAATTAATTTGATTAAGTTTATGTATAACCAAGATGAGAAAAGATCATTTTTGGCATTGATGAGATGTCCTTTTGTTGGCTTATCTGATAATGATGTGATAGAGATATTTTCTCACATTAAAAGCACTGATGACTTAGAATTGGCGAAAGGATTGAATCCTAAAACTGATTTGTTGTTTGACTTAAAGCAAAAAGCTTCTTTTTTAAAGATACACGATTTAATTAAACTTGTTGATCATGAGCTAGACATACAAAAAATTCTTTTAATTCAAGATGATGGCTTGCAGAAATATAGAAATTATGAAAAATTTTTAGAAATAGCAATTGAATTTGATAATAAGGGGATTTATTCGCCACTTGAATTTATTGAGTATATTGATAATTTATCCAGTGAATCAGATCAGGAACCAGTGGCATTTTTGGATACTGAAAATAGCGATGCAGTTAAAATCATGACGATACATGCAGCAAAGGGACTTGAATTTGAAGCTGTTTTTATTCCAGCCCTTGATTATCAGCTTACTAAAGATAATAATGAAAACTTTATATATGATACATCCACTGTAGATAGTGCTAGATTAGGCTTGTGTTTTAAAAATTCAAAAACAGATGCAATGTTTAATGATATAGTCAATAAAAAGGCAATAGAAAATAGATATGAAGAGCTAAGAATTCTTTACGTGGGCATAACTCGTGCGATTAGGTTTTTGTCATTAAGTGGTATAGAAAAAAGGAATAATGCAAAGACAATATTTGGTGAACTAAGGAATTTACCTTTTAATAAATATGAAGAGCTAACTAAATCATTTGATAATTATGTTTACATCAGTGAAGAATCATCGCTCAATAGACAATTTAATAGCCTAAATACAACAAAAGTTCTTGATAATATTAATTTTAAAATTGATTATTATTCAAAATCTGTTGTTAGTATTTCCAAGTACATGATGTTTAAAGATTGCCCAAGAAAATATTTTTATAGATATGTTCTGTATTTGGATGATAATAAATTAAATAAAGATATTTTTTTAGAAAAATATGAAGATGATTTAGAAAACAATCTAAATGCAAAAGATCAGATGGATGCTTTAAAGTTAGGATCATTCATACATGGAGTTTTAGAGGATTTAATACTAGATAGAGAAATAGATATTGAAAAAGAAATTAAAAAATGTTTAGGTCAAATAAAAGAGCATCAAAAGACTAGGATATATAAGCTTATTGATAACTTCTTAAAAATAGAAAATAATCAAAAAATCACTAAGTCAGTAAAAACTGAGTTTGAGTTTAGAGTTAGATTATTGGAAAGCTTTTTAATACTTTATGGCATTATTGATAGGTTAGATATTTATGAGGAAAATGGAGAGGAGAAAATAGATATTATAGATTATAAGACAAGCAGAGTTAATAGCATTGATGAAGAGGAGAAAATAATAAAAGATTATATGCCCCAGTTTGTTGCATACAAATATGCAATCAAAAAAATTTACCCTAATATTGAGATAAATCATATGTATATCTATTTATTAGATAATGGTAAAAAACTAGAAGTAAAATTTGATCATATACAAGAAAGCTATATTTTAAATGATATTGTTAATATATTTTCTAAACTGGAAACAGAGAAAGAATATAAATTTATCACTGAAGAGAATTGTGTAGGAAAGTGTGAATATGGTTTTCTGTGTGGAATGTAAACTCTATTGAATTATTTCATGAATTATTTCGCCTACTTATGAAATAGCTATAAACTATAATCTAAATTTTTTACAGAATTAGAAAATAGTAAAACCCTGTTCAGATATATAATTCTGAACAGGGTGCTTTAAAATTATAAAAACAGAAGTTTACAAGTTTCTTGATATGGAAGGTAGTTTAATAGCTCATTTTGTATTAACAGAGAATGGGTATATTGTTGTTAATGCTAATGCTGATTACAATATTAACAGAAAAAGAAAGAAACGAAATAATTATCTTTTGTTCATAGACCTAATATTAATTTATATTATCGGATATTATCCAAGTTTCATACCCATCTATATTGTCAATTTCTTCATTCCGTATAGGTGTCTTATTATACCTACTGGTAATTAAATAATTATAATTATTCCCTTCCTTTTTATCATCTACATAAATATATAACTTAAAATCAGACAGCCTATTTCCACCCCAATACTCATTACCAATTTTTTGCATAAATTCTACATTATAAAGTAATATTGATTCAACCAAGATTCCTTATTTGGAAGTATTTTTTTATTGTAAATAAACCTATCTATTATTATAATTAGAGATACAAAATAATAAAGAGGTGAGTTTATGGAATTTAGGAAAGCTACACTAAAAGATGTTCCTCAAATAATGAATATAATTTATAAAGCTCAAGAAAATTTTAGAATAAAAGGAATCGATCAATGGCAAAACAATTACCCTAATGAAGAAATAATAATAGATGATATTAATAAAGGATACGGGTTTGTTTTATCGGAGAATGACTATATAATAGGATATGTTGCAATTTCTTTTGACGGAGAGGAAACATACAATAAAATATATGATGGTCAGTGGCTTAGCAATGGGGAGTATGCAGTAGTCCATAGAATAGCTATAAATGAGAATTATAAAGGAAGAGGATACTCATATAAAATAATGGAAAACGTAGAAAAATATTGTAAAGACAATGGAGTATACAGCATTAAAGTTGATACACATATTAAAAACATCCCTATGCAACGAATAATGGAAAGACTAAATTATATATATTGCGGCAAAATATATTTAAAAGATGGCAGTGAAAGAATAGCATTTGAAAAATTACTTGATCATAAAGGTGATAAAAATGATTAAGATAGAAATGCTATTTGATAGAATTGAAGAGCTAATGGAAGATGGGATTTGTATAGCATTTTCCGGTGGTGTTGATAGCACTTTGCTTTTAAAGATTGCTTCTTATATTAATAGAGATAATAAATGTAAATTATATGCTGTTACTTTTCATACTAAGCTTCACCCAATGAATGATATCAATATATCAACTGATTTAGCAAATGAAATGAATGTTTCCCATGAAATAATTGAAATTGATGAATTCCAGAATGAAGAGATTCTGAATAACACAATTGACAGATGTTATAATTGCAAGAAATTTATGTTTCAAAAACTTGTAGATTTTGCTAAAGCAAATGATGTCAAAAATATAATCGATGGCACTAATTTTGATGATCTTTCAACATATAGGCCAGGGTTAAAAGCTCTTAAAGAGCTAGATATAAAAAGCCCGTTAGCAGAGCTTGGCATTGATAAGAATACTGTTAGAAAATGGGCTAATGATTTAGACATAAAGGTTGCAAATAGACCTTCAGCACCATGTCTTGCTACTCGCATACCATATAATACAAAAATTGATTTAAATTTATTGAATAGGATTGACATTTGTGAAAATGAGATTAAAAAAATGGGGTTTGATGTAGTTAGACTTAGGGTTCATGATGAAATAGCTAGGATAGAAGTAAAAAAAGACGATATGTACAGATTGTTGGAGAATTCAGATAGAATAATAGATTTATTAAAATCTAATGGATTTACTTATATAACTATTGATATCGAGGGATTCAGATCAGGAAGTATGGATGTTAATATAAATTCTTAAAGGATGTGAAAAAATGGAATTAGAGGATATTTTGAAAAAAGTAAAAATAGGTGAGCTTTCTATTGAAGATGCTGTTAAAACTTTAAAAAAAATGCCATATGAAGAACTAGGATTTGCAAAACTTGATCATCATAGGAAAGTAAGAAAGGGATATGGAGAGGTCATATTATGCGAAGGGAAGTCGAAAGATCATTTAATTAATATATTCAAACATTTTGCTGAAAATGATGTTGATGTCCTGGGCACAAGAGCATCAAAAGAACAGTTCGAAAGTATAAAAGAAATAATAGAAAATGTAGAATATGACGATTTATCTAGAATTTTAAAACTAAAAAGGTCAAGTTACAAAAATTTAGGTAATATTGCCATTTGCACAGGGGGGACTTCAGACATACCAGTTGCTGAAGAAGCTGCACAAACTGCTGAATTTTTTGGAAGTAAAGTATTGAGAATTTATGATGTTGGTGTAGCAGGCATACATCGACTTTTATCAAAAGTTGATGAGATATCTAGTGCAAATTGTATTATTGCTGTGGCTGGTATGGAAGGAGCTTTGCCAGGAGTTATTGCAGGTATGGTAGATAAACCGGTAATTGCTGTTCCCACATCAGTGGGATATGGAACAAATTTTAACGGAATATCTTCACTACTTACAATGTTAAATTCCTGTGCAGAAGGAATTGCTGTGGTAAATATTGATAATGGATTTGGCGCTGGATATATTGCAAACCAAATCAATCAATTGGTGGTGAATTCAAATGGCAAATAAAGCATTATATTTTGAATGCAATTCTGGTATCAGTGGAGATATGACAGTTGCTGCACTATTGGATTTGGGATTAGATCAAGAAAAATTATTATATTATTTAAATAGCTTAAAAATAGAGGGGTTTAAGATAAATATAGAGAAAGTGCTCAAGAATTCAATATCTGCTTTGAAATTTGATGTAATATTGAACTCAGAAGATAATATATATAAAACAAATAATATAAAAGAAATTAAGCCTGGTTATTCAGTGAAATTAAAGGCAGCCAAAAAAAAGCACAATCATAATCATGAACATAGGAATCTAAATGATATTAATAAAATCATTGACGATTCAATGCTTTCAGATAATGCTAAGAAAATAGCTAAAGGAATATTTGAAATAATAGCTAAAGCTGAGGCTAAAGCACATAATTTAGATATATATGAAGTGCATTTTCACGAAGTAGGAGCGGTTGATTCTATAGTTGATATTGCAGCTACTGCTATTTTAATTGATGAATTAGGAATCAAAGAAATATATTTTTCACCTATATCTGAAGGAAAAGGAATTGTAAAAATACAACATGGGATATTACCGGTTCCAGTTCCAGCAGTAGCAAATATATTTGCACAAAATGATTTAATTATGAATTTAACTGATGAAGAAGGTGAAATGATAACTCCTACAGGTGCAGGAATTGCGGCTTTTTTAAATTCAAAAAATAAGATGCCACATAAATTTAGAATTAAAAGAATAGGCTTAGGTGCAGGATCAAAAGATTTTTCGAGGGCTAATATATTAAGAATATTTGAGATTGAAATAGAAGAAAGTGATTACTATGACGAAGATGATGTAATTTTGCTAGAAACAAATATTGATGATATAACTTCAGAAAACTTAGGATTTGTTTTTGAAAGATTACTTGAAAATGGGGCAAATGATGTGTTTTTTACCCCCATATATATGAAAAAGAATAGACCTTCGTATATGCTTAGTGTAATATCAAAGAATATTTATAAAGATAAATTAGAGGAGATAATTTTTATAAATACTACTTCGCTAGGTATAAGAGAGCAAAAGATTAAAAGAAAAATGTTAGAGCGAGAAATAGTGAAGGTAAATACAAAATATGGGGAAATGACAGCTAAGAAAATCAACTTAGAAAATGGGAGTTTTAGGATACAACCTGAATATGAAGAAGTAAAAAAAATATGTATTAAAAACAATTTAAGCTTTTATGAAGTTTACAATGAAATCCTTTGTGAAATAAATAGACATTAGCTCAAGTTAGCCATATGCTTAAGCAGATTTAATTTGGGTAAAATTACTATAGAATTGCATGTGTGAAGGAGGGAATGAAAATGTTTTTTGAGATATTCATGATATTTTTTATCATCTCTATAATGCAACCTATAATAAGACAACAAGCATTGAAATCTGCTAGAAAGAGAATAATTCATAAGCTAGAAGAGAAAAATAATTCAAGAGTTATCACTCTTATTCATAGACAAGAAAGCATGAGTTTTTTTGGTTTTCCAGTAATGAGATATATCGACATAAATGATTCAGAACAATTGATGAGAATTATACAAATGACAGACGATGAAATGCCTATAGACTTAATCATTCACACACCTGGTGGTTTGGCCTTAGCTTCACTTCAAATAGCAAGGGCACTGAGAAATCACAAAGGTAGGGTAAGGGTATTTATACCTCATTATGCTATGTCAGGAGGTACATTAATAGCATTAGCTGCTGACGACATTATCATGAGTGAAAATGCAATGCTAGGACCAGTTGATCCGCAACTTGGTCAATATCCTGCGCCTTCTATTGTTAATGTTTTGAATAAAAAATCAGTTGATAAAATAGATGATGAAACTTTGATAATGGCAGATGTAGCACAAAAAGCTATTAATCAATTATATAATTCTATAATTTCATTATTACCAGATACGTACTCTATAGAAGAAAAAAAAATACATTTCTAATATGCTAACTCAAGGTTTTTGGACACATGACTATCCTATAACAGTTGATGTAGCAAAAGAATTAGGATTACATGTTAGTACAGATATGGATCCTTTGGTATATAAATTGATGGATTTATTCCCTCAAGCTACGAATGCATCTCCATCTGTTGAACACGGTCATAGCAATAAGTTAAATAAATAAATTTATTTGTAAAAAACACTGCTTAGATCTTAAATAAGCAGTGTTTTTTTAATTGAAGAAATATGTAGAAAGTATACATTTAAATAATTAATAATTCAGAAAAATTTGTAAATATCATATATACATATGATTCCAATAATCGTGTATATTTTAACTAATAATGAGAGGAGGAAGGTAAAAGTGGATGAAACAATAAAAAACATTGAGGTTGGGAAATCAGTAAACGAAACAAATCAATCTATACTATATGGGGTTGAAGACAAGCCACCATTATTAATGTCAATATTGTTGGGTTTTCAACATATATTAGCTGCATTTGGGGGTATCGTCGCAGTTCCATTAGTTGTGGGAGGTGCCCTTGGACTGAACATTCAAGATATTTCTTATTTAGTTAGTGCAGCTATATTTGTGGCTGGTGTTGCTACAATTATCCAGTCAAGAGGGATTGGTCCAGTTGGGGCAAGAGTAGCCTGTGTGATGGGAACTGACTTCACCTTTGTTGCTCCTTCAATAGCTGTAGGATCTACTTTGGGGCTTCCAGGAATATTTGGAGGTACAATTTTAGGTTCTTTCATAGAAATAATAATCAGTAGATTTATAAAACCACTAATGAAAATTTTTCCACCTATTGTAACAGGAACTGTAGTCACACTAATAGGGATAACACTTTTACCAGTTGCGATAGATTGGGCAGCAGGTGGCTATGGCTCACCTACATATGGAAGCTTGCTTAACATTTCAATTGCGATCTCAGTAATGATTTTGATTATATTATTAAATCGATATGCAAAAGGTTTAATATCTTCGGCAGCAGTTATGATAGGAATTATTTTTGGTTACATTATTTCATATCCTTTTGGTTTGTTAAATTTTGGAGAAGTTGCTAATGCAAGTTGGCTAGAGTTACCAACTATATTTAAATATGGAGTAGATTTTAGTCTAGCTGCTGTTGTTCCTTTTGTGGCGGCATATCTAGTAACTTCAATTGAAACCGTAGGATGTTTAAAAGCAATCGGAGAAGCTTCTGGCAAAGACCTTACAGATAAAGAAATAGGGGCAGGATTATTAGCTGATGGAATTGGAAGCACAATTGCTGGTTTCTTTGGAGCAGGAGCAAATACTTCCTTTAGTCAAAACGTTGGACTTATACCAATGACAAGAGTTGCTAGTAGACATGTAGTAGTTGTTTCGGGGATAATCCTTCTAATATTAGGAATTTTCCCTAAATTGGGAGCTTTGATAGCTATAATGCCAGCACCAGTTTTAGGTGGCGCAGGAATTATCATGTTTGGTATGGTCGCATCATCTGGTATAAAAACTATTAGTAGAGTTGAAATGAACAACCGTAATCTATTGATTCTTGCAGTTTCTATTGGATTAGGTCTTGGGGTAACAGTAAGACCAGAAATAATTTCAAATCTTCCATCTGGACTAAGACTATTGTTTTCATCTGGAATAAGTACAGGCACTATCACAGCATTATTATTGAATATTATATTAAAAGAGGAAAAATAATAAAAAGATAACCATGTTAAAACATGGTTATCTTTTTCATCCTTAATTATTTTTTATGGACATGTAATATTTCGTGATCATCTTTCAACAATCCTTCAAATAAGTCATTAATCAAAGGATTTTCTTCTGAAGATTTAATTTGAGCTGTTCTGTTTAATGTATACAACCCATTCGATCTTTTCTTTCGTTTTTCTTCATCCATAGGAGTTGGTTGTCCTCCACCAGCGATACAACCGCCTGGACAAGCCATTACTTCAACTATATCATAGGTTTTCTCGCCGCTTTGTATTTTATTAATCAATTCTGCAGCATTTTTAAGTCCGTGGACTACAGCAATTCTAACCTCGGTACCATCTATTACGAAATTAGCTTCTTTGACGCTTTCTAAACCTCTTACATTTTTAAATAGGATTTCTTTATCTGATACTGATGGTTTTTGTTTTAATAAGCGAGTCAATACAGCTTCTGCAACTCCACCACTTGAACCAAATATTACCCCTGCACCACTTGCAAACCCAAAAGGCATATCAAATGAATCTTCTATAAGATTATCAAAATTTATACCAAATTGTTGAATTAAGATTGACAATTCTTGAGTTGTCAGCACTAAGTCAACGTCTTTCTTTCCATTTGTTATAAATTCTTCTCTGTTTGCTTCTGCTTTTTTAGCTGTACAAGGCATGATTGAAACAACTATAGTTTCTTTTCCATCTTCTTTATCTTTTTCTTGATAGTATTTTTTTAGCACTGAGCCAAACATTTGCTGTGGTGATTTACAAGTCGAAATATTATTTGATAACTCTTTATAATTAAAATCAGCAAATTTAACCCAAGCTGGACAACATGAAGTAAATAATGGTAGATTTTCCTTTTTCTCTAATCTCTCTACAAATTCTTCGGCTTCAGCCATTACAGTTAAATCAGCACTAAAAGAAGTATCAAACACACTCTCAACACCCATGTATTTTAAGGCTGAAATGATTTTCCCAATTGTAATAGTGCCTGGTTCTAAACCGAAATTTTCTCCCAATGCTACTCTTACAGCTGGTGCGATTTGCACCACTACTCTTTTATTGTCGTCATTTAGGTAATTTATCAATTCGTCTTTTTCATTTTTTATAGTTATTGCACCAGTTGGGCATATAGCTCTACATTGTCCGCAGTCAACACAATTAACTTCTGTAATATTTCTGTTGAAAGCAGGAGTAATTTTCATATTAGAGCCTCTATATGCGAAGCTAATAGCTCCAACACCTTGCACTTCTTCGCACATTCTAACACAGTCTCCACATAGTATACATTTATTCGGATTTCTTACTATTGCTAAACTGCTTGTATCAATTTCTTCATTCCTTGTCTTTGATTCAAACCTTACCTCTTGCATAAATAATTTAGAAGAAAGCTCTTGCAATTTACAATTGCCAGTTTTTGAACAAGTTGTACAATCTCTATCATGATTAGAAAGAAGAAGTTCCATAATGTTCTTTCTGTATTTTATTATTTTTGGGGTATTAGTATAAATTTCCATTCCATCTTGAGGCAGAGTAGAACATGTTGCAAATATATTTCCTCTATTATCTTCGACTATGCACATTCTGCATGCTCCATAGATACTTAATTCAGAGTGATAGCAAAATGTAGGAAGGTCTATACCGGCTTTTCTAACTACTTCAAGTATATTCTTTTCATTATCAAATTCAATTTTTCTTCCATCTATAATCATTGAACCTTTCATCATTAAGCCTCCTTAATAGCAGCAAATGCACATGATCCAATACAACTATCACATTTAATGCATTTTGCTTGATCTATAACATATGGTTGTTTTACTTTTCCACTAATCGCACCAACTGGACAAACCCTTGCACATTTACTGCATCCTCTACATAATTCTTCGTCTATATATATGACTTTAAGTTTTGAGCAAACTTTTGAAGGACATTTTTTATCAACTACATGTGATATATACTCTTCTCTAAAGTATTTCAAAGAAGACAATACTGGGTTAGGTGCAGTCTTACCAAGTCCACAAAGTGATGTCTTTAATATAGTATCTCCTAACTCTTCTAACATATCTAAGTCTTCCAAAGTACCTTTACCTTCAATGATTTTATCTAAAATTTCAAGCATCCTTCTGGTACCTTCTCTACAAGGGATGCATTTACCACATGATTCTTTTTGAGTGAAATTTAGGAAAAATCTTGCTACTGAAACCATGCAGGTATCCTCATCCATTACAACCATTCCACCAGACCCGATCATAGCTCCAACTGATTTTAATGAATCAAAATCAAGAGGTAAATCAAGATGCTGTTCAGATAGACATCCACCAGATGGCCCGCCAATTTGTACAGCTTTAAACCTCTTGTTGTTAGCAATTCCCCCACCAATATCAAATATTACATTTCTTAATGTAGCTCCCATAGGAACTTCTATAAGCCCTGTGTTCATAACATTTCCAGTTAATGCAAATGCTTTAGTTCCTGAGCTTTTTTCTGTTCCAATTGATTTGAACCAATCTGAGCCTCTATTAATAATGTTAAATACATTAGCATAAGTTTCTACATTGTTAACTACTGTAGGCTTACCCCACAAACCATCTTCAACAGGTCTTTTGGCTTTTACTCTTGGCATACCTCTTTCGCCTTCGATAGAGGCAATCAATGCTGATTCTTCACCACATACGAAAGCTCCAGCACCTTTGTTTATTTTTATTTCGAAACTAAAATTGGTTCCAAGAATATTTTCTCCGAGTAATCCATATTCACGTGCTTGTTCTATTGCTTTAGACAATCTTTCAATTGCTAACGGATACTCTGCTCTCACATATATATAACCTTCTCTAGCACCAGTTGCAAGAGCTGCAATCATCATACCTTCTATTACTCTGTGAGGATCCCCTTCCATTATACTCCTGTCCATAAAAGCACCTGGGTCACCCTCATCTCCGTTACATATTACGTATTTTATATCAGCTTGGTTTTTTAATACTTGTATCCATTTTAAACCAGCTGGGAAACCTGCTCCGCCTCTTCCACGCAAATTTGAATCGATTATACAATTACATATTTCTTCAGGAGACATTGTTGTTAGAGCTTTAATGAATGCTGAATAACCATCTACAGCTATATAATCTAAAATTGACTCTGCATCTATATGTCCACAATGCTCTAGAACTATACGAGACTGTTTTTCGTAGAATGGAATTGATTCTTCTGAAGCATAGACTGTTTCACCAATTTTATACATTAATCTCTCAATAGGCAGATTATTAATTATTGTTTTTTCGATAATTTCTTCACAATCTTCTTCTTTAACCCTTAAATACAGATAATCGGAAGGTTCTATTCGTACCAATGGTCCAACTTCGCAAAATCCATGACAACCAGATTTTTTTAGTCCTAATTTATCTGGAGAATCATCATGAAGATCTAATATAGTTTCAACATTTAAACCTTTTTCTTCACATATCATTTTAAATTTTTCATAAATTACTAATGCGCCATTTGCTACGCAACCAGTACCACCACAAACGATAATTTTTTTACTTTGATTTTTAAAAGCTTTTTCTAAACTTAGTTTTAAAGTATTAAATTCATCAATATTATTTATCTTCATTTCCGATCTCCTTTCTATGCTCATTTAAAAGGTCAACGACTGCTTCTGGAGTCATCTTTCCATATACTTTATCATTGATAGTTATAACTGGTGCCAAGCCACATGCGCCCAAACATGATACAGTTTCTACAGTGAACATTAAATCATCAGTAGTAATTTTTTCTTCACTTAGGTTTAGCTCTTTTCTTAATGCCTCTATGATTGGAGTTGACTTTCTTACGTGACAAGCTGTACCATCACAAATTTTAATAATATATTTGCCTTTTGGCTGTAGCGAAAAATTTTCATAAAAAGTAGCAATTCCAAAAGCCTTTGTTGGACTTATGGATAGTTTTTCAGATACATATTCTAATACGTCCTCTGGTATGTAGTTAAATTTGTGCTGAACATCGTGTAAAATACTAATAATGGAAGACTTATCATTGCCGTGAAGTGCAATAATATCGTCAATTTCTTTAAAATTTTCCATTAGTTAACCTCCTATAATATAGTTTAATAAATATTACACAATATATATTAACATATAATAATATATTGTCAACAATTTAACATAGATTTTCATTATTTTTTTAACATAATTTCAATTAATAAATTCATACAAAATTGTGCTCATAGAAGCTAATGAATACTATGATATAATATTAATGATTTAGTTTTCATTAAAATTTCACATATAATACAAATAGGAATTTTATAATATTAAGTGGGTGATATTATGAGAAAAATTTTGATAGTTGATGATGAAGAAAAAATAAGAGATGTGTTAAGAGAATATGCTGAATTTGAAGGTTATGAAGTAGCAGAAGCTGACGACGGATTTAAAGCAATAGAAATGGCAAGAAGATATGATTTTTCAATTATCATAATGGATATAATGATGCCTAAACTTGACGGTTTTTCTGCTGTGAAAGAAATAAGAAAATTTTCTGATGTTCCAGTACTTATGCTTTCAGCTAGGTCAGAGGAATATGATAAATTATTCGGATTTGAGCTAGGTATAGATGATTATGTAGTAAAACCATTTTCTCCAAAAGAAGTTATGGCAAGAATAAATGCTATACTTACTAGAAGCATAAGAGAAGATAGCATTGATATTTTGACCTTTAAAGGACTAAAAATAGATTTATCTGGCAGAGAAGTTTATATAGATGACAATAAAGTTAACTTAACCCCAAAAGAATTTGAAGTACTTGTTTATTTAGCAACAAATAAAAATAAGGCAATAACTAGAGAAACATTGCTTAGTGAAATTTGGGGTTATGAATTTTATGGAGATGATAGAACAATAGATACTCATATTAAAATGCTTAGAAATAATTTAGGGAAATATAGAGATTATATAGAAACTGTAAGGAGTGTTGGTTATAAATTTAACGAAAGGGCACTGAGTTGATATGGCAATAAAAATTGACAAAAATAGATTAAGTTATAAATTATGGAAATATTTCATGATTTTTGCTTTAATTATCGTTGGGCTATTGTGGTTACTACAAATTGTCTTTATGAATAGTTTTTATGAGTCAATGAAAATAAAAGAAATTTCTAAAATAGGAGATAATCTTGTAGAAATGTATAAAACAGAAGAATTTCAGGAAGAATTAATCTCATTATCGTTTAAGCAAGGGATTGTAATAAATATTCTTGATCAATACGGCAATTTGATTTATCCACTGGATATTTTCGATATTATTAAACAGCCTAAATTAAATGAGAAATTGTTCAATGATTTTTTATCTAGGCTTTACTTATCGCAAGAAAATAGCGTTGTGTATGTTGTTGAAAATGAGAGACTTAAGGAATCAACAATAGTTTATGGTGCTATTTTAGAAAATGATAGTGGGAGCAACTATTTTCTTTATATAAATTCAATGTTGCAACCTGTCGATTCAACAATTAATATATTGAAAAATCAACTTTTAATTGTAACCATAATTTCGTTAGTGCTATCATTTGGCCTTTCATTAATAATATCAAAAAAATTATCTAAGCCGATAGAGAAAGTCACAAACCTCTCAAAAGAACTAGCTCTAGGGAACTATGAAATAGAGTTCGAAAAAGGTGAATACACAGAAATTGATAATCTTGCAAACACTTTAAACATTGCGACTAAAGAACTATCAAAATCTGAAGAGCTAAGAAGAGATTTTTTAGCTAATGTCACTCATGACTTAAAGACTCCGCTAACAGTTATAAAATCATATAGTGAATTGATAAGAGATATATCTGGAAATGATGAAATTAAACGAACGAAAAATGTTAACGTAATAATAGAAGAAACTGACAAATTGACAAAATTAGTAGACGATTTATTAGAACTAACAAAATTGCAGGCAGGGCTTAACAGATTGGATTTAGAAATCTTTGATTTAGCAAATCTTACTGAAGAAGTTGTAAAAAGATTTAAATATTATGAAGAAGAACTTGGATATAAAATAGAAATTATAAAATCAGGTGACACTATAGTATTTGCTGACAAATCAAAAATTCACCAAGCTATTTATAATCTAGTAAATAATGCAATTAACTATACAACAGAAAATAAGTTGATAACAATAACTATCGAAGAGAACAATCAACTAGTTACATTATCTGTATTAGATAGAGGATTAGGGATAGATAATGACGAAATCAATTATATCTGGGATAGATATTATAGGTCAGGCAAAAGCCATATAAGGGAGAAAAGCGGCAGTGGAATAGGACTATCTATGGTAAAGTCTATAATTTCTGCACATGGAGGAGAGTATGGTGTTGAAAGCACGTTAGGAAAAGGAAGTAAGTTCTATTTTAGTATAAAAAAATATATCAATCCTGATGATTAAAGAGTTTGATTTTTTACTAAATATTCAGTAAAATTAAATTATAGACTGAATGAAGGTGGTGAGAATTTGGAAGAATATATACCAAATAGAGAGGATGCTTTTAATTTACTAAAAGAGTTTGTGGAAAATGATAGCCAAATAAAGCATGCTCTTTCGGTAGAAGCAGTCATGAGACATTTTGCTAATTTATATGGAGAAGATGAAGAAAAATGGGGAGTAATAGGCTTAGTTCATGATTTAGATTATGACAAATATCCAGAAGAACATTGTACAATGACAGAAAAAATTTTAGAGGAAAGAAATTGGCCAAAAGATTATATTAGAGCTATTTTAAGCCATGGTTGGAAACTTTGCACAGATATTGAGCCAAAAGAAAAAGTAGAAATTGTCCTATATACTATTGATGAATTGACAGGGCTTATAACTGCAACTGCTTTGATGAGACCTAGTAAATCAATTTTGGATATGGAAGCAAAATCTGTAAAGAAGAAGTGGAATCAAAAATCTTTTGCAGCAGGTGTAAATAGGGATGTGATTGAAGAAGGCGCTAATATGTTGGGGATGGACTTAATGGATGTAATTAGAGAGACTATTGAAGGCATGAAAAAAGTTGCAGATGAAATTGGATTAAGAGGAAACCTATAAGGAGGAAAAAAATGAGCAAATACTATGCTGAACCCTTTAAAATTAAAATGGTAGAGCCAATAAAAATGCTTTCAAAAGAAGAGAGAATTAAAAAAATCAAAGATGCAAATTATAATGTTTTTTATCTGAGTTCTGATGATGTTTATATTGATTTATTAACTGATAGTGGAACAGGAGCAATGAGTGATACTCAGTGGGCAGGTGTAATGAGAGGTGATGAATCATATTCGGGTTCTAGAAGTTATAGACATCTAATCGAAAATGCAAAAGATATTTTTGGATACGAATTCATACAACCTGTTCATCAAGGCAGGGCTGCTGAAAAAGTAGTTATGCCTATATTTCTACATCAAGGGAAAGTAGCAATAGCTAATATGCATTTTGACACAACTAGGGCTCATGTAGAATTATCTGGGGCTAGGGCTATCGATTGTGTTATACCTGAAGCTTTAGACACTACAAATTTTCATCCTTTCAAGGGAAACATGGACAATAAAAGATTAGTTGAACTAATTGAACAATATGGACCTGAAAATGTTGGATTAATTATAATTACAGTTACTAACAATAGTGCAGGTGGACAACCTGTATCTATGGAAAACATTAGAGAAACTTCTGAAATAGCAAAGAAATATAATATTCCTGTTTGCATAGATGCAGCAAGATATGCAGAAAATTCTTATTTTATTAAAATGAGAGAAAAAGGATATGAAAACAAATCAATAAAAGAAATTGCAAGAGAAATGTTCAGCTATGCAGATTTATTTACTATGAGTGCTAAAAAAGATGCAATTGTTAATATGGGCGGATTAGTTGGAGTAAAAAATGATGAAGCCATATTTGAACAAGTTAAAGCAAGAACTATCTCATATGAAGGATTTATTTCGTACGGAGGGATGTCTGGCAGAGACATAGAAGCACTTGCAATTGGATTGGAAGAGGGGATAGACCTTGATTACTTAAAATATAGAATAGGCCAAATGGAATATATGGCTGAAAGGCTTGATGAAGCTGGAATTGCATATCAATATCCAGTAGGAGGACATGCTGTATTTATAGATGCCAAAAAGCTTTTGCCTCACATTCCATACTATGAATTTCCTGCACAAGCATTAGCTGTAGAGATGTATATAGAAGCAGGTGTAAGATGTTGCGATATCGGTTCTTTTATGATGGGCAATGATCCAGACACAAATGAGCAGATAGAATCAGAATTTGAATTTACGAGATTGGCTATACCAAGAAGGGTATATACTAGATCGCATTTAGATGTAGTCGTAGATGCTCTTATATCAATTAAAGAAAGAAAGGACAGCATTAAGGGATATAAAATTATTTGGGAACCTCCTGTACTAAGACATTTCACTGCAAAATTAAAACCATTAGAATAGCATTTGATAAATAGATCTTTCGAATAACCTTGTTTAGGATTTGTTCGAAAGATTTTTTTATTTTCTAAATGATAATGTTTATCAATTAGAAAACTGGGTAATTAATCTATGGAAAATAATATATTAAATATATAAGGAGTGGTATTAAATGAGTTATAAATTGCCAGATTTAGGTTATAGTTATGATGCACTAGAACCATTTATTGACGCTAGGACTATGGAGATTCATTACACAAAGCATCATCAAACATATGTAGATAATTTGAATAAGGCATTAGAAGGAAAAGACGAGTTTAAAGATATGCCTATAGAAGATTTAATCACAAAACTAAACACTTTGCCTGATGATATTAAAACACCTGTAAGAAATAATGGAGGAGGGCATCTAAATCATACAATGTTTTGGCAGATAATGGCGCCAAATTCAGGTGGGGAACCAATAGGAGAGCTAGCAGAAAAGATTAATGATGCTTTTGGGAGCTTTGATAAGTTCAAAGAAGATTTTAAGAAGGCAGCTTTAGGGAGATTTGGCAGTGGTTGGGCATGGCTAGTAGTAGACAATGGGAATTTAAAAATAGTTTCTACTCCAAACCAAGACAATCCAATTTCTGATGGACTAAAACCTATTTTAGGTATCGATGTATGGGAGCATGCATATTACTTGAAATATCAAAATAGAAGAGCAGATTATATTGATGCTTGGTTTAATGTAATTAATTGGGAAAAAGTTTTAGAATTTTATAACAAATAGCAAATAAAAAGGCAAGATTTCTTGCCTTTTTTTATTGCATCTTAGTGTAAAATAATTGTTGGACAAAGAACATAAAAATATAGAGAATAATTCTCCTTTTGATATAATGTAATTGGAAAACCACAATAAGAAAGGAGAATATTCTCTATGAATAATATTATACAATTAATAGCTGAAAAAGTTAAGAAGGAAATAGAAGAAAGTGTAATTAAAGTTATTGAAGGTGAGGTAAACCTCGATAATATCGTAGATTCAGTAGGAGAAATGGTAAATGATATTGGAACCAAAACTATGCTAGCAATAATTGATGAACTAAATGATATTATTAAAAAATCTCCCGAAAGAAGTAAGAAATATCATATTCATAAAAGTAAAGTAAGTAGAACACTAATTACTAGGTTTGGGGAATTAGAATTTGAAAGGTCATACTATAAAAACATAGAAAAAAACCATTATGTATATATACTTGATGAATTACTAGGCATAGAGAAATATGAAAGAATAGAAGGAAATCTAAAAGGAGAAATTTTAGATAAAGCTGCAAATGTAAGCTATGAAAAAGCAGCAAAATTATCAACACCTGTGCCAATAACTAGAGAAACAGTAAAGAAAATAATAAGAGAAAATGGAGTAATAGACAACCTAGAACTTGAAATAAAAGAAAAGAGAAAGGTTAACACAATCTACATAGAAGCTGATGAAGACCATGTACCAATGCAAAATGGAAATAATAGAGAGATGAAATTAATTTATGTATATGATGATAAAACGGAAGTAAATAAAGGAAGAACAAAACTTGAAAACATAAGATATTTCACAGGAGAAATGCATCCAGAAGATCTATGGTTGGAGGTTGCAACATATATTGATGAAGCATATGATTTAGATTCAGTAGAAAAAATATATATAGCAGGAGACGGAGCAAACTGGATAAAAGCAGGGACAAAGATAATTAAAGACAGTAAATATGTACTCGATCATTATCACCTAAGTAAGTATGTAAAAACATTAACAGGGCATCTAGGAAGGCTTGACAATCCAATATGTATAGAAGAAGCCCTATGGGAATATATGAAAGCAGGGAATAAAAAAAGCACAATAGAAATAATAAATTTGGCAATAGAAGAAACACCGATAAAAAGTAAAAAAGAAAGTATGATAAAAGCTAAAATATATATATTAAATAATTGGGAAGGAATCCAAAAATTATTTGGAGAAGAAAAATATAGATGTAGTGCAGAAGGGCATATCAGCCATATACTATCAGACAGATTAAGTTCAAGACCAATGGGATGGAGCGTAATAGGGGCAGATGAAATAGCACGAATGAGAACCTACAAAGCAAATGGTGGTAGTATAAAAGAGTATTATAGAAAACTTAGGACAGAAAGAAAAAAAGAAGAAAAAAGGCTAAAACAAGATGAAAAAATAATAAATAGCATAAAAAGAACATATAACAATATAAATCCAGATATAATGATAGATATGCCATATATATCAAGGACAGAAGGCAGATGGCTTAAAGATATGCTTAGAAGTTCAAGTTTTTAAAGTTTAATGTAATATAAAATACAATATAAATAAGTACAAAATAGCCTATTACCTTAGGTTTATTAAGGTAAAGTAAAATTAAAATTACAAATTATTACAATATATGATTATGGAGTTATTATTCTACTTTTATTTAGAAAATTATTATTAGTTGTTTTCCAACAATTAATTGACACTATCTATTGCATTTGAATTCTTTATTATATATTCATTAAATGATATAATAATGATGCTTTGATGATACTTTACTAATTAATTGTGGAGGTTAAAATTGAAAAAAATAATATTTATAACGATGTCTATATTATTACTGGCAATTTTTACCCAAAATAATTCTTATGCAAATTCAATTAATTTGGGGGAACCTAAATTTTTATCAGCAAATGTAGAAGATACAGGTGATTTAAAAGTTAAGTTGAAGTGGAAAAATGACGATTTATTAAATAAATACATACAGCAAAATGGCTCAGAAAACATCATTTATCAGGTAAATGTATATGTGAGAAATGATGATTATGTTGATTCGAAGAATTTGAATTTCAACTACTCAGATGTTTTTATAGGTAAGGACGGATATGCTGAATTAATTTTAAAGGTTGCAAATTTAAATCTTAACTGTGATTACAATGATCTTACTAGTACTTCTTATAATTTTAAAATCAGATATGGAGTAAATCTAAAAGATATTTTAGGAAAATATACTTATTATGGAAATTTTAGTCCACACGCAGTCATAGGACTAATCTATCCGTATAATTACGCTAGCTCGTGGGCGATTGATGAGTTAGATAAAGCTTTGAAATATAATTTGATTACAAGTAGGATTTCGCCCAATATGGGAGAAATAATATCTAGAGAAGAGTTTAGTGAATTAGTTGTGAGATATTATGAAGAGAAACTTTCTATAAAAGCGAATTATAGCGATAACCCATTTAAAGATGTAAACAATATTGAGATATTGAAAGCATATCAATTGGGAATAATTAAGGGTTATCCTGACAAGACTTTTCGACCTAATCATCCTATTACAAGAGAAGATATTGCAGTAATGACAGAAAGACTTATCAAACTGACTAATCCAAGTATTAAATTAAACTATACTAAAATAAAAACAAATGAAAAAATATCTAATTATGCTCTCAATAGTTTTACTTCTTTGTATAATGAAGGTATAATTAAAGGTAGTAATGGAAGATTAAATCCATTAGATTACACCACTAGGCAGGAGGCAGTAATTATACTTCTTAGAGCATTTGAAAAATTTTAACAAGTATAACGATAATACCTTTTTCTATAAAAATATTTAATGAAAAAATATCCTTCAGAGAAATAGTAGGGGCAGGCGTATCTGTTTTAGGTGTAGCTATACTATTTATCAACTAATTCTTTGGATATGGTGTAGTAATATGTTAAAATATGATAAGTAATAATAAATTGTTTTTCCTAATCCATTTAATGGGTATAAAATAAACAATAAAAATAAAGGAGTGGAGAATATGGCATTAGTAACATCAACTGAAATGTTTAAGAAAGCACAAGCAGGTGGATATGCAATAGGTGCTTTTAACGTAAACAATATGGAAATAATTCAAGGTATTGTAGAAGCTGCAAAAGAAGAACAGTCTGCGATAATACTACAAGTTTCCGCAGGAGCAAGAAAATATGCAAATTCTATTTATTTAAGAAAATTGGTAGAGGCAGCAGTAGAAGATAGTGGATTAGATATTGTTTTACATTTAGATCATGGTGAAAATATTGAGATTGTAAAACAATGTATTGAAGATGGATTTACATCAGTTATGATAGATGCTTCGCATTATCCTTTTGAAGAGAATATACGAATCACGAAAGAAGTAGTAGATTATGCACATGCTCATGGAGTAGTAGTAGAAGCTGAATTAGGTAGATTAGCAGGTGTTGAGGATGCTGTGAAAGTAAAGAAAGAGGATGCTACTTATACTGATCCAGATGAAGCTGTTGAGTTTGTCGAAAGAACAGGAGTAGACTCTCTCGCTGTGGCTATAGGTACAAGTCACGGGGCATATAAATTTAAAGGAGAACCAAGATTGGATTTTGAGAGATTAGAGATTATTGGCAAAAAATTGCCTAATACACCTCTTGTTCTTCATGGAGCGTCAACAGTTCTTCCTGAATTTGTAGAACTTTGCAATAAATATGGTGGAAATATTCCAGGAGCACAAGGAGTTCCTGAAGAAATGCTTAGAAGAGCAGCAAGTATGAATGTAGCTAAGATAAATATAGATACTGACTTAAGACTTGCTATGACTGCTGCTGTTAGAAAGTTCTTGTATGAAAATCCTTCAGAGTTCGATCCTCGAAAATATTTAGGACCTGCAAGAGAGGCAATAAAAGGAATGGTTCAACACAAAATCAAAGATGTATTGGGATCAAGTGGTTCAAATTTAAAATAAGTTATGAAATTTGGCATTCAAAGTTTATTTTTGAATGCCTTTTTAAAACTAAGATTTTAGTTTAAAACATTAAACGAGGGAAATATATGAATACCTTTCCAAGTATTGAAGAAATCCATGAAATCCTAGATGAAATAGCTTTAGAGATACCAGGTGAATTCTTTAGAGAATTAAATGAAGGGATTGTGCTGTTGCCTGAATTTAAGGTTCATAAGAAGAGCAAAGAGAATGCCCCTCTTTATATTTTGGGGGAGTACCATAGGAGTATCACTGGAAGACATATAAAAATTTACTACGGCTCCTTTAAGAAAGTTTACGATAATAGGAATATTGATTTTATACGTAAGAGGTTAAAGGAGACTTTACTTCATGAATTCACTCATCATTTAGAGTCGTTGGCTGGTGAATCTGATTTAGAGAAGAAGGACATGAGTGATTTACAAAGATATTTACGTAGATGGCAATGATTTTTTGACTTAAGTAAAGATTATACGACTGAGAATAATTTATATATAAACCCTACTAAGCCTAATAAAAGCGATATATATTACGATGATTAGCTAGTAGGGTTTATTATGATTGTAATGATTTTATGACAAGCCACTGATATAATCTTTAAAAACCATACTCAATCTTTTCATACCAAGCTCGATTGTAGATTCATCATTTGAAGAGTAATTAAGCCTAATATAGTTTTTACATTCTGATGGATTTGTGAAAAAAATTGAGCCTGGTACATATGATACTTTATATTTATGAGATGATATTTGAAGTAATGCTTGTGTATCAATTTTATTGGGTAGCCCTAGCCAAATAAAAAGTCCTCCTTCTGGTTTAATCATTTGGATATTATCAGGGAAGAACTGTTCTATGCAGTCCACCATTTTGTTGAGTCTATTTAGGTACAGTGGAAAAATTTCAGTTAAATGCGACTCATAGAACCCACTTTCTAGAAATTCTGAGCATATACCTTGAGATAAAAGACTTGTATTTGTATCTGCGCCACTTTTAGCTAAAATTAATTTCTCAACTATCTCTCTATTGGCGACGATTACTCCAACTCTAAGTCCCGGTGCTAGTATTTTAGAAAAACTACTCAGGTATATCACATTATCATATTTGTCAAAAGATTTAATTGGCAATATAGGCTCTCCAATAAATCTAAGGTCATAATAGGGATCATCTTCTAGTATTACAGTTTTGTATTTATCAGCTAATTCACAGATGTCAATTCTTCTTTCTTTGGATAAAGAAATGCCAGTTGGATTTTGAAAAGTGGGTATTATGTATAATAGCTTAGGATTATATTTTTTTAATTTAGTCTCTAAATCATTTAAGTCAATGCCGTGATGATCCATTTTAACAGGAATTACTGTTGCACCATATTTTTTAAAGACAGGTAATGCAGCGAAAAAAGTTGGAGATTCAACTAATACAACATCACCATCTTGAATAAAAATCTGGGATACAAGCTCAATTCCTTGAGTAGCTCCAGTGGTTATTAAAACATTTTCTAAACTCGCTTTTATATTTCTTTTTTTTGCAATATGTTCAATGAAATTTTTTCTCAATGGAACATAGCCTTCTTGAAGGCCATAAGATAATATACTCACAGGGTCTTCGGTGAGAAGTTTATTTGTAGCGTCAATTATAAATTGTGTCGGATAAGCTTCTTTTGAAGGGCTACCTAAGCTAAATGATATGACATTTCTATCGGATGAAAATTTCATTATCTCATTTAGCGGATCTTCAGGTATTTTTAGAATTCTGTCAGCAAATTTTACCATAATATCACCTCTGTTTAAAATATCCTTAATATCATATAAATTCTATATATTAATACAAATATTGTCAATCCTATTGAAGTTGTGTATAAAAGTGCTAAAATTATAAATATACATTATAATTATTGATTTATTGATTAAAAATCTAAATAGGGGGAGCAAATGAAAAATAAACAGATTCAGTCCAATTTATTATTGCTTTTAACAGCGGCAATTTGGGGGTTAGCATTTGTCGCACAAAGGGTAGGAATGGATTATATTGGACCATTCACATTTAATGCAGTTAGATTTTTTTTAGGTAGCATTTCATTAACACCTGTCATAAGGATTTTTTATTCTAATAAGAGTGATAGGAAAATCGATGAGAAAGTTATAAAATATGGAATTATCGCAGGGTGTGTTTTATTTGCTGGATCTAGTCTTCAACAAGTTGGTTTAATATACACAACTGCTGCAAAAGCAGGTTTTATCACAAGTTTATACATAATATTAGTACCAATTATAGGAATTTTTATTGGACAAAAAACAAGTAGTAATATATGGATAGGTGCAGTTGTCGCTGTTATCGGATTATACCTACTAAGTGTGAAAGAAGATTTAACTATTGGCTTTGGAGATTTACTTCAAC
This sequence comes from Tissierellales bacterium, assembly GCA_014360205.1. Taxonomy (GTDB): domain Bacteria; phylum Bacillota; class Clostridia; order Tissierellales; family Tissierellaceae; genus Soehngenia. Next base: position 25,340 of record JACIXZ010000013.1, read on the forward strand.
TAATAGGAGCTTTTTTTTGGGCTATGCATATAATATTAATTGGAGAATTTACTAATAAAGTAAATCCACTTAGGCTGTCACAAATACAATTTGCAACATGTTCATTGCTTTCGTTTATAACAGCTTTGTTATTTGAAAATATAGAGATTTCATCAATATTTGAGGCTTATGCACCTATACTTTATGGAGGGATTCTTTCTGTCGGAGTAGCATATACATTGCAAGTTGTAGCACAAAAAAATGCAAAACCGGGTCCAGCAGCGATAGCATTGAGCATGGAAGCGGTTTTTGCAGTGATAGGAGGGATATTATTACTTAATGAAAGCTTGGATATAAGGGGATATGTAGGATGTGGATTGATGCTCATTGGAATGATTATATCTCAATTAGATGCGTTTAAACCGAATAAACAATATCAATAAGGTTTTATGCAATTAAGCTTGACATAATATTTGTTTGAAAGTAAGATATATGAAAGGAGGCGATATTATGGAATTTAATTTAAGTAATATTTTGCTAGCTGGAATTGGCAGTGTAGCCTTTACTTACGAAAAAGCTACTGAGATTATTGACGAACTTGTAAAAAAAGGTGAGTTAACTGTAAAACAAGGCAAGGAACTAAATGAAGAACTAAAAAGGAAAATGACAAAAAACTTTAGTAGAGATGCTTTATTGACAAAGGAAGACATAAAAGAAATAATTGCTGAACTTAATTTAGCTACAAAGTACGATATTGAAGAATTAAAAACAAGACTTGATAAGTTAGAAAACAAATAATAGAATACCCTGCATTTTGCAGGGTATTCTTCAAATGCAGGTGATAAAATGGATAACACTAAGACAACTTCTAGACTTAGAGAAATCATTTCAGTTTTTGTTAAACATGGTTTAAATAATGGAATTCAAGGATTTAATAATCCTTATGAGTTGAGAAAAGCATTTGAAGAACTTGGCCCAACTTTTGTTAAAATTGGCCAAATATTATCGACACGACCAGATTTGATCCCAAGTTCATATATTGAAGAGTTTAATAAATTGCAAGATGATGTTAAACCTGAAGAGTTTAATTATTTAAAACCAATCATTGAAGAAGAGCTTAATAAGAATATAGAAGAGGTTTTCATAAAAATATATGAAATTCCTTTAGCTTCAGCATCAATGGCACAAGTTCATCTTGCATTACTCCTTACTGGAGAGGAAGTCGCTGTTAAGATTCAAAGACCTTACATTAAAGAAAAAATGCTTGGGGATATACATATTTTAAAGAGAATATCGAGATTTATAAAAAGAGTAATTCCTGAGGACTTAGTGGATATTGACAATGTAATTGAAGAACTTGAAAAAAGCGCTATAAACGAGTTGAATTTTTTAATTGAAGCAGAAAATATGGATAAGTTTAGAAATTATAATAAAGATGTAAAATATATATATTGCCCTGAAGTTTATAGACATTATACAACCGAGAAGATTTTGACAATGGGATATGTAAAGGGCATTAAAATATCGGATATAGATAAGATAAATTCAGAAGGTTATGACTTAAATGACATAGCTGTAAAACTAGTACAAAATTACATGAAACAGGTACTCGAAGATGGATTTTTTCACGGAGATCCTCACCCAGGCAATTTGATGATTTATAAAAACAGGATAGCATACCTTGATTTTGGAATAATGGGATTTTTAGAAATTAGTTTGAGAAGAAAGTTCAATGCCCTAATAACCGCTATTGCAATGAAGGACTTGGATATGATGACAAATGCTGTTATCAGGATAGGGGATTTTAATTCAGATATAGATAAATTAAATTTAAAAAAAGACATTTCAGTGATATATGACAAATATATTGAGAGTTCACTTGAAGAGATTGAGTTATCTAAAGTTATGGAAGAAATTTTTAATGTAGCAAAGAAAAATCATATAAAAATGCCAAAAGATATGGTAATTTTTTCTAAGAGTTTGATCACTATAGAAGGACTTGTGACCATATTAGATCCAACTATAACAATGATGGATATAGTAATTCCATATGTAAAGTCGAAATTAATGAATAGTGATAATTTAAAGAAAGAGCTAAAAGAAAATTTATTGGAAAGTTATTTGGCATATAAAGCAGGTCTAAAGATACCGGTGTCTTTGCAGAAATTGATAGAAAAGATAAATAATGATGATACCAAGTTGGGATTAAATGTTAAAGATCTTGATGAAATAATTAGCGAAACAAATAGAATGATAAATAGAGTTGTTTTTGCTATCATAGTTTCTGCAATAATCCTTAGTTCTTCACTTATACTAAATAGAAATTTAGGGCCAAAGATTATGGATATATCGATATTGGGCTTAGGTGGTTATTTATTTGCAGGTATTCTAGGGTTTTGGCTTTTAATTTCAATTTTAAAATCTGGGAGAATGTGAAAATGGACAAGAAGAAGATAATATCTATTGTATTTTTATTAATTACTGTGTTAGCATGGGGGATATCATTTTTGAGCATTAAAATATCTCTTACAGTATTTCCGCCGGTTAGTTTAGCGTTTTATAGATTTTTAATTGCAGGTGTTATACAATTTTTATTAATTAAAATATTAGGTATAAATGAGAAAATAGATAAAAAAGACCTGCCATTGTTAATTGTAGCAGGACTAACAGGTATAACTATTTATTATATTTTAGAGAATAACGGTTTGATGAGAATAAGTGCAAATGATGCATCGATTATAGTTGCTATGTTGCCAGTTTTTGCAGCTATAATTGAAAAATTAATACTAAAGAAAAAAATGAATTTTATTGTTATAAGCGGCATAATATTGTCTATAATTGGTGTATTTCTAGTGATTGGGGCAAAGTTAGAAGGAGGCAGTTTAATTGGTTATTTATTAATGTTTTTATCTGCAATTTCTTTTGCAATTTACATTGTAGTAACTAAGCCATTATTTCAAAAATATTCTGATATAACAATCGCATTTTATCAAAGCATTATTGGGTGTATAGGCTTTATCCCATTATTATTTTTTGAAGAAGTTAAATGGGAACTAATGGATTTAAATATATTAATCAATTTCTTGTTTTTAGCAATAATTTGTTCTGCTATAGCAAATTATATTTATCTGTATGCTTTAAATAATACGTCAGTTTCAGTAGCTTCGATATTTCTAAATTTAATACCTGTGGTAACTTTTATCAGCAGCTATATAATATATGATGAAAAATTAAGCAGCATTCAATTATTTGGAGCTCTAATCGTAATTGCATCAGTAACTATGGTTACGAATTCAGAGTCTAGCTAAATTTTAGCAAATTTTTTACAAATGATTTTTTTACTAAAGTCCAATGGTAAATTCTATTTAAGTTACTAATGATAATTTCTGTTAACGAACAGTATTTGTCTACAAAACACACTATATATGATTCTTTATGTCTGGGCAACTTTAAAGTCAATGGCCACATATGTTTTATTATTATATCTTTTTCTAATTCATTTAATTGAAAATTTTCTTCAGCATTTCTTAATGCTATGAGTGGATGAGCAAATCCATGGAGTTTATCCATTGGTTCGTGATTATGCCAATCATACAAGAAAAAATCATGTAGAAGACCAGCTCTAGCACATGAATTACAGTCTAGATTTAATTTTTTGCTTATCAAAAAACTTTTATAAGAAACGTTTAAACAGTGATTTAGTGTTGTTATATCCCCATGTTGAATATATTCGTTCATAGATTTTACTTTAGGGTGATCAATCAAGTCATATACTGTGTCAACATAGTTAAAATAATCTTCATTAACTTTGTTTATTTTTAGAATGGAAATTAAATTCATTTTAATTCTCCTATGCAATAATTATTTTCAATTATATTTTATCCATCATTACGGAAGATTGCAATAGAAAAAAAGCACTGCTTAAGCAGTGCTTTATTTAGCTCCCATACCACCATCTACTCTGTAAATGCCGCCTGTCAAAAATGAGGCTTGATCTGATGCTAAAAAGATTATCATATTAGCGATATCTTCATTAGTAGCATATCTACCTAGAGGGATATTTTTTTCAAACTCTTTTTTAGCCAATTCACCTTTACCGCCAGTAATTGCATCTTCTATTGATCTCATCATTCTGTTATCGACTGGAGAAGGAGCAACAGCATTAACTCGAATGCCGAATTGTGCAACTTCTAGAGCCGCTGTTTTAGTTAAACCTACGACTGCATGCTTACTTGCGGTATATGCAGCAAGCCCTGGAGAACCCATTAAACCAGCAACAGAAGCAGTATTTACAATTACGCCTGATTTTCTAGGAATCATATGTTTAAGAACATATTTCATCCCATTGAATACGCCTTCTACATTTATTCCCATTACCCGTTTAAAATCATCAATTGGTGTGTCTACAATTGGTGTAACTTTGCTTTCATAACCAGCGTTATTTATTAATATGTCAATTTGGCCAAAAGCTTCAATAGTTTTTTCTACATAATTTCTTACATCTTCTTCTTTTGATACATCAGCAGGGACGGCAATAAATTGGCCTTCCTTCAAGTTTAAATCTTTTGCTAATTTATTTAACTTTTCTTGACTTGTTCCTACAAGAGTAAGTTTTGCACCCTTTTCACTTAGTTGTTTTACAACTGCACTGCCTATGCCACCACTAGCGCCAGTAACAATAGCTACTTTACCTTCAAACATAATTTTTACCCCCTATTTATTATTTAATTTCTATATACCCTAGATATAATGAAGTAAACTTTCATAGATAGAATATTAAGAACAAGATGTTAATTAAAATCTATTGATAATGCTTACGAAATGCTGTAGTATTATAATAAGATTAATAACATAGTTATTAATAAATTATGTGATAGAAACAGTAAGATACATTAAAAAATACTATTAAAGAGGTGAAATATGGATTATAGGGAGATTTTTTTTGATTATTTTTTGTATTTTATTATTTATTCAATGCTTGGCTGGGTTGCAGAAGTAGTATTTCATTTATATACTGAAAAAAAGCTTATTAATCGAGGTTTTTTAAATGGTCCATGGTGTCCTATATATGGGACAGGTGCAATCATTATGATAACCTTACTAAGCAGATTACCCAACAACCCAATCTTAATTTTCCTAGCAGGATCAATATTAGCTTCCTTAATTGAACTTATAACAGGGCTGACCCTAGAAAGACTATTTGGGAATAAGTGGTGGGATTATAGTGAAAATAAATTTAATATTAAAGGATATATATCGCTCAAATTCTCAATTTTGTGGGGAATTGCTACAATAATCTTAATAGATTTCATACAGCCAACTATAGAAATGTTTTTATCAAACTTTAGTTTACCTACACTTGTAATTATTCATAATATAACGTTAATTGTGTTTGTTGTTGATGTAACTTTAACTATTAGTTCGCTTATAGAGTTGAAAAATATTCTGGCTGAATTAAAAAATATAGCAGGTGAATTAAATTTGAAAAAAATTCAGGATGAACTATTAAGTAATAAAATTTCAAACTTAGCTATGAGAGTAAAGAATAGACAGATATATTTAATCAAAGTATATCCTAAATTAACAAAAGACAAACTTGAGAGCTTAGTAGATCAAATTATCGAGATTAAACAAAAAATATATGAAAAACTTGATGAACAAAAAAACAACCCTAAACAATAGGGTTGTTTAACATTATCTATTTTGTTTTATTTCTTTATTATTCCATATGTCATCTGCGACACTTGCCCAATTATCAGCTATATTAGAACATTTTTCAAAAAGCTCCTCTGGCTTTTCTTTATCAATTGGTTGAGTTGAGATTGCACCACTTTCATTAACAATCTCTACTATATAATTCGGATTATCAAGAATAGGACATGGTCTTAAGTGATTTTCATTGAATGGTTGTCTTTTTTGATAAGCTTTAAATATATTGCTATTTAAAGCCTCAATTAAAGATACATTTTTAATATTTGTATCCGAGTAATGAACAAATGCACAAGGTTCTACATCCCCATGGGCATTAATGTGGAAATATTGTCTTCCTCCAGCTATACACCCATTTACATATTCACCATCATTCCAAAAATCCATTAAAAATATTGGTTTTTCATTTCTAAGAGCATGAACTTTTCTATACATATAAGCTCTTTCATCTGGTCTTACGCAAAGATCAATATCAGCATCCTTTCCTATTGGCATATATGTAAATAGCCACACAAAGTAAGCGCCTTTATCTATTAGAAAATCAATAAATTCTTCTGAAACAATTTCTTTGTAATTATAATGATGATAACACATAGATGTACCAAAAATTACCCCAGCCTCCTTGAGATTGTCCATCCCTTGAAGGACCTTTTTATAAGTTCCATTTCCTCTCCTAAAGTCTGTGTCTTTTTCAAAACCTTCAATTGAAATGCCAGGTGCGAAATTACCAACTTCTGCAATTTTTTTCGCAACTTCTTTTGTAATCAATGTACCATTAGTAAAACAAGTAAAGTAACAGTCTTGATGTTCTTCACATAATTTGAGAATTTCATTAATCTTAATGAAAGGTTCACCACCAGAGAAAAGGTAAACATATATTCCTAACTCTTTTCCTTCATTTACAATTCTATTCATCGTTTCATATGAAAGATCATCTTTTTGGTCATAGTTTGCTGCCCAACATCCAGTGCATTTGAGATTACATCTAGAAGTCGGATCCATCAATATTGCCCATGGTATTGATACTTCTAACTCAGCTTTTTTTTCATTTCTCAATTGAGTACCATATACATTTGAATTGATTAAAAAATTATTGATAAATTTTTTTTGACAATTCAAGGTAGTCTGCTCAAAGAATCTGTCTGCTAGTAGTTTCCAATTACTATCTTCATTGTTTAATGTGTTTCTCATCATATACAGAACTTTTATATCTCTTGGATTTGTTAAGAACTTTTCACTAAGATTTAATATCTTATTGAGATTTTCCTTAGGGTTTTTGTCTACGTAATTTAAAACTTGATTAACAGCGATGTTTGATGCAAATTGTTTTAAAGAAGTCATATCGGTACCTCCTATAATATTATATTTACATTATTATATACACATGATTATTACAATTTAATCATATTTTTAATCATATGTAAATGATAAACTGATAATGTAGAAAAATTAGAATCTCAAAATGCACAAATTTATACATTTTTTCTTGTATAATATTTCTAAAAAGCTTAACTGACAGGAGAGATATTATGCGAAAAGATGTA
>JACIXZ010000014.1 GCA_014360205.1 Tissierellales bacterium
CAAAAGCAAAAAATCTTCTCCCCTAGGGGAGAAGAACATCAACTAACGTAAAAGAGTTCACAAGATATATGAACAATGACATATTAACAGAGATAAAAGTGTTTCATTTTAATTTGCATTTAGCGAAGGCAAAATAAATTAAATTACTTCTTGACTTTTAATAGCTGGTCTATTTAGTTATATTTTCATACTCTTTCCATAATCTCTCGAGGTTATAATACTCGCGATCTTCTTTTTTAAAAATATGAACTACTACGTCATCATAATCTAATATTATCCATTTAGCTGAAGAATATCCTTCTTTACCTGCAACAGTTTCGTAACCATTAACAGTCATTTTGTCTTCTATTTCATCAACTATTGATAATACTTGAGTGGATGAGTTTCCGCTTGCTATTACAAAATAATCAGCAATTGTACTTTTTTTTCTTATATCAAGTACTTCTATGTCAAATCCCTTTTTCTCTTCAATTGCTTCTTTTATAATCTCTAGTTTTTCATTCATTAAATCCATTGTATACAAGCCTTCCCTCCTATCTCTTTGAATTTTACTTATCACTATAAATAACTTGTTGTATCAATCTTTGCGTTTCTTGTTTGTCATGAATATAGTATGATATCCCATTTATCATCTTAGGTGACCCTGGCAGTACATGAGACTCAATTTCCAAAGGTCCAGGTATCATCGTGGAAAGTCCATACCTCAATGCCATTGAAACAGGAATATTTGTATCAACATTAGTTTTATATAATTTTATCATGCTAGGGATTTTAGGTATGTTCTTTAAACTTAATGTCTCATTTATCAGTACTTTTAAAAACTCTTGTTGGGCATCTATTCTCCCCAAATCTGCATTTGCATATCCCTTTCTGAATCTCAAATATTGAAGGGCTTTATCTCCATCTAACACCTGAAGTCCTTCCTGTAAATCTATATATAATGGAGGATTGGCTACAGGGTCCTGATATTTCATATCAATTGGTACATATATCTCAACTCCTCCTATTAAATCAATGAATTGAGATACTAAATCATAATCTACAACAGCATAATAATCTATATTTATACCTAAAAGATTTGAAACAGTCTTAGTAGTTAAAGTCGGCCCACCATAAGCGTATGCATGGTTTATCTTTTCTTCGTATTTTCTACCTTCTATAGGAGTTCTAGTATCTCTAGGTATTGATATTATAGAGATTAGATCTTTATTCTTATCAACGTTTATTAACATGATTGTATCTGATCTTACACCTTTAGCTTCCTTTACATTGCTGGCATCTACTCCCATAAATAAAAAAGTCAGGTTAGAATCATCGTATGATGCCCCTATCAAAAAATTCAAGAAAAAAAACAATACGATAAATATTATTAGCCACTTTAAGAAAATTTTTATAAAAGATTTCATTTTTTCCCCCTAGTGAGATTTCTTATGATATAATTCCTTGATTTAATTGTGTCTGAATGAATAATCATATTTTTTTTGATTAGGTATATAATTGTATTATCAAAAGAAATTTTTAAAGCCAAGTCCAAATCCTTATAAGCAATCTTCCTGATTTTTTCAACTCCATCAAATTCTCTACTAGGCTCTATTAAATCAGCAAGATAAATTATCTTAGTTAATAGTGACATATTTTCTTTTCCTGTTGTGTGATATCTTATAGCTTCTAATATCTCTTCATCATTTATTCCTAGTTCATATTTAGCTATTGCCATTCCTACTGGCGCATGTAACAATTCAGGGTTTTCTAAAGTCTCTTCATCTAATATTATATCGTATTTTTCAATTACTTTCAAAGCTTCATTATAGTTTAGTGGCTTTGCATAATCATGAAGATAAGCTGCTATAGTGGCTTTTTCTTTATCAGCACCAAATCTATCCGCCAACTCAGTCGCTACCTTTACAACTCCTAATGTATGCTTATATCTATTTTCATTCAGCACATTTCTTATAATTTCGTCATAATTCATATTAGGTTCCCCCATAAATCTTTAAAACATCTTCTAAAATGCTATCCGGAACTAGATATCTAAGAGTCAGCCCTTTATTAGCCCTTTCTCGAATAAAGGTTGATGATATATCTATATAAGGTCCATTACTTATAAAAACACTAGTTCCGTATAATTCTTCTAATTCTTTAATTTTTAAATCAATTTTTTTCTTTTCATAACCTTGCCTTTGATAGACTATAAAGTCAGTTAGCTTAGCTACTGTGTTAAAATCTTTCCAAGAATCTAACTCAAACAAAGTATCCATTCCTATCAAAAAATAGAATTTTTCTTTACTATACATTGATTTTAAAGCTTTTAAAGTATCTACTGTATAATTAATTTTATTTAAACTTAACTCTATATCACTAGATTTAAAATAGTTGTTATCTCTAATTGCTTTTTCTATTAATGATAATCTTAAATTTGCATCAATTAGATTTGATTTTTTTTTATGTGGAGGATTCCCATTTGGAACAAATAAAATATAGTCCAGTTCAAACTCACATCTTACAAATTCAGAAATTATCAAATGCCCTATGTGAATCGGATTAAATGTCCCTCCCATAATACCAATAGGCATTTATCTCATCTCCAATTTTAATTTGGTAATTTGATAATTTTGTCCTTTGACTCTCGGTATATTGTTATTTTTCTCCCAATGCTTTGTACAAACTCAGCTTTTAGTCTTTCAGTCAAAATCTCAATAATTTCTTGATTGTCTAATTCGGAATTCTTTAGAATATTTATTTTTACAATTTCTCTAGCATTCAATGCTTCATCTACTTGTTTAATGAAATTTTCAGTTATTCCATTTTTCCCAATTTGGAAAATAGATTCGGTATTATTTGCAATCTTTTTTAAATAACTTCTTTGCTTTCCTGTTATCATGATATCAACCCCTAATTAAAAAATTCAAATTCATAGCCACAAATGAATACTGAATCTCCTTCTTTTATACCTAATTCAACAAGTTTATCAACTATACCTTTTTTTCTCAAAGTATCTTGAAAATACCTAAGAGAATCATAATCATCCATATAAGTAGATTGCATCAACCTTTCAATGCTTTTGCCTTCTACTATGAATTTGTTATTCTCTTTATAAACTAAAATTTTATCATCTTCAAATAATTCTTCTTCAATAAATTCTTCATCAAAAGTATCATAATTTACTGGTATTTCAGCAAGAGTATCCCAAATAGCATATAACAACTTATCTATTCCTTTGTTTGTGGCTGCTGAAATCTCAAAAACTTTAATCCCTTGATTTTCAAACTCAGATTTTATCTTTTCTACCCATTCATTTGAAGATGGTAAATCAGTTTTATTAGCTGCAATTATTTGAACTTTTTCTCTTAATTTTTCATTGTATTCGAATAGTTCCGCATTTATTTTATAGAAATCATCTATAGGATTTCTTCCTTCACTTCCTGACGCATCAAGAACATGTACTAGAACTCTAGTCCTTTCGACATGTCTTAAAAAGTCGTGTCCAAGTCCAATTCCTGTTGAAGCACCTTCTATTAGCCCAGGTATATCAGCTACAACAAAACTCTTATCTTCTCCTAGGCTAACAACACCTAAATTTGGTTTTAATGTTGTAAAATGATAATTTGCAATTTTAGGTTTTGCTCTTGAAATAACTGACAGCAATGTAGATTTTCCTACATTTGGATAGCCAATTAATCCAACATCTGCAAGTAATTTTAGTTCCAAAATTATATTTCTTTCTTCACCTGGAGTCCCAGGTTCAGCAAATCCAGGGGCTTGTCTTGTTGAGGTTGCAAACTTTGCATTTCCTCTTCCTCCTCTTCCTCCTTTTGCTATTACAAAAGTATCTCCGGGCTTTTTCAAATCAACTATTACTTTTTTTGTTTTTTCATCTTTTACTATAGTACCTACAGGTACCTTTAATATGGTATCCTTACCATCTTTTCCAAATTGCTTTTTAGTTTTTCCATCTTCCCCATTTTGAGCATAATATGACCTCTTATATCGATAGTCCATTAATGTTCTTATGCCTTCATCCGCTACTAAAATTACAGAACCTCCTCTTCCTCCATCTCCACCGTATGGGCCTCCAGAAGGTTCATATTTTTCTCTTCTCCAAGAAACTATTCCGTTTCCTCCATTACCTGCTTTTACATAAATTTTTGCTACATCTATAAACATACACATCATCCTCATAAAATATTTGTTTTATTAAAAATTTAAGCTTACCATCTGGTAAGCTTAAAATTAGGCTAGTTCTTCACGAGGATATACACTAACTTGTTTCTTGTCCCTGCCTTTTCTCTCAAATCTAACAATACCATCAATCGTTGCAAATAATGTATCGTCTCCACCTTTACCAACATTATTCCCAGGATGTATTTTGGTACCTCTTTGTCTAACAAGTATATTCCCAGCTAATACAAATTGGCCATCAGCTCTCTTAACACCGAGTCTTTTGGATTCGCTATCTCTACCGTTTTTTGAACTACCTACACCTTTTTTTGATGAAAATAACTGCAAATTCAATTTAATCATTTAATCCACCTCCTCAAAATCAATGGATACATAATCTTTATAGCTATCTTTTAATAATTTCATTCCAATTAAATATGTCTGAAAGATAATTTGAGTAGTTTCTAATTGTTTATTGCTAATATTATCTTTTAGCAATACATGCATAAATCCTTCTTCATCAATTATATTATAATATATCGAAGATTCTTTGATATTGGCAACCTCTATTATTGAATTCAGAGTTGTATATCCCAATATAGATGCTCCTGCGCATACTATATCTTGACCATATGGTCTATAGTCTGCATGCCCTGACATTTCATACCCATAAATAATGTCATCTTTTTTAAACAACTTTACATTAATCATATTATCCTACGATCTTTTCTATTTGCACTTTAGTAAATGGTTGTCTATGCCCATGCTTTCTTCTTTCATTCTTTTTTGCTTTATACTTGTAGACAACAATTTTTTTCTGTTTACCATGATTTAATATTTTACCTTCAACTTTAGCACCTTCTACATAAGGTTTGCCTGCAGTTATTCCATTTTCATTTGATAAAAGTAAAACTTTATCAAAGTTAACAGTCTCTCCTTCATCTGCATGAAGTTTTTCAACATAAACAATATCTCCTTCTTGGACTTTATATTGTTTACCACCAGTTTCAATTATAGCGTACATTTGTGCACCTCCTCTTACCCAGACTCGCCAATGTCAGGTGACTATGCTTAAAACCCACATCGAGCGGCTTACCACCTTGTCAGTTTAGCAAAAAATGATTCAAATGTCAAGTTGGATTTTAAATGTAAATATGTTGTTAAATTTACCTTTAAATTTTTATTATGTTTTTTAAAGATGGAACTTCTCTTTCTCTGACTACTTCGAATAAATTTAATTTTGTAATATCTACTAATAGAGGATTGTTTCTATCTTTCTTAAACTCACTAATCAAAAATTTTTTAAGTCTATCTAAATCTTTTTCAGATTCCATATCGATAAAATCAACTATGATTATTCCTCCAATATTTCTAAGCCTTAACTGTATTGCAATCTCTGCTGCTGCTTCTAAATTTGTTTTTAATACAATATCTTGGTAATTTTTGCCTGTTATTAAACTGCCTGTGTTTACATCTATAGCAGTTAAAGTTTCAAGTTCTTCAATTAATAGATACCCTCCACTACTAAGTTTCACTTTTTTTTGTAATGCTTGTTTTAAATCTCTCGAAATAATTTGATTATATTTACTGTTAAAATCTATATCTAATTGAATATTTGTACTAAATTTAGATGTTTTACCAAAACTTTCTAATATTTTTTTGTAAAAATCTTCATTATTGATAATCACTCTATCTTTATCTGAATTAAAGTAATCTCTCAAAATTTTATATATAAATTTAGGTGATTCATAAACCAATTTTGGTACAGGTAAATAATTTATTTGATTTAAAATCATTTGATAATTATCAAAAAGTTCGTTATATTCACTTAAAATATCTTCTTCTTTAGCTCCTAGTGCATTAGTTCTAAAAATTATCCCAGCTTCCTGTGGAAATATATTTTTTCCTAATTCAATTAAATATTTTCTATCGGAATCATGCAATCTCTTTGAAGTGCTAATGCCAGTTTTAAAAGGAGATAATACAATGTATTTACCTGCTAAAGAAAAATTCATAGTAACTTTGGGTCCTTTTGAACCTATTTCATCTTTTATAACTTGAACTAATATTGTATCACCAGATTTAATAAGTATGGATCCATTTTCCTTATAAGAGCTTGGTATATCCTCAAATCCTAAAAACGCATTTTTACCTTCCCCTATGTTAACAAATGCTGCATTCATATTTTTCAAAACTCTTTCAACTCTAGCACGATATATGTTCCCAACTTTAGAAAGCTTATCTTCTTTTTCTTCATAGTATTCAACTAATCTATCTTCTTCAACGATAGAAATAGTTTTTCCACCTGAGAATATTTCTATATATATTTCACTCATTTTATCCCTCTTATATCTAAAAAGAGTCAATCTTTATTGCTTCAAAACTGTCTAAATCTAGTTTGATCATTGTGTAAAAATCAATAGCTTTTAACAGCTCTATTGGTTTAATATTACCTTTTTCTCCAGTCATAACAGTTGCATTAAATTTAACTATATTTTTCTCAATTTTTTCTACTGACAATTTATGAAGAAATGGCCTTATATTCACTTTAGCTGTTATCTTGTTTCTGCCTTTCTTCTTCTTTTTTTCTATCTCTATATTTTCTAAGTTTAAAAATTTAGTTATTTCTAAATTATAATCCACTTCTTCATCCAAGTTTACCGTATCTACTACTAAATCATATACACTTATACAAATAGAAGTAGATATTGAAGGAGTAAATTCATCTATTTCAAAAGCTTCAATTATCTTTATATCTTTAGGTAATACTTTATTTAATGTAATCATAAAATCATTAGGAGATATATTTTCTGTTAATTCAATATCAAAATATTCACACATACTCTCTATTCCCAATGGAAGAGGATTGCCTAGAGATAGTTTCGGGTGTGGATTATAACCTTCCGAAAATTTAACTGGAAGATTCGTTCTTGTTAAGCTTCTATTGAATAGCCTAATTAAATCTAAATGAGACAAATATTTCAAATATCCAAGTTTTGTATATTTTGCTCTAATTTTCAATTGAAGACACCTCTCATTTCACAATTATCAATGCCACATCCATTGCAAACTTCTCTACAATCCGGAGTCTTCTTAGCTTCTAAAGATTTAAAGTATTCTCTAAGCAAAGTTTTTTTTGTCGGCCCTGCATTAATAAAATCCCAAGGCAATATTTCTTCAAAATCTCTATTTCTATTAGCATAAAAGTATGGATCAATTCCAGAATTATCTATTGCATTTTGCCAATTTTCAAAATTAAATGAACTGCTCCAACCATCAAATTTGCAACCACACTCCCAAGCTTTAAAAATAAGATTTGAAATTCTCCTGTCTCCTCTAGAAATTATAGCTTCAATATAGCTAACTCTTGGATCATGATAATTGAATTTTATTTTAGGATCTTTGAAAGTTTTTTTAAGTAAATCAATTTTTTCATAAAATTCTTCTATGCTATTTTGTCCAAACCATTGAAAAGGTGTAAATGGTTTTGGTACAAAACACGAAACGCTTGTTGTTAATTGAAAATTTCCTATTTTTTCTTCCTTTGGTCTGTTAAAAAACATGTCTTTTACTTTATATGACAAGTCTCTAATGCCTAATAAATCTTCATTCGTTTCTGTTGGCAATCCCATCATAAAATACAATTTTATTTTAGAATATCCTTCTTTAAAAGCATAACCTACAGCTTTTTCAAGATCAATTTCGTCTACCCCTTTGTTAATTACATCTCTTAACCTTTGACTGCCTGCCTCTGGAGCAAATGTCAAACTTGTTTTTCTAACTCTCTCTATTTCTTTTAAAATATCTATGCTTATTGAATCTAACCTAAGAGAAGGTAAAGAAACTCCTACATACTTATTCTCTAAATTATCTAGAAGTCTATGGATCAGTAAATCTAGCTGACTATAATCACAAGAACTCAAGGAGGATAATGAAATGGTATCATATCCAGTAGATTCAACTAATTTTTTTGCTTGTGTAATTAAGTTTTCAACTGATTTCTCCCTTATAGGTCTATATATAAATCCAGCTTGACAAAATCTACAACCGTGAGTACAACCCCTAAAAATTTCTAAGGCTATTCTGTCATGAACTGTTTCAATATAAGGAACAAGCATTTTACTAGGACTATACATCTTGTCTAAATTTTTAACTCTTCTTTTTTTAATTGTTTCTGGAATTCCGGGAACTAAAGTTTTCCTGAAAGATATAGTATTGTCTTGATTATAACCAACTTCATAAAATGAAGGAACATAAACACCTTCTATCGATTTAGCAGCTTCATACAAGAAATTTTCTTTTTTAAATCCAGACTCTTTGTGTTTTTTGTATAATTCCAATATTTCTAGAGTTGCTTCTTCTCCTTCACCTATTAAAAACAAATCAATAAAATCTGATAATGGTTCTGGATTAAAAGCACATGGACCTCCAGCTATTACAATAGGATATCTTTCATCTCTGTCTTTAGAATATATTGGTATACTAGCTAAATCAAGCATGTTTAGAATGTTTGTATAGCTCAATTCATATTGCAATGTAAATCCCAATATATCAAAATTTTTTACCTCCTCTTTGCTCTCTAAAGAAAACAATTCTATATTGTTTTCTCTCATATGAGCTTCCATATCAAACCATGGTGCAAATGTCCTTTCGCATACGTAATCATCTTCATCATTAATCAAATTATATAAAATATGCAATCCCAAATGTGACATTCCAACCTCATACACATCAGGAAAGGCAAATACAAATTTAACCTTTGAATTATTTAAATCCTTATTATGCGAATTTTCTTCTAATCCAATATATCTTGCAGGTTTTTCTACTCTTTTTAAGACCTTATCTAAAACTTTCTTATTAATCAAAAATTTCACCCTTCTATTATATATAATTTATTATTAGAATAACTCTAACATATGTTAGAGTTATAAATCGTCCCTATTTTTTATCTTTTTAATTGGTATATTAGCTATTAAAGCAGAAACCGGTCTATTGTCTCCTTCTTTTGTTGTTTTTGTCATTTTTATATCTATATCAGGTATGTCAATTTCAGCATAATTTGAAATAACATCTATAATATCATTTTTAATTAATTCTAAAAGCCTAGGAGATAGGTCGGCTCTATCATGAACTAGCACCAATTTCAATCTTTCTTTTGCAACATCTTTGCTCTTTTCTTGTCTCTTAGAAAAAATTTCTAAAATTCCCATTAAAATGCCCCCTATCTACCAAAGAATAATTTCATCATTTTGCTGAATCTTCCTTGATTAATTTCATCTAAGTTCAACAGTTCTACTTCTTCTCCAATGATTCTTTTGACAATATTTCTGTAAGCTCTTCCTGATATAGCTTTTTCATCCATTACAACAGGTTCTCCTCTATTAGTTGACACTACAACATTCTCATCATCAGGAACTATTCCTAATAACTTTACAGCTAAAATGTCTAATATATCATCAATTGTCATCATGTCGCCTCGTTTGACCATATCTTGACGAATTCTGTTTATAATAAGTTTCGGTTGGTAAATTTCATTTGCCTCTAAAATTCCTATAACTCTATCAGCATCTCTAACAGCAGAAACTTCAGGAGTAGTAACAATGATTGCCTCATCAGCACCAGCTATTGAATATTGAAATCCTTGCTCTATACCAGCTGGTGAGTCAATTATTATGTAATCATATTGTTCCTTTAGTTCATTAACCAATTCTACCATCTGAGAAGTGCTAACAGCTGTTTTATCTTTGGTCTGAGCAGCTGGAAGTAAAAACAATTTCTCATGTCTCTTATCTTTTATCAATGCCTGTTTAAGTTTGCAGTTTTTATTCACCACATCTACTATGTCATATACAATTCTGTTTTCTAAGCCCATTACTACGTCTAAGTTCCTCAATCCTATGTCTGCATCTAAAACCACTACCGAATAACCTTGCATTGCTAATCCGGTACCTATATTAGCACTTGTGGTTGTTTTCCCAACACCACCTTTTCCTGATGTAACTACGATTGATATTCCTTTGTTTCCTTTTTCCATTAGCAAGTCTCTCCTTTATTTGTTTGGTAAGTATGGTTCTATAATGACTTTATTTTCTATTACTCTTGCAATTTCAGGGTATTTATAATGAGAATCTCCCTCTGGAGGTCTTACAATTATATCATCAATTCTCAGTTGAGTAGGCAATAAACTATAAGCTGCTACTACTGCATTTTTATTTCCTCCTAAACCTGCATGGGCAATCCCTCTTAATAGACCCAGTACTATGATGTTTCCTTTCGCTCTTAATACAGCCCCAGGATTCACATCGCCAATAACTACTATATTACCATTGTAGCTTACTTCCTGCCCTGATCTAAGAGTGCCATGTACAAACTTTGTCATTCCTTCTTCTACTATGTTTGTAACATTTTTATGTTCATCAAAAGTTTCAATTTTTTTCTGGATTTGGTTTAATGTATCATCTTTCATCAGAACAAAATCATATTTATATTTTAACAATAACATAATTTCAGTTTTGATATCAAGTGTTAATTCCTCTCCTTCAATCCCAATAAGTTTGCTTCCTCTAAAAAATTCAATATTCTCTCTTAGCTTTATCTCCAAAGCTTCTTTAATTTTTTCGTAATCATTCCCCTCAACATAGATAAATATTCCGTCTGAAACACCTTTAATAGTAATCCCTGTGTTACTCATCTAATCCCTCCATAATGGATAAGTTGTAATATTGTAAATCTAATTGTTGACTAATGAATTCTCTATTGGAAGAAAGTTTTCTACTCCTTTGGAGTTTAGGCCAAGATACTCAGCAATTATTTCTCTAACCATCGGTGCTGCATATCCACCTGATCCTCCCTGGAAAATCACTGTAGCAACAGCTATTTCGGGATTATCATACGGTGCAAATCCTACGAACCAAGCAAAATCATCAAACTCTTCATTTGTATATGGATTTCTTCCACTCCTCTGAGCTGTACCTGTCTTTACACCAACTTTTACAGGAAAATTTTGAAATGTGACTCTAGCAGAACCATCGTCAGCAACCCTAAGCATCCCTTTTTTTACATGCTCGAGATTTTCTTTATCATTTAATTCTATTTCTTCAGTTTCTACTTCTCTTTTATATAAAATACTCGAATTGTTATAGTCCATTATGCTATCAATTAATGTAACTTTATTTTTATTCCCTCCATTTGCTATTGTTGCAATATAATTTGCCATCTGCAATGGAGTATAGGCATTTTGCCCTTGCCCTATGACAACATTTAAAGTATCAGAGATGGTCCAACCAGCTTGATTCAAATAAGTATATTTAATTTTATCAGCTAATCCTTCCCTTTCAGAATTTATTCTTTTTTCAGGATCAAAACCCATTTGGTCTAATCTCCTAACTACCTCTGCTCTTGTTAAAGGTATATCCATCTCAGTCCAACTAACAATTTCATCTATATACTCATTCATCTGTTCATCAGTTAATGTTATTCCTTCTTTTACGTAATATTTGAGATCTTGATTTAACATATTTCTAAGCAATACTTTTGTAGTTATAATTTTTTTCTGAGGATCAGGAACTCCTCCAGAAACCTCAGCCGGTACATTAATTTCGATACCAGTCTTATCATTTAGTCCTAATTTTTTTGACATATCAACAATATCTTCTATTTCCACTTTAACACCAATGTCTTGATTAGTCCTCTGATTTTTGCCTAATGCCAATGTATAGAAATAGTAATTGCATGAATCTGCAATTGCATCATAAAGATTTTCATAGCCATGTGTTCCTCCGGTATTAGTATATATCAGACAATGAAATCTTTTATTACCAACTTCAACATATCCCATATCACGAATTTTTAATAGTGGATCTAATCCTTTCTCTAAAGCAGTTAATGCTGTTACCATTTTAAATGTTGAACCTGGTTGAACGGCAGTTTGTGTGGCTATATTATAAAGAGGTCTAGCAGCAAGAGGGTTATCTATGTCTTCAGGAAATAAGCTAGCCCAATCGGAACTTGAAATTCCTGTTGAAAACAAGTTTAAATCATAGGATGGATAACTTGCCATCGCAAGTACTTCTCCTGTATTCACATCTAGCACTACAACCGCGCCAGAGTTAGCATTTACATAAGGTCTCCCTTTGCTCCTATTAATGCCAAATTTAAAATCTCCCCATTCACTTTCAAATGTACCACCTCTGCTTAGTTCAGTGATTGTCCTCTCAAGTGTTTCCTCTGCTACTTTCTGTAAATTTAAGTCTATGGTTAAATAAACATTATTTCCTGGAACAGGTTTTTTTTCTTCAATAACATTAGTCGTATTCCCAACAACATCTACTTCTACTCTTCTAATCCCATTTTCTCCACTTAATTCCAGCTCATAGCTTTCTTCTATTCCAGTCTTTCCAATTAACGCATTCGGTGAATAATTGTTTTGATTAATATATTTTTCTATTTCATTTTCTTGACTTATTTTGCCTATATATCCAAGTATATGAGCTGCTGTAGAGCCTTCAGGATAATATCTAACAGGTTCAATGGATATAGATATGCCAGGTACAGTTGATAAATTTTCTTCTATTTTAGCAACAGTTGAGTCTTTGATCCCATAAGCAATATTTATAGGCTGATATGCTCTATATCCTTGAACTGACAATTGATTTAATAATCCTAAGATTGCCCTTGCTTCGTAATTACTTAATTCTTTTGAAATCCCATAATTTTCCTTTATAGTTTCAAATGTCTCTTCCATAGTTAACCCTGGTTTTATTTTGTTTCTCTTTTCCCAAGACTTTAGCTCATTAATAAATGTGTATTCAAATCCATTTGAAACGCTTATTCTAGGATTAACCCCATCATTTATTAGTTTTGACTGAGCATGATATTTGATACGCTCATCTTTTATAAAATCACTTAAAATATTATTTTCTTTAGAAAATTCTATTAGTAATTCAACAGGATCTAGATTAGTAGTGTTTCCATCATTTAATTTATAAATAACTGTATTTTGATCTTCATCTATAACTATTTCTACTGGGCTTATCAGCTCATTCTGTTCAATTATAGAAATTAAGATCTCCCCCGGTATTATTTTATTATCATCATTTATTAAGATAATGTTTGTTAAAAATGAATATAATGAGTTATCTATGAAAAGATTAATAAAATCTTCTTCTGCTGTAGTATTAAATCCTATATAATCAAATTTCTTCATTAAGCTTGCTTTATTTTTAATATAGTCTTCTATATAAATTGAAGAGAATTCTTCTAAGACTAAATTCTCTTGCAAATCTTTTTCAACTAGTAAATCATAGGCCATTTTTCTAGCAATAGGATGTTCCAATATCTTCCTTATATCGCTTTTGTTTCCTTTTATTAAAGATGATAAATAATTTGCATATGATTGTCTGTCTTCATCATCTGACATTTCTCGTATTTCTTTAGACTTAGATAAAATTTCTTTTGTACTATTTAAAATGTCATATTTATAATGTTCTTCATAAGGCAATACAAATTCAACATTTAAAAGATCAGTTATTAAATCATTCTCTATTAATATATTAATCATTTTGTCTATTGGTTCAATATCATTTTCTACATAATCTTGAACTTCCTTAAACTTAATGCTATTAAGCTCTAATTGAAAATCATTATAATAATTGACTCCATCCTCTTCTAGAAATCGAACTAGTTTTAGTAGGTTTTCGTTTCTGTCAACTCTATCTAAACTATTTAACTCATCTTTTAATAGTTGAACAGTAAAACTTGGTACATTGCCTGCAAGTAATCTACCATGCCTATCTCTGATTTCGCCCCTGGGAGCAGATGTATATATCTCTTTAATTCTTTTATTATCAGCTAGATCTCTATAATAGTCACCATACGCAATAGTTAAACTAGCTAGCCTAAATAGCAATACAATAACTAGAGCTATTAATAAGTATCTTATAAAATCAAATCTATTAAATTCCCTCTTGTTACTATCCAAATTTACCACCTACTCTAATTGAACTTAATCTTAGGGCGAGTGAAGATTTTATTAAATATTTTGTAATATATAATTACTAAAAAAATATTGTAAACTATTTCAAAAGATAAGATGTTTCTTATAGCAAATGAAAAATTAACATTAGCTGTCAAAAAATAAATGATTACAGCATACATAGAATTATAAAAAATTGTTGCTATTCCAGTAAAAAGTATTGGAGTAAATATGTTATCCCTAGTAAAATTATCTTTAGCAAATCCACAAAAATATCCTATTAAAAAGTATATCAGTGCATTTATACCAATAGTAGTTGAAAATAATATATCTGTCAACAATCCTATAAAAACCCCAAAAATAGAACCAACAAATCTTCCTTTTAAAATACTAATAACCACAACTAAAACCAATGCTGAATTAGGAACAACCCCAAATAATGTTATGTTATTAAATAGAGTAATTTGTAATATTAAATTGATAACTGCTGACAATAACAAAATTAATATGTTCATTTTAACCTCTTATAATATATACATTATATATTTTTTTGAAATTTACAGCAGGCTCTACAATGATTTTTTTGGTAAGTTCCTCTTTATTTTCAATTACTTCTTTTATCTCACCTATATAAATATCTTTTTGATAAACGCCTCCAAGACCTGAGGTATAAATCAAATCTCCAATTATTACTTCTGCCTCATAATCGAATAAAAAACCTTCTACGGTATTTCCAATATTCCCAGAAATTATACCCCCATCTTGGGTTCTAACTATTTTAAATGCAACTGAATTGTTCTCATCCAAAATTGAAACAACCTTTGCCCAATTGTCGCCTACATCAACTACCCGGCCAACTAATCCTTCTTGATAAATCTTATTTTCTACTTCTACAGCTTGAATCACTGTATCGCCAATTTTTACTCCGTCTCTAATTCCCCTGTCTATAGTAAACACATCAAACCAATTATTTGGCTCCTTGCCAATTACTTCTGCTTTCAATAAGTCATATTCAGTATTTTCTAAAAGTTCTAATTCCTTCATTAGATAATCAGATTTCCCAATTATGTTTCTTAAGTCTCGATTCTCGCTCTCAAGTCTCTTGATTTCGTCCTTAAGTTGTTCATTCTCTTCTTTAGCACTAAATGTCGCAGAAACCGAAGAAAAAACATCATTAACTCCATGTTTTATAGAATTAGCAACTTTATTAAGCGGAGATAAGACTCCCCCAATAAGACTCTCAAACTTTGACATGGATTCAACCCTATTGCTTGTTAGCCCTATTGTAATAATGAGGATAGCTACCACCGCTATGACAAATATTCTTTCTTTGTATTTTTTAAAAAAATACATAGATACCACTACCCAATCCTGTTGTATTTTGAGGATGTTCTCTTCAACAATTCCATACTTTCTAAAGCCTTTCCAGTTCCTAAAGCAACACAATCAAGAGGATTTTCTGCCACTCTTGTCATAATTCCAGTTTCTCTGTTAGTCAAAACATCCAATCCATGTAACAATGCTCCTCCTCCTGTAAGAACTATTCCATACTCCATTACATCAGAAGCTAATTCTGGTGGTGTTTTTTCTAAAGTAGCTTTTATAGCGTCTATTATACTAGTTACTGGCTCTTTTAAAGCTTCATATACTTCTTCAGATAAAATATTTATTGTTCTTGGCAAACCACTTACTAAATCTCTACCTCTTATGTCCATAGAACCTAATGATTTATCCTTAACAGCTGAGCCAATAGCTATTTTAATTTCTTCAGCTGTCCTTTCTCCAATCATTAAATTGTATTCTTTTTTTACATAATTTACGATGTAATTATCAAGTTCGTCTCCGCCTACTCGTATTGAAATACTCGAAACAATACCTCCTAATGAAATTACCGCTACTTCAGAGGTGCCTCCTCCTATATCAACCACCATACTGCCGGTTGGCTCATGAACTGGAAGGCCTGCCCCAATAGCTGCAGCCATTGGTTCTTCAATCAAATACGCTTCTTTTGCACCAGCTTGAATTGTCGCTTCTTCAACTGCTCGTTTTTCTACTTCTGTTACTCCACTTGGAATGCAAACAACAACTCTTGGTTGAAATATAGATTTTTTCTTGCTAGCTCTTTGAATAAAATATTTTAACATTTCTTGAGTTATATCAAAATCAGCAATTACACCATCTTTTAAAGGTCTAATTGCTACAATATTTCCTGGTGTTCTTCCTATCATCTTCTTAGCTTCTTCTCCAACCGCTAAAACTCTTCTGCTCATTTTTTCTATTGCAACCACTGAAGGCTCTCTTAATATGATACCCTTGCCTTTCATAAAGACAAGTGTATTTGCTGTTCCTAAATCTATTCCCATATCTCGAGTTCCATTTAAAAATAATGCCATAATACTCCTCCATTATATATAATTTTTTTCTTTCATACTTAAATAATTTTCATTCCCTATTATTATATGATCAATTACTTTTATTCCTAAAATCTCTCCAGATTGTATCAACCTGTTAGTAATAGCAATATCTTCATTACTTGGTGTAGTATCACCACTCGGATGATTATGTGCTAATATTATTGAATTAGAGCTCTTTTTCAGAGCCTCTTTAAAAACTTCTCGAGGATGTACAATTGAAGAGTTAAGGCTCCCAACAGATATATTTTCTATAGAGATTATTTGATTCTTGGTATCTAATAAAACAATATTAAAATATTCTTTTGTTAGAAATTTCATTTGGTCAATTAAAATCTTTGCTATTTGATATGGTTCAGAGATCCTTATGTTTTCATAAGGATTTATTTTCTTTATTCGTTTACCAATTTCTATTGCAGCAATTATTTGTGCAGCTTTGCCTTCACCGATTCCATTTATTGATTTTAATTCATCTACACTTGCTTCGGTAAGATGTACTATTCCTCTTTTATCCATGCTAATTATCATATTAGCTAAATCTATAGCAGTCTTATCTCCGTGGCCAGTTTGAATTATTATTGCAATTAGTTCTGCATTTGATAGAGTATTTGGTCCATAAGCAATCAATTTTTCTCTAGGCCTTTCATTGATTGGCATTTCTTTAATGGTAAGTTTTTTATCTTCTAAAAAGTATTTTTCCATAAAAATCTCCTATAAAAGTGAATAGGCAAAATGTTTTTTTAACAATACATTTATCTTTGATATAGGCAATCCTACTACATTAAAATAGCAGCCATTTATTTTTTCTATCAGCAAAGACCCTTTGCCTTGTATTGCATATGCACCTGCTTTGTCAAAATATTCATCATAACTTAAGTAACTTTCAATTTCATTGTTCTCTAGCCTTTTGAAATAAACTTCAGTCAATTCATAATCCACAACTTTAGTCAAAGTTGTTTGATCTATAATAGCAAAACCTGTGATTACATCATGCTTATCTCCACTTAACATTTGCAACATTTTTCTAGCATCAAGTTTATCCTTTGGCTTTCCGAGTATTTTACCATCTTTGACAACTACTGTATCTGCAGCAATTATTATCCCTTCCTTAATTTTATTAGCCACATTTATTGCCTTTTGAAAAGATAAACTCATTACAACTTGTTCAGGATACTCATTATCATTTATCTTCTCAATTATATCACTTTCTACAACGCTTATATTAATCCCTAATTGTTCGAATATTTCTTTCCTTCTTGGTGAAGCTGAAGCTAATACCAAATTCTTCATTTACTATTCCTACTTTCAAATATAGAATTAAAACTTATTCTTAAATTTTTTACAACATAATGTGAAGCAAGCCCGACAAAAAATCCAGAAAAAAGACTCATAAGCAATAAAAAAGGTAAATAAGTGTATATCATTACATTATTCAATATAATTGCTGCAACTGTGACTTGTCCAAAATTATGAAATGCTGCTCCTATTACGCTAGTTCCTATCAAACTAAATATTTTGGTAAAATATCTATATGTTATATACATCGCAATGCAACTTAATACAGCCCCTGTAAGACTATACAAAAAAGATGTTACACTACCTGTTATTAACATGAGTAATACACTTTTCAAAACTGCTACGAGCAAACCCTCTTTAAAGCCGAATACAACTAAAGTTACTAATATAACTATATTTGATAAACCTAATTTAGCTCCAGGAATTGGTATCGGAAGAGGTATTGAGGATTCGAGAACACTTAAGGCTAACCCGACAGATACAAGTAGAGATATAAAAATTAGTTTATTGGTTTTTCTCATCTAAAACCCTCTTCGTCTAATATTAATCTATTTAAAATATTTTATATAATAAAGATAGACACTCTATAGTTTACCATTATTATTTTTTATTTACAAGTTAGATAGTTAAAAAAAATAGAGCTTGTAAAAGCTCTATTAACCAGCTATCTTATTTTCTTCCTTTATTAAATCATAAGTTACATCTACTATTGATTTAGTAGGACATTTTTCTACACATGTCATGCAATTTGTACATTTTTCGTAATTGATTTTAGCTAAATTGTTTTCAAAAGAAAAAGCATCTTCCGGACAATTTTTAACACAAATCTTGCAGCCAATACATCCTATAGAACAGTAACCCCTAACTGCTTTCCCAGGATCCTCGCTTTTGCATTTCACTACAGCATGACTTTCATAAGGAACTAATTCAATAATATGTTTCGGACATACTTCGATACACTTTTTACAAGCTGTACATTTTTCTCTATCTATAATTGCTATTCCATTGATTATGGCTATAGCATCAAATGCGCAGACATCATAACAACTACCACATCCAAGGCAACCATATGGACATTCCTTTTTCCCATCAGCTAATATGTTTTGTGCTTTACAATCTTCAATACCTTGATAAACATATTTATCTTTTGCTTTATCACAATCTCCTTGACATAATACAACAGCTACATTTTTTTCAAATTCACTAGCTGTTATGCCCAAAGCCTTAGCTACATCGTTCGCTACTTTCTGACCTCCAACAACGCAAGCATTAGATTCGGCTTTACCTTCTGCCAATGCTTTAGCTAAACCCTCACATCCTGGATAACCACATGCTCCACAATTAGCCCCAGGCAATACATTTAATATTCTTTCTACATTCTGATCTATTTCAACTGCGAATATCTTAGAGGCTATTGAAAGCAAAGCCCCAAATAAAAGTCCAATTCCGCCCAATATTAGTATAGGTTGTATTATATTTGTAATTTCCATTTAATCTCCTCCTACATTAGTCCTGAAAATCCAGCAAAAGCTATGGACATCAGACCAGCTGCAATAAGTGTTAAAGGAAAACCCTCTAAAGATTCGTGGATATCTGCAACCTCCAGTTTTTCCCTAACAGAAGCCATTAACACAAGAGCCAAAGTAAATCCTAAAGCTGCGCTGAACCCACTTACAGCAGTTTGAATAATATTATAATTTTCTTGAATATTTAATATAGCTACTCCCAAAACTATGCAGTTAGTAGTAATTAATGGTAAATAAACGCCCATTGCATTGTATAAAGATGGTGATGTCTTTTTAAGTACTAGTTCTACAAATTGAACTAATGATGCTATGACCAAAATAAAAACTATTGTCTGTAAGTACTCTATATTAGCTACCTCCAAAATATATTTTTGGATTATATGTGTAATTACCGATGCTAATGTTGTTACAAATGTTACAGCTATTCCCATTCCAGTTGCAGTCTCCATTTTATTTGATACTCCCAAGAATGGGCAAATTCCTAGAAATCGAGAAAATACATAATTGTTAATAAAAACGTTCGCGATAATAATATTTACTATATCCATCTATTAAGCCCCCTATTCTTGAGAAATTCTTTTTACAACTACTGATCTAAATATAGCTATAAGGATACCCAGCAAAATAAATGCTCCCGGAGGTGCTATAAAAAGGCCTGCTGGTTGGAAATTTTCTCCAAAAAGTTGAATTCCCCAAAGTGTACCAGAACCTAATATTTCTCTAATAGTTCCTAATACAGAAATTGCAATTGTATATCCAAGCCCCATAGCCAATCCATCTAAAGCAGATTTAAGTACTCCGTTTTTTGAAGCAAAAGACTCTGCTCTAGCTAAAATCAAGCAATTTACAACTATCAATGGAATGAATATCCCTAAAGCTTGATACATAGGTTGCATGAATGCTTTCATTAACATTTCAACTAATGTAACAAAAGTTGCTATTACAACAATAAAAATTGGAATTCTAATCTTATCTGGTATAACTTTTCTTATAAGTGAAATAACGATATTTGACAGAACTAAAACTCCTATTACAGCAGCTGACATAGTCACGCTATTTTTTAATGAACTTGATACTGCCAAAACAGAACACATACCAATCAACTGAATGAAAATTGGATTTTGCTTAATTAAGCCATTTTTAAATATATCTGAAGTTTTCATATAATCACCCCGCTATTTAGAAAGATAATTTACAAATGCATCAACTGCTCCATTTACAGCAGCTTGAACTGCCGAAGTCGATACTGTTGCACCACTTAATGCAAGAAATTCATTGTCTGCCGATGGTGATGCTACAGGAACTAGTTTTTCAGTAGCAGATTTACCTACAAATGATTCTGCAAATGCTGGATCATCAGCAATTCTAGACCCTAAGCCTGCTGTTTCACTCATTTGCAATACTGTAAATCCAACTATTCTTCCTTCTGTGTTTATTCCTATTAAAGATATTATATCTCCACCATAGCCAACAGATTTAACTTTAAAGCCGTAACCTATTACTTCATCGCCTTTTAAAGCTTTAGTGACTTCTTGAACAAAGTTGTTATTTGCCAAAATTTCATTCATTATTTCATCCTCTAATGGTTGAAAGTCGTCTGCATCTTGAAACATATCCGCAATTGCTCCAAAACTTCCTTCTCTTTCAATCTCAGCAATTATAGGTGCTGTTAGTTCGTTTGCAAATGCTAAAATTCCAGCTGACACAGCAGCGACTAAAAATAGTATCAATGCAAGTCTTATAGTCTCTTTCATTTACTTTACCTCCCCAAATACTTTTGGTTTAGTCAATTTTTCAATTAGAGGAGAAGCAACATTCATTATTAATATTGCGTATGTTACACCCTCTGGTAAATTGCCTTTTACTCTGAATAAAGCAGTTAATAATCCACAACCTATTGCAAATATAATTTTACCTTTTGAAGTGACTGGGGAAGAAGAATAATCAGTTGCCATAAAAATTGCTCCTAGCATTAATCCTCCACCAAGTATATGATAGATTATTTGACTATTGTCAACACCCAATAACAATAACATCAATGCAGTAGTACCAATATATATTGTTGGAACTTTCCAATCAATAACTTTTCTTATGACTAAGTAAACTCCACCAATTAAAAGTAACGCAGCGGATGTTTCACCGATAACTCCACCTATATTCCCAATAAACATCTGTTGTATAGTTGGTAAACTTCCACTTCCTTCTTTTAATATTTGTAAAGGTGTTGCAGAGCTAACTGCATCCGGAAATGTATATGTAGCCATCAAACTAGGCCAAGATGCCACAAGTGCTGCCCTAGCACCTAATGCAGGATTCATAAAATTCGATCCAATTCCTCCAAAGAATTCCTTTATTACTATTATCCCAAAAAAAGCACCGAATACAGCCATCCACCATGGAGCTCCAGCTGGTAAGTTAAGAGCTAAAAGAATTCCTGTTACAACTGCACTTAAATCATTTACTCTAATTGGCTTTTTAAAAAGTTTTTGAATAAAAGCCTCTGCACAAACTGCAGAAATCGTTGTGATAAGTATTAACTTAAATGCATTAAATCCAAAATAATAAATGCTTGCAATCATCGCTGGTATTAATGCGATAATTACATCTCCCATAATTCCCCTTACCGATTCATCTGATCTGATATGCGGAGATAAGGATACAATAAGTTTATTATCTAAAGAATTAGAATCATCTTTAGTCTTTCCAATTGTCTTTTCAACCATTATTCAACCCTCCGTATTATGATTTCTTCCTCTTTGCAGTAATTTCTCTTTTAGCAATCTTTATAGATTCTGCTAATGGTCTCTTTGCTGGACATATATAAGAACATGCCCCACATTCAACACAAGCAAGTGCATTTAATTCATCACACTTACTGTAGTTATCCTTTAAAGAATAACTAGAAATAAAAAGTGGTTCTAATCTAGATGGGCACACATCAATGCATTTGCCGCATTTGATGCAAGGTAAAACTTCTTCATTTTTTATTTCATCTAAAGCTTGAACTAAAACCCCATTTGATCCTTTTACAATAGGTGTCTTTAAATCAAATTGAGCGATTCCCATCATTGGTCCACCAATTATTATCTTTCCAGGTTTCCCTTTAAACCCTCCACAAGCCTCAATTAAATCTTCTATAGGAGTGCCGATTCTAACAAGTAAATTTTTGGGATTGTTTACTGATCCTGTTACTGTTACAATCCTTTCATATAGAGGCTTACCTTTTAAAATAGCATCGTTAATTGCTTTAATAGTAGCTACATTAGATACAACACACCCAACATCCATTGGAAGTCCACCTAATGGCACTTTCCTATTAGTTATCGCATCTATTATCCTTTTTTCATCACCTTGAGGATACTTTGTTTTTAATATAGCCACTTCTATGTTTTTTTCACCAGCTAATTCTTTCTTCATTGCCTCTATTGCATCAGGTTTATTATCTTCAATCCCGATGTATGCTTTTTCAGTGTTTAGTGCTTTCATCGCTACTTTAATACCTGATACTATATCTTTAGTGTTTTCTAACATCAATCTATGATCAGCAGTTATATATGGTTCACATTCTGCTCCATTTATTATTAGTATGTCTATTTTTTTGTCTTCTGGAGGTGAAAATTTAACATGAGTAGGAAAACTCGCTCCACCCATTCCAACTATTCCCATCTCTTTTAAAGTTGAAATTATTTCTTCACGTTTATAATATTCTAAACTACGTTCTTTTATGCTTTCGATCATTTCATCCATGCCATCGTTTTCTATAACTACACACTTACTTTTAATTCCAGTTGGGGTATATATTGTTGAGATTTCTTTAACAACCCCAGACACACTTGAATGGATTGAAGATGAAACAAAAGCATTAGAACTACCTATCTTTTGCCCAATTTTAACAACATCACCAACATTTACCAAAGGCTCACACGGAGAACCAGAATGCTGATGTAGGGGTATGTAAACTATCTTGGGACTTTTTAATACTTCAACAGGATTTTTACTGGTCAATTCCTTGAATTCAGGGATTGAAGCTCCACCCTTAAATGTTAATTTGCCTAAGTCCATTATTCTACACCTCTTTGCTAGTATAATATTATTTTATTAAATCCTATACATAAACTATCAGAATATATTATAACATTAAAACTTATCAATGTATACCTTAAGAGAGATTTTTTAACAAAAAGCTAGATTTAATGGAATCAAATAAACCATTTATACATAGTAGATAATTAATCAAACCAGTTTTTATGCTAATGATTATATTTTACATAAAAAACCAGTATTTGCTTATAGCAAAATACTGGTTTAATTGTCTTGATATTAATATAATTATTGTTTTTCTTTAGTATCCATAAAACTATTTATTTCTATGTTTTAGATTATTTAAAATTTTACATGGTGCGAGTGATGGGACTTGAACCCATACGCTAATACTAGCACATGCCCCTCAAACATGCCTGTCTGCCTATTCCAGCACACTCGCAATTTTAATTCTAAATAATCTCACAAAGTTATTATAGTATTTTATTTAGCTAATATCAAGCATAAAATCTTATGCATTATTAAAAAGAACAGGTATTATTTATCTAAAGATAAATAACACTCTTGAAGCCCATAGTAGATATTATAGTATTGAGGTTTTAAATCCCCTTTTATCGAGGAATCTACTAGCAAGCTATCATTTAGATACATAATGCTTATATATGGGATTTCTTCGATAAAATATTTTGAGAACTCTTCATAAGCATCTCTTTTATCTTCTTCATTAATCGAGTTACTAATATCATCCAATAATGCATCCATCATTTGATTACTATATCTAGAGAAATTGTCATATCCTATATTGTCTGATTTTAGTAGTGATTCATAACGTTGAAAAGTACCTATTTGATATCTAAAGATTGCTAATTCAAAGTCTCCATTTTTGAGCTCTTCTCTAAAATCTTTATCTTCTATTTCTTCATTATTTATAACAATTAAATTTAATTCTATACCTAAATCTAAAAGATCTGATTTAATCATATTAGCCATGCTTAATAATATTTTATCTTTTCCATTAACTAATAAATCAAAAGATAATCTTTCTCCAGATTCATTGATTCTAATATTATCTTTATCGTATAAAAAATATTCAGTAGTATCCAATAAATCTTTAGCTTTATCTAAGTTATATCCATAAGAATATGCAGACTCAGGTAATAAATAAAAATTTGGATATATCAGTGTATCAACAGCTGTACCATGGGATAAGAAAATCTTTCTTATTAATTCTTGCCTATTAATACCATACATCAAACTTTTTTTGATCTCAAGAGAATTCTCAGAATTAAAGATTTCTTTTTCATGGTTTATAGCAATTCCTATATATTCTCCTGAAATAAATTCTTTTGTTCTTACTCTATTGTTGCTAAGATATTTACCCCAATCAGAATCTAAACTTTTAGTAATGTGAATTTTCCCAGCTTCAAATGCAGTTAGCATCAGCTCTTCATTTTCAAATATTTTGCCAGTTATATTAGTTATTTGAGCTTTTTCTCCCCAATAATTATCATATGCTCTAAGATGTATCTCTTTGTTGTTTTGATAATCTATAAACTGATATGGACCTGTTCCATTTGGAAAAAAGTTTTCTTTGCTTAATGCCGTTTCTTTAGATGAACTTTTTATTATAGGAAATGTAAGTAAATCCAAGCATAATGTTGGTGTATTATCAAAATATATTCTTATGCTATATTTTGATAATACATCCGATCTCAAATAAGAAACATTGGCATTGTTATATGCACTTTTGTACATATTATTATAAATACTTTCATCCCCTGCCTGTCTTAACATATTGATAGTAAAATCTACATCCTCAGCTGTAAGTTCGCTCCCATCATGGAAAAAAATATTTTCTCTTATCTTGATATCGATACTTTTCCCGTCATCATTTATATTAAAACTTTCTGCTAGTTTAGGTGATAATTTTAAATTTTCATCATATTCAAATAATCCTTCATACATCAATTTAGAAAAGTAATAATAATATAAATTGTCTGTGTAAATCGGATTTAATGTTTTAAAATTTGTAAGCGGCAACGAAATTTCGCCATTTTCGACTATTATCTGTTGCAAACTAGACTTAAATGGCTCTTGTTTTTGAATGTTGTTCGTATTTTGACACCCAGTAGCAAATATCATTAATACCATAAACATAATCAGAGGGTTCATAATTTTTTTCAATTAATATTCCCCTTTCTTTTAGCTAAAATAAAAGAATGTATTCTATCTGACAATTTTTCAGACAACGAAATATTTGATTTAAATATTTCCTCATCATACAATCTCTCGTATATTCTATAATTTTCTGATACCTTTCTTACATAATTTTCCGTTTCGTCAAAAGGAATTCTATAAAGAGTCGTAGAATCAAAGCTATAGTCATTGTTATTTAACCAATTTGTTACATTGCCGCTACCAGCGTTATATGCCGCTAATGCAACTTCTGTATTCCCAAATTGGTTTAAGAGATTATTCATATACCATGTACCAATTAAGATATTTATTTCCGGATCAAACAAATCTTCTATTCTAAAGTCTTCAATTTTTAATTCTTCAGCAGCCCATTTTGCTGTTGTTTCACCAATCTGCATCAAACCTCTCGCATTTTTCGAAGATATAGCATTTTCATTAAAATTACTTTCAACTTTGATTATTGAAAGTACTAAAAATGGGTCTAAGTTGAATTCAGTTGAATATTTATATACTATTTCTTTGTGTTGAACTGGAAAAGTTATGAATAGTAATGTTTTTAACCCAAATACTAAAACCAAAATTATTATAAAAATTTTAAACATCTTTTTCATTTTTATCACTTCTTAATTCCTTAACCATATCTATTACTGTTTTTTCTAATTCTTCTAAACTTCCATTATTGTATATTATTTTATCGCTATATTTCTTTTTATAATTTGAATCTAATTGAGATTTTATCTTTTTCAAAGCATAATCAAATTCAATATTTTCTCTTTTCATTAACCTATTCAATTGAACATCTTCATCACAATAAACAAGCCATATCTCATCAAAATATAAGCCCATATCACTCAACAATTCTTTAGTCTCGAATAAGAGTGGCATGTCTATAAATATGATATCATATTTAAAAATATAGCTTTTTAATCTATCCAATATTTCTTTTATTATGATTGGATGCATTATTTCATTTAACTCTTTTCTTTTATCTTCATTATTAAATATAATCTCGCCTAATTTTTTTCTATTTAGTTCTCCATCTTCTAACAATATATTTTCCCCAAATTTTTCTACAATCTTTGTCAATCCTGGTTTTCCTTTTTTTACCACTTCTTTTGATATCTCATCTGCTTCTATTACAATAAAATTCATAGACTTTAATATTTTTACTACAGTCGATTTACCAGTAGCAATTCCACCAGTTATTCCAATAATCTTAGCCCTATTTTGTTTCATACCAGTTAGCTCCTTGAGATATTTCTACTTTTAAAGGCACTCTTAATCTTACTACATTTTCCATTTTTTCTTTCATCATATTCTTGACATAATCCAATTCATCAATGTGAGTTTCAATAATTAATTCATCATGTATTGTTAATACTATATGGGATCTTAATTTTTTTTGTTTTAAATCTTTGTAGATTTCTACCATAGCCATCTTTATAATATCAGCTGCACTACCTTGAATTGGCATATTCATAGCTACACGTTCACCAAAAGATCTTACATTGTAGTTGCTGGAATTTATTTCAGGAATATACCTTCTTCGATTCAAAATTGTTTCTATATAACCTTGTTCCTTAGCTTTATTGATTGAATCTTCCATATATCGTTTTACACCATTATAGTTTTCAAAGTATTCATCAATATAGGTTCTTGCTTCTTTTCTACTAATTTCTAAATCTCTTGATAAACTATAGTCAGATATTCCATAAATTATACTAAAATTAATTGTTTTTGCTTTTGCTCTAAGGTCTGAATTTACATCTTTTATGTCTACCCCGAAAACTTCACTTGCTGTTTTTGTATGGATGTCTTCATCGTTCAAAAATGCTTCAATCATCTTTTCATCATTAGATAAATGTGCTAAAATTCTTAATTCAATTTGAGAGTAGTCTCCATCAAGAAATATATAATCAGGTTTTTGTGCTATGAAAGCCTTTCTTATTCTTTTTCCGTCCTCACTTCGAATGGGTATGTTTTGAAGATTCGGTTCAGTGCTTGATATCCTTCCTGTGCTAGTTACAGTTTGATTGAATTTTGAATGTATTCTTCCAGTTGTCTTATTAATCATTGGTTTAAGCCCTTCTATATAAGTAGATTTGAGCTTTATTATTTGTCGATATCTTATCAATTCTTTTGCAATTGGATGAACATTTTTTAATTCTTCTAATACTTCTACATCGGTGGAATACCCAGTCTTTGTCTTTTTAACTGTTGGCAATTTTAATTTTTCAAATAATATATATCCTAATTGCTTAGGTGAATTTATATTGAATTCTTCTCCAGCTAATTCATATATATTTTTCATTAGTGAATCTATTTCCGCTTCAAAACTCTTTCCAATAGATTCAAGTTCTCTTTCATCAATACCAATACCATAGAATTCCATGTTTGCTAGTACTTCAACTAGTGGAATTTCTACATTGTTAAACAATTCTTTCATATTTCTATTTTCTATAATATTAATCATTTTAGATTTTGATAATTCAACTGTATTTAATATAAAAGCAATATATTCTTTGATAAGTTTTTTATCAGTTGTTTTAAAATCTTTTTTTGATTTACCCTTTCCAAAAATATCTTCAATTTTTCTTCCCTCTATACCTAAATATTCTTGAGCTATTTGATTTATAGAATAATTATTTTGATCTGGATTTATTAAATATTGAGCTATTGAGGCATCAAATATTTTACCTTTTAAATCCCATCCAATTTTAATTATACTCACTATGTCTGATTTAGCTTCCCAACTATTTTTAATTAAATTTTCATTAGCAAAAATAGAACTTAGGGAGTTTAATAATTCAACTCCAATATTTCTAAAATCAATATATAGGGCATCTTCCCCCTTTAATTTTATTCCTAATCCTATTGGTTTATCGTTAATGTAATCATCAACAACAAATTTAAAAGTAAATTCTTTAGCTATGTCTATATTCCTTATTAATTTCTGAAAATCTTCTTCTGAAGTAATTTCTGTTATTTTAAATTCTGTAGTTTTAATTTCTTCTACATTTTCATTTTCTAATTTAGGCAATAAACTCTTAAATTCTAAATCTTCAAATATCTTTTTAAGCTCTTTAATATTAGGCTTACTAGATGTCAAATCTTCGATCGAAAAATCAAGTGGAACTTCTGTTACTATTTCTGCTAATTTTCTACTTAAAATTGCTAAATTTTCTCCCTCTGATAATTTATCTTTTAATTTCCCTTTTATCTCTTGAATATTGCTATACAAATTTTCAATGTTTCCGTATTGTTGAATCAATTTTAATGCAGTTTTTTCACCTATACCATCAATTCCAGGAATATTGTCAGACTTATCTCCCATTAGAGCCTTAACTTCAATAAATTGTTTGGGTTTAATTTTATATTCTTCTTCGATTCTTTTTCTATCATATTCTTCAATCTCTGTAATCCCTTTTTTTGTCATTATTATCTTTATATTATCTGAAGCTAATTGAAGATAATCTCTATCTCCTGTTACTAAATATACCTTAAGCCCCATTTCTTCTCCCATTTTTGCCAGCGTTCCTGCTATATCATCCGCTTCATATAAATCAAGGTCTATTGTCTTTATTCCCATATTTTCTAATATTGTTTTTAATATTGGAAATTGCATAGATAATTCGCTTGGCGTCTTGTCTCTAGTGCTTTTGTAGTCTTTATACTCTTCATGCCTAAAAGTCTTAGCTCTCCTGTCAAAAGCAACACATATATAATCAGGTTTATAATCATCTAACACTCTATAAAGCATTGTCAAAAATCCATAAACTCCATTAGTATAAACACCACTTTTATTACTTAATAGAGGCAATGCATAAAATGCTCTATGTACTAATGAACTCCCATCTATTACCATTAAAGTTTTTTCAGGCATCTTAATTCCTCCTCTTTCAAATAACTATAGTATACCATTAATTTTATTAATAGGTAAACATTATATCAATTGTCAATTTCACAATTAATTTAATCTCTTTATGATGTATTATAAATTATAGAAAATATTTGGCTAAATGCAAATTAAAATGAAACACTTTTATCTCTGTTAATATGTCATTGTTCATATATCTTGTGAACTCTTTTACTTTAGTTGATGTTCTTCTCCCCTAGGGGAGAAGATTTTTTGCTTTTACTCTATGAATATTTTTTTAATTCTTCTTCAAACACTTCTCTTGCGCTTTTTCCATTTAATATTTTTCTCGGATAGTTATTTAGCCATTCTTGAATCTCTAAAATCTCTTTTGTACTGTATTTTGA
>JACIXZ010000015.1 GCA_014360205.1 Tissierellales bacterium
CTTAAGTATAATGTTTATAATTAATTAATTGTTTAGTTGCAAAATTTATTGCAGAATCTATTAATTTTTAATTTTAGCTGTGGATAACTCTATATATTTTTAATTTTGTATTCTGCAACTACCTATAATAACTTCATACAGTAATTATATAAGCAAGATTCATGCCAATAAAAATTATTCTATCATAGAAATAATTTCATTAAGTTTTTCAGATCTGTTTTTTAGCTCAGAAACGAGATTGTTTATATCTTCTGTTATATTCCCTTGCTCTAGGGAAATGCTAGTTATTTCGTCAAATAAATCATTTAAGCTATTTACAGCATTGCTCAATTCTTTTGTAGTAAGATTAACTTCCTTTACATATCTATCAATGACATCAGAAAAATTCCTTATTTCTTTTGCAATTACTCCAAACCCTCCACCTTCATTACCAAAGCGAGATGCTTCAATAGCAGCGTTGATGCCTAAAATATTTGTTTTTTCTGATATGGATTTTATAAAATCCAATATTTTCATAGTCTCTTCAACTTTTTCATTCGACTCATGAATTACATTTGATAAATCGCTATCCAGTTTTTTTAGTTCAAATGAGTTTGAATTTATTCTTTCTGTGATCTTATTTAATTTCTCGATACTCAAATACAGCTCTTTTGATAAATTTATCATTTCATCTTGGGTTTTTGTATTTTCTGTAAAAGTAACAGATCCTATAATCTCGTTGTTATCATCAAAAATAGGAATTGCAATAGCAATATATGGAAACCCAAATACTGATGAATCAACCCTTCTAATTATCTTTTTCTTTTGTTTGATGCAATCATATGATGCTGAGTTTTCAACATGTCTAGAGCCTACCGTAAGTTTGTGGTCATGAGTTTTACCAGGTACATACATTAAACATTTTTCAAGATCACAAACTGACACAGAAAAATCTGTGTTAGTTAATTCGTTAATATAAGGTGCTACTTCTACAAAAGCTTCTAATAAGTTCATTTTTTCCCTCCAGAATATTATGCAAACTTTAAATGCTATAAATAAGTACTGCACAAACTAAATCATAATTTTTCACCACATCTAGGACAATATATAAAATCTTCTTCTGCTAAATAGCCACAATTTGAACATATTTTCTCTCTAGTGCTATTACAATGTAAATTTATTTTGTCTAAGTCTATATGAGATATTTCGTTTCTTTCGATTTTTCTTCCTAATTCATCTTCAATTTCTGCTAATGCATTGCAACAGCTCATTCTTAGATAGTATTTTTTATTCCACTTAAATATTGGGATGAAAAACAAGAAAAAGTAGCTGTAAGTTAAAAAAACTTCAATGTGTCCATATTTATTACAACACTTGCATACAACTAATTCATCATAATCCAATTTCTTTTCTTTTTGACTGATTCCTAGAATAAAAAACATGTTATCACCATAAAATTATAGTTTTTTGTGTATAGCTCTTTCTCCTCCAATAAGTTTAGGTCTAGTCCTAATCATACTCAAATGGGCTTTACCTATTTCTTTGATCTCACTTCTTACTACTACTCCCACTGGTTTTAAATGCATTCCAATGAATACATCTCCAATATCTATTCCTGCACTAACCTTTACATTTTCAACAACTACAGGTTTTTCAAATATTTCCATTGCTGCTGTAGCAAATCCACCACCTGCATGTAAAATTGGAATTACATTTACAATCTCTAAATTCATCATTTTTGCATATTCTTCTTCCACAACTAAAGCTCTATTAATGTGTTCACATCCTTGTACTACTGGATATAGATTTTCTTT
Organism: Tissierellales bacterium; assembly: GCA_014360205.1. Lineage (GTDB taxonomy): Bacteria > Bacillota > Clostridia > Tissierellales > Tissierellaceae > Soehngenia. The sequence continues at coordinate 1,794 of JACIXZ010000015.1, forward strand.
TTTAACTTCTTCTACAAAAGCGCTTATTACTGCACGTGCTATTTCTATATTTGAGCTAGAGCCTAATTTTTCTCCAATAATTTCACTAGTTGAGCCACCTATCACAACTGCTTCTTTTTCATTCAATTTAGCAGCATCTAAAAGTTGCCTAGTTACTGTTCTTACATCTTCTTTAATTTTTATTAAATCCATTAAAATCCCTCCCTAAAAGACAAATTTCATCTTCATTTATCTTAACAATCAAATAAAATTTAAATCTGAATTCTCTTCTTCTAAAACAATAATATCACATTTACACAAAAAGCGTAAAAAAGTTATCTTCATAAGATATCGGCACTTTTTCTTTATACTTAATGGAAATATTATTTTAAAATCAACAAATTTTCCCACAACTTAACTTTATGTCTTCTTTAATTTCTACAGATGTTCTTATAGCTATTGTAAGAGAAGCTACAATATCATTTATATTCATACTTGGAGTTGACTTTTTATCTATCACTTGCTCAGGAAGATAAGGCACATGAATAAATCCTCCCCTAACATTTTTATACTTTTTGTCAATCAGATAAAGCAGCCCATACATGATGTGATTGCAGACATATGTTCCAGCAGTATTTGAAATGCTAGCTGGTATTTTTTCTGACCTTATATTTGAAACAATCGATTTTATTGGAAGAGAAGAAAAATAAGCATTTTCGCCATCTGCAAATATTTTTTCATCAATTGGCATATTCCCTTCATTGTCTTTAATTGAAGCATCGCTTATATTTATGGCAACTCTTTCAATTGTAATATCAAATCTTCCACCAGCTTGTCCCACACAGATTACAATATCGGGTTTTTCTTCTTCTATTTTTCTATCCAATATCTCAATCGACTTATAAAAAACAGTTGGTATCTCAAATTTAACGACCTCTGCCCCTGCAATTTCGTTCTCTAATCTCTTTACTGCTTCAAATGCGGGATTTACTTTTTCTCCACCAAATGCATCAAACCCAGTAACTAAAACTTTCATATTACCTCCTATTTATAAATCCTTAAGTTTATATTTTGTTTATTATCATTATATATTATAATTAGAAAAAGAAAAATCCTCGAAAAAATCGAGGATAGTGGTTAACCTTTAATAAGTTTCGCTATTCCAGAAAAGTATTTTTTATTCATTAAATCTACAAGCCCATCTATTCTATTGATGGATATTGCACCTCCACTGAAACTTGCTAATGTTCTTAGCGGCATTTGATAGATCATCGCATCGATCATGTTGCTCATCGCATTGTCATCTCCAGAGGCTAAGGTTGATATTTGCTTTTCTACAGCACTTAATATTCTTTTGCCAATAAAATTGTCCTTTATCTCTCCTAGAGTTGAATTCCTTGTGTAAGGTTTTGATTCAACTGGTTTTGGAATAGGTCTTCCTAGTAAATTTTCAAAATCCTTTTCAGTGAATATATAATTTGATGTAATATTTTTATATTTATCTAATTTGTCATCGTATATAATATCATCAGTATCAATAACCAACTCTGAACTTAACCTAATATCTCTAGATGATGCTCCAACATGAATGGTATATTTTCCCGATTCTACTTTAAACTTCCCATTTTGAAAAACAAATAAATCTGATGCTTTAAAACTGAGCATAACTTGCTTTGTCTCTCCTGACTTTAACTCTACTTTTGAGAAAGCTTTTAATTCTTTTTTAGGTCTATATACTTTTGAATCAACTTTTTCTACATATAACTGGCAAATTTCCTTACCATCTCTATCTCCAGTATTTTTAAGGTTAAAATACACTTCTATCAAATCATCCTTAGTGTACTTTAATTTATCAGTCTTTATATCACTATATTCGAAATTCGTATAAGATAATCCATGTCCAAACGGGAATAAAACTTCCGTGTTAAAACTATCATGCGCTCTGTATCCAATATAAAGTCCTTCTCTGTACTGTACTTGTCTTGGCTCTCCAGGAAAGAAATGTGTTGATGGCACAGTTTCTAATGATAGAGGAAATGTTTCTGCTAATTTCCCAGAAGGGTTTACATCACCAAATATAATTTCTGTTATTGCCTCACCAGAAGCTTGCCCTGCCAAATAAAGTTCGACAATTCCATCTACATCATTTTCCCAAGGCATAGTAACAGGTGCTCCGTTAGATAAAACTACTATAATATTTTTTTGTATTTTTGATATTTCTGTTATCAAGGCATTGTGGCTTTGTGGCATGTCTATGTGTTTTCTATCAAAACCTTCACTTTCATAAGAGTCAGGAAGTCCTACCATCAATACAGCTATATCAGCTTTAGATGCAATTTCGCATGCCTCTTTTAAAAGAGATTCCTCTATTTCATCTTTTTTTAAATCATACCCTGAAGCAAATAGTAAATTATCCCCTAACTTCTTCTTAAATTCATCATAAGCATTTGATAGTTTTGTAGGATTAATTTGGCTGCTACCGCTGCCTTGAAATCTAGGTTTCTTTGCAAACTCACCAATTAAAGCTACTTTTTTATCGGTCGTTAGTGGTAAAATAGAATTTTCATTCTTTAATAATACAACACTTTCTGTCGCAACCTTTTTTGCAAATTTATGATGGGCTTCTTTATCATAAGAATTATGTTCTTTTTCTAAATTATTTTGTGCCTTTATAATCAAATTTAGAACATTTAAAACTGCTTTATCGAGTTCTTCCACAGTCAATTCTCCTGATTTTAAAGCTCTTTTAACTTCCTGATTGAAAAGCCCATTATTGCCTGGCATTTCTAAATCAAGCCCAGCTTTTATTGATGCAACTTTATTATCAACTGCAGTCCAGTCGCTAACAACAGCTCCATCAAATCCCCATTCATTTCTTAAGATATCGGTTAAAAGTTCTTTGCTTTCGCCCGTTCTTACTCCATTTACATAGTTATACGAACTCATTACTGTCCATGGTTTAGACTCTTTGACAGCTATCTCAAATCCCTTTAAATACAATTCATGGAGTGTTCTTTCATCTATTATAGAATCAGATACCATTCTGTAGTATTCTTGATTGTTTGCAGCAAAATGTTTTAATGAAGCTCCTATCTGTTTTGATTGCAATCCATTTATCCAAGATTTAGCCATTTTCCCTGATAATAAAGGATCTTCGGAATAATATTCGAAATTTCTACCACACAAAGGATTCCTTTTTAAATTGATTCCAGGACCTAACAATACTGAAACTCTTTCTGTCAAACACTCATTAGCTAAATGTTCTCCAACTTCATATATCAGTTCTTCATCCCAAGAACTAGCCATACAACTAGCCGTTGGAAAACATGTTGCTTTTACACTATTATTTAATCCCAAATTATCTGCACTATCTTCTTGTTTTCTAAGTCCATTTGGGCCATCAGTTAGCATTATGCTCTTTAAATTTCCTTTAGGAACATCATGTAATTGCCAAAAGTTCTTTCCGGATAAAATATTAATTTTCTCATCAAGATCTAATCTTTCTATTATTTTTTCTGCCTGTTCCATTTAAAAACCTCCTTACTCCGTTTCAAGTTCATTCTTCTCTTTCATTTCATCAATCATCTTTTGAACATCATCTTCATTTAAATCATAGTATTTGCCAAAAATTATAAAAGCTATCACCAGGCCAATTATCGGAACTAGAGTCAATGTTATCCAAATCCCATTTAAAGCTTCAGCTGTCTGAACTGGCGCAGTTCCTCTGTATCCAAAGTATGATATTATAGTTAAAGCCAATGCGCTTGAAATTGCACTACCCAGCTTCGTTGAAAATGTTTGAACACTAAATATCATCCCTGCGTTTCTCTGCCCTGTAGTATATGCCCCATACTCTACACAATCAGCACTGAACATTCCATTCATCATCATAGGTGCAATAAGCCCTATCATCTTTAAGAAGTTCAATATCAAAAATAAAACAACGTTTTCATATCCAACAAAATATTGAGCAATACTGAATATAATTGATGAACCTATTCCAAATAGAAAAATATTTCTTTTTCCAAATTTTCTTATCAACATAGGAGTCAATGCAGGAAGAAGTATTATAGGCAAAGCCATAGTAGCCATCATAATTGTATTAAATCCTATATCTCCCATATTCCATTTCGCAAAATATGGAGCAATAGTCATTGAAGTAAATGTTGCATTTATAGCAATATATGCTAGATAAAAAATCATCAAATATTTATTAGATGCAACAGCTTTAATCATGCTCTTTAAAGTTACATTGTCTTCTTTTTTGTACTTTACTCTTTCTTTGACTAAAAATCTCAATGGAAACATCAATATAAATGAGACTATCATAAGATAAATAATAGTAGATTGATATCCTAGGTTAGCAATTAATTGAGGTGCAATAATTCCTATTATAAGAGAGGCAACTCCTGCAGCAACCCTCCCAATTGATATGATGCTCACCCTCTCATCTGGATTGTCTGTCATTACTGTTGCTAAAGCAAAAATCGGAACATCACTAATAGTATAAATCATTCCAAATACTATATATGAAATACTTGCGTAAGCCAAGTTGAATCCGTAAGAACCATTAAAATTCCAAAATACTAAAATTGTTATTATTGGCATTAAAATAGTTACAGCATCAACCCATGGTTTATATTTGCCTTTTTTAAGATTTGCCTTGTCTACTAAGCTGCCCAGCATGGGATCGTTTACAGCATCCCAAATTCTAGCGACTAAAAATAAAGTAGCAACCGCTCCTTCTACAATACCTACTTCATCAGTCAGAAATATCGCTAAATATGAGATTACCATGAAGTATATAATATTTTGTCCAACAAACCAAGCTCCATATGAAAAACGTTCAGCTTTACTTGTTAAATAATTTTTATTTGACATATTAAACTTCCCCTCTATATTTATTTTAATATATTATACTATTGAGCAAATAATTATGTATTCCATTTTAGTACTTGATAAGTACCATTTTGTGACTAAATTAAAAGCTATATAAATGATATCAAGTGCATCATATCATCTATATAGCTTAGTTAGTTTTATCAATCTGATTTCATGAGGATCAAGAATCAAATTGTTTCTATAGGAATTTTTTATTTCAATTTCTTCAAATGTTATTTTGGGAATTGATCTTGATTTAAGATATTGTACCTGAAAATCATCAGGATACTCAGGATAACCCATTTCTACCCATGCGTCAAAACTAGACCCATTTTTTCTATTTACTATATATTGTTCAACTTTATATCTCCCATTGATTCCTTTCAATTCTATTTCAACTGCTAAATTTATATCCTCAAAAATATTATATCTTTCTAATTCATTAATTTTTGAAAAGTCTAAGTTCTCATACATCTGATCATAGTGTATATAGTTGTGAAAAAGCAAATAAATATTTTCTGCATCTTTAAGAACTATATAATTTTCATTTTTATCTATAACTTCGCCCTTTAACTCATGCATAAGTATATATGCATTGTAAGATGCCTTAGGAATTCCATTGTAAGTAATTAAACCAAATCCACCATGGAATAAAGCCTTTTTTATAGAAAGCTCATTGTTTAAATCTGTAAGTGTCCAGTATCCAATGCCGTCAACCTTATGAAAATTATCTATGTAATTTTTGACAAGGAAACTAGACATAAAAACAGTATCATGTAATAAATCATTGGGTAATGTAGAACTGTTAAATTCAGTTATCCAATACTCATTTTTGGTAAAACCCTTCAAAGCATTAACCCTATTAAGTGTATAATCGATATAATCATTTATATTATTGCTATCTCCAAGTTTGGCTTTATACCTTGCAGAATCCGATCCATTGATTTCTATTTCTTTTTTTAAAGATTTAAAATCTTGAATTTCTTCAACCAAGTCAATTGAATATACATGAAAGGAATAAAAATCCAAAATAATATCTCTGCTTTTCAAATAGTTATAAAAATCATCAACCCAATCTGTAAACAATAGGAAACTGATATTTCCTACCCCATCAACTTTTAGATCTTTAGATATGTTTTTTATAGTTCGAAATGTATTTTCAAAAAATCTGAAAAATTCCTCTCTACTACCATCCCAAAATACACCTTCAATCTCTGGTTCATTCCATACTTCAAAATACCAACCTTTAACTTCATTAATACCATATCTATCAATCAGATGTCTTATGAATTTATCTATAAGGTTGTTCCATTTACTTATATCATAAGGATTTTTAACAGAGTCATTCCAAAGGAAAATTCCATTTTGCTCCATAGAAATCTTTTTCGGAATAAAAGTCAATTCAATAAATGGTTTTATCTTATTTTCCATCAATAAATCAAACAAAATATCGATTTCTTGAAAATTAATATAACTTTCTCCTTTGATATTTTCACCATATATACCTAACAAATCAGAAAAAACTCCGTGAAATCTTAAAAATTTAAACCCTATTTCCTTTTGTGCTTTAGCTATATTATCAAATATGTCTTTTCTTAGCCCTTCCAGAGAATAGCCTATAGTGATAAGGTTTTCCCAAGGCTTTTTAAAATCTTGAATTTGAGTTTTTTTATCATCTACATTTAAAGAAATCTTTATTTCTTTAGTTTTTATATTTGAGCTTAAAAATATAGGCTTAGAATAATCTAGATATAAAAAGAGTTCAGAGAGAAGTTCTTCAGTATTTATAGAAAAATAATTTTTATAGTCAAAATTATCTATTTCAACTTTATTTTCATTTCTAAATTCATTAGGTGTAGTCCCTGTGATTTCTTTAAAAGATCTATAATAGCTCTTGGCATCAGGAAATCCATTTTTCAAAGCAAGATCTACTATTTTTAGTTCAGTATATTTTAAATCATTGATCGAACGTGATACTCTTAAATTCTCAATAAATTTTTTAATAGGAATGCCAGTATTTTTTTTAAAATACTTTGATAAATATTGACTGTTCAAATAAAAGTTATCAGCTATTGATTGTGTGTTTAAATTTGGATTATCTATATTATCTTTTATATATTCAATTATTTTCATTATCCTTTCAGAATCTTTTTTCATATCGAATGAGTTCTTATCAATTTTTTGCGAAAAATTATCAATTAGAATGAGCATTAATTCAGTAAATAATAGTTCTATTCTTAATTCATAATATTCTTCACGTTTAAGTGTCTGATCCATAATACTTGCTAAAATGCTTTTTATTTTTTCTATAAAAGCTTTATTTGCTTCACTTTCTTTAATTTTAAATGTCAGATTATTAATTCCTCTATGTTTATCTTCAAAATAATTGAGATCAAATTGAAAAACAAGCAATCGGCATTTGTCATCACCATAAGATTTTAGAAGGTGAATTTCTCTGCTATTTATAATAAAGATATCCCCTTGACTTAATTCTGTTATATCATTATCTATATTTATACAGCATTTACCTTTCAATATAAATATTATTTCTGCCTCATCATGCCAATGAAATGGAAATTGCTCAAGTTCTTGAGTAAATATTTTTATTGGTATTTTTTCATCTTTATTTATTGGCTCATAATAATAATTCATTTTATTTACTCCTATATTTATTTATGAATATATACCCATTTAATTTAATAAGCAGAATTTTTCTTCTTTATTACCCTATATGTTAAAAATACTATTATTATAGCTATTATTCCTAGAACTAAATATTGATATCCAGTATAGTATTTTAAAGCATTTTCCCATGCTTCTCCAAACAATGCTCCCAAATTTACTAAAATAGTGTTCCATACAAGACTTCCAATTAAAGTTAATATAAGAAATTTAATTAAATTCATCCTTGCGAAACCAGCAGGTATAGAAATTATGCTTCTTACTATTGGTATGCATCTGCATATTAAGACCGCTTTTTCTTCATATTTAGTAAACCATTCTTGAGCTTTATCTATTGATTCTGGTTTTAGACGAAGCTTTCTACCAACCTTGGTATTTAGAATGCTTATAAGGCTTTCTCTTGTAAAAGCTCTTCCCACTAAATAAAGTGTTATAGCCCCAACCATTGAACCCAAAGTAGCATAAATTATAGTTCCAAATACATTCATATTTGTGGTGACAGTTAATGCTCCACCTGAAAGTAAAACTACTTCCGAAGGTATAGGAGGGAAGATATTTTCAATGTATATCAACAAAAATACAGCTATATATCCATAATTATTGACAAATTCAATGATTACCTCTTGCATAAAAACACTCCAATACTTTAGTCACTTAATCTATTTAAATTGAAAGTTAATTATATAATTAAAATTTTTTATTGATCAAAAGCTTAACTTTAGCTGATTTTAAATAATTATATCATAATATGGGTAATAATTAAATTGACTAGAATTAAAAGGAGCGATAATAGATGGAAAACCACAAAATATATAATATGCCTTTTTCTCAAGTTTACGATCTCTATATAAAAAAAGTTGAAAGAAAAGGGAAAAATATAGAAGATATCGATAAAATAATCATGTGGCTTACGGGATATAACAAAGATGAACTAAATAAAGCACTAGAAAATAATGTAACATTTGAAGAATTCTTTGGAAATGCTAAAGAACTCAACCCAAACAGAGAAAAAATAAATGGTACTATTTGCGGCATAAAGATACAAGAAATGAGCCCTTCCTTGATGAAAGAGATTAGATACCTAGATAAATTGATTGATGAATTAGCAAATGGCAAAGCTATGGAGAAAATATTGAGAAGTTAAAGTGAGTTCTACAAAAATTTTAAAATAATCTCCCATTCTCTTTTTTTATTTTCATATTTCATCACATTGGCTGGGCTGGTTGAGGGTAGGGCTTTATAAACCATATTAGTTGGTATATTTGCTTTACCTTTTACTTTTTTTAAAAAGACTTCTTCTGCCTTTTTGCCATTAAAAAACACTGCTATTATCTTTGAATGTTCTTTAAAAAATGTTTCAAAATCATTAATTTCTTCATTTTTAATATTTGAATCACTACTTCCATCTCTTTCACAAATTCTTATAACATCCCAAAGCGCTATGTGATTATCCATGAGCATACTTTTTTTCTTTTCATAGTCATCTACTAATGTTTCGTCAAATAATTCAAATATTATTTTCCAAAAAGCGTTTTGCTTATTGCCATAATATTGATACCTATTAAGCGATATCACACTTGGCATGCTTCCCAATATTAATATTTTGCTATCTTTAGATGCTATTGGTTCAAAAGATTCTATCATATTATCTCCTCTTAAATTTAAATAAAACGCAATTATGGTAAATTTCTTAATATTGCCTAAAAAAATATTTGAAAAAGCATATCCATATTAATTCATAAATAATAAAACAATAACATATATCCGAATATTTATATACCCAAATATGGTTTCCACCCATTTTTTTCAAACCTAATTAGGGCTTTATTGTACTGTTCTTCAAATGTGTCCTTAGTTGGATGAGTCAATTTGCTATTAATATCATTAAAAATATTATCTGCTTCATTTTTTGTAATCTCTCCAAAATATACACATAAAGACAAAATATTATTATGTGTTAATGTAATAAATTCGGCCAACCATTTAAATTCTGTATGATTATCTGATATTATTATTGGAATATTCGATGCCAAAGCATATCCTGCACATTCACTTTCTCCTGGGCCAATTACCTTTTTCTTGTCTTCTATGATACCTTTAGCAAGGAAGTTTATAGATTTATCTTTCTCCCTATCTAAAATATTAAATATACTACCGTCCTTGTAAATTGCTTCGTTAATTATAGCATAATATTTTCCGGCATTTTTATTTATTTCAATGTCATACACATATTGAGGAATTATGATTTTTTTGAATAAAAGTTCTAAAATATCCAATCTATTAACACTAGCTAAATTAATCAGTATATCAGCATCTGATATGGCTCCCGAATATCTCATGTTAATATTCCTCTTCCAGGGGATACTCATAGCCAAATTGTTCAGGAGACAGTCCGATAAATTCAAGGCTGGCTTTCATATTCTTGTAAGAGATATTTCCTCTTTCATAATTGCTTTTTATAAACTCAATATACTCTTTTGGCACATATGTTTCTTTTGATGGCGTTATCAATTCTATGCTGTAACCTTCTCTTATGGTTAAAGATTGGAGTTGTTCCGAATTTTCAAGTGAACATATATCTACTAGTTCATCATACTTATCAATAGAACATAAATTAAATTGGATAAGCCTTTTTAACATAGCCTTATAACTTACTTTAAAAAAATTGTGCATTCTAATTATGTGCCTTGGTAAAATGCTGTCTTTATCTTCATTTACAATTTTATAAAATATTTCTTTTACATAATCTTCAGGCATTAAAAATTCGGAAGCAAATACATCTGCTTTCGCATCTTCTTCCTTATGCTTTTCGTCATCCAAAAGGATTTTTTCTTTTCTCAATATGTCTGCATTATAAACAATATGATATAGTTCATGTGCACCAGTATAGCGCTCATGTCCTAAAGTAAAATTGCTGTTTAAGAAGACAATTAACTGTTCATCAAAATAGGTACTAAACCCTGATAATTCATCTGTATCCAATGGTTTCCTTATGAGAAATGAAATCTCTGAAAGTATATCAAATATATCAGAAAGTCCTTTCCTCGAAAATTTTATTCTCACATCTTCTGCTAAATCTTTGATTTGCAGTCTGAAAGATTCTTCTGGGAGATTCAATTTATTCTTTGGCAATTTTAACACTCCTCCCATAGTGGATTTCTCTTTTGTGGTTTAAACTCTCCATTGTATATTTTCTTTTGGTAAATGAACATCTTTATCATATCCTGGAGTTTCTCAACTTCCTCAACGGTTTTTACGGAAAAATTATTCTTCCTGAATAGTGTAACTAAATCATCGTCTTCATCCTCTTCAAAAAGAATATTTATATCTATATTCAAAACTTTGCATATGGCATTTAACTCCACCGCCGATACCGTCCTGTTACCGTTTTCTATTTTGCTTAATGTTTCCCTGCTTATGATAATGCCATTTTCAGCTAGTTTTTCTACTGTCTCAATCTGGCTTAATCCACTTTTCTCTCTACTAACCTTTATTTTTAATCCAATAGGAATATCCTTCGTCATCTTTAATACCTCCTTTTGTAATATTATATTACACCTAACTTCTATTTGAGTCAATGCATTATATTTTTTGTAATATTTTATTACGTTTTTATAGGTTGTACTTCCTCTAATTAAATAAAATTTATCTCTGTTTTTTGATTCTTCATACCTTTGCCTGTAAAATATATCAAAATCTGTTCTACAGAATGGTTGATATCATAAATTTAGAAGTTTTTAAGCTTGAGCTGAATTACTCAAAGATATGTAATCGTATTATATGATGTAATGCTTCAAGAAAGTTAGATAAAATAAATAAATTATTAGCAAAGAATCCAATAATTAATTTTGTAAAAAAATACCCCATATTTATTGGGGTATTAGCATTTAAAAATGTTGAATAATTTTAATATAAAAGGAGTTTATTGCCTTATAAACTAACTGTCCCTGTTTAAAAATCCCCTTCCATTTCCCTCATCCCTCTCCAATCCACCTCAAACCCTCTCCATCACTAAATCTCAGACTCTTATTCTCCATCTTTTGTCTAAATATTCTTCCATTTCATTTTCACCTTTTTACCTCAAAAACTAATACACGCACGCACACGCAAAAAAAGCTTGATTTCATTTTCACCTATTTACCTCAAAAACCCCTTCTTTTGGAAGAACATTTAGACAAATTGGCTAAATGTTCTTCCCTGATAAAGAGAATAAAAATACGAGAAAAAGAACCTGAAAAGAGATCAGGAATAGAAGAAAAGGATGATAATAGCAGGAGTTAGAGCAGGAGAAGGATCAATGATCTTGGCACATAGTGCCAAGCTAAGAAGGGGAAAAAGAAAAGAGGAACAATCCCACGAAAGCCTAATTCAAGACTCTTAGAAGCCATTACAGCTCCTTAGAATCACACTTAAGGGAGGAGTCTTCCTCCCTTCTTTGACAGCCACGCTTCGACTGATCTCATCAGAGATTTCAGGCGGAGTGGGTGCTGTTAAAGGAGTATTGATAGCAGCTGTAAGTGTGTATTTTCCTGCTGCTAAATCCTGCTCTTATTCTGCTTTTAAGAGGCGGAAAAAGAGAATGAGAAGGCGGATCGGCGCATGGCGCCAGCCTGAGAATGGGAATAAGAAGGGGATGGATGAGTTGGAGGCGGGATGGGCAGCTGTGTTGCTGTTGTCTCCGTATCACAGAAATTTATGGGTCATAAATTTCTGTGTTGTCATAACTCTGAAAAAGAACATGAAAAAGGAGCAGGCGCTTATTTTGCGCTTACTCCTGATAGTTTTGGAAGAACATTTCCGCTGGCGAGGTTGATTCATTTAATTTTTGAATTCAAAATTTGATTTTTGAATATTTATCTTCCCTACTATTTCCCTTTATAATAATGTTTTGACTTTTCACACTCCTCAAGCACTTATACCTTCGTCAAAAATTTGAATAAAGTCTTGACGATTTTCCGTCTTTTTTCAATTCTAATTCTCAAATTCATCCAATTCAGATTCAAAACTTTATTAAAATTTGAATAAAGGTTGCTTAATTATGACAAGATTTGAAAACTTATCATTTCTATATTTCTCTTATTTTTCTCAATCTTATCTCTTTTCCCATCTTCTTTTCCTACTCTTCATTCACTCTTGTCAATCAGATCCTAAGGCTCCACAGTCGCCTACAAGGCTTGAAATTCCAATGTTAATGGATTTATTCCAATTCTTATTTTCCTCTTGTTTCTTCCTGTTTCCTTCTCTCTTTTTCAAGAAGAAGATGAAAAGAAGGCGGAGAAGGCGTGTGATGTTTTAGTGGGAAATATGGTGGAATCAAATGTTTATTACAATAGAGTCAAGACTTTATTAGGAAAACCAAATGTTTATTATATTAGGACATAGAAATATCACTCACGATTGTTGGAATATATAAACTGTGTATATAATAACACTTTAATAGCAAATTATTTGATATAATTAAAATTATAAATGACGAACAAACAAATATTAGCTTAAGTGTAAATCTCAATTATACTTATAGTTATTAAATAAAAGGTGGGAAGAACATGAAAAGATATACAAAGGAAAGTATATTATCGAAGGTTGAAATTGCTTCAAAAGATATGTCATTATTCTACAAACAGCCTTTTATTAACTATCGTGATAACACCATAGATACTGATGAACCCTGCACAGAAATGATTATTGAGTGGTTGCTCAGCCGTTTGGAGTTGTTAGAACAAATACAACAGATTACTCTCAAAAGTAATTATCTCACAAAGTCTCATGACGGAGTGCCACCTACTGAGGGATCTAATCGTGATGAAGAACTTATTGCTATGGCTCTGTTTAGACAAGGAGAGTTCAAATCAATAGGTCATATTGTAGACTACCAAACTCCTCTAAAAAACAAAAGTAGAGATAAGGCAGGGAAAATTGAACTCTTGACTTATGACGGAAATCAGATTAGGATCCTGGAACTGAAAGAACCCGACAGCAAGGAAACTATGCTTAGATGTGTGTTGGAAGGATATACCTATATGAAAACAGTAGATTCTAAAAAGTTAAAATCAGATTTTGGATTTTCTGAGTCAGCATTTATCTCTTCCCATCCACTTGTATTTGCCGGAGGTATGCAACATAAGGAAATCACAGAAAACAAGCCCAATTTGAATAGACTGATTGATGAACTTGGTACTACCCCATTTTTGATTAAGAAATTGGATGACAAATACATAATAATGGAGGATTAATATGGAAAAGTTTGATCGTGATGAGAGATTACTGGGAGGTATTTTTGGTATCATAGCTATAATTGCAGCATTTTCAGAGCTACTCTTAAGTGGATTGGATGCTGTATCATTTGCAGGAGCAGTAAAGGATATTGCAGGAACTCTGGTTGCGATAATCGTATTCTTCACTATAATGAAAAATTTGACTAAAGAAAATGATTTCAGAGGTTCCATAGAAGGAAAAATGAATGAAGTCATCAAGAAATATGAACCACTCGTAATGGAAGAAAAATCAAATACTGATGATAACATAAACAGGCAGAATAAGTTAATGAGGACCATATGTTACGGAATAGCTTCAAGTAGCAATGTGCTGTTTGGAGGAACTGCAGGATATGTTAGATTCTTAGAAATCGAATCAGATAATCCTGATAGAATGGAATTCTTGATTCGCAAGAAATTTTTTGGTGACAGCGAGTCAACTCCTTACAACCCAAGGGAGATTTCTGAAAGGATAGTTAATAATCTTAGAAATAGCTTTCCAAACTATACAATTTCGTATCGCAGAGAAGATGATGATAGATACAGAGTAATTGTTTCATTCAATGGAAATAGTATGACTAACAAAGAAGGCATTGAAACCATAATTGATATTATTGAAAAAGTCATTCTTCTTTATGTTATATTGGGGAGAAAATAATGAGAATAAAGATACATAGAGGCCAAGATCAGATTGGTGGTTCAATTATTGAGATATCAGACAATCAGACAAGCATAATCTTTGATGTAGGTCTGGAGCTTGACAATGATGAGCAGGACATACCACAGATCGAAGGGCTATTCATTGGTGAACCTAAATACAGTGCCGTTTTCATTTCACATTATCATGCAGATCATCTCGGGTTAGCACAGTATCTTCTTCCAAGTATAGACCTTTTTATGGGAGAGAAATCTTTTTTAGTTAATCGTTTTGTAAATGAGTATATGCATAAAGCTTCTGTGCCCAATCCAAGTGTGTTCACATCTGAAAGTACAGTAAATGTTGGAGATATTTCAATTACCCCATTACTATGTGATCATTCAGCATTTGATTCATATATGTTCCTTATAAAATGCGATGGCAAAACTGTACTTTATACTGGCGATTACAGAGCAAATGGCAGAAAAAGTTTCTCAGCTCTACTTAAGAGGCTTCCAGAAGTTGATGTTCTAATCACTGAAGGTACGACTCTAAGCCGTGAGTATACTCAAAATAAAAAAGAAGAAGACTTAGAAAGACTTGCTGTGGAGAATATTGGAAACAACTCCCCAATATTCTTTCTTCAGGCAGCAACAAATATTGATCGTATTGTTACTGCATATAAAGCCTCTCGAAAATCTGAGTTGCTATTCCTTGAAGATCTATACATGGCAGGAATTACATCTATTATTGGCGGCTCTATTCCTAATCCAAAAACATTTAAATATGTTAAAGTATTTATGACAGGAAACAGTGATGAAAGATACAACCAGCTGTTAGAATATGGTGATAAGCGAATAGGGCGCAAAGAGATCTCACAAAATCGTTTTGCTATGTGTGTACGCCCATCTATTAAGAACTACTTGAATAAGCTCTCTGAAGAAATATCTTTTGACAGTGGGGTCCTTTTTTACTCTATGTGGAGTGGATATAAGGAAAAGAAGGACGTGATGAAATTTCTGGATTTTATGAAGAGTAAGGGTGTAAAAATCATTACTTTGCACACTAGTGGCCATGCTGATGCTGAGACTATTAAGAAACTTATAAATAAAACTTCGCCAAAATGGATACTCCCTGTCCATACTGAGAATGCCGCCTGGTTCAAAACTTTTAATATCAATGTACTCATTAATAGCGACTCTCTGAATATATAAATTTATTGCATTCAACTAATTCAAGGAATGAGAATTTAGACCAATTATCCCCTCATTTTCTGTTATCAATATATTCACTTTAGACGCCGATAACGCTCTTAGTATTAGCCGATTTTAATTCAACTAAATTCAATCTTCAACTATAGTTTACTATGTTTTATATAATAACATTGAATTTGATTAACTGTTTATAAATGAGTCGGTACTACTTTAATATCCTTCCAACATAAATGTGCCTCGCCTAATCCAATCAAATGCTTCTTGACTGTTGAAATCATCAACATTTAGTATTTCTTCTGCATACCTATCAATTATCCACTTATACTTTTCATAGATATCATCCGGCTCTTTAATATCGTCCTCCATGTCATACTCCTCTTCTGGTTCTATATCATCCCAATTTGCAGCAACCATCGAAGCATAGAGTAAACTAACTGATCCTTTTCCAATATGTTTAACAAGTGCATTAAACACCTCTTCTCTCATTGTTTCAGCCACATCAATTAAAGCTCGATCAAAATCTTCTGCTTCAATAAATTCTTTTACATCTCTATTACTATTTCCTTATTATTTATATCTAAAACTGAAATTTTACTTGTTCCACCTAAATTATCTTCTACTGATTTTGCCAGATCTTTTAATGCATTCTCAAATTCTACTACTCTAGTTTCGTCTACTAATTCAATACATAAGAAAGCATTAGTCGTATTTTCAGTAAGCATTGTTCTTATTGCTTCACGCCAGTTCCAGCATCTGCAAATTGCACCTTTATCATCTTTGTAGACTATTTCCCCTTCATATGGAGGCGAGTTCTCTTCGGTTCCCAATGGAATAAATTCCTCATTTCCAACAGCCTTAGTTAATCTTATATCACCAACAAATTTGTCTATATCTTCACCGCCACAAGGTAATGCATACCTTAATGAAATAGAGTTGTAAATATCCACAAGTGGATTAATAGTTCCTATATGATTGCCATTATGAACTCTCTTTAGTAATGCTTCTATGGATGACCTTGCACCTTTCTTTGTTTTAAATTTTTGGAATGCTTCTCTCCATACTTTTATTACTGAATTTTTACTAAATTCTGCATTCTGTAGATACTTTAATGCTTCCTTTTCTGCCTTTAAAATCATTTCTTCATATTGCTCTTTATCTTTTATGGAATTATCTATGCCATGACAAATTACAACTCCAATCTTTGCATTAGGGAATACTCCTAAAAAATCATCCTCAATAATAAATTTTTTCATTTGAATACCTCCTCAATATTATTTAAGATAGTTTTCATTTTTGCCTGATTTACTTATTTGTATAGTATAATGAATCAGTCATTTTTTATATTAGCGTCAATGATTATTCAATTGATATTAATTCCAAACCAATGATTCCGCCAACTATTAATACTATACGAACTATACGCATCATATCAATAGGTTCCTTAAACAAAATAATACCTAATAATACTGTACCAATTGTTCCTATTCCTGTCCAAATTGCATATGCAGTACCTATTGGGAAATTTTATAAAGACAATGATAAAAAATAAAAACTTGCAACCATTCCTATCAAAGTTAATATGCTGGATATTATTTTTGTAAATCCTTGTGAATACTTTAATCCCTCTGCCCA
Source organism: Tissierellales bacterium (assembly GCA_014360205.1). Taxonomy (GTDB): domain Bacteria; phylum Bacillota; class Clostridia; order Tissierellales; family Tissierellaceae; genus Soehngenia. The sequence continues at coordinate 19,073 of JACIXZ010000015.1, forward strand.
CCATACTTCAAAAATTCCTGCTGCCACTAAGTAAAACCACTTCATAATTAGTCCCCCAAGGTAAGTATTTGCATTCACCATAATAATATCTCATAGCAATATTTCAAAATAAGTAAAATAAAAAGCCCAAAGAAATATTATGAAAATATCTCCCAGGCTTTTATCCTTCCGTGTACACAGTTAACTGTGCGTTTTCTCTCGGACCTGCCAAATATAAATTGCGGAACCCTAGAAAACTTAAATATATAATTTAATTATTATTTAAGTTGAAATTCACAAATTAAATTTAGCACATTATAAAAGTTAAGTCAATTATTTGTTTTTTCTTTAATAAATAATAATACTCTGTATTAGTTGATACTACCATATTGTTTATCAAAAATTATAAATTGCTTTTTTACAAATGAAATTTACCTACTTTTGCAAAATGGGTACTGTGCAATTTGCAAAAAGTTTCGCCCTTCTGGGATTTTACCGTCATTTTCTGCTATTTGCTGATTTACAGTATCCTCTGCTATTTTTCTAATATCTTCTTTATCATCAAAAACCCTCATTACTGCATCCTGAGGTAATTCAATGGTTTATAGCACTTGTTTTACAGTAAAACCCATCCCCTTTAATTTCTTCACAATTTGCAGTATACAATGTATCTCTGTTATTAACTCATCTTTTTTAGTTCTTCATACATATCAATTCCCATATGTCTTTCTCTCCTAAAAAATTTACATATCCTCTATGCAGCATTAAATATAACTGCACTTATTTCATAGATAACCCCTTGTCTATTGCTTCCTGAATTATATTGTGACAGCATTTCCCTAAGGGGTTATTCTTTTCACATTGGCTGTTTTTCATCGTCCCTGTGATTTCTATAATATCTTTAACTGTTTTTGCACCATGTTTTATTACGGCATCTATTACCTGTTCCTCTGTAACTTTGCTGCAGTAGCAGGCATATTTGGGATTAGCATCTTTTTTAAACCATGTTGGTACTTTTACTTGCTGCTTATCAAACTTAACGCCTGATTCTGGATTATAATAAACAACATTACATTCTTCATTTACACATATATAATAATCCATATCTCCGACCGATTCTGCAAGGGTATCAATCACCAAATGCTTTACTGTAATATTTTTTACTTTGATTCCAATTGTTTTACATACAGGACATGTATTGTCATTTTCTATTTTATGAGATGGCTCTTTTCCACCACAGCAGCAGGTATTTATTTTTTCATTTGTCATTTTTACTTCCCTCCGATATAAATTATAAAATACATCTTTTTCATTAAATCTACCCAAAAATTATATCATTATATCTGCAACATCTTCCATCCGCTGCCTATAAAATAGATTGAAAATGCTATAATAAATATGCCTAACAACAAAATAATCCAGCGATATACAGTATCACTTATCAGTTTCTTGCCTCTGGAAAATGCCGTGGAAATTGCTGAATACCATACAAAGTCCGATAAAATATGTCCTATAAAAAAGAACAAAACACCAATTAAACCTGAAGTATAAGACTGGCGTATTGATTCCATCCCTGTTGACGCCCACCAGAGAATGAAGTAAGGATTAGTAGCGCTTACAAGCGCTCCTGCCAATACAAGATTTCTCATCTCTGAACTATTCCCTGCTCTTTGGTTCTCCAGAGAAACTGACTTATTTATACCAGACTTTATCATTCCATACCCCATCCATGCAAGAAAAGCACCGCCAAATAATCCGATAAATCCTGCAACTGTCGGATTAGAGAAGAAATCTTTAAGTCCGAACGTCATGATGATAATTAATATAAGTTCCAGTATTCCATGCCCTAATACTGTCAAAGGGCCTGCTGTCCACCCCTTTTTAAGACTGTCATCAATCGTGACCCCCAGGCCCAGGCATCATTGCTCCTGAAAAGCCTATTAAAAAAGCACTAACAAAAATTCCCCACAAAACCATATTAATAAACCTCTCTTAATCAAAAGTAACTTTTTCACAGTGAGAGATATCCTTTTTTGCAAATATTTTCATTCCCCTCACTATCCCACATACTTTTACTTTATCATCTTCAACACATAATTAACTTCATCCACGCTAAATTCTTCAGGGTCAAAAGAACCTCCCACCCATTCAAGCATGGATTCATGCTCTGGATGCTGCGGGTCTTGAATTGCTTCAAGAAAATCTTCATATCCCCACGGTCCCCCTACATCTTCAGGCGGGCAGTTTCTTTTACCACCGATACATACTGGATATTTAATGCCTTCTTCCGGGTCAAGCACCTTCTCAACAACAATGTCATGTCTCCAGTCATCACCAAAATCGTAAACATATCTGAATTTATCCTTTGGCGCAAAGTTCATGCTGCTTAACTTTACCCTTTTTGCACTTTTTACTTCATATCTGTCGTAAAAATCCCAGTCATCATCTTTTTCCCCAATAATCATTTCTCTCAGCCTGAACTCATAAAGGTGGGATTCAAACCATCCCATCGCATACTGGATTATCCTGTGGAGTTTATAAAACGTGATATCGTCTCTAACCAATACCCTCCTCCAGACAGGAGGCTTTACGTCTTTTAATGTTATCTTCAATTGAAGAATTTTCATACCCTCACGACTCCTTTTACTTGTATTGATGCACTTCTATTTTATCATTTCTCTATGTTCTGTAACAGTAAAAACAATATTCTATTATCATTATGCATTAATCTTTTATTTGTCCAAATATCTTAATATAAATATCACATCCATGCTCTGATGTAAACAAAAAACTCATGTCAAAACTCCCCCTCATACCCTTATCCCATCTCTCCTTAAAACTGCTCACACTAAACAAAAATCATGGCTCCAATAAGGTTTCTACCCTATTTTCACCATGATTCTTAACAAGACTTTTTATTCATGACACAAGTTTCTTGGGTATACAGCAAGAATATCATTTAAAGTCTATGGCCTTAACAGGACATTTATCGATTATCGCTTTCAATTCATTTATTTGTGTATCATTAAGTGCAGATTCTTTACATTTTGCTTTCTTATCCACTACCTTAAAATGCTGAGGCATTAATTTTTCACATAGTCCACATCCAATGCAATATTGTTTTTTAATATCAATACCAGTTACTTTGCTTAAACTTTGCTCTTCCTGAACAGGAATATTTTCTTTTTTTACAAATACAGTCATTAGATATGACATTATCAGTATGGATATTACTGTCAATATCCACCTTATCCCCATAAAATGTGCCCCTAAGAATTTTGCTTCATTGGCAAGCATGGGTACTTTTATTACCGCCCATGCACTTAATATTATAACTACATTTGCGATGCTGGCACCTTTCTTTAAAAGCATTTTGCAGATTGGAAATGCTGCATAAATAGGTCCTGCTGAAAAACTGCCCAATAAGAATGAGAATATACTCCCCTTTATTCCTGCTTTCTCCCCAAATCCATTCATGATTACTTCTTTAGGAACCCATGCTTCAATAATTGATGTAAGAATAAAAATCACAGGCATAATTTCAAGCATTTCTATAATATAATACATGCTGTTTTTGACAGATAAATAAGCCTTTTCGGGCATTGCAATAAATAGAAGAATATATGCCAAAGATACTGCTGCCAGCAGTTTGTTCTTTTTAATTATTTCAATCATTTTACATAATCACTCCCATCGTCAGCGCTATTATAAGTGCAAATACAAAACTAAGAACATTACGGGTAGTGGCAAATTTCAAACCAAACTCTTGTTTTTCTAATGGGAATGTCACTACTCCAACCATCGTTAAAGTAGTTAAGAATGCAACGGCAGGGACAATACTTGCACCTGCATCTACAAAAGAACCTACCAGAGGAAACGCTACAAAGGCCGGAATTAATGTAATGCTGCCGGCCAAAGCAGAAACAATGGTTGAAATAAATGTATTAGATTCTCCTAGAGTACTCTTTATAACTTCAGGCGGTATGAAGGTCAAAATCAATCCTATAAGCAGTAAAATGCCTATTATCTGTCCGACCATATTTTTAATCATGCCTTTTGCCATTTTCATTGAATTGAATGTCTTCTGCTTATCTTTAACAAGGGATGCGATAAACGCAACCCCTGTTATTCCCCATAACGATACTGTAAAAATATCCACCCCTCATTACTCCTTCTCTTTGTAGTTTTTGGGATTGGGTGACTTTACTACAAAGAATTCCAGTACTTCTTCGTCTTGATTATGGACATTCATTTTTGTTTTATATGGGATATTAATAATATCTCCCTTAGTATAAAGATGTGGTTCCTGTTCATTTAACTGCAAAGTCATTTTCCCTCGTACAATTATCATATAAACGTTGGAATTGGAATAGTGTTCAGGAAGATTTGTTCCTTTTGTAAGAATCATATGATTCAGGTGAATATTCTCATCATCCACAATCCTTTCAATTATTTTGTCATCTGTAAGACTGTATACATATTTTTTCTCCAGCATAAAAACTCTCCTTTCATTATGTTTAAATCTATATTATAATAAATTACAGTAACATACAGTTACCACGGTAACTAATTTTAGATAGTGTAAAGTAAAATATGAAAAAATGCTTCGCAAGATTTAAATACTTTCATCCTCTGACAAAATTTTAATCTGCTCAATTGAATTTTTGTCAAGGCTGAAATTAACGGGCTTTCAGCCCGACCTTGACAAAAATTTATGAGCAGATTTTAAAGCATTTTTAAGAGGATGCAAGCATGGATTTGATGAAAATTAGGGGGTACACGAATTCTGAGGTTTAATAACTCTCTAATGCTTGAAAATAAATCATTTGACGCATTTTACACAAATACTACTTAACACAACCTAATTTTAAAAAAGGTGGTATTTATGAATATAAAAAATTATCTAAGTATTTTAAGACTAACAGAGTTATTTGATGGATTTTCTACTGAAGAACTGCTTAATCTTTTTAAAACTCATAATTATATTATCTCTAAATACAATAAAGGCAGCATTATCCATTTTGAAAGCGAGAAATGCAATTACTGGGATATTATTTTAAAAGGCCAGGTATTTGTTCAAAAGATTGATGAAAAGGGAAATGTATTAACTATTACCGAATTTAAGGTCGGAGACAGTATAGGAGGCAACCTATTGTTTTCAAGGTATCCTTATTATCCCATGAGTGTGGTGGCAAAATCAGATGCTGAAATTTTACATATCGATAAAGATTTTGTACTGCAACTTTGTCAGACTAGCCAGGATTTCTTAATACAGTTCTTAACTTGCATATCGGACAAAACTGCTATCTTGACAAGCAAAATTAAATCAATCTCCATGAAATCTATAAAGGAATCTATCATTGAATTCTTAAACTATGAGTACTACTCTCAAAAAAGTAAAGAAATAAAACTTAATATGACAAAAAAGGAATTAGCCGAGAGGTTAGGTATTCAAAGGACTTCTCTTTCCCGTGAACTCAATAAAATGAAAAAAGATGGGCTCATTGACTATAACACCCATTCTATCACTATCTGTGATTTTGATATTATTCGCAAACCCTGAGCAACGAACAGGGAACCAGTATTGAGTTCCCTTTAATCTGTTATTATCAACAATTCTCCATAATAATTTACATTGCCCTCATTATCCACTGTTACACTATAAACGGGGCCAGTCCCAAAACACATTGTTCTTTGCAATTTTATATATTCAAACATGATACTCCCACTTTTCATCTGCATATTCATATTCTTATATGAAAAATACTATATTCCATAGTGAATTAAGTATTTATTTTCACTAATTGCACTAGATACCTTTTCAATAAGCAATTCAAGTTCCTGCGATTGATAATGACTATTTGCCTTGATAATAATCCCTCTAAAATGTTTAAGAGATTCCGGAGGGATAAGCGTCACACCGCAATAATCTAATCCAGTACCTGGCTGCGATGTAACCTGAAAATATGTCTTTATTGCCATTAATTCTTCATTATACTTTATAATTAATTCTTCTATTAAATCATCGCTGACAGAAACACAATTATATTTTACAGGTTCATATTCACTATACCACCTATTTTTTTCAATAGAATCAATTATTCCAAACTCATGCTTTGCCAAATTATAACCCCTCCATGCAAGTATGTTCAACCTAACAAATATTTATAGAAAAATGCGAACAAAATAAATATATGATATTAATCTGATAAATTACCATCGCCATAATCTATAACAATTTTTCTACATTCATCACAGCAGTATGCTTCAACACATGAACCTTTTAGAAAAGAAAACTCAGACAGAATAATTGCTTCTTTACTAAATTGAGCAGTTGCGAAAAACTTTCCTTTTTTAGGTTTCCAACTAATTTCATGTTGACTCTGAATTACTCCGTATCTCATCTCTTTACCACAGTAAGGACATATCATAAATTCATCTCCTAAAATAATAAAGTCTTTATTCGCATAATTCTACAAGTATATATCACATACCTTTATTTTACACTATAATCTATAAGAACATCTACTTTTCTATCTCTTCATTACCCTTGTATCCCTAAAGATGTATATTTAAAATAATCATGCTCCAGCCCCAAACCCTCAAAACTTTATCCTTCTCTCCCTGAAAATCAAAAATCCCACAGTAAAGCAGGAGTTATTCTGCATCTACAGCGGGATTCTTGAATGAACTTTATTTTTACAGAGAGAAGTTATTATCATGGAGTAGAACTTATTTTAGTTATATACTAGGAATATGAAACAGTAAAACTGCAACTTTTACCTCTCGATTCTTATCTCCGTTAATGTGAAATCTATAGTTAAACCAAGAATCATTCTGTTTATTCACAAATCCCAAATAATTTGGATGTTGGTTTGTCGTTTCCTCAACACTCTTCAACACAGCGGAAAAATCTTTATTTTGCACAAAAATAATTACTGCAGCCTTTGAATCCCTCCATGTCAAATATCCAAGCAATTGAGTGATTGTCGCCAGATAATTTTTAGGTCCCTTCCAGAACTTGCATTCTGCTATAAATATATTCGAGTTATTATACCTTATTAAAATATCTGTTTTCCCAGATTTATTGAATGTCTCTCCTGTGGCAGACCATTCATACCTCGGTTGGAGAAACAATAAAAAATGGTCTCTTAAATGTTCTTCTTCTTTTCCGGAATATATTGAAGGCATACGTTCAAATTGCTTTCCCACATCGTATATTGTGGCTAGTATATCTTCATATATACCAGGGTCTAGCGTTGGTTCAGGTGTAAATCCCTTTTCTGTAACACTTGGCTTTAGAACTATTTCTTTTTTTGATTTTGATATAGGTACAGAAAAAGTTTTTGAAATATTATCTACTTTTTTTATTGGTACACCAAGTGCTGCAAGCATATTATTTTTCTCTAATATTTTTTGTTTTTTTGATTGTAGAGTAGATTTTACGAAATTATATAACTTGTCGTTATATTGTTGTATATTCCCGAGTAAATTATTCAATTGCTGATTTAGATTATTAACAAAACTTTCAAACTCTCTTTTAACTTTACTAGCATCTTTTTCAAAACTAATTATCTCATAACATAAACATTGTTCTTCTATATATACTTTTTCAGTCCAGAGCATTCTAGGATTAGGTGTGTATTTTAACAATTCAGACATTCCAACAAAGGGAATATGATATACTATTACATCTACAGAATAAAATTTATCATCATATACATTATATCTTCTAGGCCAATATTTACCTTCTATGTCTTTCTGATATGTAGAGACGAATATATTATCGTAATCAAATTGTGGCTCTTTTAATACATATTTATTCGTTATATAATTAATAAATTCTGTTTCATTCACATTCAAAATATAATTTTCTGACTCTCTTTCAATTTCATCCTTTATGGCAACTATCTGCTCACGTTCATAAGTATCAAATTCTTTTTCGCCAAATAATTGAAAATATTGTTTGTTAAAATACAATTTTATTCCCCCCTTAACTCGCAGTTATTAAAATAAAAACCTTCTAAATCAACTTATATCACTTATTAAATCGTATTATAGTAAGACTGTAATGCCTCAATTTTAAATTTATTGCTTGACATGTTTGTCACTGGTGCTATTGTCTTATACCCAAAACCCACTCTTGACTTTAACTATTTGATAATCCTAATATTTGTTTCTGTAACTATTATGTCTTCAGGATTAAACCCCTTATCCCATATGCTGTTGGCTTCTATAAAAATAGATTTTTCCTTTTTTGTTACAAAGCCAGCCAGCATATATTTTTTGCCATCCTCTATATATGGAGTATAAAATACCATCCTTTTATCCAGACTTAGGTCTTTTTCCTTTTCTTCAATGTGAGAAAGGATATTTTGTTTTGCCTTATTAAAATCCAAACCAAGTTGTTCTAAATTGCTAAAAAATCTGTTTGAAAAATTTATTACTTTTTTTCTTTCCATAATCTTCACCCTTTCATATAAAACCTATTTATAACCATGAACTTCACCATTTATTTGCAATATAACACAATTCTTATTATTATTTCAATCATAACAAATGCTTCTGCAGTATATTTATTAAGAATTTATATAAAATAGCATTCATCATATATCTGTAAATGTCAATCCCAAAATGCATGTTTTTTAGAATCTCAAAATGTATGATTGTTAGAATTAATTATTGGTACTTTTTTTAGTTTCTACCAGGTCAATTTTATCCTTCAGCCTATAAGATGGACCTGTAATCTTAATAATACTTGAATGATGAATTAGCCTATCTAAGATAGCATTTGCCAGTGTTATGTCTGAAAATACTTCTCCC
>JACIXZ010000016.1 GCA_014360205.1 Tissierellales bacterium
AAAGGGGATAGCGGAACAGGTAAAAGCACACTCTTAAAACTAATTCCACGGTTTAGGACTGTAGATGGCATACTAATTAATGGAAGAAAAATAAATGAATACACCCTAGACAGTTTGCGCAATAGAATAGAGTACCTGTCGCAAAATGTTCCCATTATAAAAGGAACCTTAAGAGATAATTTATTCTTGGATATCCCATACAGCTCAAAAATAGAAGAAGAAATGAAAAAAGATCCTCTGTTAGCATCTATCTTTAAAAACAAAACGATGGACTCGATTATTACAGAAGGGGCAGGCAATTTATCTGGAGGAGAAAAGCAAAAAATAGCTGTCGCAAGAATTTTATATAAAGATGTAGATTTGCTGCTGCTTGATGAGATTACTTCTGGAATTGATGAAGAAACTGCTAAAGAAATATACGACAGAATTTTTGAAAAGATGAAAAATAAAATTGTGTTTGTCATATCTCATAATGATCTTCCTAGTAAATATACAAATAAAATTATTGAGATAAAATAATATGGTAGGTTTTATATTTTTCTTCACTTTTATGAATTGCCTATAGAAATCTTTGAAGAATTTGAAGCTTGTGCTCGTATCTTGTATAGAAAATTTTTAATAGATTTGTAAAAGTGAGCACAAAGCAAAACTCAATACCAAAATACCTTGACAGCATAACATCAATTTGTTAATATAATGACAAAGAATATTTTTCCGTTTTTTTGAGGGAAACCTTGATGAAATGGATTTAAAATTAGCTAATACCTAAGCTTTTAGAGTTTTCTTTAAGCTTTAAGGGATTTAGGGTTTTGTCATGACTTTAACTTCCCTTTATGGGAAGTTTTTTTATTAGGGGTGAACAATGTGAAAAAAATAGCAGTAATAAGCGCACTTTTAGAAGACAGTGTAAATACTCAGTATGATTTCAATAGAATTGTCTCTAACTACAAAGACATAATAAAAGGCAGGATGGGGATACCTTTTAATGAATACGATGTATCCGTCATTACGTTGGTAGCAGTCGGTGATATCGATGAGATAAATAGTTTCACAGGGAAACTTGGAAATTTAAAGAACTGTACAGTTAAGACATCTATTTCTAAAAAGGAAGTGTAGCTGTGAGAGAAATCTTAAATAAACTTTATGATACTCATAACTTAGAGATGGATGAGCTTGTGTACTTGATTGAAAATGCTGATACAAAGATAATTAACGATATAAAATATCATGCTAAAGCGCTCACGTTAAGTATCTATGGAAATAAAATTTACATCAGGGCATTGTTAGAGTTTTCAAACTACTGCAAAAGAAACTGCATGTATTGTGGTTTAAGGAAGGACAACGAAAAAGTTGATAGATTTAGACTTACAAAGAATCAGATAATAGAGTCTGTAGGGAAGGCATATGATTTTGGATACAGATCATTTGTCATGCAAAGTGGAGAAGATGAGTTTTATACGAAAGACTTATTATCAGATATAATTATTACTTTAAAAGAAAACTTTAAAGGTATAGCAATAACTCTATCTATCGGAGAACGAAGTTTTGAAGAATATAAAGAATATAAAAAAGCTGGAGCAGATAGATTTTTATTAAGGCATGAAACAGCAGACCAAAAGCAATATGAAAAACTTCATCCTGATATGAGCTTTGAAGAAAGAGTGAGGTGTTTACACGATTTAAAATCATTAGGCTATCAAGTTGGAGCAGGGTTTTTAGTAGGACTGCCAAACTCAAATTCTGAGACAATGGCAGAAAATCTCATTTTTTTAAAAAACTTACAGCCACATATGGTAGGAATAGGGCCTTTAATCATACATAATGACACACCACTTAAGAACTATATGAACGGTTCAGTGGAAGATACTATGTTTTTTCTATCACTAACTAGACTTTTATTACCCAAGGCAATGCTCCCAGTTACTACTGCAGTTAACACTTTAGATAAGAATGGGCTGGAGAAGGGAATGCTCTCTGGGGGAAATGTACTTATGTTAAACCTTTCTCCACCAGAGGTAAAAGAGAAATATAAACTTTATGAAAATCGAGAGACCAAAAGTGTCTACGACTTAGATAAAGTAAATGAAAGGCTAAAGAAAATAGGATATGAAGCTTACATTAAAAGAGGAGACCATATAGACTGGTCAATTTAGGAGGAATATCATGGAAAATAGTAAAAAGGAAATTAAAGATTTTATCGATGACGAAAAGATATTTTCATTATTAGAGGAAGGTAAAAAATCAACAAGAGAAGAGATATTAAAAATCATACAAAAGTCACTATCAAAACAGAGGCTAGAGCCAATAGAAACTGCTAAACTCATAAATGTAGAAGATAAAGATTTACTTGATGAAATATTTAAGGCAGCTAATATATTAAAAGAAGAAATATATGGAGATAGAATAGTATTCTTTGCACCTCTTTACATTGGCAATAAATGCATAAACAACTGTAAATACTGTGGATTTCAAAGGGATAACACTGCTATAGAGAGAAAAACTCTAACTTTAGATGAGCTTAGAGAGCAAGTAGAAATTCTTGAGAGCAAAGGCCACAAGAGACTGATTTTAGTATATGGGGAGCATCCAGACTACGATGCTGATTTTATCGCTGAGACAATGAGAACTGTTTATGATACTAAAATTAACAATGGCGAAATAAGGAGAGTAAACATAAACGCAGCACCTATGGAAGTGGAAGACTATAAGAAGCTCAAAGAAGCAGGTATAGGCACATTCCAAATATTCCAAGAGACATATCATCACGATACCTATAGTTATCTTCACCCCGAAGGCGACATGAAAGGAGATTATTCATATAGGCTATATGGGCTTGATAGAGCAATGGAGGCTGGGATAGACGATGTTGGTATAGGAGCACTTTTCGGTTTATATGACTGGAGATTTGAAGTCATGGGGCTTTTGTTTCATGCAATTCATTTGGAAGAAAAATTTGGAGTTGGACCTCATACTATTTCATTTCCTAGAATAGAGCCAGCTTTAAATAATGAATATTACAATCAAACTCAATATAAAGTTTCTGATGAAGACTTTAAAAAGATTGTTGCTATTTTAAGGTTGTCAGTGCCATATACAGGAATGATCTTAACTGCTAGAGAGACAAAAGAGGTTAGAAAAGAGATAATCCCTTATGGCATTTCTCAAATTGATGCTGGTTCAAGGATTGGAATTGGCGGATACACCCTAGATACTTTAGCTCCAACAAAAGAGCAATTTCAACTAGGAGATACTAGGGAATTAGACGATGTTGTGCGAGAGATGTCAGAGATGAATTTCTTAAGCTCATTTTGCACAGCTTGTTATAGGTCGGGAAGAACTGGCGAAGACTTTATGTGTATAGCAAAACCCGGAGATATTCAACATTTTTGTGCAGCAAATGGAATACTGACTTTCAAAGAATATCTAATAGATTATGCAAGTCCCGAAACTAGAGCTCTAGGGGAGAAGATGATTGAGAAAGAACTTGAAAGAATTGGAAAAGAAAGTCCTAACAGAAGAAATTTGATAGAGAATAAGATTAAGCTCATAGAACAAGGGCAAAGAGATGTATTCATATAAGAGGGGAAATTATGGAAAAGACGCCAAATTCAAATAGGATTACCATATCAATCTTTGGGAACAGAAATGCAGGTAAGTCATCGATACTAAATTCAATAGCTAATCAAGAGGTTTCTATAGTAAGCGACATAAAGGGAACAACCACAGATCCAGTAAAAAAAGCAATGGAACTTATTCCAGCAGGCCCAGTTCTGTTTATAGATACTGCAGGTATTGACGATGAAGGGGAATTAGGCAATTTAAGAATAAAAAAGAGCATGGAAATTTTAAGAAGGACTGATATTGCACTTTATATAATGGATGCTTTAGAAATTGATGCTTTGAGTTTAGAAAGACTTGAAAATGAAGCAAGATACTATGAGATTCCACTTTTAAAAGTAATAAACAAGACTGATCTATTAGATGAAGCTAAACTTAGCGAATTAAAAGAAAAACATACCGATGCCATATTTATATCTACAAAAAAAGAAGAGGATATAGAAAAATTAAAAGAAGAACTGATATCAATTATAAAATCAGTAGACGAAGAAAAACCTCTTGTAAGCGATATACTAAAGCCAAATAGCAATGTCATTTTAGTAATTCCCATAGACAAACTAGCTCCAAAGGGAAGACTTATCTTGCCACAAGTTCAGACATTGAGAGATTTGCTTGATCATGGGATAAAGAGTTTTGTTGTCAGAAATACTGAACTAGAAAGCGCATTGAAAGACATCAATAAAGTGGATTTGGTTATAACAGATTCGCAAGCATTTAAAGAAGTAGATAGAATTGTTCCAAAAGAAATACCTCTCACAAGCTTCTCAATCCTTTTTGCAAGACAAAAGGGCGAACTTTTTGAATTTGCAAAAGGGGTTAGTGCCATAGACAAATTAAAAAAAGGCTCTAAAGTATTGATAGCTGAAAACTGTACACATAATACAAATCATGAGGATATTGGCAGAAAGAAAATTCCTAATTTAATAAGGCAAAAGATAGGTTTTGACGTTCAATTTGATTTTAAAAGTGGATTCGACTTTGAAGAAAATTTGAGTCAGTACGACTTAATCATTCACTGCGGTGGATGCATGGTTAATAAAAGAGAGATTTTATCAAGGATAAGATTGGCAAAAGAAGCAAATGTACCAATAACAAACTATGGCATAACACTAGCATATCTCAATGGAATATTAGATAGGAGTATAGAAATATTTAAAGAAAGGGTATAAGGAAGGTCTTATACCCCTCTTTGCCTTTCTCTCAATATATTTTCTGATACTTCTTTTCCAATATCGATTCCATCTTTTTTAGGATTAAGTCCTAAATCCTCCCTTAAATCATCTGGAAGATCATCTACATCATAATTTTCATCTTTTTCTAACACTTCTTTGTCATCAATTGGATAATACAGACCATCTTCTTTAAGTTCGTATTTGCTTTTGTAATTTGGATCTACCAATAGTATTAGTTTTCCATTTTTTACTTCATCATAATATTTTTCTTTCTCATCTTGAGATAAATCTAATCGGTTTAGGGCATCTATTACAGAGTCTTCTCCGCTTAAAAAACTTTTAAACCTATCCCATATAGATTCATCGTCTTCTTTTATTATCACATCTGTACTTCCTTTAATCATTGAAATATCTTCATCTTTGCTGGCTATAACATACATATCTTTTTCTTCATAGCCAAGAAGTTCAAGTTCAGTAACTCTTTTTAAAAGGCTTATCTCATCATCGAATACTTCGATTTTTTTATCTAACATAATATCACTCTCCTTTTTTTATACATACCCAAAAAAAACAAAACTAAAAAAGCCGGTATGTATACCGACTTTTCTAGTAGGAGGAAAAAAGACTACCCATATCATGCATAGGCCTCATCAACTTTTATATAGCTGAGTTCTTTAGTATCTTTTATTATTTCATAACCAATATATCCTTGGTCAATCAGGGATTTTTGTACTTCTAGATTTGCCCATTTTGATAATACCAAATCAACAGGATTATAATATTTTTTATCTAAGTCATTGTGAAGAATAAATCTCCACAATCCATCTGAATCATCTGCTTTTGTTCCGTATTTTTTCTTTAATGCTTTTATTTTTAATCCACCGCGCATGACATTATACAGACTATAGAAATTATATGGAGAGACAGTGCACATAAAATGCTTAAAGCCTTCTTCTTTTGCTAGATCTTTTGCTTTTTCCAACGTGATTATCTGCAGACCATTTCCTCTATATAATGGATCAACAACAGTTGTTTCAAGGTGAACAACTTTATCTAGCTCATCTTCAGGTAAATTTATATCATAACCTAAGTTTCGTTTTTCTTTTCTAGGGAAAGAAATATATCTATAAGCAATTAATTTATCTTGACTGTTTAATACACCTATAATCTTTGCTCCATTTTCAATATCTCCAAGCATATCCTCATACGAATCCATAAACAATACATCTTTGTTAGGAAGGTTCTCATAGACATAATGTTGAAGTTCAACTACTTCTCTTAATCTATCTTTTCCTATTAATTTCATTTTATATTCTTCTAACTGCATATCGGGTTTATGTTTATTTTTTATTAAAACTCCCTTTCCAAGCATCATACTATTACCTCCTTTTTTAAAAACTATCTATATTAACACATTTAATAGCAACTTACAACTCGCATACAAGTTGTAAGTTTATTATACCCTTTTTTTATAAAATTATCAAGTTTTTAAAAAAAATTTATAAAAAAAAATAACTTAGAGATTTCTCTAAGTTATTTAAATTTTAAGTAGCAATTTTATCCAAATAGATTAGGGACAGCTAAATGTATTATGAGCAAGACCAAATCAACAAACATCATTCTTTTATGCCA
Organism: Tissierellales bacterium; assembly: GCA_014360205.1. Taxonomy (GTDB): domain Bacteria; phylum Bacillota; class Clostridia; order Tissierellales; family Tissierellaceae; genus Soehngenia. The sequence continues at coordinate 6,423 of JACIXZ010000016.1, forward strand.
TAAATAAAGTGGCTTTTTTTTCGTCTTATAATATGATATTCCTAAAATAGCGGTAATTAATATCCCTGAATATAAAACGAATCCAGTATGCAATCTAAATTCACCTAAAATCAGTCTTCCATGTATAATAGCTATAATTGCAATTAGAACTCCTGCTTGTTTATGGTATTTTCGCATCCTCTTTGACCATTTCATAAGTCCTTGATTTTGGTAATTATAAAAGCGTTTGTTGATGGTGTTTAATACAAAAGGACAAATCAAAAATAAAAATAAAAATGCACTTAGTGAACCCAAAGCTTTATACATAACAATTCCCCCTTTTTATTCATTTTTTATTTTTGTTATTATACCCTAATTTTTTGGGTATCTATCGAAAAGATAGTTTAAAAATTAATATTTTTCAATAATTAGAATTAATTGATTTTTTTTATTATTTGTTGATTTATTGATTTTGTTGTAATAAAATTAAGAATTAGAATGGGTATATTTTTGATATTTTAAGCTGGAGGTGATACAGTGGCAAAAGAGACTATAGAAATGATTAAAAATGCAGAGGATGAAGCTTTAAAATTGATTGAAGATGCTAAAGCATATGCAAAAAAAACTTTAGCTGATGCTCATTTAAAAGCAGAAGAAGAGTATAAAAAAATAATTGAAGAAGCAGAACTTAAAGGAAAAAATATAATTGAAGAAGCAAGAGAAAATGGTGAGTATCTTGCTAATCCAATTTCAGAAGAAGGAAACAATAAAGCTGAAAAGATTAAAAATATAAGTGATGAGAAATTAAAAGAAGCTAGTAATATTATTATCGAGAGGATTGTGAACAGCTATGGCAATAGTTAAAATGAGTGAGTTTAGCTTATTTGCTTTTGATATAAAAAGAGAAGATTTGCTAAAGACTCTTCAAAATTTTGGGTATGTACATTTTAACAATCTCAATGAAGAGTTCGAAGACGAAGCATTAAGCATAGAACCAGTAAGAGATTCACAAAAGATAACAGAAGTTGAAGCAAAATTATCTAAAGTTTCATCTGCTGTCAATATTCTCTCTAGATATGAAAAGAAAGAATCTGGATTAAAAGCTATGATGGAAGGCAACAAGACTTATGATTTTAAAGAACTAGAACAGATAGTTGCAGATTCTAAATACATGGAATATGCAGATGAAGTGTTAGATATTTCTAAGAAAAAAGAAAGTTTGCGACAGAATATAGAACATTTAAAAGCAGAGATAGTTGAGTTAACACCTTGGAAAAATCTTGGAGTAAATGTAGATTTGATTTATGACACTCATTTTTCAGATATCTCTATAGGGACCGTACCAAAGAAATTAAAAGATAAGTTCTTAGAAATAATTCGAGATCAAAACAATCTATACTATGAAATTTTAAATGAGGATAAGACAAATCTATATCTATTATTGATAACACATAAATCAGATACAGAAGAAGTGATGGATACTCTAAAAAATGTAAGTTTTTCCAAAGTAAAACTTGATGGAAAACTTACCCCAATAGAAGAGATAAAAATAAGAGAAGGAAAGATACAAGAATATCAGAAGGAAATTGAAAAATTAGAAGAGGAATTAACAGATAAAGTCCGCTATTTAGAGGATTTAAAATTAGCTTATGATTATCTAAATAATATCAAACTCAGACTTTCTGCAACTGAAAATTTCATAAAGACTGAAAAAGTAGTATATATTAAAGGATATATTCCAACAGAAAAGCTAGAAGAGTTTGAGAAAAGTGTAAGAGATGCATTAGGCAATGTATACTATTTAGAAGTGAAGGATGCTGAAAAGGACAATCCAAAAGTTCCTATATTGTTAAAGAATTCAGCATATGCTGAAACTTTTGAATCTCTCACAGGAATGTATGCTTTGCCAAAATACAACGAAATCGATCCAACTCCTTTCTTAGCACCATTTTATACGATTTTCTTTGGTATGATGGCTGCGGATGTCGGATATGGTTTGATTATGCTACTTGGAACATTTTTTGTATTGAAAAAGTTTAATTTATCTCCAAGCCAGAGAAAATCAATAAAATTCTTTTATTACCTAAGTTTTTCGGTAATCATATGGGGATTCATCTACGGTTCAATGTTTGGAGATGCTGTCAAAATTCCTGGCCTTGTTGATCCAGCAACCGACTATAATACACTTCTAGTCTTGTCGATCGCATTTGGAGTAATCCACGTATTTTATGCGCTAGGGATCAAAGCATATATGCTTATCAGAGATGGGAAAGCCTTAGATGCAGTATTTGATGTAGGATTATGGTATGCAGCAATAGGTGGAGCTATTTTATTTTTAGTAAGCTCAATGGTTGATATCCCAAGTATTTTAAGCACAATTGGATTAGTGCTGATGGTTGGAGGAATGGCAGGAATAATATTGACTGGAGGGAGAAGCTCAAAAAGCATAGGAGGTAAAATTGCTGGAGGGCTATATTCACTTTATGGAATTACAGGCTATGTAGGAGATTTTGTATCATACTCTAGACTTATGGCATTGGGATTAGCAGGAGGGTTTATTGCAGGTGCTATAAACATGATTGCTAATATGGTTTCAGGAATGGGAGTAATTGGTTTTGTACTAGCAATACTCATTTTTATAGGTGGGCAAGTGTTCAACCTAGGATTGAGTTTATTGGGAGCCTATGTCCATTCTATAAGATTAACTTTTGTGGAATTCTTTGGTAAGTTCTACGAAGGTGGCGGGCAAAAATTTAATATTTTCAAAGCCAAACCAAAATATATTAACTTAAAATAAGGAGGAAATTATAATGACATTTACAGAGTTTATTGTATCAAATGGTGGAGTATTTTTTGCAGGTTTAGGAATAGCTTTTGCAGTACTTTTTTCAGGTATAGGTTCAGCAAAAGGGATATCAATCGTTGGACAAGCAGCATCCGGATTGATTATCGAAGAACCTGAGAAGTTTGGTAGATCTTTAATTCTTCAATTGTTACCAGGTACACAAGGTTTGTACGGTTTTGTAATTGGACTATTGGTTTTAGGAAGATTAAATGCAGATATGTCTTTAGTTGAAGGAATGTATTTATTTGCTTCATGTTTGCCAGTAGGATTTGTTGGATGGCAATCAGCTATAGCTCAAGGTAAGACTGCTGCAGCAGGTATTTCGATTTTAGCTAAAAATGAGGAACACAGTACAAAGGGTATTATTTACTCAGTAATGGTTGAGACATATGCACTTTTAGCGTTTGTAATCTCACTTATACTTGTAAATTCAGTAAGTTTCTAAACAGTAAGGATGTGAAGATATGTCAAACTTAGAAAACCTTACCCAGAGAATAATAGAAGATGCTAAAAAAGAAGCTGAAGAGATAAGAAAAGAAGCAGATGAAAAAAGCAAAAATATTATCGGTAGTAAGGTATCTTTAGCACAAAACGAAGCTAAAAAAATAATAGATAAGAGCAAACAAGAAGCAGTGCTGATTAAAGAAAGAGCTATTTCGGCAGCCAAGTTAAAATCGAGAGATCAAGAGCTAGAAGCAAAACAATATATTTTAGATAGAGCATTCGAAAAAGCAAAACAACAACTTAAAAATTTAGACGATCAGAGTTTTGAGAAATTATTATCTGAAGCTTTAAAAGACATTAAAGAAGATTCAAGTGTAACCGTCATAATATCTGAGGACAAAAAGAATTTAGTGCCTAAATTCAACAAAAATTTAAACGTAGAAATAGATAATACAATTGATGGTGGTTTTATCATTAAAGAAGATAATGTCTATTATAACTTTACTTTTGATGCAATGATAAACGGATTAAGAGAGGAGCTTGAAACAGAAATAGCCTCTATCCTCTTTAAAGGAGAGGAGTGATGTAATGGACCGCATGGATTTCACACAGAGTGTTACGCGAATAAGGGTCATGGAAAAAAAGCTACTAGACTCTGTGACGATAGATAAATTAGTAGATGCGAAAGACTTAGATGATGTTTTAAGAATACTTCAAGATACTGAATATGCTGATGCCATATCAAAGATTAGCGACAAGAAAGATACTGAGAAAATTCTTTCTTATGAGCTCAATAAAAGCTTTAAAGAAATGCAGGAATTGTCGCCAGATGAAAGCATCATAGACCTTTTAAAATTGAAGTATGATTATCATAATTTGAAAGTGATGCTAAAAGAATACTTTATGAACAGTGACCTTTCCAAAATGTATATACCAATTGGCACTGTGGATTTTGAGAAATTAAAAGCTTTTTTCTTAAGCTCAGATTATAAAAACATACCTGAGAAATTCAGGGAAGCTATAAATACAGTCGTAAAAGACTATGAAGAGAAAAAAGATCCTCAAAGAATAGACATTATCCTTGACAAATTCTATTTTGAAGATTTATATGATCTAGCTATAAAAACAGAAATAGAGATGATTGTTAACTATGTAAAAGACAATATAGATTTTATAAACATATTGACAGCTCTTAGACTCAAAAAACTAGACAAGGACATTCAATTTCTGCGAGATATCTTGATTGAAAATGGGAATATTGATCCAGAAGAGATAGCTATCATTTATCTTGAATCTCCTGATAATATGGTTATGAAGTTTAAGAATTCTAGAATAAGCAAATGGTTAAAAAATGGTCTAGAAACATACAACTCATCAGGCAGGATTTCTGCTTTTGAAAAGAGCATGGACAATCACTTAATTAACTTGATTAAAGAGTCTAAAACAGTTGTTTTTGGGCCAGAACCAATCTTTGCTTATCTCGTGGCTAAAGAAATGGAAATAAAGGTTTTGCGCATCATAATGGTATCAAAATTAAACAATATATCACCTCAGGCAATTAGAGAAAGGCTGCGTGAGCTATATGTATAAAATAGGAGTAATAGGAGATAAAGATTCAATATTGGCTTTTAAAGCCCTTGGAGTCGATGTATTTACAGTTTCTGATAGAGACAGTGCTAGAAAAGCTTTAGACAGTGCTGCTAGGGACAAATACGGGATTATATTTATCACAGAACAGATTGCTAGTCTTATTCCAGATACTGTATCTAGATATGACAAAGAGATAGTACCTGCGGTAATCCTCATACCAAGCAATCAAGGCACATTAAATATTGGTATGAATAGAATCAATGAGAATGTTGAAAAAGCCGTAGGCTCAAATATTTTATAGAAAGAGAGGGCTTAACTTGAAAGTAGGAAAGATCATAAAAGTATCCGGACCTCTTGTTGTTGCAGAGGGAATGGATGAAGCGAATGTTTACGATGTTGTTGAAGTTTCTGAAAATAGATTAATTGGTGAAATAATTGAAATGAGAGGCGATAGAGCTTCTATACAAGTTTATGAAGAGACAACAGGAATTGGGCCTGGGGATCCTGTTTATACGACAGGGGAACCTTTGTCAGTAGAATTAGGGCCTGGACTATTGGAGACTATGTTTGATGGTATTCAAAGACCACTTGAAGCATTTAGAGATGCTTCGGGGGATTTTCTAGTAAAAGGAACAAAAGTAGACAATCTTGATAGAAATAAGAAATGGCATTTCACACCAACTGTTAAAGTTGGAGATAAAGTTACTGAAGGAGACATAATCGGAACTGTTCAAGAAACCGCATTGATTCTTCATAAGATCATGGTTCCGCCAAATGTCGAAGGAACTGTTACAAAGATTGAAGAAGGAGAATTCACAGTAACAGAAGAAGTTTGCGTATTAGATGATAAAATATCATTGACAATGATGCAAAAGTGGCCAGTAAGAAGAGCTAGAGGATTTAAAAGAAAATTGAACCCAACAGTTCCACTTGTGACAGGGCAAAGAGTAATTGACACATTTTTCCCTGTAGCAAAAGGTGGTACTGCAGCTATCCCAGGACCATTCGGTTCAGGAAAAACTGTAGTTCAACACCAATTGGCAAAATGGGCTGATACCGAAATAGTTGTTTATGTTGGCTGCGGTGAAAGAGGAAATGAGATGACGGATGTTCTTATGGAATTCCCTGAAATCATTGACCCTACCACAGGAGAGTCTTTGATGAAGAGAACTGTTCTAATTGCGAACACTTCGAACATGCCAGTTGCTGCTAGAGAGGCTTCAATTTATACTGGTATAACTATTGCTGAATACTTTAGAGATATGGGATATTCTGTTGCTCTTATGGCAGACTCTACTTCTAGATGGGCTGAGGCACTAAGAGAGATGTCTGGAAGGCTTGAAGAGATGCCAGGAGATGAAGGATATCCAGCATACCTAGCATCTAGAGCTGCAGAATTTTATGAAAGAGCGGGAAAAGTAATTTGCAAAGGTAGTGACGATAGAGAAGGAGCTATCACTGTAATAGGTGCAGTATCTCCTCCTGGTGGAGATATATCCGAGCCTGTTTCTCAGGCTACTCTAAGAATAGTTAAAGTATTCTGGGGACTAGATCATTCACTATCATATAAAAGACACTTCCCAGCTATAAACTGGCTAAATTCTTACACTCTTTATCAATCAAGCATCGACAAATGGATGAATGATAATATAGATAAAGAATTTGCAAAAAATAGAATTAAAGCGATGTCATTGCTTCAAGAGGAAGCATCATTACAAGAAATAGTTAGGCTTGTAGGTAGAGACTCGCTTTCGCCTGAGGATCAATTAAAGCTTGAAGCATCGAAATCCATCAGAGAAGATTATTTGCAACAAAATGCATTCCATGATGTCGACACTTATTGTTCGCTTGAGAAGCAAAATCTGATGTTAAAAGTAATTCTTAAATTCTATGATTTAAGTCTAGATGCATTAAACAAGGGAGTATATTTAAAGGATATTGAGAATATGGCTGTAAGAGAAAAAATAGCAAGAGCTAAGTATATAGATGAAGAAAGATTAGATGAGATTAAAAATATTGAAAAAGAACTTGAAACAGAGATTGCAAAACTCATTGAGGAAGGAGGCCTTCTAGATGCGTAAAGAATACAATACAGTAAGAGAAGTAGTAGGCCCATTGATGATTGTAGAAGGAGTAGAAGGCGTAAAGTTCGATGAACTAGTTGATATTGAACTAAAAAATGGAGAAAAAAGAAGAGGAAGAGTACTTGAACTAAATGGCGACAGAGCTATGGTTCAGTTGTTTGAAGGCTCTGCTGGAATAAATTTAAATTCTACTAAAGTAAGATTTCTAGGAAGACCACTTGAACTAGGTGTATCTGAAGACATGATCGGTAGAATATTTGATGGGCTTGGTAGACCAAAAGACAATGGCCCAAAGATAATTCCAGAAAAAAGACTTGATATAAATGGTTCTCCGATAAACCCAGTGGCGAGAGATTATCCTGAGGAATTCATTCAGACAGGTATTTCTTGTATAGATGGATTAAATACACTTGTTAGAGGGCAAAAACTTCCTATATTTTCAGGTTCTGGACTACCACATGGAGAAGTAGCAGCACAGATTGCACGACAAGCAAGAGTATTAGGAAGTGGTGAAAAATTCGCCGTTGTATTTGCAGCAATGGGTATAACTTTTGAAGAAGCTCAGTTTTTCATAGATGACTTCACTTCAACAGGCTCAATAGATAGAGCAGTATTGTTTATGAACTTAGCTAATGACCCAGTTATTGAGAGGATTGCTACACCAAGAATGGCACTGACATGTGCAGAGTATTTAGCATATGAAAAAGACATGCATGTATTAGTTATATTAACAGACATGACAAACTACGCAGAGGCTTTGAGAGAGACATCCGCTGCTAGAAAAGAGGTACCTGGCAGAAGAGGATACCCTGGATATCTTTATACAGACCTTTCAACAATTTATGAAAGAGCAGGTAGAATAAGGGGAAGAAAGGGTTCAATCACACAAATCCCTATATTGACAATGCCAGAAGATGACATCACTCACCCTATACCTGACCTTACAGGCTACATCACTGAAGGACAGATAATACTATCAAGACAGCTATATAAAAGAGGTATTGAACCTCCTATAAATATAGTCCCTTCATTGTCAAGACTAAAAGATAAGGGAATTGGTAAAGGAAAAACAAGAGAAGACCATGCGGATACTATGAATCAAATCTATGCGGCATATACCTCTGGTATTGAAGCTAGAGAGTTAGCGACTATACTTGGTGAATCTGCTTTATCAGATGCAGACAAGGCCTTTGCAAAATTTGCAGAAGCTTTTGATGAAAAATATGTAAATCAAGGCTACCACAACAATAGATCCATTGAAGAAACCCTAGACTTAGGGTGGGAGCTATTGAAATTAATTCCAAGAACGGAGCTAAAGAGGATAAGACAGGAATATCTAGACAAATACTTGCCTGTTGAAGAAAAAGGGGATGAGTAGATGGCTGTACTAGAAGTTAACCCTACCCGAATGGAGCTTACTAGGCTCAAAGAGAGATTAAAAACAGCTACTAGAGGCCACAAGCTCCTAAAAGATAAACAAGACGAACTTATGAGGAGATTTATAGAACTCATAAAAGAAAATAAAAGACTTAGAGAAGAAGTGGAAAGAGAATTAAAGGAAGCTTTTGAGTCATTTTTGTTGGCAAGTGCAGTTATGAGTCCTGAAATTTTAGAGGAAGCTGTTGCTTTTCCTAAAGAGAGCATCTCTGTAGATATAAAAAAGAAAAATGTAATGAGCGTTAGAGTCCCTGTGATGAATTTTATAAGAAAATTAGAAAACGACGAGGGAAGCATCTACCCATATGGATTTGCTCAGACTTCTCCAGAGCTAGATGAAGCTATTTCTACACTGTATGGCATAATGCCAAAATTGTTGGAATTAGCTGAAGTAGAGAAAGCTTGTCAGCTTATGGCAGATGAGATTGAAAAAACAAGACGTAGAGTAAATGCTCTAGAATATAGGACAATTCCTGAACTTCAAGAAACAATTAGATTTATAAGGATGAAATTAGATGAAAATGAAAGAAGCACAATAGTAAGACTTATGAAAGTAAAAGATATTATAAATAAAGAAAGTTAAAGCACCTAAAAAGGTGCTTTAACTTTTGGTGGGTGGTATTGGACTCGAACCAACGACCTCCACGATGTCAACGTGGCGCTCTACCAGCTGAACTAACCACCCAAGTACTATTATGATAGCATAAAGATTTGAGTATTTCAATAAATTTGTGGGTATAAATATTTAAAATATTTTAGGAGGCTTCTTATGGGAAAAAATTGTTTAGTTGCTCAATCCGGTGGGCCAACCGCTGTTATAAATGCAAGTGTAAGTGGGGTATTAGATGCTAATCTAAAGCATGAACATTTTCAAAAGGTATATGGAGCAAGAAATGGAATAGAAGGTGTTATGGCTGGAAACCTAATTGACCTTTCCGCCTTAAATAAATATGAGATTGATCTTTTAAAACATACGCCAGCAAGCGCTTTAGGCTCATGTAGGCACAAGATGAAAGATTTTAATGAAGACGATAGCGAATACAGGATGATTTTAGAAACTCTAGAAAAATACGACATAGATACATTTTTTTACATCGGTGGAAACGACTCAATGGACACAGTTCATAAATTGAGCTTATATGTTAAAAACAAGGGAATTGATAAAAAAATAGTTGGAATTCCTAAAACTATTGACAATGATTTGATGGAAACAGATTTTACACCAGGTTTTGGGTCGGCTGCTAAATATATTGCCACTACTGTTTTGGAAACCTATTTAGATGCAAGCGTGTACAAAGACAATGGAGTGTTCATTGTCGAGACAATGGGTAGAGATGCTGGCTGGCTTGCAAGTTCAAGTATATTGGCTAAAATCAATGGGAAACCGGTAGTTGATTTTATATATCTTCCTGAAAATGAATTTGATAAAGAAAAATTCTTAACTGATGTAAAAAAATGCTATGAGGAGAAAAAGCAAGTTTATATCGTAGCTTCAGAAGGGTTAAAAGACATGAATGGAGATTATGTATTTAAATCAAAGACTGTTGAAGTGCATGATAAATTCGCCCATGCTCAATTAGGTGGAGTAGGAAGTTACTTAAAAAGCATAATTGAAGAATCTAACATCACAAAAAGGGTAAAAGTGCTCGAATTGGGAACAGCACGAAGAGCAGCGATGCATTGCGCAAGTTTAACTGATATAAACATTTCTCACCTTTGTGGATATAGGGCATATGAAATGGCGTTAGAAGGAAAATCAGGGTTTATGGCAGGGATAAAAGTGAAATCAAAGAGTCCTTTTGAAACTGAAATCGTAGAGATAGATCCATCTTTAGTAGCTAATAAAGTAAAAGAAATACCAAAAGAGTGGATTACAGACAATTTCGTAAAGGAAGAACTGATAGAATATTTAACTCCTCTAATTCAAGGGCAACCTCAAGGAGTATATGAAAATGGCTTGCCAAAGTACATCAAATTAAGCATTTAATAATAACTCATTAAATGGTTTGCATTTTTTCAAATAGGGTAGTAATAAACTGTACAAAAAAGTTTATGGGAGGTAGTAAGTATGAGTTATAAGTTAAATGCAGAGATAAGAGAAGAAATAGGCAAGAATAAAGCTAAGAAAATAAGAAAGGAAAATGAAATTCCAGCTATAATATATGAAAGGAACAAAAAATCAATCCCATTGAAAGTTGATAGTATAGAATTTATGAAAGTATATAGAGAAGCTGGAACTTCAAACCTTGTTGATTTGAATTTAGGTAATGAAAATATGCCTGTCATAATCAAGTCTATTCAAAAAGATCCAATAAAGGGTAATGTAATTCACGTAGATTTTCAAAAATTAGATATGAAAGAAAAAATAAAAGTTGAAGTTCCTATTATTCTTCACAACAGAGACAAGATTAAAAAGCAGCCATCGGTATTGATGCAAATGATAGAAAACATTGAAATCGAATGTTTACCTAGCGATATACCAGAGGCTATAGAAATCAATGTTGAGGATTTAGATTTTAATGAGCCGATAAAGGTAAAGGATTTAGATATAATAAACAATCCAAATCTAAGGGTAATCACAGACCACGATACGACAATATGCGTACTCAATAGACCAGTTGACTATAAAGAAGAAGAGGAAGAAGAAATTGAAGGGTCTGAACCCGAACTAGTTAAGGATGATAAAGAATAAAAATGGGCAGACCTTCGGGTCTGCTTCTTAATTATGGAGGTGATAAAATGAAAGGTTTGGTAAGTGCATATATCTCCCCTCATCCACCGATAATAGTTGAGAATATAGGTAGAGGTGAGGAGAAAAAATGCATAGATACCATAAATGGATTGATGAAAATAGCAGAAGACATAGAGAATAAAAAACCTGAAACCATAATTGTAATAACTCCCCATGGACCACTATTTTCGGATGCTATAGCAATGTCTATAGGGGAAGAACTCTATGGAGATTTTGGTAATTTTGGACATAGTGAGCTCAAATATCATTTTAAGAACGATTTAGAAATAGTGCAAAACATCTATGACATGGCGAAGAAAGAAGGAATTCAGATTGCTCTGATGAATAAAGAGATGTATGAGATGTATGGGTTAGAAGATACTCTTGATCATGGAGTTTTAGTACCAATGCATTTTGTAACTAAGAAATATACAGATTTTAAGTTGGTGCATATAACATATGGACTTTTATCACCAATAGAATTGTATAAATTCGGAAATATAATAGAAAAAATAGCTAAAGGGAAAAGAAATATATCTATCATAGCTAGTGGAGATTTATCACATAGATTGTTAGACAGTGGGCCTTATAGTTATAGCCCAAAAGGAAAAGAATTTGATGAAAAAATCATATCTCTATTCAAAAACAAAGACTTAGCAGGAGTGATAAGTTTTGACTTGGATTTAGCCAAAGAGGCTGGTGAATGTGGGTTAAGATCTTTTATGATACTTGCAGGAGCATTGAGTCAGCATGATTTTTATCCACATATACTATCCTATGAAGGTCCATTTGGCGTTGGGTATATGACAGCTATATTTGAGATAATGGGAGAAAGTTCAAAAGACTACATCGAGGAAATAAAACAAAAAATAGATGAAAAAATTAAATCAAAGAGAGCCAATGAAGATAAATATCAAAGATTAGCTAGAGAGAGTTTAGAGTATTACATTAAAAATAGGAAATACATGGATATTCCTGAATATGTAGACAGTGAAATGTTGTATTTGAGAATGCCTGTTTTTGTTTCTATTAAAAAATTTGGAGAGCTTAGAGGATGTATTGGCTCAACTTCGCCAATAAAGAGAAATATAGCAGAGGAAATAATATATTTTGCAGTAGAGGCTGGTACAAAAGACCCTAGATTTTCACCTGTCACAGAAGAGGAGTTACCTTTTTTGTCTTATTCAGTAGATGTTTTATATCCTCCTAAGAAAGTGAAATCAATAGACGAACTCGATCCTAAAAAATATGGAATAATTGTTGAAAGTGGGTTTAAAAAGGGGCTATTGCTTCCTGATATAGAGGGAGTTGACACTGTAAGAGATCAAATAAGAATAGCTTTAAACAAAGCTGGAATAGATGAACATGAGAAATACGAGATATCCAAATTTGAAGTCATCAGACATGGATAGAGGTGTTTTGTATGAAAGAAGCTAAATTCTATGAAAATAAAGGGGAATATGTATTTTGTGTGCTTTGCCCTCATAATTGCAAAATCAAAAACGGCTCAACCGGGATATGCAAAGTCAGAAAGAACATAAACGGAGTATTATATAGCTTAAATTATGAGAAAATAACTTCTGTTGCACTTGATCCTATTGAAAAAAAGCCGCTGTTTCATTTCTATCCCGGTACGAAGATTTTTTCAATAGGAAGTTTTGGCTGCAATTTCCGATGCGACTATTGTCAAAATTATGAGATAGTTTATGGAGAGAATTTGGCAATAGATTTAAGCATAGAAAAAATAATTCAATTAGAAGAAGAATCAGATTCAATAGGCATGGCTTATACTTACAATGAACCTACCATTTTTTATGAAATGGTAGAAGAGCTAGCAAAAGAGATGAAAAACAGGGGTAAGAAAAATGTCCTTGTGACAAATGGTTTTATAAACAAAGAGCCACTTCTTAACATACTTCCTCTGATTGATGCTATGAATATAGATTTAAAGGCTATGACAGATGATTTTTATAAAAAAATATGTAAAGGGCAACTAGATCCGGTACTTGAGACGATTAAATTAGCTGCAAGTAAGACTCATGTAGAAGTTACAACACTTTTAATTGATGAATACAACACAAGTGAAGATGAAATCGAGAAGCTTTCATATTTTCTCTCAAATATAGATAAAAATATTGTCTTGCACTTTTCGAGGTATTTTCCAAAACATAAGATGACGAAATCAGCGACGAATTTAAACACACTTATTAGAGCAAAAGAGATAGCACAAAGACACCTAAATTATGTGTATATAGGGAATGTATTTGGATTTGACAACTCCACTTATTGCCCTAACTGTCATGAAAAATTAATTGACAGAAATTTTAAATTAGAGATTGTTGGGATTGAGAAAAACAGGTGTATTCACTGTGGGTTAGAGATTCCTGTTATATATTGATAAAAATAGTTTAGAAATAGTAAAATTTTTATTTAATTTTAGTAAGACATAAGTTATAATTAAAACATTGTTTATATACTTTAAAATTTTAGGAGGTAGATCAAATTAAGATGAAAACACCTGTATTGGAAGCATTAACAAAACTGATGGAAGAAAACAGCGTTTCTTTTCACATGCCAGGGCATAAGGGTAGAAATTCGCTTATAGAATGGGGCAAATATATTCCCTATATAGATACGACAGAAACATTCGGAATGGATAACTTGCTTGAGCCAAGAGGAATAATAAAAGAGTCTCAAGAGTATGCTGCACAAGTTTTTGGCGCAAAATCAACAATCTATGCAGTAAATGGCTCTACTGGAAGCATACACATAAGCCTTGCCGCAATAACAAAACCTGGAGATAAAGTTTTGATTCAAAGAAATTGTCATAAAGCAGTTTACAATGCTTTAATTATAAATAGATTAAATCCTGTGTATATATATCCAAACTATAATGAAGAGTACAATGTTCTAACTGGGGTATATCCAGAGGATATAGATGAGGCTTTAGCAAATGATAAAGACATCAAAGCCGTAGTTTTGACATATCCAAATTATTATGGAGTTTGTTCTGATTTAAAAACAATTGCTGAAATAGTACACAAACATAACAGGATACTTATGGTAGATGAAGCTCATGGACCACATTTATCTTTTTCAGACAAACTACCAATATCAGCACTTAAAGCTGGAGCGGATATAGTGATTCAAAGCACACATAAGACTTTGCCAAGCTTTACACAGACTTCTTTAATTCATGTTGGTTCAGATAGAATAGATTTAAATAAATTAAGAGATAGATTTCAGCTTTTTACGACTACTAGTCCATCTTATCTTTTTACATTGTCAAACGAAATATCAATTGCATACATGGACAATGAAGGTAGAGAGAAACTTGACTATACAATAGGAAAAGTTGATGAGATCATAGAAAGACTCAAAAAAATCGATAGAGTAAATGTGTTTACTGGTGATGAAAATGACGAAACCATATATGCTAAAGATAACACAAAGATACTCATAAGCATAGACGGCATGACTGGATCAAATCTAAAGAGAAAGATGTATAAAGACCACAACATAAGATTAGAAATGGCTGATTATTATTATGCTTTGATGTTAACTAGTGCTATGAACAATGAAGAAGACTTTGAAAAAGCAGTAGAAGCTATTGAAAAAATTGCAAAAAATGAGCCTTATGAAGAAATAAACAAAGTAAGCATAAAGATGCCAACACCGAAAGTAAGAATTTTGCCATCTGAAGCATACTTTAGCCAAAAACAACAAATAATGCTAGAAGATGCTGTGGGCAGAATTGCGGCAGCGCCTGTTATTCCATATCCGCCAGGAATACCTCTAATTGTGCCAGGAGAAGAGATCACTAAGGAAATTTCTGAACATTTGACATTTTTAATGGAAAATGGGATTGAAGTAGTTGGACTCATGGGTGAAAATAAGGATAGCATAGTGGTAGTTGAATAGGAGCTGTTTAAATGAAAGGCATATTTATAACATTAGAAGGTCCGGATGGCTCTGGTAAGTCAACCATTTCAAACCTCATTGGTGATTACTTTGCCAAACTGGGTATAGATTATGTAATAACTAGAGAGCCAGGAGGAACACAAATAGGGGAGAAAATAAGAGAAATAATTGTAGACAATGAAAACAAAGCAATGGGAGCAGAGACAGAAGCTCTATTATTTGCTGCATCTAGGGCTCAGCATGTACATGAAAAGATATTGCCAAGCCTTGAAGAAGGGAAAATAGTAATATGCGATAGATTTTTATTCTCTAGCCTTGCATACCAAGGTGTAGGTAGAGGCTTAGGGATTGATAGAGTAAAGATGATTAATGAATTTGGACTTAAGGGAGTAAAACCTGATTTAATAATATTTTTCGATTGTGATCCAAAATTGACTATTCTTAGAAAGACAAAGAATGGTGGGGATAGGCTGGAGTTATTGGGAAGTGAATTCCATGAAAAAGTCTATGAAGGATATAAAGAGATAATAAAAAAATACCCCGAAAATGTAGAAATAGTAGATGCTAGAAAACCTAAAAGAGAAGTGTATGAAGAAGTCATAAAACTAATAGACTCACTTCTTAAAAAAAAGGAGGTATTTCAATGAAGTTGATAATTGCAATAGTACAAGATCAAGACGCTCCTGGATTAATAGAAGAGCTAATGGATAAAGATTTTAGAGTAACTAAGTTGGCTTCCACAGGTGGTTTTTTAAAAGCTGGCAATACTACTTTGTTAAGTGGAGTTGAAGATGATAAAGTTGATGAAATATTAAAAATCATTGAAGATAACTGCAAAACAAGAGAAATAACGACTTCTCTTCTTACTGTAACTATGCCTGGAGATACCTATATGCCATATCCACTTGAAGTAAGAGTAGGAGGGGCTACTGTATTTATAGTAAATGTTGAAAAATACTTGCGAATTTAGGAGGAAAATCATGAAACTAATCATAGCTATAATACAGGATGAATATGCAAACAAAGTCATCAAAGAGTTAACGGATAAAAAATTTAGAGTTACAAAATTGGCTTCCACAGGAGGTTTTCTAAAAGCTGGGAACACAACATTGCTTATAGGATCCGAAGATCATCAATTAGAGTCAATTGAAGAACTGATAAGAAAAAATTGTTGTAAAAAAGATATAAAATCAGATACAAAAGAAGTAAATGTAGGTGCGAATTTATTCATAATTCCTGTCGAGAATTATAGAAAGTTTTAGTGGTGAAAAGATGAATTATCAAGATATAATTGGGCATAAAATAGAGATAGAAAGCCTTCAAAGAGCCGTTAAAAAAGGTCATATAAGCCATTTTTACCTCTTTGAAGGGGAAAAAGGCATAGGTAAAATGACAACTGCAAAAGTTTTTGCAAAACATATCTTATGTAGAAGTCAAAATTCAGAAAGTCCCTGTGGGGTTTGTGCTTCATGCAGGAAATTCGAATCAGGCTCACATCCTGACTACATAGAAATAGCCCCTACAAATGGCATTATTAGAAAAAATGAGATAGACAATATAAAAAAACAAATTTCTTTTAGTCCATTTGAGTCAGCAAGAAAAGTGATTTTGATAGATGATGCTGACAAGATGAATAAAGAAAGCCAAAATGCACTATTAAAAATTTTAGAAGAACCTCCATCATACATAAATTTAATTCTAATAAGTTCAAACACTAAACTTCTTTTGAATACCATATTGTCTAGAGCGGAAAAGATTCATTTTAAGCCAATTAATGCTAGCGATATGGTAAATTTTTTGACCAATAAAGAAAATATCGCTTTAGATAGAGCAAAACTAATTTCGGATTATTCTCAAGGCTCGATAGGAAAAGCCTTTGATTTAATTAAATCTGAAGAATTTATATTATTGAGAGACGATGTGCTTAAATTAGTAGATTATTGCATCTTTGGGCGAGATTACATGGTTTTTGAAATGAGTGAAAATTTCACTAAAAACAAAGAAATATCGGAAAATGTATTGCTTATACTCCTTTTATATTTAAGAGATCTTTTCATATATAAATCAACTCAAAGTGAACTTTTTTTAATTAACAAGGATAAAATAGAGTTAATTAAAAAACATTCAATTTTGGAATTTGATAAAATAAATGATATAATAGAGAAAATATATTATACAAAAGAGAGCATCGACTTAAATGTCAACAAAGAGCTCTTATTTGAAGCGCTATTTTTTAGCATACAGGAGGAGTATTGATGGTAAATGTAGTTGGCGTGAGATTTAAGAGATCAGGGAAAATTTATTATTTTGACCCTGACAATTTAGATATAAGAAAAAACGATTTCGTTATAGTTGAAACATCACGAGGAATAGAATTTGGGCTAGCAGTTATAAAGCCTAAAATGGTAGATGAGTCTGAAATAGTACCGCCATTAAAGAAAGTACTTAGAGTTGCCACAGAAGAAGATATTGAAAAATTCAAAGAAAACAGAAAAAAAGCTAAAGAAGCTCTAAAGATTTGCAATGAAAAAGCTAAGGAACATGGGTTGGAAATGAAATTAATAGATGCTGAATATACATTCGATGAAAACAAGGTCATTTTCTATTTTACATCAGACGGCAGAGTTGATTTTAGGGAATTAGTTAAGGACTTAGCTTCAATCTTTAGAATGAGAATAGAGCTTAGACAAATAGGTGTAAGAGATGAAGCTAAGATGATTGGCGGATTAGGGCCTTGCGGACAGCCTGTATGTTGTTCGAGATTTCTGCCAGAGTTTGCTCCAGTGTCAATCAATATGGCAAAAGAACAGAATTTGTCTTTAAATCCTGCTAAGATATCAGGGCTTTGCGGGAGACTGATGTGTTGCTTAAAATATGAAGAAGAAGTATATAAAGACATATTAGAGTATATGCCAGAAATAGGTCAGATAATAGAAACTCCAAGTGGAGAAGGAGTCGTCATAGACAGACAGATAATAAAAAACAAAGTAAAGGCAAAAGTAAAGCTCTCAGATGGAACAGAAGATTTGCTATACTTTGATGTAAAAGATATTGTCATAACTGATAAATTCGATCATAATTATAAAAAAGCAGAAGAAAAAATAGATGAGAAAATAAAAATATTAGAAGAATAATATTGCTTTTAATTTTTGTTTATTTCTGTTAGAATATAGTCAAAAGATAAAACATCTTGGAGGTGTTATAAATGGCATATGTAATAAATGAAGATTGCATAG
This sequence comes from Tissierellales bacterium, assembly GCA_014360205.1. GTDB lineage: Bacteria > Bacillota > Clostridia > Tissierellales > Tissierellaceae > Soehngenia. Next base: position 24,690 of record JACIXZ010000016.1, read on the forward strand.
CTTGTGGAGCATGTGAACCAGAATGCCCAGAAGGAGCAATTAGTGCTGGCGACATTTATGTTATAGACCCAGATAAATGCACTGATTGTGGTACATGCGCTAGTGTCTGCCCTGTAGATGCACCACAACCAGAGTAATACTTATTAAACTTAAAGGCCCTTTTGGGTCTTTTTGTGTATCAGGAGTGAAAAATGGGAGAAAATAATATTCAAATTGATTTTGTACCAGGAACAGGATATAAAATATTTCAAAACCGACAATTTTTTTCGTTTGGTGTGGACGCCATAATTCTATCAAATTTTGCACAACCCAAAGGCATAGTTTTCGATTTAGGTACAGGAAATGCTATTATACCATTGAGGATTGTAAATAACAGCGAAGTAAAAAAAATTTACGGCATTGAAATCCAAAAAGATGTATATGAGCTTGCTAAAAAGAGTATTGAGATAAACCAATTAATTGATAAAATAGAATTGATAAATGAAGACATAAACAATCTGCCCCAAATTTTCCCAAAAGCAATAGCAGATACAATAATTACAAATCCTCCATATATGAAGCTTGGGAATGCTTTAATTAACACGAGCATAAATCATGCAATTGCAAGACATGAGATAAATTTATCTTTAGAAAAACTAATAGAGATTTCTAATTATTTGTTAAAGCCAAATGGGAAATTTTTTATGATACATAGACCTAATAGAATGGTAGATGTCATGTATATGATGAGATACTACAATATTGAGCCAAAATATCTGAGAATGGTAAAACCAAAACCTTCAGCTAATCCAAATTTATTTCTAATAGAAGGTTTAAAAGGTGGCAACAAAGAGCTTAGGGTATTATATGAACTTTCAGTCTATGATGAAGATGGAAATTACACAAAAGAAATGATAGAAATGTATAAGTAGGAGATAATTATGGCAGGAACACTTTATATTTGTCCAACACCAATTGGAAACTTAGACGATATAACTTTTAGGGTAATTGATACATTAAAAAAAGTAGACTTAATAGCAGCAGAAGACACTAGACATTCGATTAAGCTATTAAATCATCTTGAGATAAAAAAGCCAATGACTAGTTACCATAAGCACAATATCGCACAAAAAAGCGATTATTTAATCAATAAATTAAAAGAAGGATCAGATATAGCACTGATTTCTGATGCAGGTATGCCTGGGATTTCAGACCCTGGCGAAGAATTGATTAAAATGGCGATAGAAGAAGGAATAAATGTAATAGTATTGCCAGGTGCAAGTGCTTTTTTATTAGCGCTAGTAAAATCCGGGTTTCCAACAAATAGATTTTGTTTTGAGGGATTTTTGCCACAGAAGAAAAAAGACAGGCAAAAACGTTTAATGGAAATAAAAGAAGAAGAAAGGACATTGGTGTTTTATGAAGCTCCTCATAGAATAGCTGATTTTCTAGAAGATATGCTCGAGATATTTGGAGATAGATTAATATCTATATCAAGGGAGCTAACAAAGATGTATGAAGAAACACTAAGAGGACATATAAGCGAAATCCTTTCAGAAATGATAAACAGAGAATTAAAAGGGGAAATAGTCATTGTAGTTGAAGGGTACAAAAAAATTGAACAAGAAATCAATATCAAGGAAGAGCTAGAAAAACTAACAGCTAAAGGAATAACAAATAAAAAGGCAGTGGAAATGGTCGCTAAAGAATTTAATTTACCCAAAAATAAGGTCTACAAAGAGAGTTTAAATAAATAAAAGAAGCACTTATTTCTAAGTGCTTTATTTACCCTATTTATTTGTCAGTTCTTCTATACATTTAGGGCAGACATTTTTGCCTTTAAATTCGATTACATCTTTAGTTTCATTGCAGAACGTACATGAAGGAGAAAACTTTCTTAAAATGATTTTGTCATCTTCAACGAAGATTTCCAATGGATCTTTAACAGAGATATTTAAAGTTCTTCTGAGTTCTATTGGAATTACGATTCTTCCTAGTTCATCGACTTTTCTAACTATGCCTGTAGATTTCACAATACCACCTCCTGTGGATTTACATAACCTTCTTTCTAATAGATTAACATATTTGTCAAATAAAGTCAATAATATTTCAAGATAATATATTAAAGGGCGAATTGTATAATTAAATGAAACACAACTAAAAAAACAACGCTCATGAGAGCTTCTCTGTTATAATGTTATCAATGACAATAAACAGAAACGGAGAAGATCATGAGCTTAGTATATTGTATCA
>JACIXZ010000017.1 GCA_014360205.1 Tissierellales bacterium
ATGGCTAGGGTGAGAAGCCAAAGAAATGTATTTAATGATTAGAAAAGAAGACTATATTATTATTTAAGAAATTGATAATTATTACAGTGGAAAACTGTAATTTGATTATAACTATATTGTACAAGGAGAAAATTTAATTCCTAGAGCATTATTGATTACTGACAATTCATATTCACTGTCGTACATTTTAAAAACCAAAATAGATATATATATTCCAGACATAATTTGTTTTGGTCCTGTATATTCAGATAAAATAAATAATAAATTAATTAATGAATCAATAGATTTCATAATAAGTACTGAAAAATTTTCAATTGACAATTACGAGATTGTAACAGTAGATCCTTTTTTATAGGATTTGTTGTATCTATGGTAACTTCTGTTATAACAATCATCTTAATTGGTAGATCTGGTTTGTTCCCTTACGCAATAGTACCTCTTACCATTACATGTTTCTTTGAAATAGGTACTGCTGCAGTTATTGGAAATGGTACTGGCGGTATTAGAGGAGCAATAATTGGCTCAGCAGTTGCAGGCGTTATAATGATATTTTTAGTAGGTTTTTCTATACCTTTCTTACAATCAACAGTTGCTGATTGGATTATAATTTTCGGTGGAAATGATTTTTCACTATGGGCAATCATTTCAGGATTATTTGGTAGATTATTAGGGCTTGGTGGTTAAAATGTCAGAAGAAAACAATTATATTGATCATATTATAAAATTATTAAATAGAATAAAAGAAAGTCAAAATGAAAATATTATAGAAGCTGCTAATTTGATAGCTAAAGCATTTATCGAAGGAAATTCAATATTTGTGTTTGGGTGTTCACATGCTGGAATTTTATCAGAAGAAATGTTTTATAGGACTGGGGGATTTGCTTTAATAAATCCAATTTTCAATCCATCACTTATGCTAAATACTAGACCAATTACTCTAACCTCCAAGGTAGAGAGACTTGAAGGTTTTGGTTCAATAATATTGGATGAAAGCCCTATAAAACGAGGAGATGTATTAATCCTTCATTCTGTTTCAGGCAGAAACCCTGTGATTGTAGATGTTGCTTTAAAAGCTAAAGAAAATTCAATTTCAACTATTGCTATTACCAATCTTGAATATTCACAAAAAGTACTATCAAGGCATAGTTCAGGTAAAAAACTTTATGAAATAGCTGACATTGTAATAGATAATTGTGGTGAATATGAGGATGCCGCTATAAAATTGGATGGTATGGAACAAAAAATCGGACCAACTTCAACAATTGCCGCAACAGCAATAGGCCACTCTATGATAATAGAGGTTAGTAAAATCCTATTAAATAATGACATTATTCCTCCAATCTACCACAGTGCTAACATAGATGGTGGTGATGATTTTAACAAAAAAATAATGGATAAATATGGTGATAGAATACACTATATTTAAGAATTAAATAAAAAAGCATGTTTTCTAACTTAAGAAAACATGCTTTTTTAGTAAATAATTATTCTTTTAATTCCACTTCATGTCCACCAAATTCGTTTCTTAAAGCTGCAACAATTTTCCCTGAAAAAGTATCGTCTTCCAGTGATCTATATCTCATAAAAACTGACAAAGCTATCACTGGAGCAGGCACCCCTAAATCCAAAGCGGTCTCAACAGTCCATTTACCTTCTCCAGAAGAATGCATTATCCCTTTTATCGAATCCAATTCTTTGTCTTTGCTGAAAGCAGATTCTACTAACTCCATAAGCCATGATCTAACAACTGAACCATGATTGTATACATGAGCAATTTTTTCATAGTCAAGGTCAAAATCCGATTTATAAAGAACTTCAAATCCTTCTGCGATAGACTGCATCATCCCATATTCTATGCCATTATGCACCATCTTAACAAAATGACCGGTCCCTGGTTTCCCAGTATATAAAACTCCCTCTTCAACTGAAATATCTTTAAATAATTTTTCACAATATTTAAAAACTTCTTCTTCTCCTCCAACCATTAAACAAGCACCATTTAATGCTCCTTTTGGCCCTCCACTTATTCCACAATCTAAAAACTCTATACCTCTTTGTTTTAGATATTTATATCTTCTCATGGAATCTTTATAATGTGAATTCCCTGAATCAATAATAATATCTCCCTCATCAAGAAAATCTATTAATTCTTCAATTGTGTCATCTACAGTTCTTCCTGCAGGTAAAAGTAGAAATATTGTTCTTTTTTTCGGAGTCATATCAATCAATTCTTTGATCGATTTTGCCCCTTTAACTCCTTTTGTTTGTGCTCTTTCTATGTTTTCTGTTAATATGTCAAATGCATTGACTTCATAGCCTTTATCGAGCATGTTCAAAGCTAAATTATATCCCATTTTCCCAAGACCTATTAGTGCGATATTCATATGTCACCATCCCTCTTATTAAATTGCTATTAATTATTATACAAAAATACTAACAATCAATATAGTTATCAATCCTACAACCCCTATAAGTGTTTCCATGACTGTCCAAGACTTTAGCGTGTCTTTTTCAGAAATTCCAAAGTATCTATTTACTAACCAGAATCCACTATCATTTACATGAGACAAAACAGTTGCACCAGCAGCAATTGCAATTACTATGAGAGCTGGCTCCACATTAAATGCTGGCAATAGTGGTGCCATTATTCCTCCAGCAGTCATCATTGCAACTGTCGCAGACCCTACTGAAACTCTTACTACTGTTGCAATAATAAACGCTAAAATTATTGGATTCATACTAGAATTAGCTAATCCTTCGGCTAAGACTGTCCCTATATTACTATCTACAAGAACCTGTTTAAATATACCACCAGCTCCTGTAACCAAGAGGATCAATCCTGTTGGTGCCAATGCTGCAGTGGCAACTTTATTTACCTCCTCTTTTGTCAAACCTTTGTGCTTACCTAAAGTTATAAAGGCTAAAATAGTAGAAATACTTAAAGCTGAGAATGGATGCCCAATGAAAGTCAATATATTTCTAATAGAGCTTCCTTCTTCTAAAAATACACCAGCTGTTGTGTTTAATAATATAAGAACAATTGGAATTAATATTAAACTAATTATAAGCTTAAAACTTGGTAAATCTTTTTCTTCTGCTTTAATCACATTTTCATCAATCTCCATATATTCAGGAACTTCTGCATATATTTTATTCCCTATATATTTACCAAATATAGGTCCTGCTACAATCATAGATGGTATACCAACTATTATACCAAATAGTATGACTCTACCTAGATCTGCTCCTAGCAATGAAGCTACAGCAACTGGCCCAGGGGTTGGTGGTACAAAGGCATGAGTTACTGCAAGACCTGCTAATAACGGTATGCCATAGTGTAATAATGACTTTTTTGTTTCTTTTGCTAGTGAATAAACTAAAGGAACAAGAATAATAAAACCTACATCAAAGAATACCGGAATAGAAACTATAAACCCAGCTAAACCTAAAGCCCATGAAGCATTATCTTTGCCAAATTTCTTTATCAATGTCCTTGCAAGCCTTTCTGCTCCACCGGAAACCTCAAGCATTTTCCCAAACATAGCACCGAGTCCAACTACTACACTAATAAATCCTAAAGTTCCACCCATACCGCTTTGTATAGTGCCCATAATTTGCTCAATTGGCATTCCAGCAGCAACAGCTGTAGCCATACTCACAATGAGCAAAGCCACAAAAGCATGTAGTTTTACCTTCATGATCAAAAATAATAGCAATCCAACAGAAATAAGCAATACAGCAAAATAATATAATTGTCCTTGCATTTAAATACCTCCTATAATTTATTTTGAAAATGTGCTAAATTTTCAAACACATTTTGCATACTAGTTACAGCATTTTGGTATATTTTAAATAATTCTGTATACTTTTCTTTGTTTGAAGTCGGTAAATACTTTTCCCCATCTTCCAGCATAAAATCAAGTTCTTTTAATCTATTTACTTTCCCTATTGCCAATAGTCCCAACATTAAAGCTCCTAAAGTTGGGCTCTCATAGTTATTTGATATGATAATCTGTTTATCCATTACATCTGTAAGTGTTTGTACCCAACATTTTGACTTAGTAAAGCCACCATTAACATATACACTTTTGATATCTTTATTTGTTTCTTCTATAACTTCGAAAACATCATTTATGGCGAAGCATATCCCTTCAATAGTTGCTCTAGCGAAATGTTCTCTTCTGTGCATATCAGAAATACCTAGGTATGAAGCTCTTAAATTTGAATTCCAATAAGGCGCTCTTTCACCAGTAAGGAAAGGTAAAAATATAAGCCCTTCGCTGCCAGGTTTAACGTTTTCAATTAATTTATTGATTAAATCATATGCTTCGATACCCAGCTCATTTGCCATTTCAGTCTCTTTACTGCAAAATGTATCTCTAAACCATCTATAAGCTATTCCACCATTATTAATAGCCCCACCTGAAACAAACATATTATCTGTTAATATATAAGAAAAGGTCCTCCCTTTATCATCTATGATTGGTTTATCTGATACGGTCCTTACTGCCCCACTAGTTCCAATCGAAACAACTGCAGTCCCAAAATCAATCCCATTTGAACCAAGATTAGCAAGGCATCCATCGCTTGCTCCTAATATAACTTTTATATCTTCACTAAACTCTAAAACTTCACGGTATTCATTTGACATTCCTTCTACAATATATGTTGTAGGTTGAGGCATAGATAGCTTACTTTCATCTATTCCACATAAATTCAGTGCTTCTTTATCCCATTTCAAATCGAAAATGTTAAACAATCCTGTAGCACTAGCTATTGAATAATCCACCACATAATCTCCAAACAGTTTATATAAGACATATTCTTTTATCGATATAAACTTAAATGTACTGTTAAATATCTCATTTCCATTGTCTCTTAACCACATGATTTTATACAATGGAGACATTGAATGGCAAGGCGTCCCTGTTCGTTTATATATTTCTATTCCAATACCATTTTCTTTAAACTTTTCAGCATAATCGCTACTTCTAGCATCAGCCCATATAATGCAGTTTGTCAATGGCGATCCATTTTTATCGACACATATAAGACTGTGCATCATTGAAGAGAAAGAAATAAATTCAACTTTTTCATTTAAACTTTTTGCTATTAAATTCACTTCTTTTAGAGTATTTAATACAGCATTAAATATTTCTGTAGGATCTTGTTCCCTCATGCTTGGTCGGGGACTATATATTGGATAAAGCACAGCTGACTTCCCTTTTATTTTCCCGAATTCATCATATAAAATAGCTTTTGTACTTGTTGTTCCTATGTCAACTCCTATGTAAAACATTTTCCTCACTCCAATAAAAAAATATTATATTACACTATAAAAGATATTTTCTTTATTATAGCATAATATAATATTTTATCAAGTAAAATAAAAATTATTTTTATAATCTTTTTGAAGCTATTCCTTTTCTAATCTTCTCTAAATTATCTAATGCTTCATCTTTATTTATCATAGCACTGTTTACATATATCCAATCTATAATCATCAATGCTGAAACTCTAGATTCCATCGCTTCTGATCTAAACAAAGACTCTTTCCCGTATGATATTAATGAAATATCGGATTCCATAGCAATTGGCGATTTCGGATTTGCAGTTATGGAAATAACTTTTAGATTGTTTTCTTTAGCTAACCTAATATTCTCAAGTAGTTCTTTATTGCTACCAGAATTTGAAAAAGCATAAACAACATCATTTTTTGAAGCTAAAGAAATTAACATTGCTTGCCAATGCGAATCAGATGTAGCATTGCAAGTTTTCCCAAGTCTTATGAATTTGTGATGTGCATCCTCTGCAATTGGAAAAGATCCTCCCATTCCAAAAAACATCAATTGCTTAGCATTTAATGTGATTTTTGATGCCTCCATTATTTTTTCTGGATCATTTAATCTCAAAGTGTTATCCAGACTGCTAATATTCGATTTCAATATTTTTTGCATTATTAGGTATGTATCATCACCCTCCTTAACTTCTTCATGAATGTTTTCTATAGGCTTTATGATTTCCCCAGCTAAATTTATTTTTAAATCTTGATATCCCTTGTATCCAAGTTTGTTACATACTCTAAATACAGTTGTCTCACTAACTCCGCTCACTTCTGCTAGCTCTGTGATAGAAAAATGAATTATATCTCTTGGATTTTCTAATATATATTTTGCTACTTTCTTTTCAGCCTTATTCAAAACATTGTATATCTGAACAATTTTTTCTAAACTTCCACTTTCATTTGACATTTCTACACCTCAATAAAAAATATTTTTTTATTTTATCATATACTAATTTTAAATAAAATAAAAGAGATGAATTTTCATCTCTTTTATTTTTGCCCATATGTCTTAAATTTTTCGATAATTTTATCCATCTCTTTATCATCAATTATTATAGGTTCACCAATATTTTTAGCCTTTATGTATAGCTCTGATACATATTCTATATCTTCAAGTATGCTAAATGCTTCAGATATAGTTCTTCCTCCTGTGAGAACTCCATGGTTTGATAAGAGAACTGCTTTTCTATCTATCATTGCATTATATGCATTTTTAGCTAATTCTTCCGTACCAAAAGTTGCATATTCTGCACATCTTATATCTTTACCTGCTGATGCTATCATATAGTGAACTGCAGGTAAATCTACTCTCAAACAAGATAGTATAGTAGAATAAACTGTGTGAGCATGTACTATAGAGTCTATATCATTTCTATTTTCATAAAAAAACCTATGTAGATTATACTCACTTGAAGGTTTTCTATTGCCTTCTACTACATTTCCATTTAAATCCATTATGACTATGTCTTCTATTTGAGTTTTAAAATAATCTATCCCGCTTGGAGTTATTGCAAACAACTTTTTTTCTCTATTGAAAATGCTAAGATTTCCACTTGTTCCTTTAGTCAAGTTCTTCTCAATAAGTTTCTTTCCATATTCAACTAAAAGTTTCCTTTCATCTAGCAAAAGCATTTTATCACCTAACGCTTTCATATCCATTAGGATTGTTTATTTGCCAGTTATATGAGTCTCTACACATGTCCTCTAAATCATATTTAGTTTCAAACTTAAGCTCTTCTTTTGCCTTAGTAGGATCTGCATAACATATATCTATATCCCCAGGTCTTCTATCTACTATTTCATATGGTATCTTTACTCCATTGGCTTTTTCAAATGCCTTAACGACATCTAGTACACTATAACCTATTCCAGTGCCTAAATTGTATGTAAAAATTCCATTATCCTTATTGATTTTCTCCAGTGCTTTTAAATGTCCTACTGCTAAATCAACTACATGGATATAGTCTCTTACTCCAGTTCCATCATGGGTATTGTAGTCATTTCCAAACACATTTAATTTCTCTCTTCTCCCTAAAGCAACCTGAGTAATATAAGGCATGAGGTTATTTGGTATGCCATTTGGATCTTCTCCAATTCTACCACTTTTATGTGCCCCAATTGGATTGAAATACCTCAAAATCGATATGCTATATGAATTATCAGAAGTATATAGGTCTCTTAGAATCTGCTCTATCATGAATTTGCTCCACCCATAAGGATTCGTAGCTTTAAGCGGCATGTCTTCAGTAAATGGAGCTTTATTTATATCACCATAAACAGTTGCTGAAGAACTAAATACTATTTTTTTTACATTGTGTCCTTTCATCAATTGAAGGAGATTGATTGTGCCAGTAACATTGTTTTGGTAATACATAAGAGGTTTTTCAACCGATTCTCCTACAGCCTTAAGTCCCGCAAAATGAATTACTGCATCTATTTTGTTCTCACTAAAAACTCTATCTAAAGCATCTTTGTAAAGTAGATCTTCCCTATGAAATTTAGGTTTTTTCATAGTTAATTCTTCGATTCTCTTTAAAACTTCCATTTTGCTATTGGATAGATTGTCAATGATAACCACATCATAGCCAGCATTTAATAATTCTACACATGTGTGACTTCCGATATACCCTAAACCACCTGTTACAAGTAATGCCATTTAATCCCTCCTATTTATCATTTTCTTTAGTCTTGTTCTTATTAAATTAGTCATGCTATCGACTTCATCAATCTTTAGTTTGAAAATTATCCCGAAATATACTAAAGCCCCAATTACAATTGCAATAATGAGTGCAACCTCTTCAACTACCCTAACTATAAAGACTCTATAAACAAGCCATGCAATAATCCCCATTATTAAAGACGCAACGATTACCTTAGAAAAAGTAATAACTGTTTTCTTTAAACCAAGTGGCCCAATCTTTCTTCTTAAATTTAAAAGTAATAGCCCTGTAGAAAATAAAGCGGAAATACTTGTAGCCAAAGCTAATCCACCTATTCCTAGATACCTAGATAGAACAATATTTAACACTATATTCATAACAACTGCTATAGAACTATTTATCATTGGTGTCTTTGTATCTTGTTGAGAATAAAAGGCTCTTGAAAGTATATCTCTAAGGCCAAATCCGATCATACCTATTGAGTAGAATAATAAAGCACTTGTTGTCAAAATAATTGCATTTGAATCGAAAGCTCCTCTTCCAAACAATAGTTTAATTATTGGCTCTGCAAATATCATTGCACCTACTGTGATTGGCATAATCAGAATGCTAATTGAATTCATGGATTCATTAATAGCACTTTTTAAGCCTTTAATATTATCATTAGCAGCCATTTTAGATATGCTTGGATAAAGCACAGTAGCAACAGGAGCTACAATAAGCCCTTGAACAAAACCATTTAATCTATTAGCATAATTTAATGCAGATATCCCTCCAACTACAAGCCCTGATGCAATTGTCCTATCTACTAAAGTATTTATCTGATTAACAGATACCCCTATAATCACAGGCAATGCAATAATCATTAAATTTTTCAAATGTTCATCTTTAAAATTAATAGTAAAGTTATGTCTATAACCAGTCTTTTTAATTGATGGTAACAAAATAAATAATTGCGATGCAGTAGCTATTACACTTCCAAGTATTAAAAACAAAGGATCACTGTTTGCACTGATAGCTATGGCTATCATAATTATTATATTATATGGTATTCCAATGAGAGCAGGAGTGAGAAATCTATTATTTAATTGCAAATATGCACTATAGATATATGTAGTCCCTGTAAAATACATACCTACTAGGCTTAACTTAGTAAATCTGATTGCCATAGCTAAAGTTTCTCCTTTGAATCCTGAAGCAAACAATTTTACTATAGGTTCTGTAAAAATAAGCCCAATAACTACCAATATTGTAGATACCAAAATCAATATATTAACTAAATTACTTGTAAATTTATTCGCTTCATTCTCACCATGCTTTTCTCTAATCTGACTAAACATAGGAATAAATCCAGTCGAAAGCCCCGCCCCAATAAAAGAAAATATCACCGCAGGTATAGTAAGAGAAATAAGGTATGCATCAGATGTCGCAGATGCTCCATAAAAATATGATAGAACCAGTTCCCTAAAAAAACCAAATACTTTTGAAAATATCGTTATAATCATGATGATAATTGCTGTTTTTTTCATAATGCTCCCCAATCTAAAAAAATCTACTAAGTTACTTAGTAGATTATATCACAAGGATGAGTCGTTGGGGAGAATGATTTTTATTTAGAAAATATATAAATCTTGATATTTTTTCATAATAGCCTCTGCAATTACAAAATCAATCATAGTGTCAACATCAATAGATCTGTACTCTGGCATTATATATGCATAGCAACCATTTTCATAAATATTGTCAGTATTTAAAAGGTATTCAGTCTTTAATATATAAATAGCTCCATTTATTTTATAGTATTCTGGCAAAGCTTGCCTAGGTTTGTTGATTACCTCTTTAGATAAAAATTTATCTAGGCTTCGGTCTTCCGGCAAAGTATTACATAGTAATGGTAGGTTACCTACACTGCAAACACTAACCACAGCATTTGCGTTTTTTAATTTAAACTCATTATATGCTTTCAAAATATCATCAGCTATTCTTAAAGGTGATGTGGGTTGAAGCAAGCACACGGTATCAAATTCAAGCCCTAGTTTTTTATACTCATTGACTACATATTTCAACACATCTATTGAAGAAATATCATCACCTGCCAAATCGTCATCTCTTAAAAATGGTACTTGTGCACCATATTCTCTTGATATATTTGCATAATTATCAGAATCAGTTGATACGTGAACTTCATCAAAAATCATGGCTTTCTTAGCAGAGATTATAGAATATGCAATCATAGGTCTATCATTTAGACTCATTATGTTTTTATCTCTCAATCCTTTAGACCCTGATCTAGCAGGTATTATCGCTAAATTACTCATATTTTACCTCAATATCATAAAATGATTTTTTTAATTTAATAGAATTGTTTGATAATAGCTTAACAATGATTTCTTTTATTCTAATGCTGGCATTTCCATCACCGTATGGATTCACAGTACTTAAACATTTTTCCCTAAACTCATTTGATAATGCCAACTCGATTGCTTTTATAATATCTTCTTTTTGTGTTGTAGAATTAATTACACTATCTGCAAAAATTCTTCCTTTCTGTCTATCCCCTATATTAACAGTTGGGACTTTAAAACTAGGTGCTTCAATTATCCCACTTGAAGAATTACCTATTATCAAAGCAGCATGCTTCATGGTACTTAAGTATAATTTTCTACCTAAAGAATCATATAAATAAGCATTGCTATGCTCCCCTACAAATTCATTTATGATGTGATTTATTTCATTACCTCCTTTATCAGCGTTAGCTTTAGTAAAGATCAAAAGCAATTCTGGAAATTCTTCTAACGCATTAAGTAAATTCATAATCTGTTCTTTATTATTGTTATCTAAAGTCACAGGGTGGTAAGTAATTAAAGCATATTTTTTATCTGCTTTAAGATTAAGTTTACCCTCAAGTTCAGATCTATTATATAAAGTTTCTTTTACTATATTATCTATCCCTAATGCCCCGACATTGAAAACCGTATCGGGTTGTTCCCCCAATTGAATAACTCTATTTCGAAAAGTTTCTGTACTAGTAAAATGTATATGGCTAAATTTTGTAATGGAATGCCTTATAGCTTCATCTATAGCACCTTCTGTTGACTCCCCTCCATAGAGATGAGCAATAGGTATGCCTTGATTTGCTGCAGCAATTACTACAGCTAGGGTTTCATATCTATCTCCTAATACTACCAATAAATCAGGTTTTATTCTCTTAAAATAATCAGAAAAGCTGATTAAAGTTAATCCCATAGACTTAGAAATACTTGTGGGATTATCTCCATACACTAGAATATCTATTTTTTCATCGATAGTAAACCCATCGTTTTCAATTTCCTTATATGTATTGCCAAATTCTCTCGAAAGATGAGAGCCCGTCACAACTATCTTTATGTCTAAAGAGCTTTCTTTAAGTAATTCATCTATAAGTGGTTTGAATAATCCATAATCCGCCCTTGTAGAAGTAAATATGCTAATTATTTTTTTCATATTTCTATCAACTCATCTTCTTTAAAATCTCTTGAAGCAACTTTTCCCAAAACATCAAACCAATGCATAGGACTTATTCCATTGCCTGGTCTTTTAACAGTAATGTTCTCTTCAGTGAAAACTTCCCCTTTTTTTATGAATTTTTTTGCAACAATGCTTTTACGAGCAATATTTCTATTTTGTAGTTCGGTTTCTGTCGGTTTTTTAATACTATTTCCAAGTGCTAACTCAATATTCCTAATAGATTCTACCATACATTTGAACTCATCAGGTTCTAAACTTGATATATGATCTGGGCCTTCCATATTTCTATCCAAAGTAAAATGTTTTTCTATAATACTTGCTCCTAAAGCTACAGCAGCTATTGGCACTTCAATCCCTCTAGTATGATCTGAATACCCAACCTTTGTTTTGAAAATGTCTTTTAAGTATACCATTGCTTTTAAATTTACATCTGAAAATGGTGTTGGATACTCTGTAGTGCAGTGCATGATGGTGATATCTTTTGCACCATTATCTTTCAATGTCGTCAAGGCATTTTCTACTTCATCTAATGTACACATACCAGTAGATAATATTATAGATCTATTAAGTCTTGCAATTTTTATGAGATAAGGTAGATTGGTAATTTCTCCTGAAGGTATCTTCCATGTTTCTAATCCAATTGAATCTAAAAATTCAATGCTGTCAAAATCGAAAGCTGTAGAAATGAATTTAATACCTAATTCTTCACTATATTTTTTCAAATAAGAAAAGTCGTCATAGCTTAATTCCAACGATTTTAATAATTCATATTGTGTTCTTACATTTGTATCTGTCTTTTTTTGATATTCTGCTAAATCTGCCTGAATTGTAGTTAATTCTTCCGTCTTATATGTTTGAAATTTAATCATGTCAGCTCCTGCCATTTTTGCCCTATAAACCAACTCTTTAGCTAGTTTAATATCACCGTTATGGTTTACTCCTGCTTCTGCAATTATGATCACTTTATCCTTCATTCTTCTTTACCTCCTTGCAAGGATTACCATAGGCAATAACATTAGATGAGATATTGTTGATTATTACGCTCCCTACTCCAATAATCGTATTAGAGCCAACCATAATATTTTGTTTAACAACCGTACCAGCGCCTATATGAGAATTTTCACTTATCGTTACATTGCCACACAATATTGAACCTGGAGCTAAATGAACAAAATTTTCAAGTTTACAATCATGTTCTACTATTGAGCCAGTATTCACTATAACACCATTTCCTATTATTGTCCCTGTATTTATAACAGCTCTTTTCCCGATAAAATTTCCATAACCCATTACAATATTGTTAGATACTATTGCTGAAGGATCAATTATATTTGGTATTTTAAATCCAATATTCATTATTTTATTAAGTAAATTTATCCTGTTCTTTGGATTCCCTATGCTTCCAAGTGTTACAAATGCATACTCATATCCAGCATTATATAAATCGGATAGATCATCATCATAACCAGCTATATTTTCAAATGAAGAATCTACTAATTTATCTTTCTCGACAACTCCAATATCCTCAAATGAGCCAATGCTATTTAAAGTATCAATAACCGATTTGCAATGGCCACCTGCGCCTAATAACAAAATCTTTCTACTCATATCTTTTTTCCATCTTTCTTTTCATCTTATCCATTTCTTCAAATTCTCCCATGTCCGACCAACTTTCTTCACTAATAGGGTAGATGCCTATTCTCTTTCCTTTATGTCTTACTCTATCAATTATTTCAGGAAAACTTATAGACTCATTTTCATTTAATTCATTTAGAACCTCTGGCTCTACGATATATATTCCTGTATTAGTAAAAAAGGATAGTTCTGGCTTTTCTTTCATTTCAATAATTTCACCATTGCTGTCAAATTCAATAACTCCGTAAGGTATCTTGATTTTTTTTAGAGAACACACCATAGTAATGAAGTTGTGTTCTTCTTTATGAAACTCAAAAATTTTTCTTATATTTTCATTAATTAATATATCACAATTTGATAATACAAATGTTTTATTTATTTTATTCTTAAGTAGGCTTAGACCACCACCGGTTCCAAGAGGTTTGTTTTCTTCAAAATAAAAAATATTATATTCCTTTTTTATATCACTAAAATACGCTTTTATCATTTCCTTTTTATGATTAAGGATTAAATAAAAATCATTACATCCATAATAATAGAATCTATTCATTATATGTTCAACTATAGGTATATCTCCAATGGGTATTAGTGGTTTTGGAAGGATTTTTGTATATGGATATAATCTTGTTCCTTTCCCTCCAGCCATAATAACAACAGGTAGATCTAGTGGAGTTGTATCTCTTATTTCTTCATCGTTAATTAAAATGATAGTTTCAATGTTGCGATCACTATTTAAAATAGGTAATGCCTCAATGAAATACTCTTTCATGTATTTCATTGCTTCATCTTTCTCATGTTCATATAAATATTTAGGACTATAATTTGCTACATCTCTTACCAGTGCATCTAAATTGCCCTTTTTTAGTATCCATCTTCTTATATCTCCATCAGTCAAGGAGGCAACTAATTTATCATTTTTCACAACAAATAGCACTTTCTTTGATAGCTCATTTAATCGATTCATAGCTTCTATGATCGTCTTGTCTTCATCTATTAAAAATTCTATTATTTTCAATGTCTTACCCTCCAAACTGATTACATGCTTTTAAGTTGATCAACTACATAAAAAACATCTTCTTTGGTTAAATTTGAGCTGCAAGGTAAGTTAACAACTTTATCATTGTATGCCTTCGCCTTTTCTATCTTAAACGTTTGAGAGCTTTTGTATGGGATTTGCTCATGTATTAAACCCCATATTGGCCTAGATTGTATGTTGGCATTTTTCAAATGTTCTATGACTTCATCTCTTTTTATATTTTCAGTTTTGATGTGCAGTGAATAAAACCAGTAATTTGATCTAATGTTATCTTTAAAATCAAGGATTTCAAAAGCATCGCTTTCACTAAGCAACTCTTTATATAACATATAGTTTGTATGTTTTATCTCTATAAATTTTTCTAATTGTTCAAGTTGTGCCAATCCTAAAGCTGCCTGAAGATTAGTCATCCTATAATTGTAACCAATTTCATCATGGTAATAGTATAATTCATCTGATTTTGCTTGAGTTGTCAAATGTTTTGCTTTTTCTAACAAGTGCAAGTTATTTGAAACTATCATTCCACCTCCACCAGTTGTAATTATCTTATTGCCATTAAAGGAATATACACCTATATCTCCAATGGTTCCAGCATAACATCCTTTAAATTTACCATTTGTATAATATGTACCCAATGCCTCCGTAGCATCTTCAATCAAAATTAAATTATATTTTTTAGCTAAATCCATTATTTTCTCCATATCAGCCATATTCCCAAAGATATGGACTACTATAATTGCTTTGATTGATTTTTTTGTTTGTTTGTTAATCAAAACTCCATCTTTAAAAACACATTTAGTTTCGCAGAACTCGCTTAATTTGTCTACATCGATAGTTAAAGAGTCATCACAATCCATAAATATTGGTTCAGCTCCAATATATTTGACAGGGTTTACTGTAGCTATAAACGTAAGAGTAGGTACAATAACTTCAACTTCTTTTGTTATACCACACACCATCAATGCAATATGTAATCCAGAAGTACCATTTTGACAAGCAACAGCACCTTTAGAATTTACATATTTTGCAATATTTTCTTCAAATCTATTGATATGCGGTCCTGCAGATGAAACCCATTCACTTTTTATGGCTTCCTCGACATATTTTAATTCATTTCCTGATAAATTAGGTACCGATAGAGGTATATTTTTTCTCATAATAAATTCCACCTATATATTATATATATTCGTTTTATATTTTCCTAAATTGTCTTTAAAGAATTTTATCGTCTCATTTAACCCTTCTTCAAGGGTATACTGCACTTCCCAATTAGTTAGTTCTTTTATCTTTTTATTTGATCCTAATAGCCTATTAACTTCACTTTTTTCTGGCCTTAATCTTTCTTCATCACATACGATCTTAGCATTTGGATTGATTTGTCTAATCAATTCATTTGCTAATTCTTCAATTGATATTTCCTTTTGAGTTGCAATGTTTATCTCTTCACCAATTGTTTTTTGAGATTTTGCTATCTCAATGAAACCATTTACAGTATCTTTCACATAATTGAAATCTCTAGTAGGAGTCAATGAACCAAGTTTGATTTCTTCTTTTCCAGCAAGAAGTTGTGTGATGATAGTAGGTATAACAGCTCTTGCTGATTGTCTAGGCCCATATGTATTAAATGGTCTGACAATGACAATAGGCATATTGAAACTTCTATAAAAAGACTCTGCTAATCTGTCAGCACCTATTTTAGTTGCAGAATAAGGTGATTGTCCCTGAAAAGGATGATTTTCATCTATAGGAACATATTTTGCAGTTCCATAAACTTCAGAAGTGGATGTAATCATTATTTTCTTGGTTTCTAAATATCTTGCTGCCTGTAAGACATTTAAAGTCCCTTTAATATTTGTATCGACATATGCATCAGGTGAATGGTAACTAAAAGGTATAGCTATTAAAGCTGCTAAATGATATACTTCATCAATCCCTTTCATTGACTCTCTAACACCATTGGAATCTCTTATGTCTCCAGAAAAAATTTCTATTTCATTCAAGATTTCTCTTGGTAACTCATCTAGCCATCCCCATGAATTAAATGAATTATAGTACACAAAAGCTCTTACTTTGTGTCCTAGCTTTACTAATTCTTCAGTTAAATGACTGCCAATAAATCCATCAGCACCTGTTACTAATACATTTGACATGTTCTCTCTCCTCATATAAAACAATCTCTTATTAATTATATCGTAAATTTTATTAAATTTTAAATATATAAATAAATCTTAGTCTATTAGATTGATTTTTGAATCGTATTCCTAGGGCTCCGATAATAAATTTTTAATACATTATATTTCCAAAAATTTAATTTTCATAAAATATTTTAAATTAAAATCATCTATTATTACTATATTTCTGTCCAAAAATTTCTGTACAAAAGAAAAATATCTTATTTTGAATTTTCATTTTTTAAAAACCATTAAATATCCTAATTAAAAATTCTTTATATTTAAACTCTATACGAATTTCCACAGTCACAGTTGAAATTAAAGTTAATTTAAACGATATTAATTCATTTTAATAAAGTTTCTTGATATCCTCCATAGTATTATTTTATTTAAATATGCTGTTTCCACTTTTTAAATTCCTTTTCCAAATTTAAAAAGCTCTGTAAATTTAAAACAATTGCAATTAAACAATCAGGCAAGGAATAACTAATTACCTACATTAACCTTTTGGTGGATAATCATCATTCCCGTGAGAATCTTTGCGTTGTATCTTACCATCTTTACCGTGAATAACTAATTCTGTTCCTTGATTTCTACTAATTTCTCGTGCTACTTTTTCTGCTTCTGCTTTTTTGTCAGCATGGTAACTAGCTTTCTGTGAACCGCTTTTTTTAACATCCCAGCCACCATCTTTATTTGGCACTACATGATGTGAACCTTTTTTCCCCATTTAAAACCTCCTACAATTCAAGATAAGTGCTTGCCTGATTATTAATCTCTTTATACTATTATTTATATCTTTCTCAATGATACAATGATGCTAATTAACTAAATCTATTTAAACATGTGTAATTTAAATATAGGCTTATTTAAGAAAAAATCACTATAATCATTTAATGAATGAGTAAATGTATACCCTTTAGAAGAGTTTTCTGATTACAATTTATGCTTTTATTTATACTTCTGGTTTTCCTAAGAAAATTCCCTCAAGAATCTTTAGCATTTCCTCAAAGCTTGTGTTTTTAATCCTTAGATTTTTTAAATCAGGTTTATCTTCCTTGATTTGTTGAATAAATTGTATAACATCATTTTGAATATCATTTGTACATTCAATCCTACTAGTAGGATATACATAGGCAAGAAGCCTAAAGATGTCATTCTTATGTTTTCTAATATCATTCATATCTACATTTTCTCCGTCTTCTCTTCGTTTTTTCATATCCAACCATGCTTTAATCTTAAACAGGATGATGGTTTCCTTTCCAATAACCGAAAATCCATCTACTAATTGTCTTCCTTTTAACAGTAGATTGTAATAATCATCATTTAATAATATAGCGGATAGACTGATGATGCTTTCGTCAATGTGAATGGGAATCAGTTTCCTATCAGAGCTAAATTCAAATTCATTAGGAAGTTTACTGAGGAGCTCGATCATTTTGGGAAATGACTTATCTTTCGGATCTTTAAAACGGTAAAATTGATTCTTATTCCTACCCTTATTACGATGCTCATAGCCACCATCTTCTATAAATTTCCAAAAAGTTTCCCCAAAAGATGAATCAAGAGCTTCAATGATAAGCACTATATCCAGATCCTGTGTTGCTCGAAATTCAGTTCCAAGTTCTTCCATAAGAATACTACAAGCCGTTCCTCCAATAAGGACATATTGACTCGTGTAATTCCCAAAATACTCTTTAAATTTTTCTAGTCCGTGTACCATGGCTCACCTCTCAATATTTCTTCTAATGCTTGCTCAACCCTTTCATCAGTTTCTTCTTTCAAGGACGCATATAAGGATAATTTATCTACATGGTCTTTATCAGAAAAAAGTCTAGGATTATAGTCCCAAAGTTCCACCTCAACCAGTTTTTTATCTTTTATTATGTCCTTGTTTTTAACAACTTCAATCTGTTCTTTATTTAGATTATTTCTATCTATCGCTACAATCGGATGATCAGGCGGATTGATCATGGATAATTCTGCCAATGCTTCCATTCCGGCAGTCAAAGCACTTAAAGGTCTTGTCTTTGTATAGATGATTCTTTTCACTGGAGTCTTTAGATATTCGCGCCCCCTGATAAAATAGTCCGGGTCTGCAATCCTCCTATACTCCTTGCTTCGGCCAGTCTTTCCTCCAATTTCATAGGTTATTAGATTTGCATAGTATAGATCATTTAAAGCTCTAGAAGCTGTCATTGTATTAAAGCCCAACTTTTTAGCAAAATCGGTTGTATTAATTACTTCCTCTTTATGATACAAAAAATATATATATGCAATCTGTGCAGGTGTTGTGAATCTATTAACTTCTTCTTTACCGTATTCTGTTGTTTTTTTCAAATCAAGCCCTAAAAATGGCAAATACATCTGTCCATCTTCAATAACAAAGGGAATCCTATTTTTAATAAGGCTTTTTCTTCTATGCCTTGTGATATCTTTGTAAAATAGAACAATTTGACGATTTGTTAGGCTTTTGATCTGTTGTATATGTTTTTGAATTTGATCGATATCTGGCATCTCATCTATGGCTTCTATTAGAATACACTCAGTTTCAAGAATCTTCATCTCATAGAAATTGTAGCTATTCCTTATAAAAATCGGGAAATTATCCTTTTTAAGACATGGTTTTAGGGTAAGTTGTTCATCTATATTTTCTTTCAAGTAAAGCTCTACTGTCATCACCAATTAGATCACCTCCTAATATAACATTTTTCACTTCAAATATAACACTGATATTGTTATATTGCAAGTTATTTTTGTTATATTAGATAAATTTAACTTTTTAATTGCAAAACTAGTATTTTAAACTATCTAAAGTCAAAAATTATTAACTTCCCAATTTTAAAAAATTCATAAAACAAAATTACAGCTTTCTGTATGAATACTATTTATCAAGTATGGTAAAATACTATTCTGTTTTATATAATATAATGATCTATAATTTATATTTAAATAAGATCGATAAAAAAACATAATTGATAGAATTTTCTGACATATGCGACTATAAATTAAACAGGCAACTCTCAAAATCTTAAAATGCCTGTTTTTTATTATAGAAATTTAGTATATTATAGAAAAACTTATTCAGTACTCTTTCACAAGTCATACACTTATTTCTCAATGTCTTCATATTCTAATTAAATATATATAATAATATGCTCAACCTCTGTTGCCTTTTAAAGCAAAGGCTTATATTTAAAAATTAAAATTCTTATTTAAAAACATCAGTTCCTTATATTCCAGAATACATTTTTTCGTAATATTTCATGTAATCGTTGGAAATGATATTATTAATCCACTCTGTATTATTTAAATACCACTCAATTGTTTCTTTCATCCCTTGCTCAAAAGTATAAGAAGGTTTCCAACCAAGTTCTGTTGTTATCTTTGTATTATCTATCGCATATCTTCTATCATGCCCTGGTCTGTCTTTAACATATTTTATTAGATTATTTGATTTTCCTAATGTGCTAATGATCAATTGCACTATCTCAATATTTGCCTTCTCATTGTTTCCACCAATATTGTATATTTCACCAATTCTTCCTTTGTATAATACTGTTTCTATTGCACTGCAATGATCTTTTACATGTAGCCAATCTCTGATTTGCATGCCATCACCATAAACTGGCAATTCTTTATCCTTTATACAATTAATAATCATCAGAGGTATCAGTTTTTCAGGAAATTGATAAGGTCCATAATTGTTGCTACATCTAGTTATATTAATAGGCAACCCAAAAGTTTTATGGTATGCTCTAACTATTAAATCGGCACTTGCCTTTGATGCTGAATAAGGACTATTTGGTAACAATGGTAAATCCTCGCTAAATTTACCTTCTTTACCCAAAGCACCATATACTTCATCAGTGGAAACTTGCAAATATTTTACATTATCAATATATTCATCGCAATATTTATCATCTGGATTAATCTTCCAATGTTTTTTTGCAGCATCAAGTAACACTTGAGTACCTAAAATATTAGTACTTAAAAATATTTCAGGATCTTCTATGCTTCTATCAACATGAGATTCTGCAGCAAAATGAACAACTTTTTTTATCCTAAACTCGCTGAAAATGTTGTCAACTAATTCTCTGTCTCTTATGTCTCCTTTTATGAAAGTATAATTCTCATTATTCTCAATTTCTTTTAAATTTTCTAGATTTCCAGCATATGTTAGCAAATCTAAATTGACTATATAGCTATCTGGATGTTCTTGTAAGATGTGCTTAATAAAATTACTTCCAATAAATCCAGCTCCACCAGTGACTAAAATAGTTTCCAAATTATTTCTCCCTTCTTTTATCACTAATTAGCGAAAGAATATACTTCCCATATTCTGTTTTTTGATATTGTATTCCAATATTTTTTAATTCTTCTTCAGAAATCCAGCCATTTTTATAAGCTATTTCTTCAATACAAGCTACATACAATCCCGTCCTCTTTTGGATAGTTTTTACAAAATCAGAAGCATCTGCTAATCCATCATATGTTCCAGTGTCTAACCAGGCAAAACCTCTTCCTAGTAATTCTACATAAAGTCTTCCTTCCCCTAAATAATCTCGATTCAGATCTGTAATTTCTAGTTCTCCTCGCGCAGACGGTTTAAGTTTCTTGGCTCTTTTAATTACAGAGTTATCATAAAAATAAAGTCCTGGAATTGCATAATGTGATTTAGGTTTTTCTGGTTTTTCTTCTAGTGAAACAACTTTACCTTTATCGTCAAACTCAACAACCCCAAAATCACTCGGGTTGTTTAAATAATAACCAAATATAGTTGCCCCTTTGTTGTTTTTTGATGCTTTTACTAGTTTATCAACAAAACCTTGTCCATAGAATACATTATCTCCGAGTATTAAACACACATCATCTTCACCAATAAATTCTTCACCCAAAATAAATGCATCTGCTAATCCCCTTGGTTTTTCCTGAATTTTATAGTGAATTTTCATTCCAAGTCTTTTCCCATCTCCTAATAAATTTTCAAATAAATGTATGTACTCTGTATTGGATATAAGTAAAACATCTTTAATATTTGTTAACATTAAGACAGATAATGGATAATATATCATAGGTTTATCATATACTGGAAGTAATTGCTTACTAATTCCTTGCGTTATAGGATAAAGCCTAGAGCCATTCCCTCCTGCTAATATAATACCTTTCATCATTTTTCTCCTTAAATTTTGCAAATTCTTATCTTATAATTTATTGTGAACTCTAAGTTCATCTAGGCTTAATTTGATAAAAATTATGAATCTTATCAATAATATATTTAGTTTTCTCTGTTTCTAATCCGAAATATATTGGCAATCTAACTAACCTTTCACTTTCTCTAGTAGTATAGTTATCCTTTCCATGAAAACGTCCGAATTTTAATCCTGCTTTAGAACTATGGAGAGGTACATAATGAAATGCCGAATGTATACCTTCCTCCTTTAAGTAATTAATTAATGATGTTCTTTCTTCAAGATTCTTACATTTTATATAAAACATATGAGCATTATGGGTACAATATTCAGGTATTACTGGTAAATCAATTAACTTTTCATCTTTTAATTCTTTTAACCCAATATAATATTGATCCCATGTTTTTAGTCGATTGTTATTAATCTTTATAGCTTCTTCAAGTTGAGCATACAAATATGCTGCATTTAATTCACTAGGTAAATATGAACTTCCCACATCTACCCATGAATATTTATCGACTTGTCCCCTAAAAAATTTACTTCGATCAGTTCCTTTTTCGCGAATTATCTCAGCTCGTTCGATAAATTTTGAGTTCCTTATTACTAAAGCTCCTCCCTCTCCCATTGAATAATTCTTAGTTTCATGAAAACTGTATGCACCTAAATCACCAATTGCACCAAGAGCTTTCCTCTTATATGTTGACATTACTCCTTGTGCTGCATCTTCTATAACAATTAAATTGTATTTTTTTGCTAAATCCATTATTTTGTCCATTTCGCATGAAACGCCTGCATAATGAACAGGAATGATAACTTTTGTCTTTTCAGTTATTGCATCTTCAATCAATTTTTCATCAATATTTAAAGTATCTGGCCTTATATCAACAAATACTATGGTTGCTCCCCTTAGCACAAAAGCATTTACTGTTGAAACAAAAGTATATGATGGTGCAATTACCTCATCCCCCGGCTGAATATCAGCTAATATAGCAGCCATTTCTAATGCATGAGTACATGATGTTGTTAGCAGAACTTTTGATACATTGAAATTTTCTTCCATCCATTTATTGCACTTCTTAGTGAATGGTCCATCTCCACATAGTTTTTGATTTTTTTCTATTGCTTCTTTGATATATTCTATTTCTCTTCCGATATAGGGTGGTACATTGAAATTAATCATCTTTAGATTCACCTTCACTCACTTTTTACTCAATCTCTTCCAAATATTTTTTCTCATAAACTAACAAGTCCTTTCTTCTATCTTTAATTGGTTTTGCAGGTATACCTGAATAAATCTTCCATGGTTCAGTACTTCTTGTTACCAAAGACATCGCACCAACAGAACACCCTTCCTCTAATATCACTCCAGGAAAAATTATACTACCAGCACCAACTATTACATGCTTTTTTATTAATACTTGTTTTTTTGTTTCTAATTTATACTTATCAGGAACAGTCGGATTAGTTAAACTCTTTCCAGTATAATCATCAGATTGAGTAAAAACATTTACACTATAAGCTAGCCCAGAAAAATCTTCCATAATAATTCCTTCTTCTCCCCCAGCTAAATTACAAAAAACAGCAATATGAACATTTTTACCAATTGAAATATTACCCGATAGAACACAAAAATCATCAATTCTAGAGTTATCACCTATAGATATTAGTTCAGGACAATATATGCTAGCTTTGTTACTAATTTTCACATTTTTACCTATATGCTTAAAATTCATACTTTTTAACTCATCCTGTGTATAAAATGCCATCGATATTCTCCTTTCACAGTTTATTTTTTTCAACCCTTCTACTACCATTCTGCAAAAATTTGTTTTTACGTTATATTTACAAACACATCGTAAATAACAAATTATTACCTATATTATAAATCCATAAGTTAACTGAATTTATTAAGAATTTGATAGAACAGAGCCCTGTCATATTAATCTATAAAGCTATAAAGTTGTTATAATAATTACCAATTTTAAAATATATTAAAATTGGCTTCTTATATATATATTTATTTTTTTATTTAGTTGATATGATTATATTATTTTAGTATTGTTTATTACAACCTATTGAGTCTAACCATTTTTTGCAGTCAAAATTTATTAGTTGGTTGCAGGAAATATTAGTTATTATGATAAGAAATAAAAAAACATAAGTACTAAAATTTTAGTTTATAGTGTTTTCAACATAATTAAATCTTTTAATATGAAATTTCATTTGTTTAAAAAATCTAATATGTTTTTAATAAATTCATTAAAATCAGTTAATATAAGGGCTCTTTCTTTAGCAATCTTGCTTTGTTTTAAATAAAAATCCTTATCTAACTTATATTTTTTTATCAAATCATACATCTCTGAATATGTTTCACAACAAAATTCGTCCCCTACGTTGTTTGTAACATCTCCGTAGTTTAATGTAATCACCGGCTTGCCTTTATATAATGCATAAATAGCTGAGGATCCACCCCCTTTTCTTTTTGGATTGATATATAAATCAACGTGTTCCATTATAGCTAATAGATCGTTTTGAAATCCCATGCTTTTAGAATTTCTATACAAATACTTATATTTTTTTTTCTGCTCATTATTAAATTCGTAATTTGAAATAAATACTACAAATGTATTTAATTCATTGCAGCATTCATCTAACATCGATAGAAAATCATCATCTAATTCAAAATTCAATCTATTCCCAACTACTGATAATATGAATTTATTATGTGGTATAGACAATTGGTTTTTACTAAATTTTTTAAATTGATTTTTCAACTCAAATGCAAACCTTGAAATAATTATATTTTCTTCCTTAAAATCATAAAGCTTAATATATTCTTCTTTTTCATGTTCATTGTTAATTACAAAGAAATTAGATCTTGAATATTCGTACATACCTAGAGGTAATGTAACCGCAGGTACAATATTCGATGCTATATCTCCAACTATTGACTGCCCAATGTTAATAATTAAATAAGGTTTATTTTTTTGTATAGAACTTAATATATTGTTTATTTCTTGATCATTTGGCATTTTAGTATTTGGCTGATAAAATGGAATTATTATATCTTGGTAATTTATACTATTTATTGAGCTAAATTGTTCTATTACATTTCCTCTTGTGATATTAAACATTGGGATCATTCCCTCTAAAGTTAAACATTCTTTTGTATTAATTAGAATAACTTTTTTATTGAAGTGCTTGATTAGATTATAACATGTATCTAGTGCAACTTTGGTAGGTGAATGATGTTCACTTAAAAATTGGCTTGTAAATATATATATTAATTGATCATCTCTTAAATCTTTTTGTACTATTTCTAACTCTCGATGATCTAAATAATCATCATATATGTTATCATACAACATTTTAAGATATTCATAAATTTTAATATCATCATTTTTATTAAGAAAAATATATCTTTTTAGTTGATAATAACAAAAAAATTTATTTTCTTTACTAAAAGTTTTACTATTAATTAATGTTTCTACAAAAAATTCTATATATTTTGTTTCGTAATAAATGTTGATTAATGCAGAGCATAGCAATATTTTAAATCTATCATCTGCTTTAAAATCATACATGCTCTTATCTAATTTGAATTTAGCAAGGTTTAATTCAAATGAGTTTTTATTATTTAACACTTTATTAATTTCATTCCATAGTTGTTGAATGTTTCCAAAATTATTTACAAATTCTTTTGTTGAAATACTAAAATAATATTTTATTTTATTTATTATATAGTCAACGTAATCTATATTATAATGGAAAACATATTTACTATATTTATCAATATCCACATTATCTATTTTTATAATATTAGTTTCTAAATTATTTTTAAATGAAAAAATATGGTTTTCTCCATTTATGAAGAAAATCTCATTTTCAAAGTTATTATCAGATTCATTGAATTCATAAGGCTCCTTTAAAACACTATAACCCTCAAATAATCCTTCCTCATTTTTTATTACATAAAAATTTTTACCATTTGTTTTGTTAATCATTTTGTTTAATATTGAAGAATAGAATTTATCAGTATTTATATTTTGGCTGTTATTATTTAAATATAAAAAACCATTTATCCACTGCTTATATAGAATATATTCAAGCATTATAAACTCTTTAACATTACTAGCAATATAAATTTCATAATCATTTAAATTATTTTCAAATAAAATATTTAACATATAAAAAATATTATCAAAAATCAAATTAGATTCATCGACATCATTAAAAATATGTATTTCAAAATCTTGTGAATCAAAATAATCTAAAATATCTAAATCTTCCTTTACAGTTTTCCCTTTATAAAACCATAAAATGGCCCTTTTTTGCATTTCTAGAACAACCCCTTAAATAATTAAATTTTCATAATTAAATCCAAAATTATTGATTGTTGGTTAATACCTTATAATTGAACTATTTAATTTATTATTTCTTTATGAGTCCATTTGTCAAAAAAACTACAATTCAATAATGCTATTTTATGAATTTATAAATATATAGTCTTTGACATATAATATTAGATTTTTTATTCTACTATGTTTATGTATTTTAACTTTTGGTGATTTTTTATATATCTTTAAGAAATATGATATTTATTGCCATGACTTATTTAACTTCGCAGCTCCATTATTTAATTACGAATTTATGTAGAATTTTAATATATTTCCTTATATTTATCTAAATAACTTGTATTTTTGCTTCTCATTTTAGTAAACTTTATTGATTTATTCTTTTATAATAGCATAATGTTCTAAAAAGAAGATATTGACTTAATAACCTTTTTATAACCTATTTTAATTTTAACGCGTTCAGCCTTTCGTGTCTAGACTTATTCACTAATAAGATAACATCAATTAACAATTGGAAAACCTCATAAAGTAATTTTTAAATAATATCTATTCAATAATATATTCTTACTAAACAAAAAACATCCAAGAAATGAACTGACCTTTGTCAAGTAGACAGGTAATTTAATTAAACTTTATGCACATCCAGATGCATGGTTTCGATATTCCAAAGGAGCCATGCATCTTAGTCTTT
>JACIXZ010000018.1 GCA_014360205.1 Tissierellales bacterium
CTTAAGTATAATGTTTATAATTAATTAATTGTTTAGTTGCAAAATTTATTGCAGAATCTATTAATTTTTAATTTTAGCTGTGGATAACTCTATATATTTTTAATTTTGTATTCTGCAACTACCTATTAATTAATTATTCAAGTATTTATTCTTAACTATATCTATTAAGTCAGTCTTGTTATTTTTCTTTGGATTTTCAATTACTATCTCGAGTAGATAATCTAATATTTCCCCTATTAATGGACCTTCTGCTATGCCTAGGGCTATTAAATCTTCTCCATTAATAGCCAAATGAGTTCTTGAATAAGGTTCATCCTCAATTTCTTTTAGAATTCTTCTTTTTGTATCAAAATAGCTCAAATCCTTATCTCCTTTTTTACTTAGCTTATCCGCTATTTGTAGTTCGATTAAATTATTGAAATTCTCGTATCCAATTTTTTGTAGTTGTTTTTTTACATATTTCTTATCTAAATCCTTAGCATAATTCATGTGTGCACTTATTAAAACTAATGTGTTTTTTACGAGTTCATTTGAAAAATTTAGTCTAGTCAAAACATCCTTTGCTATTTCAGCACTTACCTTTTCATGTCCATAGAAATGTCCTATTCCATTTTCATCCAACTTAAAAGTATAGGGTTTACCTATATCATGGAATAATGCTGCAAGCCTTACTTCTAATATTTTTGGTGTGTTGTCCAAGACCTCTAAAGTATGTTCAAATACATTCAAATAATGATGAGGATTTCTCTGATCAAATCCTATAGCTGGAATAATTTCAGGTATGATAACCTGTAAAATCCCTAAATCTTTCATTAACCTTATACCATATGACGGTTCATCAGATAAGATGATTTTGACTAACTCATCTCTTATTCTTTCTTTGCTTATCAGCTTCAATTGGCTAGCTAGTTTTGCACATGCATTTGCAGTTTGAACCTCAATAGTAAATCTTAGTTGGGTTGCAAATCTTACAGCTCGAAGTATCCTCAAATAATCCTCATTTAATCTATCATTTGGATCCCCTACGCATCTTATTAGTTTTAGCTTAATATCATTCATTCCATAAAAGGGATCGACAAATCCTATTCTTGGATTAAATGCTATTGCATTTATAGTGAAATCTCTTCTTCTTAAATCTTCGTATAGGTTTGATATATACTTTACATCTTTTGGTTTTCTACCTTTGATATATATATCTTCTGACCTGAAAGTCGTAACTTCAACTTCCCCTTCGTCCATTATTATTTTCATTGTTCCAAATTTTCTTCCTATATCAATAAGTTTAAAATCCTTAAAAATTTTCTCGATTTTTTCAGGCGTAGCATTCGTTGCAATATCATAATCTGAAGGTTCTTTACCTATCAGATGATCCCTTACACAGCCACCAACTAGATATGCTTCATATCCATTTTTTTCTAAAATATATATAATTTTTTTTATATAATCAGGAATGTATATATCCATTTTTTCCTCCGTTAATTTAGTATAGCATAAAATTTGTATATAATAAAACAAAAACCTTATCATTTAATGATAAGGTTTAAATGGTGCACCCTGAGGGACTCGAACCCCCGACCAACTGGTTCGAAGCCAGCGACTCTATCCAACTGAGCTAAGGGTGCATTTTACAATTTAATTATACCACAATATTTTTTTGAAATTTGATAAAAAAGATTTAAAAAAACCAGAGAAAAACTTCTCTGGTTAACATGGTGCGGGAAAGAGGACTTGAACCCCCACGTCAATGACACTAGATCCTAAGTCTAGCGCGTCTGCCAATTCCGCCATTCCCGCAAATGGTGACCCATCAGGGACTCGAACCCTGGACACCCTGATTAAGAGTCAGGTGCTCTACCAACTGAGCTAATGAGTCAAATAATGGTGATCCATCCGCGACTCGAACGCGGGACACCCTGATTAAAAGTCAGGTGCTCTGCCGACTGAGCTAATGGATCAAAATGGGGTGGATAATGGGATTCGAACCCATGACCTCCAGAGCCACAATCTGGCGCCCTAACCAACTAGGCCATACCCACCATATCATACTGGAGCGGGTGAAGGGAATCGAACCCTCGCAGCTGGCTTGGGAAGCCAGTGCTCTACCACTGAGCTACACCCGCAAAATGATAGCTATTTTTGATTAGCTATGCAAACTATCTGATTTAGACACTCTAATTTGTGCTGACTTAAATAAGTATAACAATTTGCCCTATGCTTGTCAATACAATTACAAAATAAATTTACCGGTTTTTCGAAAAATTCAATTGTAAACCTAAATTAGACCTCTTAAATCAATTTTGTATTGCTAAAGTTATTATCCTTTGCAACTTCCCAAATATAAAACGATGCAATAGTAGAATAAGGACTAAATAGCTCATAATATTTTCTAATTGATCTTTTATCATTTATGTTTTCACCATATAATAATGATATTCCTTTTCTTATCCCAAAATCATCAACTGCAAAAACATCTTTTCTCTCTAAAGAAAATATTAAAGTCATCTGAGCCGTCCATTTTCCAACCCCTTTAAATTTTATCAAGGTTTCAACAATTTCATCATCGTTTAATTTCTTTAACCCTTCAAAATCATATCCATATCTGTACTTGCTTAAAATTATTTGCTTTATATAAGATGCTTTTTTCTTGCTGATGCCATACTCTTTAAAATCATCTTCGCTAAAATTCAACATCTTCTCTCCATCAAAATTATTAGTAAGCTCAATAAACCTATTTAAAATACTTTTATAAGCATCAGATGATATTTGTTGACTTAAAATATTTTTTATTAAAGCTTTGAAAACATCTTTTTCGACTTCTCTATAAATATGTCCATATTTATTAATTATCGCTGCCATTTTTTTATCGGCATTTGAAAGATATTCTTTTTCTAAATTCCCATATGAAAAAAACATGCTTTATTAATACTCCTTATACTCATTGGTTTCAGTAGGTAACCCTTTCTTCTTTAAACGTTTCTCTACATTGTCTTTTACGATAGAATATATAAAAACAAAAAGTGGTACTCCAATAATCAAACCGATAAAACCAAATATCTTGCCACTTATCAAAAGTGAAAATAGTATCCAAAATGCTGATATGCCTAGTGAATCACCTAATATTTTGGGGCCAATAATATTTCCATCTAATTGTTGAATTAAAAGAATGATCACTAAGAACCACAAAGCTTTAATAGGAGATACAAAAAGTATTATAAAAAATGAAGGTATCGCTCCAATAAATGGACCAAAAAATGGAATTATGTTTGTTACTCCAATTATAAAAGATATCAAAACTGGATATGGCATTTTAGTTATCCTTAAAGCAATATAAGTTATAATAGCAATAATGATAGAATCAATTATTTTACCTACCAAGAATCTGCCAAAAATATTATCCGCTCTCTTTGTCAGTTCAATGTTTCTTAAAGCCCTTTCCTTTGAAAAAATACTAAAATCTATTTTTTTAAGCAACAAACTAAATCTTTCCTTATCAATAAGCATATAAATGGAAATTATTACGCCTAACACAATATTCCAGATACTAGAAAATAACCTACTTGCAAAATTACCAATTAAAGGCAATGAATTGGATATATAATTTATCATGTTGTCAACAAAATCATTCCATCTTGATACAATATCATTTATATAATTTTGGGAAATGTTTAACTTATTTATGAATTCTACAATATTTTCAGATAAATTATTATAATTATTTATTATGCTATAAAAAGCGCCTGTCAAAGAATTAATCAGTTGGGGCACCATCATATAAAAAAATAGAAACAATCCTAAGAATAATATTATATATGAAACCAAAATGCTTATAGCTCTTTTAAACTTTGTATTTTCCTGATTTTTTAATGCTTTATTTAACATTTTGACTTCTATTAACCTTACTAAGAAGTTTGCTAAGTAAGCAATTGCAAAGCCAATTATAAAGGGTTCAAAGACTTTTATATATCTATTTATTGAACTCAAAAACAAACCAAATTGAGAAATTATCATATAAAAAATTATACTAATAATAATTACAATGACTGAATAAACTGAAATTGTGGTATATTTCTTATTCCATTCAACTTTCATATTACCCTCCAAATTTGAATTCAGAAAGACTTTGCTAAATCAACTAATTTTTCATCGCACATCCTATAAACTGTCCATTCATCCATGGGTATTGCACCTAATTTCAAATAAAAATCAATTGATGGTTTGTTCCAATCCAAACACCACCATTCAAATCTGCCACACCCTTCCTCAATTGCTATCTTTGCTAAATAAGCTAGAAGAGTTTTCCCTATTCCTTTCCCTCTCATTTCTTCTCTTACATATAAATCTTCTAAATAAATCCCAGGTTTACCTAAAAAAGTCGAAAAATTGTAAAAATATAGTGCAAATCCTACTTCTTCTCCATTATATACTGCAAATATTACTTCAGCTTTATTTCTGTTAAATATGGAATCTTCAATTATTTCTTCGGTCGCAACTACTTGATCAAGCATTTTCTCATAATCAGCTAACTCTTTAATAAACTTTAAAATTAAAGGTACATCTTCTCTAGTAGCTTTTCTTATATATAAACCTTCGATTTTCGTCTTTATTAGTTCTTCCATTAAATCACTCTCCAAAAAAATAAAATCTTAAGAATTTTCTAATCTGATTATATCACACAGAATCATCCATATCATAGATATAGTTTATTTGTTTTTTTTTTGGTATTTGTGGGTAATAATTCATATATAAAAAAAGGAGGCGATAGAATTGAGCAGAAGAAATATAATCTATATAGTCGGTGGACTTATTATGATAGTTGCGAGCATTTTTGCATTTGTAAATCCCTTAGCGACTGTGACTACTTTAGCGATGGTAATAGGAGCAGTTAGCGTTGTGAGGGGAGTAATGATGATTATTGCTTATTGGAATTTGAAAGAAGAATTTAGCTTCAGATCGAAATTTATGTTGTTTTTTGGTATTGTATTAACTTTGTTTGGTATATTATTATTGTTTAAAACCGAATTTGCAATAAATATATTGACTTATGCTGTTGCAATTTGGTTTATAGTAGAAGCAATTCAAAATTTCTTCTCAATCGGAATTTATAAAAAATTAAGTCCAGCTGTTTACACTACTTCACTAGTTATGAACATTTTGCTCTTATTATTTGGTTTGTTGTTGCTTTTTAATCCTTTTATTACTTGGATCACAGTTTCAGTTTTGATAGGTTTAATATTGTTGATAGCAGGATTAAATTACTTTGTCTATGGAATAGTAAATAGAGATGGGATATAGTTTCATACATCCCATCTCTATTGTGATTTTTATATTGATTTAAATAGAAATTTTTACATAACACCTAAAAGTACCATTACAAATGCAAAACCTAGTATCCCTAATAGTAGTTTATTAGTTGACCATCCCTTCTTATCTACAAGGAAGTAGCTTATTAAAGCTATAATTAAAGGCATAAGATTAGGCATTATTTTATCAAATATTTCTTGTATGCTAATAACCATATCGCCAGCTTTATATTGTAATGCTATTGGAGCTTTTATTACTGTTGAAGCAACTCCTCCTATTACTATTAATCCAACCATTGTCAAAATTTAAGAGGCTGCTTTTTATTCCTTGGTCACAATCTTGTTTTCGAAATTGACTTTAATTGTATTGTAATATTCATGTTCATAGTTTGCATGGTCAATATTGTAGATGTATTAGTAACATAAAAAATTCCCAAGTAAATAATCTAATTCAAATGATTAGGTTATCTACTTGGGAATTGTGCATTAAGCTATATTTATTTTAATTCTTTTAATAGTTCACATAAATATTCATATACTCTTTGTGCTGACGATATCGAAGCTCTTTCTTCTGGAGTATGAACTTTTTCTAAATCTGAGCCAATTGATATAATATCCATATCTGGATACTTCTCATTAATTACCCCACATTCAAGCCCTGCATGAATAACTGTTGTTACCATATCTTTTTTGTACATTTCTTTAAACACTTTAACTGCTGTATCCCTTAATTTAGAATCTGGTTTGTATTCCCATTTAGGATATTTGTTTACAATCTTGTAGTTTGCACTGTTCTTTTCTATTACTGAAACAATCTTAGCCCTAAGGTCATCCATTGATTTTTGAGAGGAAGATCTCAGTGAAATTATCATAACAAATTTGTCATCTTTAGTGGCAATCCTCGCTAAATTATCAGAACTTTCTACAATTTGAGGGTTATCTGGAATCATTGTAAATACTCCAGTAGGAATATCCTTAATTAAATTTATGATCGCAGCAGTATTATCCTTAGACAATATTTTCTTTGCATCACCTAATTTATTCACTGTTATGACAATATTACCTTCAATGCCTTTGTTTAATTCTAAAACTGTTGATTTTATTTTATCTAACGCATTATCCACTGTGTCAACATCAGATTTTTTTATATCTATCTTTGCTTCTGTTTCTCTTGGTATAGCATTGTCTTTTGTTCCGCCATGTATTTCAATCAACCTCAAGTCAGCTACTTTAGATATTTCTTCGAGAACTTGATTTAAAACTTTATTTGAATTGCCCTTTGGCTTGTGAATTTCTATACCAGAGTGTCCACCAACTAGTCCTGTTACTTTAACTGTATATTCAATGTATTCATCGCTATTTTCATAGTTTAGTGGAAGTTCAACTTCAATAGTCTCTCCTCCAGCAGAACCCATAGTGAGAATCCCTTCTTCTTCTGAATCTAGATTTATATATCTTCTTCCTTTTAAAACTTTGTCTGATAGATTTATTGCGCCATCCATGTTAACTTCTTCTGAAACTGTTACTAATAGTTCTATTTCAGGATGCTCAAGAGTATCGTCTTCAATTAATGCCAATCCCATCGCTACCCCTAATCCATCATCTGCTCCCAAAGT
This sequence comes from Tissierellales bacterium, assembly GCA_014360205.1. Taxonomy (GTDB): domain Bacteria; phylum Bacillota; class Clostridia; order Tissierellales; family Tissierellaceae; genus Soehngenia. The sequence goes on from JACIXZ010000018.1 coordinate 6,917, forward strand.
AGTTTTATTTGCTTTAATCCAGTCTCCATCTACAATTAATTCAATAGGGTCTTTAGAAAAATCATGAGTCGAATCTGATTCTTTTTCGCACACCATGTCCATATGACCTTGCAAAACAACTCCTACTGAATTTTCATATCCCTTTGTAGCTGGTTTTCTAATAATGATATTAAGATGGTCATCTTGTATTGTTTCAAGTCCAAGCTTTTCTCCAACTGATTTTAAATAGTTGCTCACTTCTCTTTCGTGATAACTGCATCTAGGTATTTTGGTTAATTCTTCGAAATAATAAAACACCCTTTCTGGTTTTAATCCTTCTAATACTCTCATCTTATCCCTCCCATAAATGAGAAAATTTAAATATTTTACATATATAATTCTATTTTCCAATTAATATTATATACTCTTATATTTATATAAACAATATATACAAATGTATGTAAATACTATTAATACCATAAGGTTAAATTAAATGATAATGTTTTTTGTAATCTAGTCATATTAAATACATGATTTCTCTGTCTCTTAAGGTGTCAGATTTTCTTTATCTATTAACATAATCTGCTTAACAAGTGTTCCTTTACTACATTCAATTTAACTATTAAATTTCAAATAAACATCTATTTCAAATGATAAAGCAAAGCAGGAGATAAACTATACAATAAGAGATATGGTGGAATGGATGAATTTCAAAAAATGATTTGTTAAAAAGACCTAAAATCTATAAATTGAATAGACTTTAGGTCTTGATTTTATTCCCACTCTATTGTTGCAGGTGGTTTATTGGTGATATCATATACTATTCTATTTACATGATCTACTTCGTTTACAATTCTAGAGGAGATATGCCCCAGTAACTCCCATGGGATTTGTGCAAATTCAGCAGTCATAAAATCTATTGTTTGAACTGCTCTTAAAGCGATTGTATAATCGTATGTTCTACCGTCTCCCATTACTCCAACGCTTTTTATATTTGTCAATACTGCAAAGTATTGGTTAATACTAGACTCTATACCCGACTTCATGATTTCTTCTCTAAAAATAGCATCAGCTTCTCTTAAAATTTCTAACTTTTCTTCTGTAACTTCGCCTATAACTCTTATTGCGAGTCCTGGACCTGGGAATGGTTGTCTAAATACCAAGTGATGAGGTAGTCCCAATTCAAGTCCAACTTTTCTCACTTCGTCCTTAAAGAGATCTCTTAGTGGTTCTATTATTTCTTTAAAGTCAACATTTTCAGGCAATCCACCTACATTGTGGTGGCTCTTTATAACTGCTGAGTCTCCTACTCCACTTTCTATGACATCTGGGTATATAGTGCCTTGTACAAGAAAATCAACTTCTCCTATTTTTTTAGCTTCTTCTTCAAACACTCTAATAAATTCTTCCCCAATTATCTTTCTCTTTGTCTCTGGATCTGTTACTCCTTTTAATTTCTGCAAAAATCTATCCTTAGCATCTACTTTAATGAAATTCAACTCATAATTTTTAGCAATTGCTTCTTCTACTTCTTTAGCTTCATCTTTTCTTAACAACCCATGATCTACAAATATACATGTCAACTGATTTCCAACAGCTTTGCTTACTAAAACACTTGCCACAGATGAATCTACTCCACCTGATAATGCACATAATACTTTCTTGTTCCCTATTTTTTCTCTTAACTCTTTTATTTTGCTTTCAGTAAAAGCACTCATTTCCCATGTTCCATTTGCTTTTGCTACATTGTAAAGGAAATTAGATATGATTTTTTCTCCTTCTTCAGTATGCAACACTTCAGGATGATATTGCACAGCATATATCTTCTTCTCTGCATTTTCAAAAGAAGCAGTTTTGCAGCTATCAGTTTTAGCAGTTACAACAAATCCTTCTGGCAACCTTTCTACATAGTCAGTGTGGCTCATCCAACATACAGATTTCCTTTTGACATTTTCATATAGCTTTGATTCTGCAATGATCTCTAATTCCACTTTTCCATACTCTCTAGCTAAAGCTTTCTTTACTTCTCCGCCTAAAGAATATGCTATTAATTGAGCACCATAGCAAATTCCTAAGATTGGAATGCCTAAATTGAAAATTTCTTCGCTTATTTTAGGAGAGTTCTCTTCATATACGCTATTAGGCCCACCTGTAAATATAATAGCTTTAGGATTTAGCTCTTTTATTTGCTCTATGTTTGTAGTGTGAGGTACTATTTCGCAATAGACCTTTAAATCTCTAACTCTCCTAGCTATCAATTGATTGTATTGTCCGCCGAAATCAATAATTAAAACTAGCTCTTTTTCCATCAACTTTCCTCCACATTTAAAGTTTTATCAATATATTCATCAATGAATATCCTGTCTAAATTCCATGTTTTTTTATATTCATTTATTTCTAAGATCTTTTTATGATCTACTTTGTTACTTTTTTTAATTGCTCTAATCATTATATTCTTTGGTGTGTGCTCCATGTCGATAAACTCTAGCATGTTTACTTGATAGCCATATTTTTCAAGGTACAACCCTCTAAGGCTATCTGTTACTAGTGAATTTAATCTCTCTTTTATAATACCATGTTTAAGCATTGGCATTAACTCAATGTTATTAATTTTATCAAAAAGCTCATGTTGGCAACATGGCACAGACAATATGACTTTTGTATTCCATTTTATAGCATTTACCAAAGCAATGTCAGTAGCTGTATCACAAGCGTGCAAGGTAACGACAAGATCCAAATCCCCTTCGAATTTATAGTCTTTTATGTCGCTGCAGATAAATTTAAGTCCATTATATTTTAAATTGTCTTTGACTTGATTACAATAGTTTATAACATCCTCTTTTAAGTCTAGGCCGACTATATTAGCTTCTACATTTTTAATTTGAGTTAGATAATAATAAAGTGCAAAAGTTAAGTAGCTTTTTCCACATCCAAAGTCGACAATTTTTAATTTCTCTTTGTCATCGAAGTTTTCAAATATATCATTTACTATTTCAAGGAATTTATTTATTTGCTTAAATTTATCATACTTCTTCTTATATACTTTTCCATTCGAATCCATTACCCCTAAGAGCATTAAAAAATCTATTTTCTCTCCGTCTTTTAATATATAGTTTTTTTCTCTATTGTGTTCTTTGTTTACTTCAAATGTAGCATCATTTATTTTTTTTACTTTAAACTTATTTTCGCTTGTCTTTATTAATTGGATTTCTCCATTTACAGTTTTAAAAAGTCCTTGTCTAAAATCAAATCTCAATAAGTCGATAAACTTGCTTATAGAATCTTCAACACCTAGGTTTTCATGTACTACTTTATTGTCAATAAAATACTCAAATTGATATTTTCTTATCCCTTTGATAGTCACAGGTTTTATATTTACTTTATTGTAATTGGCATTGCTTCTTTTTTCTTTATCGCTCAATATAGCTTTGCTGAGTTTATCTTCTTCTATTAATTCCTTTAATATCTCCATTGCTTTTTCCATTGCATCACCTATATTAATTTTGATAATACCTCTCCTATTTTTTCTCTAAAAATAAAATCTGCTCTGTTGTCATAGGGAGTTTCGTCTTTATTGATCAGCACCAATAGCTCCCCCTTAAAGTAGCTTATTAATCCTGCTGCTGGATAGACATTTAAAGAAGTTCCTCCTACTATTAACATTTTTGCATTTGAAATATATTGTATACTTCTTTCTAATATAGAAGTGTCAAGCATTTCTTCATATAAAACTACATCTGGTCGCACAATACCACCACATTTTTCGCATCTTGGAACACCTTGAGATTCTAATATAAAATCTAGAGAATAATTTTCATTGCAATTTACACAATAGTTTCGGTGTATTGAGCCATGAAGTTCCAAAACATTTTTTGAGCCTGCCATTTGATGCAAACCATCTATATTTTGCGTTATCACCGCTTTTAGTTTCCCCATCTTCTCTAACTTCGCAAGTGCAATATGTGCCTTATTTGGTTTTGCATCTTTATATATCATATTGTGCTTATAAAAATCAAAAAATTCTTCAGTGTGATTTACAAAAAATGTATGACTTAACATGTATTCGGGAGGATACTTATAATCTCCCTTTTTATATAAGCCATCCGCAGACCTGAAGTCCGGTATATTACTTTCTGTTGATACTCCAGCGCCTCCAAGAAATACAATGTTAGAGCATTTCTCAATATGTTTTCTTAATTTCTCTATTGAGTTATCTCCATTCATTATATCATCTCCCTCTAGCTTTATTATATTTTATCATATTTTATTTAATAAAGTTTATGAATTGACATCGCGATATATCGTAAAATAATTTGGACCAAACAAAAAAATATAGAGAATGATCCTAAAATCTATAAAATGTAATCAATAGACTACAAAAGAAAAGGATATTCTCTATTGGCTCTAATTAAGAGTGTTTCTACAATAGCTATTTTGTTTTTTCTTTTGATGACTTAGTTTGTTGTTTTTATGTAATAAAATTCATCTTTCATCCTTAATTATTCAATTTACACAGAATATTTTACAGTCTTTAAAAATTATCATTTGTTTTTTATTTTTTTTACAGTATAGTCAGCCATTCCGACGCTTACGATAAATGCAATTACCAAACAAACCAAACTCATAATATTAGTGAATACACTTATTGATGCGTTTCTAAAAACCAAATCAATTAAAAAGAAAAAAATAACAAAGTATACTATTGTGAAAAGAAGCATAAGCATATGCTTGTCACCTATCTAAGTAATCTTCCGTGCAAAAAATTTTTTAACCAAAATCAAAAATATCATTTTTTTCTTGATGGTATATTATTAACCATATAGCTAACTGTTAATATTGATAGTAAACTATCCCTTAATAAATCTCCTGAACCACCAAATATAAGTGATAATATACTAATTAATATAAAGCTAAAAACAGCAATCGTAATTAAATATTCTCCAGTACTCATAATCAGCTTAATCTCCTTTACTCAATAATAATAATTTTCATGCCAGCAGATCTCTGCCACTCTTTATTAACTGACTCATATGTAACAAATAAAACCACCATTACTAATCCTTGCTGACTCAGATAATCCAAATTGTTTATAATTATGATTATAGGACGTTATTACCTTTGTACTAGAACTACCTAGTTTATTTATATAAACTGTCACTCTATCATTATGTGTATGATATCTGGTTATTCCAACTTGACCATTCACTGAAGGATTATCATTAACATTAAGACAAACCCCATTATTATCTTAAAGCCGCTTAGTAATGTATGAATTAGAAGTTATATGATTCCCGGATTTATCTTCATATCCTGTTTAATTCCCTAAATTATCCCATATCTTTCCATATCCATTCTGAAGTATACCCATTACTCCAGTTGATGAATCAAAATATATATCTTGTTCTTAAAAGATCATTTCTGTCGAAGCTAATAAAGGATCTATTAAATTTTTTCAATTCCCATAACTTTCAACAGGTTTAATTACATATCTTAATAATATTTCTCTTTGTTTTGAATTTGCTTCATTACAATATTTTTTAAAAATATAAAATGAAAAAATTTTTAAAAGAAACTAAAAATCAGAAAACATTACGCACTTTTAAAATATCATAAAATCCTGAAACTCATTATAAGTACTAGAGTCCCAGGATTTTTCTTTTTTACAACTGTCAAAGATGAGATTCTACTTTTAGCTACTATTGTTATATCTTATTTGTTATTTTTTATGAAACAAGTTTTTAAATTCTTCCAAATCAACGTATTTTATACGTCGCCCTTGCTCAGTATCTACCATATCTAATAAGATATGTATTTCCTTTTCATCATTTTTATTCTCTACATTTGTAAATTTTATCTTGGCTGAATATGAATCTGAATCATTAATTTTTTTAATTTCTTCAATACTGTATTTGACTTCTTTATATTCTTTCAAATATAAATTTGGCAATAATCTGTTCTGAACTAATCTTTCAATTTCTTCTGCTGTTAAAGTTTCTTCCCATGCTTTCAACCAAGAATCATCATCTAAATTATTTAACTTTTCTAGATCTATTTCATCTTTACCTAATATAAGCATTTCTGCATCTAATTTTTGAATTAAATTTTCCCAATCTTCTTCAGTATAATTAAATTGTTCAAAATATGAATTTAAAAAACTCTCTATTACCTCTTTATCTTCATCGTTAGTATTTGTGCATGATGTCAAAAGGATAATAACTAATAAATTTACTAGAACTATGGATATTATCTTTATTTTTCTCATATCTTAGTTTACTGCCTCCTTTACCTATAAAATAACTTGCAATATAGAAATTATGAACCATTTGCATTACCAAGCAGTACCACCATTGAAAACAGTTTCTCTTAAACCATCATTATTTACTCTAATTAATTTCCCCCAACCACTACTTAGCATTTCATGATCTCTTCTCCCTGGACAAACATCATAAACAGTTGGATACATGTTAGAAATATGATTTATGTATATAGGTAAAATTTCCATTTTTATCTCATCAATTTTAAATTCTGTAAGTTCTATTTTGCTATATTCGTCTCTTGAAATTAATTCTCTCGTATTCCCAAAAGCAAAAATAGTAAATGTAATAACAAACAACAGCGACATACCAAATCATCTCAGTACTCTTTTAAATTTCATTGGAATCACATCCTCTCATTTTATAGAGGTTTTCTCTCTCAATCAATATCATATATTTTTTTGTCAGAATATGTATTGTAATTTCTATAGCATGCGTTTTCTAGAGTATTATGCTGTACTGTTATTGTATTTATATATTAGCTTAGGTGATAATGATCAAGCACATATTTATTGCCTTTTATTATGCTAAGCCCACTTTTAATCCAATTAGCTCCGTCCCCTAGTATCTATATCTTTTTTAATAAATCTATGTCATAGGCTTCATCTAGATATATTGCTACCTCTGTCCATAGATCTTCAGAATCCATCTCTCCAACTGAATCAATAATGCTATCAAGGCTACCTCCACCTTCGAGAATTTTATTAAATTATTTTCAATTTCGCACTTAACTTTTTCTGCTATTAATTGCATAATGTCATTCATAGAGAATATCCTCCTTTTTTGTAGTTTAGAAGATTACATTATATTAAATCGAGAATTATTCTCTATATTTTTTTATTATTTCTTCTTAATGTCTCTAAGACTTTTATTATCGATTCAGTGTCTTTATAATATTTAGTAACATCTTGTTTAGAAGTATATTTATTAGTTATATTCCCACTGTCGCTAATGATTGAATAATTATGAGAGAGAAAAATATTATACTCAACTTTTTAAAATATTTTATAAAAACTAATCTCCCTTTAGTCATTATAACATTAAATCACATTAAAATGAGAAAAAGTAGTTTCGATATAATCACGCTTAAATTATTTTCATACAATGTTTATAATATTCTAAAAACACCCAAATTCTAATTGAAAATTCCTCTAGAGGAAATATGTAATAACCCTATGACGATTCATAAGGAGACTAAAGGATGATAAGTTTAATGGATAAAATAGATTTTTATCAATTATCTTTAGTCAATCATCCTTTTTTCTATTTATGTTCAGTCTTTTCGTATAATTTGTATAACTTATCCAATAAATAAAACTCTAGGGTACATAATATAGTTACGATACCAGCAATTAATTCTTTTATTACAACATAATTAAGGTCAACCATGTATATACAGACAATAACTATAACAGGATTTAGAATTGCTAAAAATTTAATTTTCTTTATGATTTTTTTCATATATTTACCTCGCACTACTCCAAGGTAGTGTCAAGTAGACACTCCTATTTTTTTATTAAAAACCTTATGTTATCAAGGGTTACATCATTTTTATAAAACAAAAAACGATGACCTGCCCTTTATGTGATGCTCCTCATCAATATATTTATGACAACAATGGCGGCAATGGCCAATACCCTTGCAAAGTCTGCGGTCAAATATTTATTACAGGGGAACAAGTTCCTTCACGCTTAGTCCTTGTATGAGCATATTGTGGACATACCTTAGTTGCTGTTAAAGACCGTAAACACTTTGTTGTTCATAAATGTGCCAATAAAAATTGTTCTTATTACAAGAGCAATTTAAAGCTACTTCCTTTGCACTCAGACTCCTTTACAAGAAGTTTTTCTTTAAAAATCTTCCTTTTTAATTGTGGCCATCATATATCCGCATTCTTCACAATAGTAGGCTTTATCTACTCTGCCATGAATTACATCATCTCCAATTTTCTTTCCACCTATATTTAATGAAAACTTTGCTCTATTTTCTTCCTTGCCATCTTTTTTGAAAAAACTCAGAACCTCTTCTCCAAGGGCTTCTAATTCTACCATTTGGCTATTACATTTTTTACACTCCATAATTATTCCCTCCTATTTCCCCGTACCGTTTTGTAATATTAAATGAAAATTGTGGACTCCAAGCTCTCTATGGTACAATGTTTTGCAATCATCAATTCGCACCCTATAGTCCAGTTTCTAAAAAGATACAAAATTACTCTCGTTGTTCTGTTTGTGGTAAGGTAACTTTTTCTATATTCCAAAGTACTTGTCAAAGAAAATCATCAGTTTTTCGATAATTCCTTGCTTTTTCTCAGCTCTACCTCCACCAAATCGAGATACAGGCGGCATGATTTTATCAATAGCTGTTCCTGTTGTTTTAAGCACTCCATCTCTGAAAGCATTGTCAATTAAGCGGCGAGTTTCTTGAGGTTTTAATTTTTCTTCTTCTATGATTGCTGAGATTTCTTCTTCTTTACGCTCATCGATGAATTTTCGCCAATCCTCGTCAACTTTTGTCGATACATTGACTTGTTCAATAAAACTTTCAATCAGCTCTTTTTTGCTTCGCAGTTCAAAACTTGAATTGATAGCCTTGTTTATAGTCGTAAGAATTGTTTTATCCTTGCAGTTGGATTCTTGATATTTGGCTACAAGCATGAGGATGTAGTCAATATTTACCTCTATCTGCTTGACTAGTTCAATCTCAAAGACTATGTCATCATTTATAATTTCTTTATCCCCATCATCTCTTTTTCTGTATTTATGATACAAGTCAATATAATTGCTTTGATAGTCCTGAAAATCCCTTTCAGATAAAATCTCGTTTCCTTCAAAATCATCGAAGGATGTAAGAATATTCTTAAGCCGTAGTATCGCTCCATATAACTTGATAAATTCTTTTTCTGCTTCTTCTCCTACAATAGGCTGTCCTAGTGGGTACTGTGATGTAAGAGTTGAAATAAGTTCTGTGTATCCCGGTTTATACTCGCCTTTGTCATCATATCCGTTATAGTATTCTTCATATGTCTTTAACAGTACAATGCCGCCTGCATCTTTGTTTCCAAATAGGGCAATTGCCTTGTCAGTTTCTTCCTTTAAATCTCTGAAACAAACTATGTTCCCATATGTCTTGACGCTGTTTAAGATGCGGTTTGTTCTTGAAAAAGCTTGAATTAGTCCATGCTGCCTTAAGTTTTTATCTACCCATAGAGTGTTAAGTGTGGTCGCATCAAATCCTGTTAGGAACATATTAACAACAATCAATATATCAATCTCTCTATTTTTTACACGTAGAGAGAGATCTTTATAGTAATTTTGAAACTTATCTGAAGATGTATCATAATTTGTGTTAAATATTTTATTGTAGTCCTTGATAGCTGATTCTAAAAAATCTCTATAGCTTTGGTCAAGATTTTCTATATTAAAGTCTTCATCAGGCAAAAGCCCTTCTGGCTCTTCTGCATTGGGGCTAAAACTGAAAATGGTTGCGACTATAAGGTTGCGATTTTTTTCAGCTAGCTGTTTTTTAAATTCATTGTAGTATTTGATAGCCATTGGAATGGAATCTGCAGCAAATATTGAATTAAACCCCGCTACACGCCTTGATTCACGCTTTTCTAACATTTTTTTAGGATTTGTCTTGTCAGGTTCTTCCCATTTTGCAGAGAGTTCATAAAAGCTATTGCGCTTCGTCTTCTGATCAAAGTGCTCAATGACATAAGAGACAATCTCACTGACTCGCTGAGGGTCGGCTAAAGCTTTTTCCTTGTCTATGCTATAGACTTTTTTATCATCTAGATAATCAGGCATCTTAATCGTGTTGATAAAATCTATTCTAAAAGGCAATACATTTCTATCGTTAATGGCATCTACTATGGTATAAGTATGAAGTTTTTCTCCAAAAGCCTGTTCTGTTGTCCTAAGCATAGGGTTGCCGTTAGATCCAGCATTTGCAGCAAAAATAGGCGTTCCAGTAAAGCCGAATATATGATAATTTTTAAATGCTTTTATAATAGCCATGTGCATATCGCCAAATTGTGAGCGATGGCACTCGTCGAATATAAGCACAATATGTTTTTTATATATATCATGCTGTTTATTTTTTCTTATAAACACATCCAGCTTTTGAATAGTAGTTACAATTATCTTGTATTCGTGAGGGTTTCCCTTTTCATCTCTATCTTCCAATTGTCTTTGAAGAACTCTTGTTGATGTATTCCCATTGGCTGCTCCTTTTTCAAAGCGATCGTATTCCTTCATGGTTTGGTAGTCCAAATCTTTACGGTCAACTACAAACAATACCTTGTCTATGTATGGCAATGCAGAAGCTAGTTGAGCTGTCTTAAAGCTAGTCAAGGTCTTTCCTGAGCCTGTTGTATGCCAGATATATCCTCCAGCATCTGTTGTGCCCATTTTTTTGTAGTTGGTTGATACTATAATACGCGACAATATGCGTTCAGCAGCGGCAATTTGATATGGGCGCATTACAAGCAACAAATCCTCAGATGTAAATACACAGTATTTTGTAATAATATTCAAAAGGGTGTGCTTTGCAAAAAATGTTCTAGTAAAATCCACAAGGTCAGCTATGACTTTGTTGTTCGCATCTGCCCAAAAGCTAGTAAATTCAAAACTGTTGCTTGTTTTTTTCCCTCTTTTGCTTTCGCCTTTATTTTGCTCCTTTAAATGAGCATTTCTTGTAGTGTTGCTGTAATACTTTGTATGTGTGCCGTTTGAGATTACGAAAATCTGCACATACTCAAACAGACCCGAAGATGCCCAAAAGCTATCTCTTTGATAGCGGTCAATCTGATTAAATGCTTCGCGTATGGATACTCCTCGACGTTTTAATTCCACATGTACAAGGGGCAATCCATTTACAAGCACTGTAACATCGTAACGTGTTGCATGCTTGCCAGCTGATTCCTCGTATTGATTGATTACCTGCAATCGATTGTTGTGGATATTCTTTTTGTCTAAAAGATAAATATTCTTTGTAGAACCATCATCTCGCTTTAGTATCTGAATATGGTCGTCTTGAATTTTTCTTGTTTTCTCAACGATGCCCTCATTGGTGTTAGCAATGCATTCTGTAAAAAATCTATTCCATTCACCATCGGTAAAAGTAAAATCATTGAGTAATTCAAGCTGTTTACGGAGATTTGAGATAAGCGCAGCCTCATTGTGTATTGTAATGTATTCATATCCTTGCGAGATTAAAAGGTTGATAAACTCTCGCTCAAGATCAGCCTCGCTCTGATACTTTTCAGAGCGGACTCTGTAATCTGCTGTGTATTCGGATACTACCGTTGCTTCGTCGGTACTTGCAACGATATTATATATACTCATGCTTTCACCTCATTTGCTCCATTTGCGTCTTTTGGACGAGCAGGGAAAGTCAATAGCTTATCCCTGTAATATTCATATTGCTTTTGTCGTGCTTCAATCTCAGCTGGCAGGCCACTGGTAAGATCGTTACAAAGTGCATCAAAACGATCGAGTATTGAAACTATGCGTTCTTGTTCTTCTATGGGTGGTAGGGGTATTTTAAATTTATCTGTTACAGGAATTGAAATTTGTGGCATTTGCATATTATTTGCTATATGTTGAAAATAATTCACATTTTTTGAAAGATAATAGTATACAAATTTAATATTAACATTTTTATTTTCACTATAATATGACCAAAATTCATTTTTGTGGCTAAATGGTTTATCATAATACTCAAATTCAATGATTCCGCGTGACTTAACAATTATAGAAGGCTTTAAATTAATATCTTTTTGCGGGATATCTTTAAAATCAACATCGGCATAAGTTTTTCCACCTGCAAATATTCTAACTTCACCATTTTCTTTTTGTAATTGTTTCATTCTTTGTGCAGTTATGTTTGTTCCCTTTGTGCGAACTAAAAGATCACTTATAGCAACCCTTGGTACTTCATCCCCAAAAGTCAATAGCTTATCCCTATAATATTCATATTGCTTTTTTCTTGCTGTAAGCTCTGCTGTAAGCTCTGCTGTAAGCTCTGTTGTAAGCTCTGTGAAATTGTCCAGTATTCTGACAATTTCTTGCTGTACTGGTAGGGGTGGGAGGGGGATATAAAATTCTTCTACTTGTTTTTTTGATACTGCTGGAATACCACCTTTTTGTTGTTCATTTATTAATTTGTTTTCACTATTCTTTAAAACATAATAAATAAAATTCCAATCAGAATATTTCTCTTCTACTGATATAGTGTAACAGCTATTACCAGCCCAAAAATCTACAAATACTCTATTAACAAAACCAGCATTTGCACCTCTTGCACTAATAATAATTTTATTAGATGTTCTATTAAATTCATCATAAAAACCTGTATATGAAATTCCACCATTATAAACAGGATATACCCCATTTGGGTTTTGTTTGTTTTTATGGACAAATTCTCCAATAGAAACAGATGCAACTTCTTTTATCCTCACATACTCCACTCCATCAGGACAATATTCATCAATCAATTTATCTAATTTGCTCATTGTTCCACCTCTATCTCTGCGATAATCTTGTCGATTTCTTCTCTTAAAAGCTGCTCTCTTGCAACGATTCTTTCTATCTCCTTATTAAGAGCGGCTATATCTATCTTCTCTCTTGTGTCCTCTTTCTCTACATAAGTAGAAACAGAAAGATTGTAGTCATTTTTTGCTATTTCACTGTTAGGAACAAGCTTTGAAAAGTATGCAATGTCCTTTCTCTCCTTAAAGGCATTTAAAATATTCTCTATATTTTCATCTGTCAGCTTGTTGTTGTTGGTAACTTTAACAAATTCTTCTGATGCATCTATAAATAATGTTTTGTTTTCTGATTTGGATTTTTTAATTACCATAATGCACGTGGCAATGCTAGTTCCATAAAAAAGATTGTCAGGCAACTGGATTATACAGTCAATGTAATTGTTATCGACAAGGTATTGCCTGATTTTCTTCTCAGCACCTCCTCTATACATTACCCCGGGGAAACATACTATTGCTGCTGTTCCATTTGTCGCAAGCCAAGAAAGACTATGCATGATAAAAGCAAGGTCAGCTTTTGATTTTGGAGCTAATACTCCCGCTGGCGAAAAACGCGGATCGTTGATTAAAATAGGATCGCTATCGCCTTTCCATTTAGTAGAATATGGTGGATTTGAAACAATCGCCTCAAAAGGCTCATCATCCCAATGTTGTGGATCAGTCAATGTATCTCCCAAGGCAATATCGAATTTCTCGTAGCCTATGTCGTGTAGAAACATATTTATTCTGCACAGGTTATATGTCGTTATGTTGATTTCTTGTCCAAAGAATCCTTGTCGTACATTATCCCTTCCGAGAATTTTAGCAAATTTTAAAAGCAGAGAGCCAGACCCACAAGCAGGGTCGTACACCTTGTTGACTTCAGTTTTGCCTACTAATACAATGCGGGTTAGCAATTCAGAAACTTCCTGAGGTGTATAGTACTCTCCACCACTTTTTCCAGCATTTGATGCATACATACCCATTAAATATTCATAGGCATCGCCGAAAGCATCAATTGTATGATCTTTGTAATCGCCTAATTTCATATCAGCGATAGAATTAAGAAGTTTTACCAGCTTTTCGTTACGTTTCGCCACAGTGGTACCCAGTTTGTTGCTGTTAACATCGATATCATCAAACAAACCTTTAAAATCGTCTTCGCTTTCTTTGCCTTGTGCTGACGCCTCTATGTTTTTAAATACCCGTTCAAGTGTTTCGTTCAAGTTTTCATCTTCCTTTGCACGAGCGCGGACATTTTCAAAAAGCTCACTAGGTAAAATAAAGAAACCCTTTGAATTAACCATTTCTTCTCGGATCTCTTCTGCTTCTTCATCAGAAAGCTTTGCATAGTCAAAATCTATATTTCCTGCTTCCCATTCACCAGCATTGATAAAAGCGGTAATATTTTCAGATATGTATCGATAAAACAGCATTCCGAGGACATATTGTTTAAAGTCCCATCCGTCTACGCTGCCTCTAAGATCATTTGCTATATTCCATATGGTACGGTAAAGTTCTGCACGTTCTTGTTCTTTTTTATTGTTTTCCATAAATCAACTTCCTCCCATTATATTTAAAATCAAAACTAACTTCTATATAAACACTTGGAATAGTGTTTATATAAAAGTTTTTATATGACAATCAATTTTGTCTTTTATTTATATATTTTTTCCATTATAGCACATTTTGTTCAAATTATGCTTGACAATGTTAAAAAAGGCATAGCCGAATATCAACGACTATGCCTTATTTTTTAGAAATTATAATTAACTATCTGACCGCTTAAAAATCTAATCTTTTTAAATTAGTTCTTTTCAAGTCTTATTCCAGTTAGTTCTCCATTTAAGTCTTGTTTTTGCTCAAATTCTTCATCTACTTTTATGATGTCTGTGGCTAAAGTTTCTTTTTTGATATAGTCTTCAAACTTCATTACCGCTTTTTCTACACTGTCTGGTCCATTATAATATATTTTAATGGTGTCTAGAATTTCATAGTCATTGTTCTTTCTCATTTGCTGAACTTTTGATATGAATTCTCTTGCAAATCCTTCATCTATTAAGTCTTGAGTTAGTGTAGTGTCTAATATAACAAATAGATTGTTTTCCATCACTACATTAAATCCTTCTTTAGAGGATATGGTTACGGTTACCATGTCTTTATCTATCTTTACATCTTCCCCATCTAAGTTTAACGTTAAAGTCTCTCCGCTTTCAAATTTTTCTGAGACTTCCTTAGCATCTAATGTTTCTAAAGCTTTTGAAAAACTCTTGATCTTAGAGCCCAAGATAGGCCCTGCTACTTTAAAGTTTGGCTTTAGCGAGAAATTCATAAACTGAGATAGATCTTTTTCAAATACTACTTCTTTTACATTTAGCTCTTCTTTTATTAAGTCAACTATGTCAGATATAGTCTCTTCGTATTTCCCATCTATCAATACTTCTTGTAGTGGTTGTCTAACCTTTATTTTTACACTTTCTCTAGATGCTCTCCCAAGGGCAACTAAATTTCTAACTAAATCCATCTTCTCTTCTAATTTTTTGTCTATGAGTTTTTCATTTACTTCTGGATAATAATCCAAGTGAACGCTCTCGTTGTCAGTTAAATTTCTATACAGTTCTTCTGCGATGAATGGAACAAACGGAGCAATTATTTTAGTTAATCCTACCAATATTTCATAGGTTGTATTGTAAACTGCCTTTTTATCGTCATCTAATGAAGTTGACCAAAATCTTCTTCTATTTCTCCTTATATACCAATTGGATAAGTCTTCTATTACAAACTCTTGTATATCTCTTACCGCTCTTGTTAATTCAAACTGTTCCATATTTTCTTGGGTTTCTATTAATAAGCTATTGAATCTTGAAAGTATCCACCTATCTATTTCTGGCCTGTTTTCGTATGGAATGTTGAATTCTCTTGGATCTACTTCATCTGTATTTGCATAAAGGCTGAAGAAGTTGTATACATTTCTTATACTTCTAAAGAATTTGGATTCTACTTCTTTCAATCCATCTTCATCAAATTTTGTTGGTGTCCATGGTGGTGAAACATATATTAAATACCATCTTAAAACATCTGCTCCATATTCATCAAAGAGTTTAAATGGATCTACAGTATTGCCTTTAGATTTAGACATCTTCTTGCCTTCTTTGTCTAAAACCAAATCATTTACCAAAACATTTTTATATGGCGCTTTCCCTGTTACAAATGTGGAAATTGCTAACAAAGAGTAGAACCAACCTCTTGTTTGATCAATTCCTTCACAGATAAAATCCGCAGGGAATAGTTTGTCAAAATCATCTTTATGCTCAAATGGATAGTGATGTTGTGCAAATGGCATTGATCCACTGTCAAACCATACGTCAATTACATCTTTTTCTCTAGTCATCAAGCCTCCGCATTCAGGGCATTTAAAGTGAACATTGTCAACATATGGTCTATGCAAATCTAAATCTCTATCTACATCTTCAATAGCTTTCTCTACCAATTCATCTCTTGAGCCTACACTCTCAATATGACCGCATTCTTCACATCTCCAAAGTGGGAATGGTGTACCCCAATATCTTGAACGAGTTATAGCCCAATCATTTAAGTTCTCCAACCAATTTCCAAATCTCTTTTCTCCGACAAATTCTGGATACCAATTTACTCCATTGTTATTTTCAATAAGTTTGTCTTTAAATTTAGTAACTTCAATATACCATGATGGTTTAGCATAGTATAATAGCGGTGTATGACATCTCCAGCAATGAGGATAATTATGAAGTATTTTTTCCTTTTTGTATAGCTTACCATTTTCTTTAAGCCATTTTATAATATCTTCATCTGCATCCATTACAAATTTTCCAGCCCATGGTGTTGTCATGAATTCACCATCTTCACCTACTGGGTTTACTACTGGGAGATTATATCTTAAGCCAGTATTGTAGTCATCTTCACCAAAAGCAGGTGCAGAGTGGACTATTCCAGTTCCATCTTCAGTTGTTACATAGTCTCCAAGGGTTACAAAAAATGCTTTATCGCTTACTTTAATAAATGGAATTAATTGCTCATATTCCATGTACTCTAAGTCTTTTCCCTTTAGTTCTTCTAATATTTCATATTCTTTTTCTAAAACTTTGTCAGCTAGGTCTTTGGCAAGATAATAAATCTCACCATCTGAAATGACTTTTACATAAGTTACTTCAGGGTTTACAGTTAAGCAAACATTTGATGGCAATGTCCATGGTGTTGTTGTCCATGCTAGAAAATATTCATCTTTGTCTTTGAGTTTAAATTTCACAGTAACAGTTTCTGTCTTTATTTCTTCATACCCTAGAGCTACTTCATGTGAGGCAAGTCCTGTTCCGCATCTTGCACAGTATGGCAAAATTTTATGGCCTTCATAGAGCAATCCTTCTTTATTCATTTTGTCTAGTATCCACCAAACTGATTCTATATAGTCATTTTCTAAGGTGATGTATGGATTGTCTAAGTCTATCAAATATGCCATTCGTTCTGTCATTTCACGCCATAATTTCTCATATTGGAATACAGACTCACGGCACTGTTTGTTAAATTCTTCTACACCGTATTTTTCAATATCTTGTTTGTTCTTTAAATTCAGTTTCTTCTCAACTTCAATTTCAACTGGGAGTCCATGTGTGTCCCATCCAGCTTTTCTCTTAACTTGATAGCCTTTCATGGTTTTGTATCTGCATGTTAAATCTTTTAATGTCCTAGCCATTACATGATGTATGCCTGGTTTTCCATTAGCTGTGGGAGGTCCTTCATAAAAAATGAATGGATTGTTTTCATCTCTAGTATCTACAGATTTGTGCAATAAATCAATTTCTTTCCAATATGCAGAGATTGATTTTTCTCTCTCGCTTACGGGTTTATTTGATAATTCATTAAACCTTTTCATTTTATTCTCCTTTCTATTGAAAAATCCCTAAGTCAATGACTTAGGGACGAATGTTCGCGGTACCACCCAAATTACAGCTTAGATAAGCTGTCACTTTACGCATATATCGCATAGCTTGCGTCATACCTTACTAATCTTTCAGGTACAATGCTCAAAGGTGATATTCGCAAATACTAACATAGCGATCTTACACCATCAATCGCCTCTCTGGAATGCTCATATAAGCTACTCGTCCTTTTCATAGCATATCATACTTTTATTAATATATCTTAAAATATTGCACCTTGTCAACAATTAGTTATCGTTATCTTGGAGTTTTCTCAACTTATATAAAGTGGATTCACTATCTAAATTGACATCTTCGTAAGTTAGATATTCTCCTTTTTTTATATCTCTAGTGACAGTGGCTTTTTTGTTAATCAAACCTATAGGCACTAGATTTTCTTTTTTAGCTGTTTCATAGCTATCAATTGAGCCAAATACAGTGTATTCTCCTATGCCGTCTAAGTGTTCTCCTTTTTTTAAGTCTTTTTTTGCTCTAGTGATGACTTCAGCATATGGGTGATTTGATTTTGGCACTATGGATGGTTCATTAAGTATAGCAGCTTTTGCGATTGATATAGGCGTTTCTAGACTTGTCAAGTGATATGGCCTATATAATATATAGTTTGGTCCATCACCCATTTTCAAAAACTGCATCTCCTTATGTACTACAGGTAAGTCAGTTGTTATTATAGCATATACTCCCGGTGCGATTCCATGTGTAAAATCTACTATGCCATATTTATTAAGTATTCCGCCATTTTCTTTTAAACTGTAAATTTTAGGCATGTCTTCTACTTTTGCAGTTACTCCATGTCCTCCTCTTATATCAGGGACAAACCCTGTAGCGTTTGCCATGGCTGCCAATTCAACCATTGTATTAGTTCCATCGATAAATGATGCAAGTCTAAGTGGCTTAAGTCCTTTTCTGATTGCTTCTTCTTCCACCATGTCAGGTGTAACATAATAGTTTAGAGGATTGTTCTTTCCTTTTCCAATCGCTAGAACTTCAAATCCTGATATTGTAGCAAAATCATATAACTCAAGAGCTGCTCCTGGTTCATCTCCCGCTGAGCCTGTGTAAACAACTCCTTTTTCTTTTGCAAGTTTGTTTAAATAAGGGCCTACTACAACGTCAGCTTCCACATTTAGCATGACTATGTGTTTACCTTCATTTATCGAATTTAAAGCGATATTTGCTCCTGTTTCAGGTACTCCAGTAGCATCTAACACTACATCAACAAGACCCGATTTAATAGCAATTTGCCAATCATCTGTAACAGCGTATTTCCCTTGTTCTAGTGCTTTATCTATGTCATTAGTACTTTTGGCTTCCACTATATCTTCTCTTTTAATTCCTGCAAATTCTAATGCTTTGTAACAATCTTCTATTTTATTGCTGCAAACGACAGAGGTATCCATCCCTTTTATTCTAGTCACTTGGCTGACAAAACCTTTACCCATCATCCCAGCCCCAACTAAACATACTCTAATTGGTTTTTTTTCTTCATGTCTTTTGATCAAATTATTCTTTAAACTTATCATTATATCCTCCTTATAATAAGGCATTAATAGCTCGTTGCAGAACTCTACAACTCGCATATTTACTGCCTTTTTTTATATTGAAATGGCTAGATTCCCCCCATTTTGGGTATATATACAGTGTCAAAATGTGTATAACTCAAAACAAACAGAAA
>JACIXZ010000019.1 GCA_014360205.1 Tissierellales bacterium
GGGAGAAGTATTTTCAGACATAACACTGGCAAATGCTATCTTAGATAGGCTAATTCATCATTCAAGTATTATTAAGATTACAGGTCCATCTTATAGGCTGAAGGATAAAATTGACCTGGTAGAAACTAAAAAAAGTACCAATAATTAATTCTAACAATCATACATTTTGAGATTCTAAAAAACATGCATTTTGGGATTGACATTTACAAATGAAAATCAATATAAGCCGGTGTTGCATATACCAGGTGGTTATCGTCCAACGTGCCGCACCACTTTATAACAATTTTTGCTCTGCGTGACAGCTCATAAAAAAGTCTGATAACATCAATGCTGTACCTCGGATCAAACAGCATTTCGTAGTCTGTCAGAAAAATCGGGCCTTGTATGGACGATACGATTTTCATTACTTCATCGGCAACAAATTGTGGCCTGATTGCTGTGTCTTTTTCTAAAAGGGCTTCGGCCAATATTTTATTGAGACTGAGTTCTTTAAAACCAGCTTCAGCAATAATCTTTTTCAATCTTGGCTCAGAAGAGCAAAGCACAATCGCCATATTTGTTCTCTCAAGCATTTTTTTACTGAATTGAGAACTCTTTATTAACGTACCCAAGCAAACCCCACTCTCTTTCAATTTAATTACCGTTGCGCTGTTTGTCCGTCTCATCAACGACTTCCATGATATCTCCGATATCACAGTTAAGTGCTTTGCATATCTTAACCAGTACTCCGGTAGTCACATTCTCATTTTTGCTGAGCTTAACTATAGACGATGAACTTATGCCTGCTGCTTTACATAGGTCTTTTTTCTTCATGTCTTTATCAATCAACAGTTTCCACAGCTTTTTGTAGCTTACCGGCACGTATTTCACCTCCATCGTCCCTTAGTTATAGCATATACTTTTAATTACGCAATTTCAATATTTTTTATTGTGATCGCAATATTATTTGCAGGATATACCTATCTATTGATAAATTGCGGTATTGATTTTCCATGTAGAGCGATAATCCCATTTCGTAAGAGGTTTTTTATTTTTTTATGGAAAGCCACATATAGAAACTAAAAATACCGATAACACGTATTGGATGATATATCCATCCTGTCTCCTCAACCCTATGAAAAATGCCCGTTATCTAAACTATCAACTCAACCCTATCTAATTTCAGGCTTATTTTTCGCATAAAAATATACCATCGACATGTTACCATGTACTCATTTTATCTCCTTAGGTCGAGTAGATAACTTAGATGTAATCCCGCAAACCCAGTAAAATCTAGGCTTACAGTCTTGACATCAATACTACCGTCTCAACGTGCCCCGTTCTAGGGAACATATCCACACATTTTGCCTTTACTAATCTATATCCATTTTCATTGAATATTTTAATATCTCTTACAAGAGTTACTGGATTGCATGATATATATAGAAATTCTTCAGGTTTATATTCTATAATCTTTCCAATTGCTTTAGGGTGAATTCCATCTCTTGGTGGATCTAATACTACCAAGTCCGGTTTTACATCTATATCTTCTATTTTTTCTAATACATCTCCTGCTATAAATTCAACATTAGTGAAATTATTTAGCTTAGCATTTTCAATAGCCATTTTTACAGCTTCTTCAACAATCTCAATGCCAATGACTTTCTTTGCTTTTTTTGCCATTATTTGTGCTATTGTTCCAGTCCCTGAGTATAAGTCGAATATAGTCTTTCCCTCGATATTTTCGACGAAATTCAAAGCTGTTTCGTAAAGTTTTTCAGCTCCAAATGTATTTGTTTGAAAGAAAGAAAATGGGGATATTTTAAAATTAAGTCCCATAATATTTTCTGTTATATAGTCTCTCCCATATAATATCTCTATTTTATCAGCTTTTACTACGTCTGCTAATCCATCATTTGTGGTATTAATTATGCCTACTATATTGCCTGACAATTCTATTGACTGCAATAGTCTTACAAAATCTTCTTTGTTAAAATCCATAGTGCTTGTAGTGACTAGATTTACTAATATTTCACCTGTTGAGAGTGCTTTTCTTATAACTAAATGCCTTAAAAAACCACTGTGTGTTCTAGTATTATAGTAGGGAAAATTCAAATTTAAGAAATATTTTCTCACACTGTCTCTTATAATTGTAAAATCTTTATCGACAATATTGCAATAATCTGTATTTACAACTTCAAATATTCTCCCTTTTATATGAAGTCCTAATGAAAGAGATGTATCTTTCCCTTCATCTCCAAAAGTATATTCCATTTTATTTCTATACTCGGTTAATCTTGGAGATGGTATAATAACAAATCCATCCAATTCTATGTTTTCTTTTTCAAATAAAGCTCTGATTTGCCTATTCTTTAATTCTAATTCATCTTCATAAGTAAGACTTTGATATGTACAGCCCCCACATAAGTCCTTATGAGGACAGCCCTCTATTTTTTCTAAAGGCGATTTTTCAATTACTTCTAATATCCTAGCTTCGTCATGATCTTTTCTTCTTCTAGTTATCTTAGCTCTAACCTTTTGCCCTTCTATTCCACCTTTTAACTTTACTGTTTTCCCTTCATACTCTCCGATTGATACATTCGGATAGAGTACCTTTTGTATTTTTATTTCAACGATTTTATCTTTTCTTCCCATAATTACCTCCTAAAAATATAAAAGAAGCTTAATTAAGCTTCCTTTATATTATATCAGTTTCTTATTGATTTGAAATATTTTTACATGAGTTTAGCTATGTTATTTGCAAACTCTATTGGGTCTTCTATTGGCAAGCCTTCTATTAGTCTTGCTTGGTCATAAAGGAGATTTGTGTAAAGTTTAAATTTTTCTTCATCATGTTCATATGCATTTTTTAGTTTTTCATAAATTGGATGATTAGGGTTTATTTCAAGTATTTTTTCTGCTTTAATCATGTCTCCTTCAGGCATTTGTTTTAAGACTTTCTCCATTTCAATAGAAATTTCTCCTTCACTAGCCAAACACACAGGATGATTTTTTAATCTCTTTGAAAATCTAACCTTTGAAACTTTACCCTGAAGTAATTCTTTCATCTTTTCAAATATTTCTTTGCTTTCTGTTTCTTTTTCCTCTTCTATTTTTTCTTCTTCAATACCTAAATCTTCACTCGATATCGATTTGAACTCTTTACCCTTATAGTCTCTCATTACTTTTAATGCAAATTCATCTACTTCATCTATTAAATATAGAATTTCATATCCTTTATCTTTAATTATTTCTGTCTGTGGTAATTTATCTATTAAATCATAACTATCCCCAGATGCATAATAAATGAACTCTTGCCCTTCTTTCATTCTTGATACATATTCGTCTAAAGTGACTAATTTCTTTTCACTTGAAGAGTAGAACAGCAAAAGATCTTCTAATTTGTCTTTGTTCATACCGAAGTCTTGGTAAATTCCATATTTTAATTGTTTCCCAAAGTTCTTGAAGAACTCTTCATATTTTTCCCTATCTTCTTTTAGCATATTGAGAAGTTCTTCTCTTATTTTCTCCTCAATTTTCTTAGCCATAAGTCTTAATTGCCTATCATGTTGAAGCATTTCACGAGATATGTTAAGTGAGAGGTCTTCTGAATCAACAACACCCTTAACAAAGCTAAAATAATCTGGCAGCAATTCTTTACATTTCTCCATTATCATTACTCCACTAGAGTAAAGTTCTAGCCCTTTTTCGTATTCTCTTGAATAATAATCATATGGAACAGTGCTTGGAATATAGAGTATTGCGTTATATCTTACTACCCCGTCAATGCTAAGGTGTATCCACTTTAATGGTTTGTCAAATCCAAATCTCTTTTCCTGATAAAAATTTATATAATCTTCATCTGTCAGTTCGTTTTTATTTCTTCTCCAAAGTGGTACCATGCTGTTTATTGTTTTCTCAACTTTTACTGTTTCATATTCATCTGAATCGTCTTTTTTCTTATATTCAGTGACTTCCATTTTGATTGGATACCTTATAAAATCTGAATATTTCTTTACTAAATTCATCAGATTGTATTCATCTAAGTAGTCGTCATAGTTTTCATCTTCCGTGTTTTCTTTTATCTTGAGTATTACTTCTGTCCCGTATTCATCTTTTGTGGTCTCTTCTATGGTATATCCTTCAATTCCTTCTGATTCCCATTTCCACGCTTTGTCAGAGCCAAATGGTTTAGTTATTACAGTTACTTTATCTGCTACCATGAAACTTGAGTAAAATCCGACTCCAAATTGCCCAATTATGTCATATCCATCTTTTATTTCATTTTCTTTCTTGAATTGTAAAGACCCACTTCTAGCTATGACCCCTAAATTGTTTTCTAGTTCTTCTTTAGTCATACCTATGCCTGTATCTTTAACACTTAAAATTCTGTTTTCTTTGTCAAAAGAAATCTTAATATAATAATCGTCTTTATTGAAGGTTATGCTCTTGTCTGTTAGTGCTTTATAATATATTTTGTCTATGGCATCTGAAGCATTTGATATAAGCTCTCTTAAAAATATCTCTTTATGAGTGTATATAGAATTTATCATTAAATCTAACAATCGCTTTGATTCTGCTTGAAACTCTTTTTTCTCCATAAAAATACCCCCTCAATGATATTAGCACTCTTTTAGTTTGAGTGCTAATAATAAATTATCATATTGATTTTTCTTTGTCAACATCTCTCCAAAACTTATTTAGTTTTGAATCCATCTCTATAATGCTATTAATTCTCTTATGATTTGACCATTCTCTAGGCATGAGATTTTTATATTTACTAGTCAAATACCTATCGTCTATTAAAAGTACTGCTCCTTTATCGTTTTCTGATCTTATAACTCTGCCAACTGCCTGCATCACTTTATTCATGCCAGGGAAAGTGTACGCATAGTCAAATCCTTTTTTGTATAATTTTTCAAAATAGTTTTTTATTATATCTCTATCAAGTGAAATCTGAGGCATCCCAACTCCTACTATAACAGCACCTATCAATTTATCACCGACTAAGTCTATGCCTTCTGAAAAGCTACCTCCTAGTACACAAAATGATATCATATCATTGTTTAAAGTAAAGTTATTCAAAAATTCTTCTCTTTCTTTCTTGGTTAAGCTTGATTCTTCTTTCATAATGTATAAATCTGGGTATTTTGAATTGAAATCATCATATACTGTGTTTAAATAAGCATATGATGGGAAAAATACAATGTAATTTCCCTTTTTAGCCTTTACAAAGTTATATATTGTTTCAGTAATTTGAGGATATGTTTCTAAACGATCTTTGAACCGAGTTGAAATGTTTCCATATATCAAAATTAATAAATTTTCTTTTTTAAATGGAGAATTTAATATCATATGATAATCATCTTCATCTGAGCCGAGCAAATCTTTGAAATAATCTATTGGGGTAAGTGTTGCTGAAAAATATATATTTGCCCTGTTGTCAGAGGTTATGTTTTTTATAAATTTTGATGCATCTAAACAATAAAGTGTGAGTGAATGATTTTCAATTGCTTTGTCAAATTTAATGACATAATTTTCCCCATAAAATTCAGATATCTTTAAGAAAGTATTTAAATTAAAGTAAGTCTCTAAGCATTTGTCATAGCCTGGTACATCTTTTTTCTCCACTAAAAATTTCTCCAAAATTGCTAAACTCTTGCTAATAGGCCAGTATATGTCATCAATTTCTTCATTTTGGTATAGTCTGCCATTATTTAAAGCTTCATTTACTTTAGTTTCTATTTTGTTTATAACTTTTTCTAAGTCTTTAGTCTTTTTTATTTCATTATCTTTTAATATACTTAAAGTTTCTTTGAGTATGCCCGTGTTTAATGATGCAGAGTACATCCCCCTAGCTCTTTCGATTAAATTGTGTGCTTCATCAACTAAAAATATGTTTTCTCCATTGTTAAACTCAAAAAATCTCCTCAAATACACTTGGGGATCGAAAGCATAATTATAATCACAGATTATCATGTCAACATAAAGACTTAAATCCAATTGATATTCAAACGGACAAACTTGGTGTTTTCTTGAATATTCAATCATTACATCAAAAGAAAATAGGTCTTCATTATTAAATATGTCTATGATAGCTTCATTAACTCTATCGTAGTGACCTTTAGCGTATGGGCAATCTATTGGGTTACACTTTATTTCATCATTTAAACAAATTCTCTCTTTTGAAGTTATTATGGATGTTTTTAATGACAATCCATTTTTCATGAGCATTTTTACTGAATTTACAGGTGCTTCTTGCGTTAAAGTCTTTGCTGTTAAATAAAAAATCTTATCTAAGCCATAGTTTTCCAATGCTTTTAAACTTGGAAATATGGTTGACATTGTCTTTCCAATGCCTGTTGGAGCTTTTACAAATAATCTTTTCTGATCTTTTATTGCAGTATATACCCCTACTGCTAAATCCCTCTGACCTTTTCTATAATTGTCAAAAGGAAATTCAATCTCTTTTATCGACAAATCTCTTTTAATTTTCCATTCTTCAACCATTTGTGCAAATACTATATATTTATCTAATAGAGAATAAAAAAATGCTTCAATTTCATCTTTATCATATTTTTTTATGAATTTCTTTATTGTTTCAGTTTCTATGTTAAAATAAGTAATGCTTATTAAAATATTATTTAAGTTTTCCTTTCTCTGGTAGATAAAAGCATAGCAAAGGGCTTGCGCTGAGTGCAAAATGCTGATTTCTTCTTCTAAATTTTCTAGATTTCTTGTAGTAGTTTTGATTTCATCTATAATCACATTTTCTTCGTCAAATATTATTCCATCTGCTCTGCCATCTATGTCAAATAAAAAACCTTTGTACTCCAAGGCAATAGATAGGGAAACTTCTTTTAAGTCACCTTTTTTATAACTACTTTGAATCTTTTGATGCGCTAAAGTGCCTTCTAGGGCTCTTGACTTTGACATGAATCTATTGTCAATGTCACCTGATCGCAGTGTAGTTTCTATTAAATTTCTTACCGATAATCTTATATGCTTTTGCATTTATTTCTCTCCGATATTGTTATAACTACATTATATCAGAAAACAAGTAACAGTTATGGATAATATATCTCCTTTACATATTCTTCTTTAATTTGCCAAATGTTTGCTTGAACTCGAAATATATTCCATTCCTCTATTTCAAATATCCTTATCCAGCTTTCAATTATTTTCTTTTTCTCATTCGTAAAAAAGTGTGCATTTGATCCTACAAAAAATTCAAATTCATTTTTAAATCCCTTTAATTTTAATTCTTTTAAATACTCTTCATGATCTTTTTCATCTTTCGGAATGTATAGATGATTTAATACATAATCCCATTTTTGTCCATCAATATAAATGACTTCATCTTCTGGCACTTCTAGTTCATAGCATACACTCCCTTCAATTGGCCTATACATGTTTTCTTTGCTGATTGAGCACCATATCGGCATTGAAACATAATCTGGTTTTGGCACTTTTTTAGAAGCTTCTTTCACAAACCATTTGTACAGCTCAATAAAATGATCTGCTATGTCTTCATATTGAAGTCTTATGTATTTCTCTTTATTTACAAAAACTTTATTCTTTTTAAGTTCTTCAAGGCTTCTTTCATCTTGTCTAGTCCACAACCTAACATTGCTCACAATAATCACCTCAATCTTTTATTTTTATTTACCCTGATTTTATGTATAATATTCTTAAAAGGTGGGATAACATGGGTAAAGTATATATAGATAAATGCAGTGAATATGTCTATGAAGAAGTAATAAATGTTGTAGGTAAAATGCTTAGTAACATCCCTGAAATTCAGGGTTTAAAGATAGGAACAGTGCTTGTAAAGACAAATTTGTTAAAGAAAAATAAACCTGAAGATGCAGTTACAACTCATCCTTTTGTAGTGGAAGGGTTAGTGAGATTTTTCCAATCAAAAGGGCATGAAGTTATCATAGGAGATAGTCCTGGTGGTCCTTTTAATCCTCATATATTAAAGAACTTTTATACCCAAGCTGGTTTAGTAGATGTAAGCGAAAGAACAGGCTGTAAACTCAATTACGATACTGAAACAATTGATGTTAAAGTTGAAAACGGGAAAGTCGTTAACACCTTGAAATTAGTAAAAGCTTTCGTCGATGCTGATTATTTAGTTTCTTGTGCAAAACTTAAAACTCATACTATGATGACTTATACTGGTGCTGTAAAAAACCTATTCGGTACAGTTCCAGGTGTAAATAAAGCAGATTATCATTTGAAGATGAATGATACTTTAGACTTTGCAAATTTATTAATTGATATTTGCGACTATATAAAACCAATTGTATCTGTAATCGATGGCATTCACGCAATGGAGGGCAATGGGCCTTCAGCTGGAGATATCAGGAAATTGGGGTTGTTGTTTGCAGGTGTTAATCCTTTTGAATTGGATTATGTTGCTAGTGATTTAGTAGGTATAAAGAATCACCCAACTGCAATAGAATCATTAAAAAGAGGTTTGTATGACCCTAATTCTATTGAGGTAGTAGGGTTACTAAGCGAACTAAATATTGAGCCATTTAAATTGCCAGAGTCTACTCATGTAAATTTCATATCTGGTAAAATACCAAAGTTTGCCGAGAATTATGTGCTTGATAAATTCAGACCTTACCCATATGTTAATAAAGAAAAATGTATTGGCTGCGGAATTTGTAGTGCAAATTGTCCTAAAAAAGTAATAACAATAAAAGATAAAAAAGCAACCATAAATACAAAAGATTGCATCAGATGTTTCTGCTGCCATGAACTTTGTCCAGAAAAGGCCGTTTCAGTAAAAAGGCATCCTTTACATAGGATAATATTTGGTGAATAGAAAGGGGATTTTTATGAAAAATTACAGGATTGATAAAGAGAATACTATTATGCTTATGATTGACATTCAAGAAAGACTTGCTCCTGCAATATTTAATTCACAAGAAATAATCAAAAATCAAAAAATATTAATAAAAGGCTTAAACAAATTAAACATACCTATTATCTACACTGAACAATACCCAAAAGGATTAGGTAAAACATTAAACGAATTAACAGATCTATTGGAAGAAAAGGTTGCTGTGGAAAAAATAGTTTTTAGTGCTTATACAGATGAAGTTAAAGAAAAGATTAAAGTGTTAAATGTAAAAAATATAATAATAACTGGAATGGAAACTCATGTGTGTGTTTATCAAACTGTTAGAGATTTGGTAGAAGATGGTTACAATTGCTTTGTAATTAAAGATGCAGTAGGCTCAAGAACAAAAGAAAATTATGAAAATGGATTGTTTATGATGAATGATTTAGGGGCTGTAATATCAAACACTGAGACAATTCTGTTTGACTTAATAAAAAAAGCTGGTAGTGATGAGTTTAAATTCATATCAAATCTAATAAAATAAATGAGTGCATGCACTCATTTATTCTTTATGTTCCGGTCTTAATGAGACAATCTCAGCTGCTCTTGTTACTTCTTTTATGACATCCGCTACATATTGTGTTTCCATCTCTTTTATCTTTGAGTAAACTTCACCAATTTCAGTCACTGAATACATGCCAGGTAGATTATTTAATGCTATTGCCGCAATGTCAAGTCTACACTTATCACAATCACAAATTCCATCAAATTTAGGTAATAGTTTGTCCACATACGACAATACTAGATCTTCCATATGGTTATGCAGCCTCATAGAATCATCTCCCAGTTCATTAATTTATTAACTCTACTATAACACAAAAAAACAAAAAACAACACTAAAAAGTATTGTTTTTTAACCAAATCTACCTGTTATATAATCCTCTGTTCTCTTGTCCTTTGGAACGCTGAATATAATGTCAGTTTCGTCAAATTCGATTAGCTCCCCATTTAAGAAAAATGCCGTTTTATCTGAAATTCTGGCTGCTTGTTGCATGTTATGAGTTACTATTATTATAGTTATATCTTTCTTTAGCTCTTCTGCTAAATCTTCAACTTTTAAAGTTGATATTGGATCTAGTGCTGATGTAGGCTCATCCATCAACAATACTTCAGGATCAACAGCCAAAGCTCTAGCTATGCAAATTCTCTGCTGTTGCCCTCCAGATAAAGAGAGCGCATTCTTCTTTATCCTATCTTTTACCTCATCCCATATAGCTGCTCTTCTTAGACTTTTTTCAACTATTTCATCTAACTCTGCCTTTTTCTTAATTCCATGAGCTCTAGGTCCATATGCAACATTGTCATATACCGACATAGGAAAAGGGTTTGGTTTTTGGAAAACCATACCTATTCTAGTTCTTAATTTTGTAACATCTATATCTTTATATATGTTTTCACCATCAAGCAAAATTTCACCCTCAACTCTAACGCCTTCGATTAAGTCATTCATTCTGTTTAGAGTCCTTAAAAAAGTAGATTTCCCACATCCAGAAGGGCCTATGAGTGCTGTTATCTCTTTGTCTAAAATCTCCATATTTACATTTATAAGTGCTTGAAAATCTCCATAATACATATCAAGATTCTTTATGCTAAATTTATTCACCATATTTTTCTCCTCTAAATCTTAGTAATTTTTCTTGATAAAAGTTTTGAAAGAGCATTTAGTATCAATATTATAATAATTATAACACTACCAATAGCACTAGCCAACTCAATATTTGCTTCTTCTTTAGCTAAAGTATAAGCTTTAACCGTAAGTGTTGATCCCGATTCAAAAAGTGAACTTGGAATTTTTGCTGCTGTTCCAGCTGTAAGTAACAATGCAGCTGATTCTCCAACTATACGTCCGATACTTAGTATGATTGCAACAACTATCCCTGGCATAGCAGTTGGTATGATTACTCTAGATATAGTATATATCTTATTTGCTCCCAATCCAAATGATGCTTCTCTATATGAGTCAGGCACAGCTTTTAAAGATTCCTCTGTTTGCCTGATTATTACCGGAAGTAATATAATACTTAGAGTCAAAGCTCCTGCTAAAAGTGAATACCCAAAATTAAGCGTCATAACAAATAAGATCATTCCAAATAATCCGTATATAATGGATGGTATCCCTGCTAAGCTTTCAGTAGCAAATCTTACCAAATTAACAAATCTACCCGGTTTTGCATATTCTACTAAGTAGATTGCCGCTAAAACACCTATAGGTACTGAAAACAACAATGCCAGACCAATCATCATAAGAGTGGTCATTAGCATAGGAAATATTCCTCCGCCTTGCTTAGTAATTCTCAATGTTACTTTATCAGCATTTATACTGTTTAAAATTTGATTTACTTCATCAACACTCTTTCCCTCTACATTTTCTCCTTCTATCCTGTTGATTATATCATTTTTTGATATTGCTAGATTTTGGCCTTTGTTGTTTACTGCAGATTCAGCGAGTGATGTTTTTTCTATATCTTTAACAACAATAACTTGCTTTTCGATAGAACCTTTTTCTTTTAGTGTCATCTCTCCAAGGATTAGTCCCAGTGGATTTTCTGTCCCTTCACTTAGCTTTACATCAACATAAGCTGAGGTTGAATCGAATTGGCTAGTTAAAAAATGGGAATCTAAATGAGGAAGCCCTTTAGAAAAAATAAATCCTAAGATAAAAACTAGTATCCCAATTGTAAATAAAGTTGCTACCCCGATAATACCATAAATAAGTCCTTCTTTAAAATTTATCTTTTTCTTCATTTTAGTTCACTTCCTCTAGTAATTCGATTTAGGATAAGATTAATGATTATAATAAAAGTAAATAATACAACTCCAGTTGCAAACAACATCTCTTGATGTAGGCCAAATGCATAGCTCATTTCCATAGCTATATTAGTAGTCAATGGTCTAACAGGTGAGAAAATGCTTGTTGGTAGCCCAGCTATAGGATTACCTGCAACAAGCATAACAGCCATAGTTTCGCCTATTGCTCTACCTATACCAAGTACTACACCAGCTAGTATCCCAGATTTTGCTGCTGGTAAAACAACTCTAAAAACTGTATACAGCTTAGTTGCTCCAAGTCCTAAAGAACCTTCTCTATATGAGTCTGGCACAGCCTTTATTGCGCTTTCCGTTATTGTGATTACAGTTGGCAAAATCATGATCATCAATACAAGAATTACAGCTAGTAGTGACTGCCCTTGAGGTTGAGATGATAATTGCATAATGGCTGGAACTATTATCCCTAATCCAAATAAGCCATAAATAACTGAAGGTATGCCTGCTAGCAATTCTACAGCAGGTTTAATAACTGTTCTAATCCATTTTGGTGCTAGCTCAGCTATAAATACAGCAGTCAATATCCCTATTGGCACTCCCAAAACTATTGCCCCAGTAGTTGCCAACAAAGAGCCAACTATCATGTATAAAATCCCAAATTTCCCTTCACCTGGTCTCCATTCTAAACCTGTAAGAAAATCGATTAAGCTATATGTGCCCTCAGCATTCCCTGGGATAAATGGTTGCAGCCCTCTGTAAAACACAAAAAATGCTATTGCAGCAACACTAATAATTGCAACTGTAGCATTAAAAAGAAATAAATAATGTGCTAACTTTTCTTTTAATTCATTTTTCCTGTCTAATTTCATATCTTTTCCCATGATTCGTCTCCTTATGTATATAAGTAAAGCTAAAGCATAAGCTTTAGCTTTACTTATGCATTGTTACATTATAGATTGAATTATTTTACTCTGATAGCTCCTTTTTCTTCTACAACTTTTTGCCCTTCTTCACTCATTACAAAGTCTAGGAAAGCTCTTGATACATCTGTAAGGTTTTCTTCTTTATATATGAATATGAATGGTCTTGAAATTTTATAAGTTCCGTTGATTACATCTTCTGCTATTGGTTCTACTCCTTCAACTTTTAAAGGCTTAATTGTATTGTCAAGTGATGAGAAAGATACATATCCTATAGCTTTAGGATTTCCAGCTACTGTTGATTGTACATTACCATTACCCTCAGCAATCAAAGCATTTTGAGTTAATTGTCCTTCGAAGTCTAATAATTCTTCAAAAGCTCCTCTTGTACCAGAACCATCTTCTCTTGATACAACGACTATTTCTTCATCATTTCCGCCAACTTCTTTCCAGTTTGTTATTTCACCTTTGTAAATTTTGGTTATTTGTTCAACAGTTAAATCTTCAACTGGATTTGCAGGATTTACTATAACAGCGATTCCATCATATGCTATTGTTAGTTCCTCTAATCCCCATGCTTTTTCTTCATCTTTTAAGTCCCTTGATGATGTGCCTATTTGAGTTACACCATCAGCTGCATTTTTAACTCCACCAGATGATCCAATTGATTCATATGTTCCTACTACACCTGGGTTTAATGCCATGAATTCTTCAATCAATCCTAATCCTACTTTTTCTACTGATGTCGAACCTGATAATGTCAATGGTCCGCTTAATTCTTTTGGTTCTTCTGTAACAGGTGTTTCAGTAACTGGAGTATCAGTAACTGGAGCTTCCTCCCCTGATGAACACGCTACAAGAAATACTGAAAGGGCCAACATTAGAACTAATATAAAACTAAATTTCGATTTTTTCATTTAAATCCTCCTATCAATCTTTATCTTTCTTCTACATAATACTTCCGGTGTATTAAGAATCAATATAATGAATGTTAAGAATATGTAAAATAAAAATATCCATTTTTTTGTTTAAAAATGGATATTTTTAGAATAAAATCATTTATATATTAAAATAACAAATGTTATATTGAATAAATTTATTTATAATACTTTTCTACTAAATTTTTTACCAACTCGTCATCTGCTACATAAGGAAGTGTTATATGATCTGTTGAACTATTTCTATAATTATACTCAATCGCTGTTTCGATTGAATTTTCATTTCTTGCCCAAGCTCTCCTAGCTACACCATTCATTACATCCCATGGCATTGCACGTCTTAATATTTTATCAACTCTTTCAGAGCCATCTAATACCATGCCGAATCCGCCATTTATAGCTTTTCCTATTCCAACTCCACCTCCGTTATGCAATGTAACCAAGCTCATTCCTCTAGCAACATTGCCTGCGAAACATTGAGTAGCCATATCTGCCATTATGTTGCTGCCATCTTTGATATTTGCAGTTTCTCTAAAAGGTGAATCAGTTCCTGAGACATCGTGATGATCTCTACCAATCATTATAGGTCCGACTTCTCCATTTCTAACCATTTCATTAAATTTAAGTGCAATTTGTGTTCTTCCGACTTCATCTTGGTAGAGGATTCTTGCTTGAGTTCCTACGACAAGATTGTTCTTTTCCGCATCTCTAATCCAGTTGTAATTATCTCTATCTTGATATCTTCTATTTGGATTTATGCATTCCATTGCAGCTTTGTCAGTCTTAATTAAATCTTCGTGCTTTCCACTTAAACAAACCCATCTGAATGGCCCATAACCATAATCGAATAACATTGGCCCCATTATATCTTCAACATAAGATGGGAATATAAATCCTTCAGAATCATCTATTCCATTTTTAGAAATTTCGATAACGCCAGCATCGTAAACTGCCTTCATAAAGCTATTACCATAATCAAAGAAATAAGTTCCCCTGTCTACAAGCGTTTTTATCAATTCAAAGTGTTTTCTTAATGACTTATCCACTTCTTTAATAAAATTATCTTTATCCTCATTTAACATCTTAGTCCTTTGCTCAAATGTCAAACCTTGTGGACAATAGCCACCATCGTAGACAGCATGGCAAGATGTTTGATCAGACAAAAGCTCTATGTGAATATTATTGTTTACAGCATACTCTAACAAATCTATTATATTCCCATGATAAGCTATCGCCTTTGCTTCTTTTTTATCTCTATATTCAAAAGCTTTATCAAAAACTATTTTTAAATCATCATAGCATTCATCAATCCAGCCTTGTTTTAATCTAGTTTCAATCCTTGAGTAATCAACTTCTGCAATAACTCCAACACCATTTGCAATTTTAGCAGCTTTGCCTTGAGCACCGCTCATTCCGCCTAGACCAGAACTGACAAATATGTGTCCACTCAAATCTCCTTCCGCAGGAATTCCCAGTTTCATTCTACCGGCATTTAAAATAGTGTTAAATGTCCCATGAACAATCCCTTGTGGTCCGATGTACATCCATCCGCCTGCAGTCATCTGCCCGTAATTAGCAACTCCCATAGCTTGAGCTTTAATCCAATGTTTCTGATCATCAAACATTCCTACCATGAGAGCATTTGTGATGATTACTCTAGGGGATTCTTTAGAAGATCTAAATAAGCCTAATGGGTGTCCCGATTCGACTACCAATGTTTGCTCATCAGTTAGCTCTTCAAGATATTTCTTAGTCAACCTATACTGCATCCAGTTTTGGAAAACTTGACCTGTCTCACCATATGTTACAAGCTCATAAGGATACAAGGCTACTTCAAAATCTAGATTGTTGTCTATCATAACTTGAAATGCTTTGCCTTCTATGCATTTGCCTTTGTACTCATCAATTGGTTTTCCATAAATTCTGCCTTCTGGTCTAAATCTATAGCCGTATATTCTACCTCTAGTCAATAATTCTTCTAAAAATTCAGGAGCTAATTTTTCATGCAATTCCTCTGGCACATACCTTAATGCATTTTTTAAAGCAATCTCTGTCTCTTTTTTAGTAAGTGTAAACTCTCTCTTTGGAGCTCTTCTGATTGATTCGTCAAATTCAGGATAATCAGGCAAGTAATTATCTAATTTTATTTGCATTGATTCTCCTATTGTTTTGTTATCATACATTTTAATTCCTCCCGTTTTTCTTATATACAATTTCCCCGTTTTTTATAACTGTATTGGTGTGATTTATTCCAAAATGATAAATCATATATGCTACATTAGGTACATCAAAAATAGCAATGTCAGCTTTTTTACCTACTTCAATTGACCCAACTTCATTCTCTCTTTTTATAGCACAAGCTGCATTTATAGTGGCAGCAGTGAGTACTTCCTCAGGTGTCATTTTTAAAGTTATAGAAGCAAATGACATCATAAGCTGAAGATTCTCACTAGGACAGCTCCCAGGATTATAGTCAGTCGCAATAGCTACAGGCACATCATTCTCAATCATGAATCTTGCATCAGCAACTTTTCCTTCTTGTAAATTAAAACTAGTTCCAGGAAGAAGCACCGCAATTACATTTCTCTCTCCCATTTTTTTTATTCCATTTTTGCTAGCACTGATTAAATGTTCTGCAGAAATGCAACCTATTTCACTAGCAAGTTCTGCTCCGCCAATAGATACGATTTCATCAGCATGAATTTTTGGGATTAACCCGTGTGATTTGGCGCTTAGAAGTATTTTCCTAGCTTGTTCTATGCTAAATACACCCTCTTCACAGAAAATATCGCAAAATTCAGCTAATTTATTTTGTGCTATATATGGAATCATTTCATTTATGATCTTATCTACAAAAGCATCAGAATTGTCTTTGTACTCCAAAGGAACTGCATGAGCCCCCATAAATGTTGGTACCACATCTATTGGATGATTTTCATTTAATTTTTTTGCTACTTCGATTTGCTTTAATTCTGTTTTAAAATCACCAATGCCATACCCAGATTTTGCTTCTACAGTGGTTACACCATATTCAAGCATTATATTTAAACTTCTATATGCCTTTTCATATAATTCTTCAAAAGACGCTTGTTGAGTTGCCCTTGCGGTAGAATGAATTCCTCCACCACTGGCTAAAATATCTAAATAAGATTTTCCTTCTAATTTCATCGAAAACTCATTTTCCCGACTCCCGCCATGCACAAGATGAGTATGAGGATCAATAAGCCCAGGTGTTACTAATTTCCCAGTTGCATCAATAAATACAGTGTCTTCATCAGTAATTATATGGTCTGGAAGTTTGCCTTTCCCAACATAGATTATCTTATCTTCAGATACTGCAATAACCCCATTTTCAATTAATCCTATATCTTTTTGTTCTTTGTTTTTTTTAGGTTTTCTGTCACCACTTACCGTAGCTAAATTTGTAATATTTTCAATAACTAGAGTTGCTTTCATTTAATCATCCTCTCTATTCAGACATCCTCTTTTCAAGAATCTGTGTCTTTTCAAAGTTTTCCAATTTCAAGTAATAATCCGCCACATCAACCAATGCATCCATTGGTACTAACCCTATAATTTCACTACCAATAACGTTTACCCCATATCTATTGGCTTCTCTTTCAACTGTGTCGAACACTCTAAACAACGGAGTCTTAGTATAATCAACCATGTTTATTGAAACTTGAACAATATTTCTCTCTGCTATCTCTATTCCTAAAGCTTTGCAATAAGTAAATCCACCAGTCTTTGCTCTGATAGCTTTAGCAATCTTTTTAGCTATTTCTAAATTATTAGTGCCTAAGTTGATATTAAATGCTACAAGTGGCATTCTAGCACCAACTGCAGTAACCCCGGCCTTTTCATTTAACTCTCTTGGTCCAAAATCAGGAGCCCATTCTTGTAATTGCAGCTTTTCTTTCATCCCTTCATATTGCCCTTTTCTTATATCAGCTAGATTTTCTCTATGAGGAGCAGAAGCAGATTTTTCATATAAGTATACTGGAATTGAAAGTTCGTTTCCTATTCTTTCTCCGAGTTTCTTTGATAGTTCAATACATTCTTCCATAGTAACATCTGAAATAGGTATCAGCGGTATAACATCAGTCGCCCCCATTCTAGGATGCTCACCTTTGTGAGACCTCATATCAATAACTTCGCTAGCTTTTTTAGCAGCCAAAAAAGCAGCCTCAATAACCTTTTCTGGTTCTCCAATAAAAGTAACTACACTTCTATTGTGGTCTTTATCCATTGAATAGTCTAAAAGCTTTACGCCATCAACTTTTCTTATCTCATCTAAAATCATTTCTAATTTCTCTTTATCTCTGCCTTCACTAAAATTTGGAACACATTCAATTAGTTTACCCATTTCAATCCCCCTAAATAGTCTTTGATATTTGTATATGCAATTTCTGTACCAATCTTGTTAGTATAGAAAAGTCTATATTTGGACCTCTTTAAATTTTAGCATGTTAAAAGTGTTGCAAAATAAAACACATTAATAAATTATCGGCGAATTATCTGTTTATAAATTGAACTTTTTGTTTCTTTTTAAAACACTACCTTTCTATATTATGTTTTCTCATTCTGTAAATAAGGCTTTGCCTTGAAATATTTAGATTTCTTGCTGTCTTAGTTACATTCCACTTGTTTTTTTCGAGAGATTCTAATATCATTTTCTTCTCTAATTCATTAATTGCACTATCTATATCATTGGTCTTTATATCACTTTCATTGTTTTCATTAAAAATGATTTCTTTTAAATAATCAGGAATATTGTCAAGTCTTAAATATTTCTCATTATCTAATGACCTGACCATTATATTTTCAATAAAATGTTCTAATTCTCTTATATTCCCTGGCCAAGTGTATTTTCTCATTATCTCTTTTAGAGAATTTTCAATTCCTATTATATTTTTGTTCATAGTCTTATTAAATTTTTTTATATAATAATCAGAAATCTCAAATATGTCACTTTCCCTCTTATTTAGAGGTGGAATATATAGATTATATCCAGATATTCGGTAAAAAAGATCTTGCCTTAATCTTCCTTTTTCAACTAATTCGTAAGGATCTTCATTCATTGCACTTATAATTCTGCATTTTATTGGAAATGTTTCTTTCCCACCAACTCTTCTGGCACTCTTTTCTTGAAGTGCTCTAAGCAACTTAGTTTGCATATTTAAAGGCATTGTATTTAGCTCATCTAAAAATAGTGTGCCTTCGCCAGCCTCCTCAAAAAGTCCTGATGAATCAACTGCCCCAGTATATGCGCCTTTAACTGACCCGAATAAAATTGTTTCGAGTAGATTTTCAGGTATAGCCGAACAGTTTATCCCAATAAATGGATGTTGTTTTCGTTTTCCAAAATTGTGTATACTCTGAGCGAATACTTCTTTGCCTGTTCCTGTATCTCCAACTAAAAGTATGCTATTATCTAGCCATGAAAGTGCTTGTGCTTCTTTAATAAGATTTTTCATGACCTCAGACGAACCGATGATATCAGAGAAAGTAAACTTTGTGCCATTATTAAAAGTGTCTTTCTCTTGTGTATCTTCGCTGAAATAATTTCTCTTAAGTTCAACAATCTCACTTAATAAGTTTTGTAATTTTGTTTCATCTTTACTTATTGAATATACCCCTATTGTTTCATTATTTAATATAATTGGATAAGTAGAATAAGATTTGTACACTGGTTTCCCATTATGGACTGCATGAGCTTTATACCTATTTACTATGGGTTTTCGAGTCTTTAATACTTGCATGTGTTCAGATTTATTTTTATCGCTATACCCATATGCATCCCATATATATTTGCCAATCATTTGATCTTTAGATTTTCTCTCTAAATCTTCCATAGCTTTATTGTAAATAACTACTTTTCCATCTTTATCAGAAAGCAATACTCCATCATATAAATTTTCAACAATTTCTTCAAGGCATATTGCTTTTGTCAAAGTATCATCATAATTCCCGATTGGTTCGAATACAATTAAATTAAAAGGCTCTATTTTATATGACCTTATATTATATAAATTATTTGAAATCACATAATAAGAATTTTTAGCATTAAAATCTAGACTTTCAAATTGTTTTAAATCATCATTAGCTATTTTTCTCAATTCATCAGATAAATACAATATTCTTTTACCATCGGAAACAATAAATAAATTAAATATGTTGTTTATTACTTTAACTATATATGTAAAGTCCATAAAAATCACCCCATGCTTATTTAAGTCAATTATATCACAAAAGATGCCAGCTTATTTGCCAGCATCTTTTTCGTTTTTTAATAAATCTCTGATTTCTGTAAGTAAAATGACTTCTTCACTAGGTTTAGGTGGTGCTACTACATTCTCTTTTTTCTTAAATTTCTCAATCATTCTAATCATCATAAATATTGCGAATGCTATAATTAGAAAATCGATAACATTTTGTATAAACATCCCGTAATTAATTGCAAGTTCAGGTGTTTCTCCTTGAGCAGGCGAAATTACATACTTTAATGAAGTAAAATCAACCTTTCCTAAGATGATCCCAAGAATTGGCATGATTATGTCATTAACAAGTGATGAAACGATTTTCCCAACAGCACCGCCTATTATAACACCAACTGCAAGATCTAAAACATTTCCTCTACTTATAAACTTTTTAAAATCATTCCACATTATATCACATCCTTTTTATTGTATTGATAATAGATACCCTAATTCGTTTAAAAATAAAGACAGGTACATAAAAGAATAATTAGATGTTAATTTCATGAATAACTAGTTGGCTGCACATAAATCAGTATTTACAGGTCCCATAGGGCATGTAATAGTATTCAAAAATTTATTATTCCTTAAAATATTTTTTTACCCGGTCTTTGGTTTAAGTATCAAAAATTTATATTCTAATATAGTTCTATTTGAAGTCTTATTAGATTAGCTTTTAATATTATGATGTATGCATTTATATTCTAATATAGTTCTATTTGAAGTTACTTTCATGACAATGACTTAGAATTATCAGTGAAATTTACATTCTAGTATAGTTCTATTTGAAGTTAATAGGCTTATATTTATACGAGACTAATAAATAAATTTACATTCTAGTATAGTTCTATTTGAAGTCCAACCTCTGTAATCTGCCCATCCACGTATTCTTCATTTACATTCTAGTATAGTTCTATTTGAAGTATTTACAGCAAGTGTATTGCTGCTATTTTGGGCAAATTTACATTCTAGTATAGTTCTATTTGAAGTAAATTGTCCTCGTATTTATTTAATAGTTTCTTAAATTTACATTCTAGTATAGTTCTATTTGAAGAAGAAGATGAACAATGGGGAATAGTTCCAGAGGTTAATTTACATTCTAGTATAGTTCTATTTGAAGTAAAAAGCCTATGATGAAGATTGAAGGTATCAACAAATTTACATTCTAGTATAGTTCTATTTGAAGCCTCTGTATTTGCTTGTATGCATATGCTGAAAAA
Source organism: Tissierellales bacterium (assembly GCA_014360205.1). Lineage (GTDB taxonomy): Bacteria > Bacillota > Clostridia > Tissierellales > Tissierellaceae > Soehngenia. Next base: position 20,995 of record JACIXZ010000019.1, read on the forward strand.
TTTATTTACATTCTAGTATAGTTCTATTTGAAGTCTCCTAAAACCTTCAGATTTCAAGTAATAAAGCTGATTTACATTCTAGTATAGTTCTATTTGAAGAGTAGACCGAATCAGTTTTCTTTTCGAGGGATTTTATTTACATTCTAGTATAGTTCTATTTGAAGGTATTTTCCAACATAAAATGACATTCTCACACCGTCATTTACATTCTAGTATAGTTCTATTTGAAGGTATTTTCCAACATAAAATGACATTCTCACACCGTCATTTACATTCTAGTATAGTTCTATTTGAAGAGTAGACCGAATCAGTTTTCTTTTCGAGGGATTTTATTTACATTCTAGTATAGTTCTATTTGAAGCAATGTCATTTCTTAATTTTTCCAACGCGACATACAAATTTACATTCTAGTATAGTTCTATTTGAAGAGCGTTAGATTGCCATCGTCTTTCCATTCAAATAAATTTACATTCTAGTATAGTTCTATTTGAAGAATCAGCATCCAATTTATCGCTTGCTGTATCGATAAATTTACATTCTAGTATAGTTCTATTTGAAGCTTGCCAGAAGAAAATATAATCAAAAGCTTTAAGGATTTACATTCTAGTATAGTTCTATTTGAAGCCATACTAGCTTTCCGCTCATGCCCTCCTTTATGGAAATTTACATTCTAGTATAGTTCTATTTGAAGAGAATTGGTTATAATTTTTGAAGACACAATAATAGAATTTACATTCTAGTATAGTTCTATTTGAAGCCCTAACCTTTAAGGCTAAACCTTTTTAAATATGTATTTACATTCTAGTATAGTTCTATTTGAAGCTAATGTAATCAGCAAAGCTATTGTCAGCAACATAAATTTACATTCTAGTATAGTTCTATTTGAAGTTATGGAATTAGTATTGAAATTTGTTATTCCAAAAGATTTACATTCTAGTATAGTTCTATTTGAAGAAAATCCAATCTTTCCGCAAAAATATTTATTGTAAAATTTACATTCTAGTATAGTTCTATTTGAAGTTTCTTAAAACGGTACATCTATCTGCTACTTCCATTATTTACATTCTAGTATAGTTCTATTTGAAGTAACAGATTTTGCATTTTTTCGATATAGCATTTCCAAATTTACATTCTAGTATAGTTCTATTTGAAGCTGAAACCATGTATGAATATGATGGTATTGCTTATAATTTACATTCTAGTATAGTTCTATTTGAAGAACTACTGTACTAGAATTAATCTTTTTAGATACATTATTTACATTCTAGTATAGTTCTATTTGAAGCAAAATCTATCATCTCATCTTTATTAGAAAATGCACATTTACATTCTAGTATAGTTCTATTTGAAGCAATGGTACAGCAGTAGTTTCATTGTCAAAGTCATATTTACATTCTAGTATAGTTCTATTTGAAGGTACTTTTAAATTCTTCGACTCGTTCCTTTAATTCATTTACATTCTAGTATAGTTCTATTTGAAGTGGTATTCCGTCACTCTCCGCTATCTCGTGTAACTCATTTACATTCTAGTATAGTTCTATTTGAAGTAATTTTCAACATAAAATGACAATGCTGCACCGTCATTTACATTCTAGTATAGTTCTATTTGAAGTCTACTTGGTGAAGGGACTACAGCAAAACAACCTGATTTACATTCTAGTATAGTTCTATTTGAAGTTTGTCCATTTGGATTGCATTAGGCACATAATCTTTATTTACATTCTAGTATAGTTCTATTTGAAGAAATAAATTCAACTTGAGAAAAATAATACTAATACTATTTACATTCTAGTATAGTTCTATTTGAAGTATGCCCTGATCTGTTGTATTAACTATCTCCATTAAATTTACATTCTAGTATAGTTCTATTTGAAGTACCAGAAATGCTTGGCATGCGAGAGATGGTAATAAATTTACATTCTAGTATAGTTCTATTTGAAGCTATTGCTGATATTGTTCAATCTCAGTGTTTTCAAATTTACATTCTAGTATAGTTCTATTTGAAGAAGAGAATTATTAGGTACTGAAATAATAGTAACTAGATTTACATTCTAGTATAGTTCTATTTGAAGGAGAGAACGTGGTTGGGCAAATACAATAAGAACAAGATTTACATTCTAGTATAGTTCTATTTGAAGATATTAGCATGATAATTGATGATGTAGCTAATCTCAATTTACATTCTAGTATAGTTCTATTTGAAGTGATAAAGTTTTCCTTTTATCTGCTTATGAAGTTTAATTTACATTCTAGTATAGTTCTATTTGAAGATTGCTAGAATGTTTGTGTTAATCTAAAACTACCCCAAATATTAATTGAAAAATCCCCTAGAAGAAATTAAAATAACCCTATGACAAAACATAGGGGGATAGGAGATGATAAGTTTAATGGACAAGCAAGAAATAATAATTTCACATTTTCTCGAAGGTAAATCACAATGGGAAATACATAGACAGACAGGATTTGATAGAAAAACTATCAGAAAATATGTAAATCAATATGAGGAAAAAAGGAAAGCCATAATAGAGGAAAAAGAAGATGTAAGAGTATTAATAGATGATATTGTTGAAGCGCCTAAGTATGATACAAGCAACAGATTTAAATATAAATTAACTGATGAAATAATGGAAAGAATTAATTTCTATCTTAAAGAAAATGAAATAAAACGTTCAACAGGAAGGAGTAAATTACAAAAGAAAAAAATTGATATATATGAAAGCTTAATAGAAGAAGGCTTTGATATTGGTTATACAACAGTATGTAATTACGTAAGAGAAAATCTTAATGAAGAAAAAGAAGCATTCATAAGGCAAGAATATGCACTTGGGGATATAGCTGAATTTGATTGGGGTTATGTTAATTTAGAAATAGATGGCAAACCTAAGATGATTCAAATGGCAGTGTTAGTAACGGCTAAAGGAAATTACAGATTTGCACATCTTTATCATAATCAGAAGATGGAAAGCTTTTTAGATGCTCATGTTAAATTCTTTAATAAAGTAGGAGGAGTATATAAAACATTAGTTTATGACAACATGAAAGTAGCAGTAGCTAAATTTGTTAGTCGAACAGAGAAAGAACCAACAGAGGATCTATTGAAATTATCTATCTACTATGGATTTAAATATAGATTTTGTAATGCAAGAAGAGGGAATGAAAAAGGACATGTTGAAAAAAGCGTTGAATATGTGAGAAGAAAGGCTTTTAGTAAAAAGCATTCATTTAAATCATTAGAAGAAGCAAATAATTACTTAGCTGAAGTTTTAGAAAAGTTAAATAATAAACCTAATAGAGACTATGATAATAAAAGTCCAAAAGAAATTTTAGATACAGAAAAACCACATCTGATAAAGCTTATGCCAAGCTATGATATAGCAAGATTAGAAGAATTAAGAGTCAATAAGTATTCAGTAATAAATGTAGATGAAAATAAATATTCCGTACCAGATTCTTTAGTAGGAAAATTTGTTACCGTAAAAATATATCCTGAAACGGTATTTGTCTATCATAATAATATAAAAGTAGCAGAACATATAAGAAATTATGGAGTGCATACATGGAACATACAAATAGAACATTACCTGAAAACATTAAAAAAGAAGCCTGGAGCAATTCATTCTAGCACTGCAATGCAACAAATGAACCCCAAACTTCAAACCATCTACAATAAGTATTATACAACACATCCAAAAGATTTCATAGACTTAATTGAATTAATTTCAGAAAAGGCTAAATGCAAATTAAAATGAAACACTTTTATCTCTGTTAATATGTCATTGTTCATATATCTTGTGAACTCTTTTACTTTAGTTGATGTTCTTCTCCCCTAGGGGAGAAGATTTTTTGCTTTTACTCTATGAATATTTTTTTAATTCTTCTTCAAACACTTCTCTTGCGCTTTTTCCATTTAATATTTTTCTCGGATAGTTATTTAGCCATTCTTGAATCTCTAAAATCTCTTTTGTACTGTATTTTGA
>JACIXZ010000002.1 GCA_014360205.1 Tissierellales bacterium
TAAGGAAAACAACGCTTCAAGGGGGTGAACTACGACCTCTATCTGTACAATTATTATCTCACAACATTAGTGAGATGGAAAAGATATATAGTTATTAAACTATAACATTATTATACGAGGGGGTAGAAAGAAGTGGCTATAGAATATATTTCTACAGAAAAGGCACCGAAAGCAATTGGACCATATTCACAAGGAATTATTAGTAGTGGATTAATATTTACTTCCGGACAATTACCTATTGATCCATCAACTGGAGAACTAATTACAGATATTAAATTAGCAACAAGGACTTGTCTAGAAAATGTAAAGGCAATACTTGAAGAAGCTGGGTCTAAATTGGATAATGTAATCAAAGTAACAGTTTTCGTAAAAGACATTAATGATTTTTCAATAATTAATGAAGTTTATGGTGAATATTTTACAAATCATAAGCCAGCAAGAAGCCTTGTTCAAGTATCTGAATTACCAAAAGGTGGTTTGATTGAAATAGAAGCGATTGCAACAAAATAAAAAAAGGACCTAAATGGCCCTTTTTTTATTTTGAAATATAATTTATTTCTGGGATAGCATTTCTCTTTCTTCTTCTTTTTTTTCTTATTTTATATTTTTTATATATTCTTTGTAAGATTAAAAAAACTATAATAAACCAGTACCAGTTATTGATAATACCACTAAGGAATCCAGAAGAAGTATCTGCACTTATATCTGTTGATGCTACAATATTAGCTTTACCAAGGTATTCTCCATTTATTAAATAATGAACTTCACCTAATATTTGACCAACAGATATAGGAGCATGTAAGTCTTCATTTAAAACGATTTTTCTTTCAATATTTTCAACATTGTATTTTGACAATGGAAATGCAATGTTTGAGTCTATAATACCAGCTACATAAGGAATATTTCCTCCTTCAATCGGGATATTATCAATGAATTGATCCTTATAACCAATTACTATATTGTCAAAATTATCAAAACCAAAATTTAACAATTCTATTGTATTCTTATAAACTTCATTTCCATTAGCTTTGAGGACTACAGCCAATAATTTTTGACCTTCTTTTTCAGCATAAGAGACTAAACAGTTTTTAGCTTTGCTTGTATATCCAGTTTTAACGCCTAATGCATATTGGTATTTAATCGGAACTGGTTGACCGTTAATTTCTACTTTCTCAGTACTAAATAGTAATTTATTAGTTGTTTTAAGATAGCGTGCCTCATTTTTTATATTTGTTGGAGGAATCTCATATGTAACCTTAGTTATTATATTTCTAAATTCATCAAATTGCATTGCATATTGACCAATAAGAGCTAGGTCATGAGCAGTGGAAACATGCTCATCTTCGTGCAAGCCATTTGGATTTACGAAATTTGTGTCAACAGCACCAAGTTCTTTTGCTTTATCGTTCATCATTTTTACAAAAGCATCAACACTACCACCAATATGTTTAGCTATTGCTAAAGCACAATCATTAGCAGATGCTATAAGCATACCATTTAATAGTTGTTCTAGGGTTAAGACCTCTCCGACCTCAAGTGCAATATGGCTTCCATATGTTAAGTCAACTACCTCTTGATCAATTATTACATAATCACTTAAGTTTCCGTGTTCTAAAGCAAGAATAGCTGTCATCATTTTAGTAGTACTAGCAGGATACAATTTCTTATTTATATTTTTTTGATATAATATTTGCCCAGTATCATAATCTATTAATATAGCAGCTTCTGCTCCTATATTAAGAGAATTATATGTCTCGTAATTCATCGAATTGCTGGCCAAAACAGATGAACTTAGACTATAAGGGTCATCTCGCAACGAAGTTGCAAACGCTTCAGAGAAACTTGTTAGAAGCATTGTAATTGTTAAAATAGCACTAATAATGTTAATTTTTTTCAAAATATCACCACCAAAATTATGTTATTTTTATTATATCAAAAAAACCAACTAAAATACATTTGTTTATAGAAATATATTAATCATTTAATTATATCCTTATAAATAGTATAATAAATATAATAGTTTAGTAGATTAATTATTAGGGGGAATTTGTGTGGGTTATTTCAGTAAGAGAGAAAAAATATTAATCACGATAATTGCAATGTTAATAATTATTATTTTTGTATTTAGAAATCCCTCTGATGATTTAAATGTTGCTAAAGAAAACAATTTGGTAATAATAAATGATGAATCAAAAACAGTTGAAGAAGAAAAAAATAATGAAGAAATACCTTCTGAAATTATAGTTCATATAAGTGGCCAAGTTTATCAACCGGGAATATATAGACTATTTTCAGGAGATAGGGTAATAGATGTAGTTAATTTAGCAGGAGGGCTAACAAAAGATGCTGATTTAGATAAAATTAATTTAGCAAGAAAAATAAGTGATGAAGATAAAATATACATACCTAAAATTGGTGAAGATGTAAATGTAAATTCAAATAACAGCCCCCCTGAATTTATAGAAAGTAAAGATGATAAGACTTCAACTAGCAAAATTAACATTAATACATGTTCAAAAGAGGAGCTGGTTAGTTTACCAGGAATAGGGGATGTATTAGCTGATAGAATAATTGAATATAGGAATAAAACAAAGTTTAATGAAATAGAAGACATAAAAAAAGTTGCAGGGATAGGAGATGCGAAATTTAATAGCATAAAAGATTTAATAACTACGAAATAAGAGGTGAGACAATGGATAAAAGACTTACTCAATTAACAAAGAGTTCTGGGTGAGCTGCTAAAATCGGTCCCGATATACTTGCTCAAGTTTTGAGCAAATTACCCAAAATGCATGATGAAAGATTATTAGTGGGAATAGATACATCTGATGATGCAGCAGTTTACAAAATTAATGACGAATTAGCGATTATTCAAACTTTAGATTTTTTTACTCCCGTAGTAGATGATCCATATACATACGGACAGATTGCTGCTACAAATTCTTTAAGTGATGTGTATGCGATGGGTGGAGAACCTACTTTGGCCATGAATATCGTTTGTTTTCCCGATTGTTTGGATCCAGAAATTCTTTCTGAAATTTTAAAGGGAGGATATGATAAAGTAAAAGAGGCAGGGGCAATCCTAGTAGGAGGGCATAGCGTTGCTGATGATGAACCTAAATATGGATTGTCTGTTACAGGATTTGTTCATCCTAATAAAGTAAAATCTAATAGTAATGCTAAAATAGGTGATTATTTAGTTCTAACAAAGCCATTAGGCGTTGGAATAATAAATACTGCGATAAAAGGTGATATAGCAAGCAAAAGTGCATATAATAGATGTGTTGAAGTTATGACAAAATTGAATAAATATGCTAAAGAGGCTTGTGATAATTTAAAAGAAATTCATAGTATAACAGACATAACAGGATTTGGTCTGTTAGGTCATGCTTTAGAAATGGCAGAAGCTAGCGATGTAAGCCTTCTTTTATTTAGTGACAAAATTCACTATATAGAAGAAGCTAAAGATTATGCATCTATGGGGATCATCCCTGCAGGTGCTTACAAGAATAAAACTCATATTGGAAATAAAGTAGTGTTTAATGAACATGTAGCTCAATATTTAAAAGATATCATGTTTGATCCACAAACATCTGGAGGATTATTAATATCTGTGGGAGAGGATGATTTAAATAAACTGGAAATTGGTCTAAAGGAAAGGAATGTGGAGTATAGCATAATAGGCAAAGTAGTAAACAAAGAAGAATTTAGAATTTATGTTAGCTAGTAAGGAGAGTGCTTCGGTGGTTGAAAAAAAATATTACAAACTAATTCCAAAGGTGGATGAAATATTAAATGATGAAAATATTCAAGAGTTGTTAAAATTTATGCCTAGGAAAATAGTTATAGATGCCATAAATGAAGAACTTAATAAAATCAGAACAATCATAAAAATGGGTGAAGATGAAGCAAAGATAAATTCATATCTAAATAATGTTATTTATAACATAATAGAAAATTGTAAAATTAAGAATAATTTTAATTTGAAGAGAGTTATAAATGCTACTGGGATAATAATTCACACAAACTTAGGACGATCTTTATTGAATCCAGAAGTAATTGATAACTTGAAAGAAGTCAGCATTAATTATTCTAATTTAGAGTTTGATATAGAAAAAGGAACAAGGGGCTCTAGATATTCACATCTTGAACGAATCATATCTCAAGTAACTGGTAGTGAGGCCTCTTTAGTAGTAAACAATAATGCTGCTGCAGTATTATTGGTTTTAAGTACATTAGCCAAAAATAAAAAAGTAATTATTTCACGAGGAGAACTTATTGAAATTGGGGGTTCATTTAGAATACCTGAGGTAATGGAGCAAAGTGGAGCTGTTTTAAAAGAGGTAGGGACCACAAATAAGACTCATTTTGAAGATTATTTGAATGCGATTGATGAGGATACATCATGTATTATGAAAGTGCACACATCAAATTATAAAATACTTGGTTTTACTAGTGATGTACCAATATCTGAACTAAATAAATTAAAAACTGATAAAATTTATTTGATAGAAGATCTGGGAAGTGGAGTACTAATAGATCTCTCAAAATACGGGATATGTTATGAACCTACCGTTGCTGAAAGTATAAAAAATGGAGCAGATATAGTGACTTTTAGCGGAGATAAACTTTTAGGCGGACCTCAAGCTGGAATAATAGTAGGTAAAAAAGAGCTAATAGATAGAATGAAAAGAAATCCTTTAACAAGGGCACTTAGAGTTGATAAATTTACAATATCTGCATTAGAGAGTACTTTTAGATATTATTTGGATGATGAGATATCAATAGAAAAAATACCTACTTTAAAGATGATGATGAAAAGTTTAGAAGAAATAGAAACTCAAGTAAAGAGAGTATTTAAAAAACTTCAAGCAATTATTAATTCGGAAAATATAATTTTTGGTATTGCCGATGATTTTTCGGAAATAGGGGGAGGTTCATTGCCTCTTGAAAGACTTAGAACTAAATGTTTAACTATAGAAGTTAAAGGAATTAGCATAGTTGAATTTGAAGATAAACTTAGAAACTATGAAACACCAATCATAACTAGAATATCAAAAGATAAAATTATACTTGACTTCAGAACAATAAGAGAGGACGAAGAGGATATTTTATTAAAAGCAATTTTATACGCATGTGAGATTATTTAAGGGGAGTAAGATAAGAAATGAATCATATTATCATTGGAACAGCTGGGCATATAGATCATGGGAAAACTACTTTAATAAAAGCTCTAACTGGTAGAGAAACAGACAGATTAAAAGAAGAGAAAGAAAGGGGTATTTCGATAGAGTTAGGGTTTACTTATTTTGATTTGCCTAGTGGCCAGAGAGCTGGCATTATAGATGTTCCAGGTCATGAGAAATTTATCAGGAATATGCTGGCAGGTGTAGTAGGAATAGATTTAATACTTTTTGTAGTAGCGGCAGATGAGGGAGTTATGCCTCAAACTTTAGAACACTTAGCCATTTTAGATTTAATAGGAGTTAAAAAAGGATTTATTGTTATCACTAAAGCTGATTTAGTAGATGAAGAATGGCTGGAACTTGTGAAAGAGGAGATAAAAGAAAGTGTCCAAGGAACATTTTTAGAAAATTCTAAAATGATACCTGTTTCTAGTACAAAAAAAACAGGGATTGATGAAGTAATTGAAGAAATAGATAAACTATCTAATTCTATAGAACAAAAGGATATAAATGATTTACCTAGGCTTCCTATAGACAGAGTATTTACTATTCAGGGTTTTGGAACTGTTGTAACAGGAACTCTTTTAAGTGGTAGACTAAAGGTGGGAGATGAGGTTGAAATATTTCCAAAATCAATTACTTCCAGAATTCGAAACTTACAGGTTCATGAAATTGATGTAAAAGAAGCTTATGCAGGGCAAAGAGTAGCCGTCAATCTCTCTAATGTAAAGAAGAACGAGATAAGCAGAGGAGATTGTTTAGCTCTAACTGGGACTATGAAGGAAACAATGATGCTAGATGTAAAAGTTAAATTAATCAAAAACCTTGATAGACATATAGAAAATAGAACTCGATTAAAGCTATACCTTGGAACAGATGAAATAATGTGCAGGATGATATTATTAGATAGAGACTTTCTAGAACCTGGAGAAGAAGCATTTGCTCAACTTAGACTAGAAGAAAAAACAGTGGCAAAAGCAAAAGATAGATTTATTTTGCGTTTTTTTTCACCAATGTTCACAATTGGAGGCGGCGAAGTATTAGTTGCGAATCCAAAGAAAAGGAAAAGATATGATGAAAATATATTAGAAGAACTTTCCGTAAAAGATGAGGGAAGCATTTCAGATCATATAGAAAGCTTACTAAAAGCTGAGAAGGACATTTTTTACAATATCAAGGAGATTTCTACTGAATTATCATTATTAGAAGATAAATGCTTAGAGGAAGTAAAAAAATTAGAAATTGCTAGAAAAGCTACTGTGTTTGAATTAAACAGAGAAATTTATCCAATCCATGAAACAAAGCTAAATGAATTGACAAAAACTATAACAAAAGAATTGTTAGAATTTCATAATAAATACCCATTAAGGTATGGAATCCCAAAAGAAGAGATTCGAGCAAAATATCTCGGGAAGAATAAACAAAAGTTAGGAGATATGATCATTGATTATTTAATAAGCCAAAAGGAAATCAAACAATATAAAGATTTGCTATCCCTTCCTGACTTTACTCCTAGTTTGTCAGATGAAGAAAAAGAATTAAAAGAGAAGATCATTAGATTTTTAGAAACGAAGGAATACAATTTAACTAAAATAGAAGAAGTATTCGAAAACAACAAAAGTATAAATAAGAATAAGCTTGAAGATTTAATATTTTTTATGATTAATACTGCTGATATAATTAAGATAGCAGATAGTTATCTAATAAGTTCAAATAAGTATAATGATGCTAGATCGATTCTTAAGACATATTTGCTAGAAAACGAATATATAACTGCTTCAACATATAGAGATTTGTTAAATACAAATCGGAAAGTTGCTATATCATTACTTGAACATTTTGATCAAATTAAGTTTACCAGAAGAGATGGAGATAAAAGATATCTAATAGGATGATTGAGGTGAGTCCATGGGAGAGAAAATATTATTATTAGATCCTGACAAAAATTTTACTAAAACTTTAAAGTATAGCTTTGAACAAGATAGCTTTCAAATAGATGTATTGCCAGATTGCGAAAATATTATTGATCTAATTGAAAAGAAACATTACGATATATTAGTAACAGAGCTTCAGCTATTAAAATCAAGTGGTTTATCTATATGCCAAAGTGTTAGAAGTTTTTCAAACATACCTATTATATTCATTTCAATGGTAAATGATGATATAAAAAAGATACTTGCGTTTGAGTATGGAGCAGATGATTATCTAGTAAAACCTTTTAACATATTAGAACTAAAAGCTCGAATTAAGGCAATACTTAGAAGGACATCTAATCTAAATTACGATAGGAATAACGAAACTATTGAGATTTCAGATATTAAAATATATACAATTGGCAGAAAAATAACAAAAGCTGGGCAAGAAATAACTTTAACAGGTAAAGAATTTGATTTGATGTATGTTTTAGCTTCTAACCCTGGAAAGATATTCACAAGGGAGGAATTATTAGAAAAAGTATGGGGATATGCATACTATGGGGACTTAAGAACTGTAGATGTACATATCCGAAGGATTAGGGAAAAGATTGAGGAAAATCCTAAGGACTCTCAGTATATTTTGACCAAGTGGGGAGTAGGATATTATTTTAAAGAAAAAGGGGTTAGCAGTATTTCCCCGTGATAGATAAAATTTAAGTATAAGTAATTGAAATTTGAAAATAATTTTTAGAGTTAAATTTATATTTTCTCTTTGTATTACAAAAATATAATGTATAATCCTTGACAACTAATTATAGTATGCTATACTAATTAAGTGCAAAAATAAGGGAGTAGATGGGTGCTGGTGTGCCCTCTGGTCTTCAAAACCAGCGCGAGGGGTTAGGAGCCTCTTGGGTGGGTTCGATTCCCACATACTCCCGCCACAAAACTTATTTAGCATTTAAACTTTTTATGATGTTTGAAATTACATCATTAATAAATGATTCTTTATGATCTTTTCTAATATTTCCTTGGATATTATGAGTGTTTCCACCACCTTTTATTTCGTATTTTTTTGAGAGCTCGTAGAAGATAGTTTTCAAATCTAAATCAAGGTCTTTAGGTGAAGAAATATTAAATTGTATGCAATTATTTGATTCAAATGTATATATTTGGAATATATTTTGTTCACAAGATGTGACATAATGTTTAATATCATCCAGATAATTATAATCATCAGCATCTAAAGATTTAATTACAAAATTAAGTCTTGCAATTGTCTTTAAATTGGATAAAATTTCTTCAGCTTTTAATTTTATAATACTTTTTTTAAGTTCTTTTAATTGTTTTTCTAAAATTTTATTATTCTCTTGAATTTCTAATACTTTTTTTAGAACATCGTTCTCATTTGCTGATAGATTTTTTCTAATGTTTTCTATTAAAGAATATATAGACAGATAATTATTAAGCGCCCTTTGTCCTGCAATAAATTTTAATCTAATAGTAGATCTAACTTTTTCAAACCCAACTATTTTAATGATTCCAATTTCTCCTGTTGAAGAAACATGAGTACCAGCACATATTGAATAATCTAAACCATCAATCTCAACTATTCTAATATTCTCATCAATATTTATTTTTTTCCTTATAGGTATTTTTTCTAATTTGTCTGGGGTTACTATATACGAACTAACTTTGAAATTTGATTGAACGATTTTATTTGCTAATAGCTCAGCTTTTTCAATTTCCTTTTCTGTAATCTCTTTAGTTGATATGTCGATTGTACTATATTTTGATCCAAGATGAAAGCTCTCAGTCTGCCAGTTAAATATATTCAAAAAAGCTTTTGAAAGTACATGCTGAGCAGTATGTTGTTGCATATGATCAAATCTTCTTTCCATATCTATTGATAGTTTTACATCAAGAGTATCAATATTTTCATTTAGAACATGAACAATATCAAGACCATCTTCATATACATCCTGAACCTCAATATTATTTATATATCCAACATCTCTTGGTTGACCACCTGATTGATCTGGATAAAAAATAGTTCTGTTCAATTTCAAATAACATTTACCATCTTTTAAATATTTTTCGGTGACATAGGCATCAATATAGGATAAGTATGGATTTTCCCAGTATAATCTTTCCGTCATATACAATTCATCTCCTTTGTATAAATAATACCATAAATATTCTTATATGATATAATTATATTATTCATTTCAAATCGACTAAGGAGAAAGTGATGAAAAGGCCTTCGTTTCTAGTACTTTTTGGTTATATCATTGGAATTTTACTTGCTTATTTTTTTAACATAGATATTTTTTTATTATTTATTTTTATTACTTGTTTTATAGTTATACTATTAGTACTTGATAATCGAGGTAAAAAGTTAATATCACTGTTCTTCTTGCCACTTATTTTAGCAATTATTATCAGCAATTTACAACTATCGAGTGATTTAGATAAATACAGTGGAAGAGATTCCAACTACTTAGGAATTATTGATAAAATTAAAATCGACGATAAAAAGACAAAACTTGAAATCATATTGATTTCGGTCGATGATTCTTATACTAACGAAAGGATTATGCTTACTACAGACAATGACAATGATTTTTTACTTGGGCAAACTTTAAGCTTCAATGGAACTATAAAAAAAGCTAAAACAAATACCAATCCAAATCTATTTAATTATAAACAATATTTACTAACAAAAAAAATACATTATACTATTTACTTAGAAAGTGAATCTGTAAACATAATTAATAAAAGTATTCCATTTAAGTATGTAGCTCAAACAAAATTTCAAAACTTGATTAAAAATAATTTTAGTTCCTTGCCAAAAGACAGCAGAGATTTAATGATTAGTACTATTTTAGGTGATAGCAGTTATCTTGACGACTATCAATACGATATATACAAAGATATTGGTTTAATTCATTTATTAGCAGTATCAGGATTACATATTAATTTGATTTCTTCATTTATTATTTTTATATTAGCTAATTTAGGATTAAACAGAAAATTAAATTTAATAATTACTATAATTGTTATAACAGTATATGGCTATTTAATTGGATATCCTCCGTCAAGTGTGAGAGCAATATTGATGATTTCTTTGAGTTTATATTCGTCATTAGTATACAAACCTTATGACTCTTTAAATTCTTTATATATTGCTGCGATAATTAGTTTATTTATTAATCCATTTTGGATTTTTAGGGTTGGATTTTTGCTTTCATATATAGCTAGCTTTTCGATATTAGTTTTCTCTAAGAAAATGAATCAATTTTTTTATCCATATAAGGGGAGGCTTATTAATAGTTTATCAACGATATTATCAGTAAATATATGTCTTATACCAGTTCAAATTTATTTCTTCAACTCATTTAATTTTCTTTCAATATTAGCAAATTTGATAATTATACCACTTGCTAGTATAAATTTGATAATTGGCTTTTCTTCAATATTGTTTAATAAATTGATTGATATTTTATATTATACTATATATATTCAAAACTCATTAATCTATAGACTGAGTTTATATGAGAATTTAAATTTCACTTTCAAATCACCATCATTAGAAGAGTTTGCTATATATATTTTTTTAATAATACTTATATTTAATCCTGAATTTTTTTTGAATTTAAAAAATGAAATAAAAAGAGTAATCATATATTTCACTATTTTATTTATTTTAGTAATGAATTTTAACTATTTTGAAACTAAAAATGACATAATCATAGATTTCATTGATGTTGGGCAAGGAGATAGTTCTTTATTAAGATATAAAGATAAGAATATTTTAATTGATACTGGAGGCTCTGTTTTTTCAGAATTTGATGTTGGTAAGAATATTACTCTGCCTTTTTTGCTAAAATCAGGAGTAAACAAACTTGACTTAATGATTATTTCTCATTTTGATGCAGATCATTACAAAGGAAGTAAAGCGATTATTGAAAATATCGATGTAAAAAATATTGTTTCAAGTGACACACCAGAAGATTCAGAGTTTTTAATGGGTATCCAAAAGAGTAAAATTCCATTTCATGTTTTATCTAACGGAAGCAAAATAATGATAGATGATAATTTTGAAATCGAAATATTGTGGCCAGGGAAAAACGCAATTTTAAAAGACAGTGGAAATAATAATTCTTTGGTTTGCTTAGTAAAAGCAAATGGACATAAATTACTTTTTACAGGGGACATTGAGAAAAAAGTAGAGAAGGAACTTATTAAAACATTAGACTTAGATGTTGATATTTTAAAGGTAGCGCATCATGGGAGCAAAACTTCCTCAGATTCTGAGTTTATAGAAAAAACATCTCCTATTATTAGCATTATATCAGTAGGAGAAGGAAATAATTTTGGACATCCAGCAGATGAGACAATTGAAACTTTAGAGAAAGCAAACAGCAAAATATATCGAACCGATAAGTCGGGTTTAATAAGAGTGATAATTAAAGAAGATAAACTGGTATTAAGTACTTATTCGAAACCTTTTTATCAAGAAGATTTATATAGTTATTTAATAGATAAAATGTTTGATATATTTATTTTTATATTATATTTATATTTATCGTTTAAATTAATATGTATTTATAGAAATTTGGAGGAACGATTGAATGGATTTTAAAGAATTTATTGTATCTATTAAAAATAATGAAATAAAAGAAAAATATTTGTTTCTTGGAGATGAAGATTATTTAATAAAAGAATCATTAGACCTTTTGAAGAAGATTTATATTCCCGAAGGAACAGAGGGAATGAATATTTTGGAGCTTAATTTTGAGGTTAATGACATTGATGATTTAAGAAATAGTGTTGAAACATTACCATTTTTAGCAGAAAAAAAGTTAACAATAGCATTTAATTCTGAAAAATTGATAGAGAATAACGAATTCAAGCAAATTGAAAATGTTCTAAGTGATTTAGGAAAACACCAGATTCTCATTATTTTAGATAATAATAAAAAATTAAGCAGTAATACCAAATTCATGAAATTATTTTCAAAAGAAGAAATAGTATATTTTGAAAAACTTAAAGGAAAAGATTTGATCAATTGGATTTATAAGAAATTCAAATCTTATAATAGGACAATAACTCAACAAGACATTAGTTATTTAATTTTACAAAGTGGATATACTAGTAAAAACTTGAAACTAAATTTATATGATTTAGAAAACGAAATAATAAAAATTGTCACTTATTCAGACGATACTATCATAGATAAAAATACTATCGATAAATCTATAATAAAATTATTAGATCAAAACATATTCAATTTATTAACTAGTATAGGTGAACAAAATGTAGAAAGGTCTCTAAAAATATTTTCAGAAATTTATCTATTAGACGAACCTATTATTAAGATAATTTATATGATAAATCGTCAGTTTAAGCTGCAGTTAGCTTATAGAAGTTATAGAAGGGCAAATTATACTGATTCTGAAATAATTTCTAAACTCAAAATTAAACCTTATGAGTTCAACAAAATTTCTGCTTTAAGCAATAGATATACTATAGATAGATTAGTTAAATGCATATACTTAGTTATTGAAACAGAGAAAAATTTAAAAAGCAAATCAGTAAATGATAGATATGAAGTTGAGAAGTTAATTGTCAATCTTGCAAATTTAAATTAAAAATAAAGAACTTCGGGTTCTCCGAAGTTTTTATTACATTGCTTTATTGAGTTTTTTAGTTAATTGACTAATTTTTCTAGAAGCTTGATTCATATGAATAACATTTTTGTGGGCTGCTCTCTTTAATTTTTTGTCAATCGTTTTAAGTAAAGCCCTTGCTTCATCAATTTGGTTTGCTTGCAAAGCAGATTCAAATTTTTTAATGTATGTTTTAATTTCTGATTTTCTAGCTTTATTTAATGCAGTTCTTTTTTGAGTGACCAATATTCTCTTTTCAGCAGATTTTATATTTGCCATCGTTTCACCTCCCTCACAATCTAACAAAAATTATTTTACCATCAATATAACTTTATTGCAAGGGAAATTAACAATTAGGTTAAACTAACTAATCAATTACATCTTTAGTAAAAATATTATTTTCAAGTAATTAAGTCAACACTTTTAATTGATTTACACAAATATAGTGGTATAATATCAATAGGTTATTTTAGAATGAGTGGGAGGAAAACATCTTGGAATTTGATGATGAAAATAAGAAGGAGAAAAATGAATTGGTTGAATGGATTAAAAGCATAGCTATAGCTATACTTATTGCTATTTTAATTAAAACATTTGTATTTAATACAACATATGTAGTTGGGAACTCTATGTACCCTACCCTGCATGATAGTGATAGGTTGATAGCTTTTAAACTGCCGCTGTATTTCACAGATCCTAAACCTGGTGATATCGTTATATTAAGTGCTCCTGACTCGGAAAACAAAGATTATATAAAGAGAGTTATTGCAGTTGAAGGAGATATAGTTCAGATATCAGACGGTAAAATCTACGTAAATGGAGTGCAAATTGAGGAAAATTATTTAACGGGAGATGAATATACACATATTTACAGTGAAAACTATTGGATAATACCTGAAGGGGAAGTGTTTGTTCTAGGGGATAACAGAGCTGAAGGAGCTAGTAAAGATAGCAGATACTTTGGTACTGTTAAAATAGAAGATATCAAAGGGATAGCTAAATTTAGATACTATCCATTTGATTCTAGATTTGGAAAGTTAAATTAACCTCCCAATTTTGGGAGGATTTCCTATATTAGAATAAAATTATTTGGAGGGAAATTAATGCATGTAAGCAAAAAAAACATAAGGAACTTTTCTATAATAGCACATATAGACCATGGCAAATCAACACTTGCAGATAGACTTATTGAAAAAACAGGTATGATGACGCAAAGAGAAATGCAAGAGCAAGTTTTGGACAAAATGGATCTAGAGAGAGAAAGAGGAATAACAATTAAGCTAAAAGCAGTTAGACTTAATTACAAGTCGAAAAATGGAGAAGAATATATTTTTAATTTGATAGACACACCCGGGCATGTAGATTTTAACTATGAAGTCTCCAGATCATTAGCAGCTTGCGAAGGGGCTATTTTGGTCGTAGATGCAACACAAGGTGTTGAAGCTCAAACCCTTGCAAATGTATATTTAGCTATTGAACAAGATTTAGAAATATTTCCAGTGATAAATAAAGTTGACTTACCAAGCGCCAGACCAGAAGAAGTTGTTCAGGAAATCGAGGATATCATAGGTATAGATGCTTCTTTTGCTCCTTTTATTTCTGCTAAAGAAGGGCTAAACATAGATAAAGTTTTAGAAGGCATAGTAGAAAACATACCCGCACCAAAAGGAGATGAAGAAAAGCCATTAAAAGCATTGATTTTTGATTCTTATTATGATCCATACAAAGGAGTAACTTGCTACATAAGAGTATTTGATGGGAAAATATTTCCCGGGATGAAAATCAAGATGATGTCTACGGGAAAAGAGTTTGAAGTAATTGAGGTTGGAATAAATACATCTAAACAAATTCCTATTGATTTTTTAAGTGCTGGAGAAGTTGGATATGTAGCAGCTAGCATCAAAAATGTAAAAGAAGCAAGAGTGGGGGATACTATAACTGATGCTTTTAATCCTACAGATAAACCATTGCCAGGATATAAAAAGGTTACACCGATGGTATACTGTGGTATTTATCCAGCAGAAGGAGAAGATTTTAATAGTGTTAGAGATGCACTGGAAAAACTACAGGTAAATGATGCCAGCTTAGTATTTGAACCAGAAACATCGCAAGCACTAGGATTTGGATTCAGATGTGGATTTTTAGGGTTACTACATATGGAGATCATTCAAGAAAGACTTGAAAGAGAGTTTGACTTAAATATAATTACAACTTCTCCAAGTGTAATCTACCGTGTTCATAAGACTGATGGAGAAGTAATTGAAATTCAAAATCCTTCAAATTTACCAAAACCTTCAGAAATTGATTATATTGAAGAGCCTGTAGTATCTGCATCTATAATGTCCCCTTCAGAATATGTTGGTGCAATCATGGAGCTTTGCCAAAACAAGAGAGGGATTTTTATTAATATGGAATATTTAGATGCAAAGAGAGTTAATTTGAAATATGAATTGCCTCTAAATGAAGTAATATACGATTTTTTTGATGCTTTAAAATCAAAGACAAGAGGATATGCATCATTTGATTATGAATTAAAAGGATATAACAGGAGTGAATTGGTAAAATTAGATATATTGATTAATGGAGAGTTAGTTGATGCATTTTCTATGATAGTTCATGTGGACAAAGCATATGAGAGGGGCAGAGCTATTGCAGAGAAACTAGTAGATATAATACCTAGGCATCAATTTGCAATTCCAATTCAAGCAGCAATTGGCTCGAAGGTAATAGCTCGAGAGACAATTAGAGCTTTGCGAAAAGATGTTCTAGCAAAATGTTATGGTGGAGATATAACAAGAAAGAAGAAATTACTAGAAAAACAAAAAGAAGGTAAGAAGAGAATGCGACAAATAGGTTCAGTAGAAGTACCTCAAGAAGCTTTCTTAAGTGTTTTAAAATATGATGAGAAGAAGTAGATTAAGATGAAAGAATTAGGAGTTTATATTCATATTCCATTTTGCTTAAAGAAATGTAATTATTGTGACTTTGTTTCTTTTAGTAGCAATGACAAAAAAATATCAGAGTATATTAATTATATTACAAAAGAAATACAAATATATAGAAATACTCTAAATGAAGATTATATAGTAAATTCAATTTTCATAGGAGGAGGCACTCCTTCCTTAATTGATAGCAAGCACTTAAAAACTATCATTGATGAAATAAATCAAAGTTTTAAAGTAGACAGTGAGGCGGAAATAACTATAGAAGCAAATCCTGGAACTTTAGATAATACAAAATTAGCAATATATCATGAAATTGGGATAAATCGAATTAGTATTGGGGCACAGTCATTGAATGATGATATTTTGAAAAAACTCGGGAGAATTCATAACTCTTACGATGTTCTAGATGCAGTAGAATTAATAAGGACAAATCAATTTAAAAATTACAATATAGATATGATGATAGGTCTTCCTGATCAGACCATTTATAATGTTTTAACAGATTTAGAAAATGTTATAAAACTTAAGCCTACTCATATATCCTTATATAGCTTAATAATTGAGGAAGGGACTCTGTTTTTCGAATTGGAAAAGCATGGGCAATTAAACCTTCCTAATGAAGATGAAGAGAGAATTATGTATCACAAAGCTATAGAGTTATTGGAAAAGAATGGATATAAACAATATGAAATTTCTAATTTTGCAAAAGAAGGTTTTGAGTGCAGACATAATTTGAAATATTGGACTTTAATGCCTTATATAGGGTTAGGTTTAAATAGCCATTCATACATTGAAAATACAAGATATTCTAATTATTCAAATTTTGATGAATACTATAAGAAAATCAAGGAAAACAAACTTCCTGTATCTTCTGAGGAATATATTGACGATATTTCTAGAATGACAGAGTATATTATTTTAGGTATTAGGTTGAATAAAGGAATCAATAAGAAACATTTTAAAGAGAATTTTGGAATAGATATTGAGGATTACTATAAAGATGCCATAATCAAAAACAAGCAAAATGGAAATATTTATGAAGATGAAGAAACAATTAAATTGACCAAAAAAGGACTTGATTTCAGCAATATAGTAGAATTGGATTTTTATATTTAACACAAAAATACTTGACAAATTAAAAATAGAATGATAGTTTATATATAGAATTAGCACTCAACAATAAAGAGTGCTAATAATCATCCAAATAGTAGAGGTGATTAAGATGTTGGATGAAAGAAAGTTAAAAATCCTTTTAGCAGTTATTGATAGCTATATAGTTACTGGAGAACCGATTGGCTCAAGGACAATAACCAAGTTCTATGACCTAGGGGTAAGTTCAGCTACTATAAGGAATGAAATGTCAGATTTAGAAGATTTAGGCTATTTAAATAAAACACATACTTCATCTGGAAGAGTTCCTTCAGATAAAGCATATAGGTTTTATGTTGATAATTTTTTTCAAAATAGCATAATTGAGTTGGATAATAATAAGAAAGAACAGATAAAAAAATTTCTAAAAGAAGAATATAAAGAAATTGATCAACTTATTCAAGACATAGCTAAAGTTCTTTCTCAATTAACTAAATACACAGCCGTGGCATTATCACCTCAAATAAAAGAAACTAAAATAAAACACATACAACTTTTACAAATGGATGAAAATCAAATTCTTGTTATTATGGTAAATGAAACTGGATTGATAAAAAAATCAACTATAAATCTCGACAAAACTATTTCGGAAGATAATTTAATGTATATTAGTAACTATTTATCCAAGAAATTTAAGAATAAGACTTTTACTGAGATAACAAATGAAATCAATAAAGACATATTGGATGATTACATTGAGTATAAAAATGAAATAAAAAAACTAATCCCTATGCTTTCTCGTACTATGGATGATTATGAAGGATTGAGAGTATATGCAGATGGCTTAACAAACATATTTGAGTTTCCGGAGTATAGGGATGTTGATAAAGCTAAAGAAGTTATTTCTCTATTAGAAGACAAACAAAAACTGATTTTTGCTCTTAATAACACTAATCTGGAAGATATAGATGTTAAGATCGGAGAAGAAAACAACAATGATTCTATGAAAGATTTAAGCATTATATCAGCTACTTACAATACTGAAGGTGAAATTGTAGGTAAAATTGGGATTATTGGACCTAAGAGAATGAATTATATTGAGTTAATTAAGACGATCAGAACATTTTCAGAAAGTATATCGGATATCATTGATGACTATTTTAATAGTAATGAGAGGTGATATAAATGGCAGATGAAGGGAAAAAATTGAATGAGGAAGAAATAACTCAATCAGAACTTCAATCTAACCCATCAAATGAAAAAATTGAACCTGAGGATAATACTGAGGAGGCTGAGGATATAAATAAAATAAAAGAATTGCTTAAAGAAAAGGAAAAAGAAATAGAAGATTTAAATAATAAAATTATTAGATTGCAAGCTGATTTTCTGAATTATAAAAAAAGAACAGAAAATGAGAAGCAAGAGTCTATTAATTATGGAATACAAGTTGTTATATCAGATATACTTCCAATTATAGATAATTTTGAAAGAGCATTAGAGTCTGCTAATGACAAAGAAGATAATTTTTATAAGGGAATAGAAATGATAAGAAACCAGCTTTATGATGTTTTAGATAAATATAATATCAAAGAAATCAAAGCTTTAGGGGAAAAATTTGATCCAAACATTCATCATGCCATATCGACTGTAGAGACTAATGATGAATCAGGAACTGTAGTTGAGGTATATCAAAAGGGTTATTTAATGGAAGATAAAGTAGTCAGACCATCCATGGTAATAGTATCAAAATAAAGGAGGAGATATTATGAGTAAGATAATAGGAATTGATTTAGGTACAACAAACTCAGCTGTTGCAGTTATGGAAGGTGGAGAACCAATAATAATACCTAATTCAGAAGGTAATAGAACAACTCCATCCGTAGTAGCATTTACAAAAGATGGAGAAAGATTAGTTGGGGAAACAGCAAAGAGACAAGCAATAACAAACCCAGACAGGACGATACAATCTATAAAAAGACATATGGGAACTGATTATAAAGTAAAAATAGATGGCAGAGAATATACTCCTGAAGAAATTTCGGCTATGATTCTGCAAAAATTAAAAGCAGATGCTGAAAGCTATTTAGGCGAGACAATAACCGAAGCTGTAATAACTGTGCCTGCATACTTTACAGATTCTCAAAGGCAAGCTACAAAAGATGCAGGTAAAATTGCTGGATTAAATGTAAAAAGAATTATAAATGAACCAACTGCTGCAGCTTTAGCATATGGACTTGATAAAGAGCAAGGTCAACATAAGATAATGGTATATGATTTAGGAGGAGGTACTTTCGATATTTCAATACTTGAAGTAGGCGATGGAGTATTTGAAGTACTAGCTACTAGAGGAAACAATAGGCTAGGTGGCGATGATTTTGATAATAGACTAGTTGATTATATTGCAGAACAATTTAAAAAAGAACATGGTATTGATTTAAGAAATGATAAGATGGCTTTACAGAGACTAAAAGAAGCAGCTGAGAAAGCTAAGAAAGAACTATCTACAACAAAATCAACCAATATAAATTTACCATTTATAACAGCTACTAGTGAAGGACCTTTGCATTTGAATATGGATATAACTAGAGCTAAGTTTGAAGAGCTGATATCTGACTTAGTAGAAAAAACTATTGAGCCTGTGAGACAAGCTTTAAAAGATGCTGGATTAGAAGCAAATCAAATTGAAAAAGTTCTTTTAGTTGGAGGATCTACAAGAGTCCCTCTAGTACAAGAAGCTGTTAGAAAGATAATAGGGAGAGAGCCTCAAAAAGACATCAATCCAGACGAATGCGTTGCGATTGGTGCAGCAATACAAGGTGGAATCCTAAGCGGAGAAGTTAAGGATTTACTTCTATTAGATGTAACACCATTGTCATTAGGAATTGAAACATTAGGTGGAGTAACAACAAGATTAATTGAAAGAAATACAACTATTCCAACTAGAAAATCACAAATATTCACTACAGCATCTGATAATCAGACATCTGTTGATATACATGTAGTTCAAGGAGAAAGACAAATGGCTAGTGACAACACTACATTAGGAAGGTTCCAGTTAACTGGCATACCACCAGCACCAAGAGGAGTTCCACAAATAGAAGTTACATTTGATATTGATGCTAACGGCATAGTAAATGTTAGTGCTAAGGACTTAGGAACTGGAAAAGAACAAAAGATAACAATAACCTCATCAACTAATTTGTCTGAAGAAGAAATACAAAGGAAAATTAAAGAAGCTGAAAGATTCGCAGAAGAAGACAGAAAGAAAAAGGAAAGAATTGAAATAAGAAATAATGCTGATTCAATGGTTTACCAGACTGAAAAGATTTTAAAAGATCTTGAAGGGAAAATTTCAGAGAGTGAAAAAAATAAAGTTAATGAGAAATTAGAAGCATTAAAGAAAGCATTGGAAGGTGACGACATCGAAGATATTAAGAGGAAAACAGACGAATTAACCAACGAATTCCAAGCAATTTCTCAAAAATTGTATGAAAATGTTCAATACCAACAAAATGATGGTCAATCAGATAACAAATCTGATAATGTAGAAGATGCTGATTATGAAGTCGTTGATGAAGACTAATTAAAATAAAGAGTCAAAGCTAAAAAATTAGCTTTGACTCAAAATTTTATTTTACTAATAGGAGTAGGTGTGTGGCTGTGAGAGATTACTATGAAATACTAGAAGTTAGCAAAAATGCCTCTTCAGAAGAAATCAAAAGATCTTTTAGAAGGTTGGCTAAGAAATACCATCCTGATTTAAATCCAAATGATAGCGAGGCCGAAAAAAAATTTAAAGAAGTAAATGAAGCTTATGAAGTATTAAGCGATGAAGAAAAAAGAGCAAGATATGACAGATATGGACATGCAGGTGTAAATCAACAAGGAACAGATTTTGGTGGATTCGGGGATATATTTGATGATCTGTTTGACATCTTTGGTGGTGGTTTTTCAAGAGGGTTTAATAATAGACAAAGAGGACCTCAACGGGGTTCTGATATAAGATATGATATTACATTAGAATTCAGAGAAGCAGTCTTTGGAGTAAACAAGCAAATTTCTGTTACAAGAATGGAAGAATGTACTAATTGTGATGGTACCGGAGCAAAACCAGGGACCACAAAAACTACATGCCCTAAATGTAAAGGGGTTGGAGAACTGAGATATAACCAACAAACGCCTTTTGGAAGAATGGTTAGAGTAATGCCCTGCGACGAGTGCAATGGTACTGGTGAGATTATCAAAGAAAAATGTGATCATTGTAATGGAACTGGAAAAGAACAAAAGAGTAAAAAGATAACAATAAATATACCAGCTGGTGTGGATGATGGGAATGTTATAACATTAAGAGGCGAAGGGAATATAGGTGAGAAAAATGCACCTAGAGGGGATTTATATGTATATATCAGGGTAAAAGAAGATCCTTTATTTAAAAGAGAAGGAAATAATCTATATGTAACTGTTCCAATAACCTTCACTCAAGCAACATTAGGTGCAGAAATAGAAATTCCTACATTAGAGGGAAATGTAAGTTATAGTTTGCCAGAAGGCACAAAGTCTAATTCAACATTTAGATTAAAAAACAAAGGAGTACCTTATGTCAGAGGTACAGGTAGAGGCGATTTGTTTTTTACAGTAGAGATTGTTATACCAACTAATTTAAACGACAAACAAAAGAAGATGCTTATAGATATGTCAAAAGAATTTGGGGAACAATATAAGGCACCAAATAAAAAGAGATTTTTTGATAAAGTAAAAGATGTTTTTCATTAACAACCACTTCAGTGGTTGTTAATTCATATATAGTAAATTATAATTTTTTAATGTATAATAATATAAAATAATCTTTAGGATGTGTTGGGATGAAGTGGTATGAATTTACGATTAAAACAAATAGAGACAATGAAGACCTTTTAACATATATTTTATATGACATTGGAGCTAAGGGGTTAGAGATAATAGATAACGATACCATAAATGAAGTAATTTCCCAAAAGGATAAGTGGGATTTTATAGATATAGAAATAAATCAGAATTTAAATGAATTTATATTAATAAAGTCATATTTTTCTGAAGTAGACGATATTGAGAAAATAAAATCCTTGATTGAGGAGGAAATTGGGAAAAAGGATTTAGGATCAATATCTATAAATATTAGAGATGAGAGCGAGTGGGCAGAAAATTGGAAAGCTTTTTTTAATACATTAAGAATTGGGAATAATATAATCATTAAACCATCATGGGAAAAACACAAACCAAATGACAGAGATATAGTTATTGAATTAGACCCTGGCATGGCTTTTGGAACAGGTATGCACGAAACAACCTACATGTGCGGACAAGCTTTAGAAAACTTGAACCTTCAAGGTAAAACAGTTTTTGATATAGGTTGTGGAAGTGGAATTTTAAGCATAATAGCTGCTAAGCTTGGAGCTAATAGGGTTATAGGTGTTGATTTAGATTTAACTAGTGTTGAGATAGCAAATAGAAATATAGTTGATAATCAAGTAAATTCGATAGTAGAAATAAGGCATGGAGATTTATTAAGCCAAATAGATGAAAAAGCAGATTTAATTGTGATGAATATAGTGGCTGAAGTAGTTGCAAATACAATTCCCATATTAAATGAATACTTAGTAGAAAACGGAATTTTTGTTTGTTCAGGCATAATTGATTCAAAGAAAGACATTGTGTTAGATTCTTTAAACAAAAATGATTTTGAAATATTGGAAATAAAAAATATGAACGACTGGATTTGCATTGTTGCAAAGAGGAGATAAAATGCATAGATTTTTTATAGATGAACTACCTAAGGACAAAAATATCTCAATAAAAGGGAAAGATGCAAAACATATTAAAGATGTATTGAGAATGAAAATAGGCGATTCCGTAGAGTTGGTTTGCGAACCTAAAAAATTCATATGTGAAATTGAAAAACTAAATGAAAACTCTGTAGATTTAAAAATTATTGAAACAACTAATATTTCCAATGAGCCAAAATTGAAAATCAATTTGTTTCAGGCGATTCCTAAATCAACTAAGATGGAATTGATTATACAAAAATGCACCGAAGTAGGAGTGGTATCATTTACTCCTGTTATAACTTCTAGAACTATTGTAAAAATAAATGATATAAAAAAAGAGATAAAGAAACTTACAAGGTGGCAAAATATTGCATATGAAGCGGCAAAACAGTCAAAAAGAGATATAGTTCCCAAAGTAAATACAATAATTGATTTTAATGAAGCTTTGAATCAGTTTAAGAACAATATTACAATAGTTCCATATGAAAATGAAAATATAGAGGATTTACACTCAGTTAGAGAGAATTATGTAAATGCAAATGAAATAAATGTTTTTATTGGTCCTGAGGGTGGATTTGCTGATGAAGAGATTGAGAAACTTAAAAAAATTGATGCAATCACAGTATCTTTAGGAGCAAGGATTCTTAGAACAGAAACAGCAGGAATAGTTATATCTACTATTTTATTATATGAATCAAATGATTTAGGAGTGATTAAATGGAAAGAGTAACATTTCATACTTTGGGGTGTAAAGTTAACCAGTATGAAACGGAATCAATGATAGAGTTGTTTAAAAATAAAGGTTATATTATTGTTGATAAAGAAGATTTTGCAGACATTTATATAATAAACACTTGCACAGTGACAAATATGTCTGATAGAAAATCAAGGCAATTTATCAGAAAAGCTAAAAAAATCAACCCCAATTGTCTAGTGGCAGTTGTTGGATGCTATGCTCAAGTATCGCCAGAAGAAGTTGAAAAAATAGAAGATGTAGATATTATTATAGGTACCAACAACAGAAATATGATAGTTGAATTATGTGAAGACTTTAAAAAGAATGGTAAAAGAATAAATAAAGTAATTTCATCAAATCAACTAAAAACATTTGAAAAAATAAATATAAATAGTGTAGAATCCAAGACAAGGGCATATTTGAAGGTTCAAGATGGATGTAATCAATATTGTAGTTATTGTATAATTCCATATGCTAGAGGGCCTGTAAGAAGCAGAAACTATTTAGAAATAGAAAATGAAGTAAAAAAACTTGCTGAAAATGGTTTTAAAGAAATCATCCTCACGGGAATTCATATAGCCTCATATGGTAAAGATTTAGGCAATATAAATTTAAAAAATTTAATATACAATCTAAGCTTTATTGACGGAATAAAAAGGATTAGATTGAGTTCTATAGAACCTAATATTATAGATAAAGAATTTATGGATATTGCATATAATACAAATAAATTATGTGATCATTTCCACCTATCTCTTCAAAGCGGAAGTGATTCTGTACTCAGAAGAATGAACAGAAAATATAGCACATCAGAATATTATGAAAAAGTAGAATTGATCAGAGAATATTTCCCAAATGCTGGAATTACGACAGATATTATAGTTGGGTTTCCTGGAGAAACAGATGATGAATTTGAACAAACTCTTGAATTTGTCAAAAAAGTAAAATTTTCAAAGATTCACGTATTTAAGTTCTCTCCAAGAAAAGGGACAAAAGCTTTCAGTATGGAGAATCAAATTCCTAGCGAAATAAAAGAAAAGAGGAGTAAAACTCTAATCGATTTAAGTGAAAAATTGATGAATGAATTTTATGAGAAATTACTAAATCATAAATCAGATGTGCTATTTGAATCAAAATACAATAACGAAGATTTTATTTATGAAGGTTACACAACTAATTATGTAAGAGTAATAAAAAAATCTGATTTTGACTTAATTGGTCAAATTAAAAATGTGACACTAAAAGAAGTCTCTTTAGACAAAATAATTGCTATTTAGCATTAGAGGAGGTGAAAAAGTGGATTGTTTGTTTTGCAGTATAATAAAAAAAGAAATACCTAGCGATATAATATATGAAGATGATCAAGTAATAGCTATAAAAGATATAAACCCACAAGCACCTGTACATTTTCTTATTATACCTAAAAAACATATTAAGTCGCTAAATGAGATTGAAGATACAGATTTAGAATTGGTTTCTCATATTGTAAAGCTAATTCCAGAATTAGCTAGGGAAAATAAGCTAAATGAAGGGTACAGAGTAGTTAACAACTGTGGTGAACTAGGGGGACAAACAGTAGATCATATTCATTTTCATGTATTAGGGAAAAGACAAATGTTATGGCCACCAGGCTAAAAACAGTTGATAAATAGTTATTTATGATGTATAATGAGTTAGTATCATATCATAGTTATTAGTGTTATATCACTCTTGTAGTTAAGAGGGGAGGGAAGGGTCTATGACAGAAATCAAAGTTGGTGAAAATGAATCTCTTGATAATGCTCTTAAAAGATTTAAGAGACAATGTGCTAGATCAGGCGTCATTGGAGAAGTAAGGAAAAGAGAACATTACGAAAAACCAAGTGTAAAAAGAAAAAAGAAATCTGAAGCAGCAAGAAGAAAGAAAAATGCTAGGTATTAGTAAGAAGGTGTAAATAATGTCACTAAAAGATAAATTAATGGATGACATGAAAATTTCCATGAAGAATAAAGACACTATCAGGAAAAACACTATTACTATGGTAAGAGCAGCAATTAAGCAAAAAGAAGTAGACGATAGAAAAGAACTTAGCGATGATGAGATACTAGATATCATTTCCAAACAACTTAAAGAAAAAAGAATGGTAATAGAGGAATTTAAAAAAGGGAATAGAGATGATTTAGTAGAACTTACAGAAACGGAAATGAAAATTCTATTAGAATATCTCCCTGAACAATTGTCATATGATGAAGTGAAAGAACTCGTCAGAAATACGATTGAAGGTATGGGTGGAGCAACATCAAAAGATATAGGCAGAATCATGAAAGAAGTAATGCCCAAAGTAAAGGGAAGAGCGGATGGAAGCTTAGTGAATAAAGCTGTTAAAGAGCTATTAGAATAACCTGAGGAAACTCAGGTTATTTTTGTGTAATGATGAAAATATTGGGTATAGTTTAATAGAGCTAAAGTAAGGGAGGTGATTCAATGAAAAAACGATTTGGTCTAATTTTTGTTACTCTTTTATTATTTTTAGCAATACTACCAATATATTCACTTGCTAGTCAAGAAATAGGCAGCAGAAATACAGTATATGTTATACCTATAAAAGGTGAAATAAACAATGCTACTGCAAATTTTGTTAAAGAAGAAGTAAATAAAATAAACAACAAAGGAGCAGCGGCTATAATATTTGAAATTGATACATACGGAGGATTAATAGACTCAGCTATAAATATCAAAGATACTATTGTTTCTACTAATATTCCCACTATTTCATTTGTTAACAATAAAGCTATTTCTGCAGGAGTTTTAATAACTATTTCATCAGAACATGTTGTAATGTCTGAAACTTCTGTAATTGGTTCGGCAGAAACTATACCTAACACAGAAAAAGCCTTGTCTATGTGGAGATCTGTTTTAAGAGATACTGCTCAATTAAGGGGAATAGATCCTATTATTATAGAATCAATGGCTGATTCTGACATAGAAATTGAAAACGTTATTGAAAAAGGAAAACTTTTAAGTTTGACCGCAAGAGAAGCACTAGATTTAGAAGTTGCCCAATTGATATCATCCAACTATGATGAGATGTTAGAGTACTTTAATATAGATTATTCTAATATAGAAATAGTAGAAGAAGATCTTCAAATTAGATTTGCTAAAGCAATTTCCAATCCGACAGTAAGCACTTTATTGCTAACTTTAGGGTTTGTGGGTTTAGTTTTAGAGATATTTACACCTGGATTTGGAGTGGGGGCTGCTATATCTTTAATTGGATTTGGTTTATATTTTGGAGGGAATATCTTGGCAGGCAATTCTAGCTGGACAGCTATTATTTTATTTGTTGTCGGATTAATATTACTCGGCATTGAAGCTCTGGCACCTGGTTTTGGGCTTCCAGGAATTTCTGGGATCATAATCATTGTTGTTGGAATAGTACTAGCTATGGGAAATGTTGAATATGCTGTAATGTCATTAAGCATTTCAATAATTATTGCTACAGCTTTAGGTGTTATTTTAGTAAGGAAAGGCTATAACAGCAAACTATTTAACAAAATTGTGCTTAATAATGAATTAGATACTCAAAAAGGCTACATTAGCAGCGAGGATAGGTCTTATTTAAATGAAAAAACCGGTAAAACAATAACTGATCATAGACCATCTGGATTTAGCTTAATAGATAATAAGAAATATGATACTATTTCAGATGAAGGATTTTTACCTAAAGATTCTGAGATAATTGTAGTAAGAGTAGAAGGAAGCAAAATATTTATAAGGAGGAAATGAAATGATAGGAACCATACTAATTGCATTTGCAATCGTGATACTTTTGATTTTATTCTTTACATTCGTTCCAATAGGGCTCTGGATTACAGCATTTTTTTCAGGAGTAAAAGTAAAAATATCTACACTTATAGGAATGAGGCTTAGAAGGGTTGTGCCTAATAAAATAGTAAACCCGATGATTAAAGCTACTAAGGGTGGATTAAACATTAATATTGATGAATTAGAAGCTCACTATTTAGCAGGAGGAAACGTAAATACATTAGTTGATGCTTTGATTGCAGCACAAAGAGCTAATATACCATTGGATTTTGAAAGAGCAGCAGCTATTGATTTAGCAGGGAGAAATGTGCTTGAGGCTGTTCAAGTGAGTGTAAATCCAAAAGTTATTGAAACCCCTAAGATAGCTGCAGTTGCAAAAGATGGTATAGAAGTTATCGTCATTGCAAGGGTTACAGTCAGAGCGAATATAGAAAGATTAGTAGGAGGAGCTGGCGAAGAGACAATTATAGCAAGAGTAGGGGAAGGAATCGTTACCACAGTAGGAAGCTCTGAAACACACAAAGGAGTACTTGAAAATCCTGATAGCATTTCATACACTGTGTTACAAAAAGGATTAGATGCAGGTACTGCATTTGAGATTCTTTCAATAGATATAGCAGATGTTGATGTTGGAAGAAATATAGGTGCAAAACTTCAAATGGATCAGGCTGAAGCAGACAAGAAAATAGCACAGGCTAAAGCTGAAGAAAGAAGAGCTATGGCTGTTGCAAGAGAGCAAGAAATGAAGGCTGAGGTTCAAGCCATGAATGCTAAATTAGTTGAAGCCGAAGCACAAGTTCCATTAGCAATTGCTCAAGCATTGAGGGAAGGGAATTTAGGAGTTATGGACTATTATAATATGAAAAATTTGCTCGCAGATACAGATATGAGATCATCAATATCTAAACTTACTGGAGAAAATGAAACGAAGAAAGATAAATAGGAAGTGATTCCATGAATATTTTTGAATTATTAGTTGTGATATTAGTTTTTACTTTTTTTAGAAGTTTTTCAGAGAAAAAGAAGATCGAACAGAGTAAAAAAACTAATACACCAAATACTATTGATAAAACTAATTACGAAAAACCTAAGGGACTTTCAAATCAGTCTTCTAAAAAGAGAAAAGCACAAGAATTTGATAATAACAGAAGCTTAGAAAATAAGCTAGATTACAAAGCTGA
This sequence comes from Tissierellales bacterium, assembly GCA_014360205.1. Lineage (GTDB taxonomy): Bacteria > Bacillota > Clostridia > Tissierellales > Tissierellaceae > Soehngenia. The sequence goes on from JACIXZ010000002.1 coordinate 28,335, forward strand.
TGATAGATCTTTAGAACAAAAGATAAGCGACTGGGAAAAACAGCTTTATGACTCAAGTTTTTCAGACAGAGATTATTATGAGATTGAAGAAATCAACGAAAGAAAGATTACTATTGACCTAAAAAATGACTTTTTAAAAGGAATAATTTTTTCGGAGATATTAAATGAACCGAAGAGTAAAAGGAATTAAGAAGAGCTTCATATGAAGCTCTTCTTAATTCCTTTTAAACTAAAATTGGATAGAAAAATACATGTTGTTATGATATTATATGATATATAAGCTATTTTTAGGGGGTAAAATATTGATTAGCAATAAAGAATCAATCAGCATAACATTGGATGATCATAATATAATAAAAAATTTGTTTGGGAATCTCGATCAAAACATTGAATTGATTCAAAACAAATTTGATGTAGACATTCATTTGCTAAATGATGAGATAATCATTCAAGGGAATAAAGAAAATATAAATCGTGCTCATGATTTGATTAATGCATTAATAGACTTGATAAAAAGACAAAAATTTTTATCATATCAAGATATAAACTATGCTATAAATATATTAAAGAACACAAATGACTATAAATCAATAGATTTAATGAATGATTTGATAACCATTAGTGCACAAGGCAAAAGTATTATGCCAAAAACTATAGGCCAAAAAAGATATGTAGATGCTTTAAGACGAAATGATATTGTTTTTGGAATTGGTCCAGCGGGTACAGGTAAGACTTATTTAGCAATGGCAATGGCTGTACAAGCATTTAAAAACAAAGAAGTAAATAGAATAATATTAACTAGGCCTGCTGTGGAGGCAGGAGAAAATCTGGGGTTTTTACCTGGAGACTTACAAGAAAAAGTAGATCCTTATTTAAGGCCAATTTATGATGCCCTTTTTGATATTTTAGGGTCTGATAATTTTTTAAAGCTTTTTGAGAAAGGATTAATTGAAGTTGCTCCTTTGGCATATATGAGAGGAAGAACACTAAATTCTTCATATGTAATATTAGATGAAGCACAAAATACTACAAATGAACAAATGAAGATGTTTTTGACTCGTCTTGGTTTTGGATCAAAAGCAATAATTACTGGAGATGTGACTCAGATTGATTTAGCAAAAGGTAAACAATCTGGATTAGTAACTGTATCCAAAATTCTTAAAGGGATTAGTGGGATAGAGTTTGTTAATTTGACAAGTGCGGATATTGTAAGACATCATTTAGTTCAAAAAATTATAGAGGCATATGAGAGAGCAGAAAATCAAAGCTAAGGATGGTTATTATGAAAAAATATTTTTTTAAATCAAATGAATTAGTTAAGCACTTTTCCAATTATAAATTAAACTTATTCATGATTATTTTATATTTAATTGGCATCTTTAGTATTATAGCAGGATTAAAAAGTCCAAACATTATTGGTAGTTCTTATAACTATATAAATAATATCCTAATAAACAAAACATTCATATCTTTACTAATTTTGATTATTACAGGAGTCTTTATATATTTACTTTATGATAATTTCAGAAATTTAATTTTAAAAAGAAACAACATAGCATTAATATTTATTATTTTAACTTTAAATATTGTTTTAAACTATCTATTGAGAGATTATAGGATGTTCATATTGACATTTTCTTTTGGAGCAGTGTTAATTTCTCAACTTCTTGGATACAAAATCGCTTTAATTACAAATATTTTTATGAATTTAACTCTTGCCATATTATTGAATTGGAACATTTCACAGTTCATAATTCCAGCTTTAAGTATAAGCATTGCGTTAATGTTTACTAAAGAAACTGCACAAAGAAGTAAAGTAATCTTATGTGGATTACAAATAGGGATTTTTAGTGCGATTATATACACTTTTTTTATATTAAGTGGTTTTGAGAGCAGAATTGGTTATAGAATTGCAATAATTGAGTTGTTTCTAGGGGGTATAGCTTCTGCAGTTATTGCACTAGGGACACTTCCTGTTTGGGAAAAACTTTTTGGTATTTTGACACAGTTTAGATTAATAGAACTTTCTAACCCTAATCAACCACTACTAAAAAGATTATCAATGGAAGCTGCAGGAACTTATCAACATAGTATTTTAGTTGGTAATTTATCTGAAGCTGCGTGTGATGCAATAGGTGCGAATTCATTACTTGCCAGGGTTGGCTCTTACTATCATGACATAGGTAAGCTAAAGAGACCTTTGATGTTTAAAGAAAATCAATTTGGTATTGAAAATCCACATGACAAACTTAAAGTTCTTCAAAGCTTAGATATCATATTAAGTCATAGAGACGATGGGATCTCATTAGCTAATGAATATAAATTACCCAGAGAAATTGTAGAATTTATCGATGAACACCATGGAACTACTTTAGTTGCATATTTTTATAATAAAGCTAAAGAGGAGAGATTGTCCTTACCAGAAGAAAGATTTAGATATAAGGGAAGAAAGCCACAAAGTAAGGAAACCGCAATTGTCATGTTGGCGGATTCTTCTGAAGCTGCAGTTCGAAGTATCGATAAAATAGAGGAAGAAATTATCTCAAAAACGATTGGAAATATTATAAAGTCCAAATTAGAAGACAATCAATTAAATGATTCTCATTTAACAATAAAAGATTTATCAGTCATTCAAGAAGTATTCACTAATTACTTTAAGGGAGTATATCATCAGAGAATTGAATATGAAAAAAAATTGGGGGAATAGTTATGAGAATTCTATTCGACAATAGGCAGATGAGAATTGATATTGATGATAATATGCAAAAGGAAATTATGCGTAGCATAGAAGTTTGCATTAGAGCTGAAAACAAGCCCTCTAACTGTGAGATTAGTGTATCATTTGTAGACAATGAAGAGATTCAAGAATTAAATAAAGAGTATAGAAATATTGACAAGCCAACAGATGTTCTCTCATTCCCATTAGGTGACTACGATAATAGCACGAATCATTATTTACTAGGAGATATTATAATTTCAACTGACAAAGCTATAGAACAGGCTTATGAATTTGGACATAGTATTTTGCGTGAAATAATATATCTTACTGTACACAGTATGTTTCACTTATTAGGATATGATCATTTAAACGAAGATGAAAAAGCAGTTATGAGACAAAAAGAAAAAAATGTTCTAAAGGAAATAGGGATATTTAGAACTGGCGAAGGTGATTAAATTGGATTTAAAAAGATTTATAGAGAGTTTTAATCGTGCAGTCAATGGGATCATTTCAACTGTAAAAATGGAAAGAAATATGAAGATACACTATTTAATAGCTGTAACCGTTTTGATCTTAAGTTTATTGCTAAATTTTACCAAGGCGGAATTTCTCATATTAATTTTTGCAATATCACTTGTATTGGTTTCAGAACTGTTTAATACTGCAATTGAGAAAACTGTTGATATGATTACAATTGATTACCATCCCTATGCTAGAGTGATAAAAGATATTTCTGCTGGTGCAGTCCTTATAGCTAGTATCAATTCTGTTGTTGTTGGATATTTGTTATTTTTTGACAGACTAAATCCATTTAAAGATATAGTATTGCAAAGGATTAAGAATTCTCCAGTATATTTAACTTTTGTGGCTTTATTGATTGTCATACTTGTGGTTTTAGGGCTTAAGAGTAAATATCATAGAAACAAGGGAACCCACTTTCAAGGAGGGATTGTTAGTGGGCATAGCGCTGTAGCTTTTTTGATTGCAACCATAATTTCTGTGTTGACTAATAATCTACTTGTTATAACTCTTTCATTTGTTTTAGCATTTTTAGTAGCTGAAAGCAGAGTAGAAGGAGAGATACATTCTACAAGGGAAACCGTTTTTGGAGCAATAATTGGAATTTTAGTAGGAATAATAATATTTCAATTAATATATAAATAAGATATGTTAGGAGAGAATAATATGAACGATATAGAATTAATCAAACTAGCATTAAAAGCTAAAGAAAATGCATATGTACCATATTCAAAATTTAGAGTAGGTTCAGCACTAGTGACTGCAGATGGGAGTGTATATACTGGTTGTAATATTGAGAATGCCTCTTATTCTCCTACTATTTGCGCTGAAAGAACAGCCATATCAAAAGCTGTATCAGATGGGCACAGGGAGATTAAAAAGATAGTTATTGTTGGTGACTCTAATTTCACATATCCCTGTGGAGTATGTAGACAAGTGATAAGAGAATTTGGCAAAGACGCAGAAATCATAATAGCTAATGATGTTGATAATTACAGAAAATACAAATTGGAAGATCTTTTACCTCATAGTTTTGGACCTGAAGATCTTAGTGGTGGAGTTGAAAAAAGTGTATAAATCAGGTTTCGTAACTGTAATAGGTAGACCAAATGTTGGCAAATCAACACTTCTTAACCAGATAATAGGAGAAAAAATATCTATTATATCTGACAAGCCTCAAACGACTAGAAATAAAATTCAATTAGTATACACTGAGAATGACTGTCAAATAGTATTTTTAGACACACCAGGCATTCAAACACCTAAAAATGTATTAGGCGAATATATGCTTAAAGTATCAAAATCAACACTAGAAGAAGTAGATGTTGTGACTTTTATGGTTGATAATAGTTTAGAAATTGGGAAGCAAGACAGTGGAATCATTGAACAATTAAGAGAAATCAATACACCTATAATACTCCTTATTAACAAAACAGATAAATTATCAAATACAGAAATTGATTATCTAGTACAAAAATATGAGGCTATGAACATGTTTGAAGATATTATACCTATATCAGCTATTTTTAATAATAATATAGATAGGTATATAAATGCCATAAAAGAGCTTTTACCAGAAGGTCCTCAATATTATCCAGATGATATGATAACTGATCAGCCTGAAAGGATAATAATAGCAGAAATAGTAAGAGAGAAGGCACTACTGAACTTAGAAGAAGAAATTCCTCATGGCATATATGTAGAAGTTCAAGAGATAAAACAAAGAGATAATAAAGATTTATTAGATGTATTCGTAAATTTATATTGTGAGAAAGAATCACATAAAGGTATGATTATTGGGAAGAATGGAAGAATGCTAAAAAAAATAGGAACAGAAGCAAGGAACGATATTGAAAAATTAATGGATACTAAAGTGAACTTAAAAATATGGGTAAAAGTAGAAAAAAATTGGAGAGATAGAGCTGATAAAGTGAAATATTTCGGATATAAACTCAGTTAATAATGAGGATTAATATGATGGACAATATAAAAACTAGTGGAATAGTAATAAAGTCTAAAAAATACAAGGAAAGCAGTAAAATATTAACAGTTTTCACTTATGAGCTAGGAAAGATTAATATTTTAGCTCAAGGTGTTTTAAAACCAAATTCAAATGCTTTAGCATATTCCGAAATTTTTTCAACAAGTGATTTCATTTTAAAAAAAGGTAGAAACTTTTATTATATTGTTGGTGCTGATTTAATAAATTCAAATTATTCACTCAGAGAATCGATTGAATCAATGGCTATTGGATTTTATTTGATAGATTTAGTTGACAAGGCTATACCAGAAGAAGAAAAAAACGATAAAATATATAATATGTTAACAAAAGCCCTTGAAATTATACAAAAGGGAAGCATTACAAATATAGACTTGATTTTAGCTTTTGAGCTAAAGCTAATTAGCTTTGTAGGATATAAACCTGATCTAACAAGTTGCATAGAATGTCAAACTTTAAAATCAACACAGTGGTATTTTGATATTGAAAAGGGTGGAATTCTTTGTTCGAAATGCAAGAATAAATCAAGTATAAAAATTGAAAAAAAATTCATAAGACAGATGATAGAATATATAAATTTACCATTTGATAACATAAATAGCGAAATAATTATTTATCAGGATAAACTAATAATGCAAGAGACATTATATAAATATATATTGGATAAGTTAGACATAAAAGATCTCAAATCATGGTCTTTGGCGAGGGAACTCTTAGAAAATTCTTTAGCTTGACATATTTTGAATAATTTGGTAGATTTAAATAAGTTATAAATAAAATATATGATGAAAAAGAAGGTTTTATTTCTTGAATTATAGAGAGTCTAGGGCGGTGGAAACTAGATATAAAGGGAATAAAATTGGAGCTTTTGAGTATATGTTATTAGAGTGGATGCTAAAACATCAACTAGGGTGGAACCGCGGAATTAACCTTTCGTCCCTATAGGGATAGGAAGGTTTTTGCTTTTATCAATAAAACATATTATACGAGGAGGACTAATATGAATTTTCAAGAACTTATGTTAAAATTATTGAATTTTTGGGGTGAAAAAGGCTGCTTGATTATGGAACCATATGATATAGAAAAAGGTGCTGGAACAATGAACCCACATACTTTTTTACGCGCTCTAGGACCAGAACCATGGAATGTAGTTTATGTTGAGCCATCTAGAAGGCCGGCAGATGCTAGATATGGAGAAAACCCAAATAGAGTATATCAACATCATCAGCTTCAAGTAATACTCAAGCCTAGCCCAGAAAATATTCAGGATCTTTATCTAGAAAGCTTAAAAGCTATTGGAATAGATCCAATTCAGCATGATATAAGATTTGTTGAAGACAACTGGGAAGCTCCAACTTTAGGAGCATGGGGACTAGGATGGGAAGTGTGGCTTGATGGAATGGAAATAACACAGTTTACTTATTTCCAACAAGTTGGTGGAATTAATTGTGAACTAGAATCAGGAGAAATAACCTATGGACTTGAAAGAATAGCTATGTATTTACAAGATGTAGATAATGTTTTTGACATAAAATGGAATAACAACATAACATATAGGGACATTTTTGGGAAAGCTGAATATGAGCATTCTGTATATAGTTTTGAAATGGCGGATATCGAAGTTTTAAACAATCTTTTTAATATATATGAAAACGAAGCTAACAAGATATTGGAACAAGGGCTTGTGCTACCTGCTTACGATTATGTTTTGAAATGTTCACATACTTTTAATGTTTTAGATGCAAGAGGTGCAATTTCAGTTTCGGAAAGAACAAACTTTATTTCTAGAGTGAGAAATCTCGCAAAAAATATAGCCTCAATATATTTAAAACAGAGAGCAGAAATGGAATATCCACTTTTAAAAAAGGCAGGTGAAAGAAATGAATAGAAGGTACTTTTTAGAAGTTGGAGTAGAAGAACTTCCAGCTAGATTTATCGATGATTCATTGACTCAGCTAAAAAATAATTTTGAAAAAACCTTAAATGAGAATAGAATTGATTTTAAAGAAATCATTACTTATCAAACACCAAGGAGATTAGCAATAGATATAATGGGATTAGAGCCTAAAGGAAAGAGTGAAGAAGTTGAGGTCAAAGGGCCTGCTAAAAAGATTGCATTCGATTCCTTGAATAATCCAACTAAAGCATTAGAAGGATTTTTAAAAGCACAAAATGCTAAAATTGATGACATATATATTAACACGATTAATAACGAGGAGTATATTTTTATAAAAAAAGTCAATGAAGGCAAACTCTTAGAAGATGTGTTAAGAGAAAATATAGCAAGCAATATTAAAAATATTACTTTCCCTAAATCTATGAGATGGGGAGGGAAAAATATTAAATTCGCTAGACCTATCAGATGGATTGTTTCATTATTGGATAATGAAATAATGGATTTTGATTTTGAAGGAATATTAGTGTCAAATACAACTAGGGGGCATAGATTTTTAGGAAGTCAAAGTATAGTTATCGATGACATTGACAGATATAAAGAATTGATGAGAGAAAATTATGTAATAGTTGATCCTAAAGAGAGAAAAGACATCATAAGATATAATTCACAGAAATTGGCTAGAGAAAAGGGTGGAAATATCTTAAAAGATGATGATTTACTAAATGAGGTTAACAATTTGGTTGAGTATCCAACACCTATTATGGGTAGAATAAAAGAAGAATATTTAAATCTTCCATTCGATGTTATTGTAACTCCTATGAGAGATCATTTAAGATTCTTCCCTTGTGTCGATGATAAAAATAGGTTATTGCCTTATTTCATAACAATTAGAAATGGAGACGACAAATTTATTGATACTGTTATAAGAGGAAATGAAAAAGTTCTAGGAGCAAGACTTGAAGATGCTAGGTTCTTTTACAATGAAGATATCAAATTACCATTAGAATCTTATGTTGAAAAATTGAAAAAATTGACTTTTCAAGAGAAACTAGGGACTATGTATGATAAGACAATCAGATTACAGAGACTTTCCGGAAAGATATCAGATTATTTAGAAGTAGGAGAAGAAACCAAGAAGAATGTTTTAAGAGCTAGTTATCTTTCTAAGGCTGATTTAGTAACCAAAATGGTAACCGAATTTACGGAACTTCAAGGGAAAATGGGCATGGAGTATGCTGAAAAATCTGGTGAGAACAAGATAGTAAGCCAAGCAATTTTTGAACAATATTTGCCAAGATTCTCACAAGATATTTTGCCATCGACAACAGCAGGTGCAATAGTATCGATAGCAGACAAATTAGATTCAATATGTGGGTTATTTGCTATAGGTATCCAACCTACTGGTTCACAGGATCCATTCGGACTAAGAAGAGGAGCACTTGGAATTATAAACATAATAATCGATAAAAAGTTAAATATGTCTTTGAAAGACTTAATTGACTTTTCCCTTTATATTTATATAGAGGAGAACAATTTAGCTTGTGATTTTAATAAAGTAAGAAAAGAAATAGTTGACTTTTTTATGGCTAGAATTAAAAATATGCTGACAGATCAAAAAATCAGACATGATGTTGTAGATGCTGTTATATCTACAGGAACTGACAATATTTATGATATTGTCATAAGAGCAAATAAGATTATGAAATGGCTAGAAATGGATAAGTCAGCAGAAACAATTGCATCATTTGACAGATTGACTGTATTATCTGAAAAAGCAATTTCTTCAAATGTAGTTAGAAATCTGCTTTCGAAAGAAGAAATTGAATTATATGATGCCTATAACAGAATAGAAGATAAGTTTTATACATTAATTAATAAAAAAGAATATGATAATGCTTTAGTTCTACTAAGTAGCCTTTCTGATGTGATAAATAATTATTTAGATAATGTAATGGTAATGGTTGAGGATGAAAACATAAGAAATAATAGATTAGCTTTGATTAAGTTAATAAGGGATATGAGTTTAAATATTTGTGATTTATCTCTTATTCAAATATAAAAATAAAGTAAAAATAGGAGTGTTCGCTTTGAGCACTCTTTTTATTAAAATAAACAAGGATTTAATATTACTAGTTTAGAATATATAATATATTGAGTTATTAATAGAAAGGAGATAAAAATGAATATTAGACAAAGAACTGAAGAAGAAGAAAAAACAAGATTATCTCCTTTTGCTCAATTAAGCCTAAACAGCAAAGGAAGAGAGAAAGCTGAGATCAAATGTGAAATACGAACAGATTATCAACGTGATAGAGACAGAATAATTCATTCAAAAGCATTTAGAAGATTGAAACATAAAACTCAGGTATTTATAGCACCTGAAGGTGATCACTATAGAACTAGGCTCACTCATACACTAGAAGTTTCTCAAATTGCTAGAACTATAGCAAGAGCATTAAAGCTAAACGAAGATTTAGTTGAAGCTATTTCATTAGCTCACGATTTGGGGCATACACCATTCGGGCATACAGGAGAAAAAGTATTAGACAATTTGCATCCTAATGGTTTTAAACACAACATTCAAAGCTTAAGGGTTGTTGATTTATTGGAATATCATGAAAATAGACCGGGACTGAATTTGACATTTGAGGTGAGAGAGGGTATAATTAATCACTCTGGAGAAAATGTTTCATCAACATTGGAAGGACAACTTGTAAAATATGCTGATAGAATAGCTTACATCAATCATGACATAGATGATGCAATTAGAGCAGGGGTGATTAGTAGTAAAATGTTGCCAAGTGATTGTGTAAAAATATTAGGGGATACTCATTCAAAAAGAATTAACACATTAATAACTAATATAATTATGAGTAGTTCAGGCCAAAATGTGATTAAGATGAGCGATGAAGTTAGAATTCAAATGGAGAATTTAAGAAATTTTATGTTTGAAAATGTATATTACAATAAAAAAGCTAAAAAAGAAGACGATAAAGCAGAGTATGTAGTAGAACAAGTTTACAATTATTATTTCAAACATTTCGATAAATTACCAGAAGATACTATGCTAATTTATAAAGACACTTTAGCAACAAAAGAAGACATAATTTGTGATTATATAGCAGGGATGACAGACAGATTTATAGTTAATATTTTTATGGATTTGTTTGTACCAAAAGCCTGGGATAAGATATGAAAATGGTGGTATTAAATGGTGCTTCTTGATGATAATGTAGTTGATAAAATAAAAGAAGAAGTTGATATTGTTGAGTTGATTGGGAGTTATGTTCAATTAAAAAAGACTGGCGTGAATTATTCTGGTCTTTGCCCTTTTCATTCTGAAAAGACACCTTCATTTATAGTTTCGCCTATTAAGAAATTGTATCACTGTTTTGGTTGTGGAGAAGGTGGAGATGTAATAGGTTTTATTATGAAGAGGGAAAACCTAGATTTTATTTCTGCTATTAAGTTTCTATCAGATAAATATAATATTGAAGTTGGTATTAAAGATAATGAGCTAGGTAATAGTTTAAAGAAAAGAATATTTGACATAAACGCTATTAGTAGTGAATTTTTTCACAAAAATTTATTGCAAAATAAGCATGCCCAAGAATATTTATATAATAGAAAAATAAACTTAAAAATTGCAAAAGAATTTAATATAGGTTTTGCATTAGATTCTTGGGATTCTTTGGTTAAATATTTAAAGGAAAAAGGAATAAGTGAAGAAGAGATAGTAAGGGCTGGATTAGTTAGTAGAAGGAAAAACGGAAATGGATATGTCGATAGATTTAGAAATAGGATTATATTTCCTATTTTTGATGTCAAATCAAGAATCATAGGGTTTGGAGGTAGAGTCCTAGATAATTCATTACCTAAATATTTAAATTCTCCAGACTCAATAGTTTTTAGCAAAAGGAATCATTTATATGGATTAAATAATTTCATAAAATCTTCAGATCGAAATAGGATTATCTTGGTTGAAGGCTATATGGATGTAATTTCTTTACAAAGCAAAGGAATCACTGGTGCTGTAGCGAGCTTAGGAACTGCTCTGACAGTTGAACAATCAAAATTATTAAAGAATTATAGTTCTGAGATATACATATGTTATGACTCTGATGAGGCTGGAGAAAGAGCTACACTAAAAGCAATTGAAATACTTACAAGAATCGGAGTAGAACCAAAAGTTATTATTTTACCAACAGGAAATGATCCTGATGATTTTATTAATAAAAATGGAATTGATGAATTTGAAAATCTTATCAATAATGCTTTATCTTTCGTTGAATTTAAAATACAAAATGTTGAGAAAAAATTCGATATTACCAAAGAAAACCAAAAAATATTATTTTTACAAGAAGTTGCTAAAATTTTAGCTGATTTGAAATCTTCAGTAGCTAGAGAAATATATATACAAAAATATTCTGATAGATATAATGTATCAAAAGAATCCATTACAAGAGAAATGGGTATAAATATATCGAAAGAACCTAAAAAAACTTTAGTTAAGAAAGAGAAAACAACATATATTAAAGCGGAATTGGAAGCAATATCATTACTATTACTCAATAACGAAGAGACTAAAAAGTTATTGGATTATTTAGATGAAGATCATTTTCAAGATTTCTATTGCAAATTATGTTTTACCACATTAAAAAATAGGATAAATAATTCAATGAATATTTCGCCTCAAGACATTTTAACAGATCTTTCAGATTATGTTGATTATAGACCAATGATAGAAAAAATATTATTTAGAGAGACAAACTTTGATATTAGCAAATTAGACGAAATAATTACAGATGTTATAAACAATTTAGAGTTAAATAAGCTCATTGCTAGAAGAGAAAAACTGATAAAAAAAATAAAGGAAGCTGAAAATGATGAGAAATACAATGAAGAAATTATTAAACTTACTATGGAAGTAGCTCAACTTAATAAAGAAATAGCTCTGATTAACAGAAATGGGGAGGAAGTAAGTTGGACGAAAAAATAAAGGATAATAAAAATAATTTAACTAGCAAACAGATTGCTGAAAACAATTTAATTAAAAAAGGCAAAAAATATGGTTTGCTTACAGATAAGGAAATTTTTGATACACTAGAAAGTATTGAATTAGAGCCTGAGGAAATTGATGAATTCTATCAAAAGTTAGAAGAATTAAATATAGATATAATAGAAGAAAAGGAAGATATAGAAGTTGAAGATATAATTCGAGATCCTGAAGATATGATAACAGATATTGCAATAGATGATGTTGAAAGTGAAGTTGATGATGACATTAAAGGGGATATAACTTTACCTAAAGGCGTAACTGTCGATGATCCAGTTAGAATGTATTTAAAAGAAATAGGCAAAATTCCACTATTGTCAACTGAAGAAGAAATTGAACTTGCAATGAGAATGGAAAATGGGGACGAAGAAGCTAAGAGGAAACTTGCAGAAGCAAACTTAAGATTAGTAGTTAGTATTGCTAAAAAATATGTAGGTAGAGGTATGCTTTTTTTAGATTTGATACAAGAAGGTAATCTAGGTTTGATGAAAGCAGTAGAGAAGTTTGAATATAAAAAAGGTTTCAAATTTAGCACTTATGCTACTTGGTGGATTAGGCAAGCAATAACAAGAGCAATAGCAGATCAAGCAAGAACTATAAGAATACCTGTTCATATGGTAGAAACTATAAATAAATTAGTCAGGATACAAAGACAATTAGTGATGGAATTAGGTAGAGACCCAACACCTGAAGAAATCGCAGTTGAGATGGAAATGGATGTTGAGAAAGTTAGAGAAATAATGAAAATAGCTCAAGAGCCAGTTTCTTTAGAAACACCAATAGGGGAAGAAGAAGACAGCCATTTAGGAGATTTCATACCTGATGAAGAAATACTTGCACCAGCTGATGCAGCTACTTTTACAATGTTAAAAGAACAGTTAATGGAAGTTCTAGATAGTTTAACACCTAGAGAACAAAAAGTATTAAAATTAAGATTTGGTCTTGAAGATGGCAGAGCAAGAACTTTAGAAGAAGTAGGAAAAGAGTTTGATGTAACACGCGAGAGAATTAGACAAATAGAAGCTAAAGCTTTGAGAAAATTAAGACATCCTAGTAGAAGTAAAAAATTAAAAGATTTTTTAGAATAAGATTCGTTTACCGAATCTTATTTTTGAAAGGAGAAATAATGAAATTATCAAAAAGACTTCAATCTCTAATAAATTATGTGCCTCAAAATTCGATTGTTGCTGATATTGGAACTGATCATGGATATGTACCTTGTGCTTTAATTGAAAATGGAATTTCTAAATATGTTATTGCAACAGATGTGAGCCAAAATTCTTTATCAAAGACAACTGAACTGATAGACACAAAGCTTTTTAAAGATAAGATAACAACGAGAGTAGGAAACGGTTTAGAGCCAATCAAACCATTTGAGGTGGACACAGTTATTATAGCAGGGATGGGAGGGACTCTAATTTCTGAAATACTTAATCAAAATCTAAAGAAAGCCGACACATACATTAATTTTATTTTGCAACCTATGGTTGCTTCAACTGAGTTGAGAATTTTCTTAAACAATAATGGATTTGAAATTATTGATGAGGATTTGGTTGAAGAAGACGACTTTATTTATGAAATCATTTTTGCTAAAAGAGGGCTTGAATTTATTGGTGATGATATTTATTTTGAAATAAGTAATAAATTAATAAATAAAAAACACCATCTGTTAGAAAAATTTATATCAAAAAAAATTGAACAGTGTATTGATGTTAAAAAGGAATTAGAGGATCATTTATACTCTCAAAAGGCAAACGAAAGATATGACGAGATAGAGCACAAAATATTAAAATATAAGGAGGTGCTTAAATGCTTGTAAGAGACGTAATCGAGGTAGTAGAAAAATTTGCCCCATTATTTTTAGCGGAAGAATGGGATAACTCTGGACTTCAAATTGGAAATTTAGACACAAAAGTAAAAAAAATATTGCTAAGCCTTGATTTAACAGAGGAAGTAGTAAATAAAGCTATAGAAGATGGTTACGAATTAATAATAACACATCATCCATTTTTATTTAATCCAATAAAGTTGTTGGAATTAAACACTTCCAAAGGGAGATTAATAGAAAAAATAATAAAAAATGATCTTAATATATATTCTGCTCATACTAATTTAGATCTAGCAAAAGGTGGAGTAAATGATGCACTGGCAACTCTATTAGAATTGAAGGAAACATCTATATTAAGTCCAATTTGCGATAATTCTTTATATAAGATAGCTGTTTATGTTCCAAAAACTCATGAACAAAGCATATTAGATGCATTGTCAAAAGCTGGAGCAGGAGCTATTGGGAATTATAGTGATTGTAGCTTTGCTGTAAATGGAATTGGAAGATTTAAACCTAAACTAGGAAGCAATCCATTTATTGGAGAGCTCAATAAGATTGAACAAGTTGAAGAAGTTAAAGTTGAAGCAATTGCAACTAAGGATATTTTAGACAATGTAATAACAGAGATAAAGAAAGCGCATCCTTATGAAGAGGTTGCTTTAGATGTATTTAAATTAGAAAATTATAATTTTCAATTTGGATATGGAAGAGTAGGGAATATTGAACAAATGCAACTTAGAGAATTTATTGAATTAATAAAAATAAAGTTGGATACTGACAAATTACTAGTTTACTCAATTAAAGATGATGAATTTCCTATTTCTAAGGTGGCAGTATGTGGAGGTAGTGGAAGTGATTTTATTACCTTAGCTAAAAAAAACGGAGCCGATTTGTATATAACTTCAGACATTAAATATCATGATGCTCAACTAGCTAATGAATTAGATCTAATATTAATAGATGCAGGACATTTTTTTACTGAAATTCCAGTGATGTATAAATTAAAAGAATTAATATTGGAAAACTTTAAAGAAGAAATAGAATGTACAGTATATAGGGATTATTGCTAATGTAGCAATATTTTATGAGGTGATAAACCGTGAGAGACTTAGATTTAATATATGAGCTAGACATAATTTACAACGAAATAACAATAAAAGAAAAAGAATTAGAAAGACTAAACAATAGATTGGAAATAAATAAAACAGAGGAAGAAAAGAAAAGATATATAATTGAATTAGACAATTTAAATAATTTACTTAATGATAAGCACAGCATATTAAGGAAAAAAGAAAATGAACTAAAAGACTATAAATATAAGCTTAATAATTTAAAAGATAGCTACGAAAAAACAAATGTAAAAGACACTAAACAGTATGAATATTTTATTAGTTCTATAAACAATTTAGAAAATAAAATCGATTTATTAGAATCAGAAATTTTAGAGTTAATGATTAGTGAGGATAAAATTAGTAATAACATTATTAGAGTAAAAGAAAAAATCAAAGAAATATCCGATGAAATTGTTAATTTATATGATGCTAACTATGCTAATGTAGATATATTAAAAAAAGAAATAGAAGCTTTACAAAAAGAAGTTTTAGAGATACGCAAAAAAATATCTATAAGTAAATTATCTGAATATGAAAAAATTAAATATAGAAAAAAAAGAGCAGTAGCAGAAGTTAAAGATAAAGCATGTACTTCTTGTGGTATGATCCTGCCAACTTCTTATATAGATTTTTTGAAAAAAAGTGATGATATAATAGTTTGCGAAAATTGTGGAAGCATTCTATATATAAACAAAGAATAAAATTACAATCAAAATATTGATATAATTATAATATTTATTTAGCTATCAATTTATGATATAATGAATAAAAGAGTAAGTTGTATGGTCGCATGCAATAGCATGAGGAAAGTCCGTGCTCCATAGAGTAAGGTGCTGGGTAATACCCAGTGGGGGTGACCCTAAGGAAAGTGCAACAGAAAGAAACCGCCACAATGGCAAGGGTGGAAAGGCGAGGTAAGAGCTCACCAGCATTTAGGTGACTAAATGGCTATGTAAACCCCATCTGGAGCAAGACCAAGAAGGAGCTTAAGAAGATAGTTGCTCGCTATCGCTCCAAAGGTAGGTCGCTTGAGCACATTGGTGACAATGTGCCTAGATAGATGACCATATAAACAGAACACGGCTTATAGACTTACTCATCACGTGAACCTATTAAGGGAGTACCTTAATAGGTTCTAATTTTTTAGAAAATTTAAAATCACAAAAATTGTAATCGTTTTGTAATAATTTTATTGTATAATCAACCACAGTGATTTATAATATAGCTAATAGGGCAAAATGCCAGACAAGGGGTGTGGATGTTGAAAAGTAGATTAATTAATACATTTATTTTAGCATTGTTTGTTTTTATTTTGAGTGTAGGGTTTAAAGATGCAGGAATATTTGTTACAGACTATACTGTTAAAATTGATGATAAGGTTGTTGAAAAATTTAAAGATGGTGAAGAAATAGTTTTAGCAAAAGAAAATAAAGATAGCTTTCAAGTTATAAAAGGTGATTCCACTTATTTAATTCCCAAAAACGCAATGATAAGAACTACAAGAGGAACAAATGAGTATAAAACTATCGCTGAAACTAAAGTATATGCTGATGCATCCTATGACTCCAAAGTGATAACAACTCTTAAGGAAGGAACGATTGTAAGTCTAGAGAAAACAAACAAAGAGTTCGGTTATTTTACATATGCTAAGGATAAGGCTGGATTCATTGACTTTTCATCATTACAAAGAATTGAAAAACAAAATATTACTTATGGATACGCAAAAGAAGATAAAGTAATTAGCAGCAATGGCAAATATCTAGCTTTGATTAAAAACGAAAAAGTTTCAATTATAGATTATAAAGATGGGAAATATATAATTACAGATAATAAAGGGAATGAATTTACTGTTGGCAAAACTTTGATTGGATTATATGAAACTCTTGAAGATATTAGCAGAGGTGCAACAAGAACAGCAAGTGATGATATAACAGATATTATAAATGCTGCACATAGCCTAATTGGAAAGCCTTATGTATATGGGGCTACTGGACCAAATAGTTTTGATTGCTCAGGTTTTACTTATTCATTATATAGAAATGTATTAAATATAACCATACCTAGGTCATCAATAAACCAAGCTAATGCAGGGATTAAAGTAAACAAATTTGATCTAAGACCTGGAGATTTAGTATTTTTTAATACTGTTGGTAGAAATATCTCTCATGTAGGATTATATATTGGAGATGGTAAGATGATCCATGCATCGTCAGGGAGAAAAATGGTAACTATAGATAATATTTTTTCAGGATGGTACAGTGGAAGATATGTTACAGCTAGAAGAATAATAAAATAGGTGCTTTTAATTAAGCACTTTTATTTTTGGAAAAGAGGTGTTATTTTGGGATTTATTATAGATGGTAAAATCATAGCAAGAAGTATCAAAGAGGATATAAAAGAACAAGTAAATTCTTTAAGAGAGAATAAGTATATTCCAAAACTAGCTATTGTTAGAATAGGCGATAATTCTAGTGATATCTCATATGAGAAAAGTATAGTAAAGGCTTGTGCTGATGTAAATATTGAAACCGAAAAAATCACATTAGATAATGATATAGATACGACCAAGCTACAAAATATAATAAAACTATTGAATGATAGAGATGATATAACTGGGATAATTGTTTTCAGGCCATTTCCATCCAATATAGACGAAAACTTAATTAGAAATACTATAGATATAGATAAAGATGTGGACTGTATGCATCCTATTAATTTAGAGAGGATATTTGAAGGTGATTATACTGGATTTACTCCTAGCACGTCAAAAGCTGCACTATTAGCTTTAATTAAGAGTGGGGTTGAATTAGAGGGCAAGAAAATTGCTATAATTAATAGGTCTATGGTTGTTGGTAAGCCATTAGCTATGATGTTATTATCTAATAATGCAACTGTTACAATTTGTCATTCAAAGACTAAGGACTTAAAGTCAATAACGAGGAGCTCAGATATTGTAATAACTGCCTTAGGAAGAGCTAAATATTTAGATAAAGATTATTTCAACAAAGATTCTATAGTCATAGATGTTGGAGTAAGCTTAGACTCTGATGGCAAAATATCTGGAGATGTTGATTTCTCAGACGTTTTGGATAACGTAAAGATGCTAACCCCTGTACCTGGAGGAGTTGGGAGTATTACAACCTGTGTTTTGCTTGAAAACACAATAAAAGCAGCTTTAAAACAAAGGACCTTGATTTAAAATCAAGGTCCTTTGTTTTAAGGATTTTCTCCTTCGACAGGAGTCTCGTTATTATTTCCTCCATTCCCATTTGGATTTTCAGGATCGAAAGGAATGATAGGAGAATCCGGTTCCTCAATAGGAGGTAATATTATTGTTGATTCATTATGATCTGTGCATATTTCAGTAGGAGCTTCATAATCAAAATCAAGAGGAACTATTCCATTATTATCAGCAGGATTATAAGGCGGATTACGTCTTATAAATACCCTTGTCGCTAAATTTTCTTCAGGACAAAACTCGTTAGCAATCTTACCATTAGTTGTATCTATTGTTAATTCTATATGTGTTTCACAAATTGAAGTTGGTTCTGTCCCTCTTACAAAATACTCGTCTCTAATTGTTCCTCTAGGATCCTTATGGCAATGTTCAGAAGGCAGCAATCCAGATTGTGTACAAATTGTCTGTGTAACTATTCCTTCAGGCACTGGATAACTCATTTTACTTTCTAACCCCTCGTGAATAACGGTATTAATATGTTTCCAAAGAGTTGCCACTGTTGAACTACCCTTAGATAGTGTTATTTTAGGAGTATCATTACCTATCCAAGTCCCTGTAACATAATATGGCGTATAACCTACAAACCATATATCTGCTTGATTTTGAGTAGTACCAGTTTTACCAGCTACAACCATATTTGGCATTTTTGCTCTTGAAGCAAGACCATTTGATACTGTGGTTCTTAAGATATCTCCCATTATAAATGCAACTTGTTCTGAAGTGATACGGGTTTCTTCTGGAACATTATCAATTAGAATATTTCCATTTTTATCTAGAACTTTGGTGAATGATATAGGTTCAACATATACACCTTTATTAGCTATAGCACCATAACCTGCAGTTAATTCCAATGGAGTAAGACCATTACTCATACCTCCTAATCCTAAAGCCGCAAGGTTTTCATCGTTTATGTTTGGATTATCTTTTGCTCTAACTATACTATCATTAATATTAAGTTTATCTAAGAATTCTAAAGAAGTGTTTATGCCGATGTCTTGTAAAACTTTTACTGCATTTACATTAACTGACTGCTCAACACTTTTTCTTAATGTATGAAGACCTCTATACCCGGAATACCAGTTTTTAGGCCAAATTTCTCCACTTGAATTATAAAATGGGATATCATCAATTACACTTGCTGCTGTATACGATGAATTAAGCGCTGGCCAATATACAGATAGTGGTTTTATAGCAGAACCTGGCTGCCTCTTTGAATCAGTGGCTCTATTCAAAATACGTGAACCTTTAACATCTCTGCCACCGACTACCGCTTTTATATGTCCAGTTTTGTAATCTATAGTTATCGTGGCTGATTGAGGTTGAACAATTCCTTCTTTTTGCACATAATAGTATTTATTATTTAATATTAAGTTGTCATCAATTATTTGATAAAAATCACTTTTGCTATCTAGATAAGACTTATCAATTATAATTTTACCATTTTCAACCTTGTAAATATCTTCATCCAACATAACAGATCCAACAGTGTGGGTAACTAAATTCTTCTTTTCGTCAATAGTGTAAAAATCTGCAATATCAAAGTGTTTTGCATAAGGGGTAACCTTCTTTGAATCTATAATTAAATTCCCGTTTTCAAAAGAATATTCTCCAGATTTTAATATCAAATTATTATCATCATCCATCAGATTGCTTTTTTTATAGAAGATTATATTATCATTTGAATCAATAATATCTCCTGACCTATTGCTTGACCAATCTATTAATACAGGATTTTTATAATTTTGAGTATCTCCAAATAATATTTCAACAAAATTATCGTATATGTTTTCTAATTGTCTTTGCATATTCAAATCGATTGTAGAATATATACTTAATCCTCCAGTATACAATAAATCTTGTGCTTGCTCAAATGTAAACCCTTTATCTTCTATCAATTTATCGATTACATCTTTTTTAACCATATCAGTGAAATATGAAGAAATATCATTTAATTTTTTTTGCTCAGGTTTTAGGCTGCTTTTCATATCTTGATTTAAAGCCTCTTCATATTCAGTTTGGCTAATTTTACCAAGTTCAAGCATTTTATTTAGAACTATTCTTTGCCTTTTAACAGATTCTTCATTAAAAACACAAATATATTTTTCTCCTAAGACTTCTATTTCTCCTACTTCGAAGTGTTTCTCAGGGTCGAAATCTTCTGGTTTTACCCTATAATATGGCTGATAGTTAGCAGTGCTTTTAACTATTCCAGCAATCATAGCAGCTTCAGCCAATGTCAATTCTTCAACATCTTTAGAAAAATATGTTCTAGAAGCTTCTTGAACCCCATAGGCATTTTGACCAAAATAGTTTCTATTTAAATAAGCTTCAAGAATCTGATCTTTTGACAAGACTTTCTCTACTTGCAACGCTAAATAAGCTTCTTTAATTTTTCTTGTAATTGAAATGTCGTTATTTAAGTAAACATTTTTAACTAATTGTTGTGTGATTGTACTACCACCACGTAAACTTCCCTTAGTTATATTATCAATTAATGCAGCACCTATTCCTCTTATATCTACACCAGGATGTTCAAAAAACCTTTCATCCTCAATTGCAACAAATGCATCTATTAAATGTTTTGGCATCTTTGTTATGCTTACTACAGTTCTTAATTCCTCAGCTTGTATTTTTTCCACTAAATTTCCTTCTAAATCATATATAGTTGAAGTTTGATTTAAAGATGAAACTATAGTTGTAGGGTCAATCTCAGGAACTTCACTGATTATACCCACAACCCCCATACCTACTACGCCAGTTGTTAGTATGCCCACAAATAACAATGACAATAATATTATTTTAAGAGTTTTCAAACCAAAGCCCTCGCTTTCTTAAAAAATAAAATGCAACTTATAATATACCTAGTAATTATAACACAATATTCAATTATATAAAAGTGTTGCCAATATAGTGTATTTATGTAGTATAATGAGATTGTTAATACCAGATTTTAAAGTGAGGATTATTTATGGAAAATACATTATTAGTGGCAGTGGAATTACCTGGAGAAGATATAGAAACATCTCTTGATGAATTGAATGAATTAGTAAAAGCAGCTGGAGGTAAAGTTGTCGCAAGTGTCGTTCAGAAAAGAGATAAAATAGATGCGAAATTTTTTATCGGCAGTGGTAAAGTCGAAGAGATCAAGGATATCTCTAAAAAGACCGATATTGATTTAATCGTATTCAATAATGAACTTTCACCTGCACAATTAAGGAATCTCGAAGAAGCTATTGAAATAAAAATTATTGATAGAACAATGTTAATATTAGACATTTTTTCTAAAAGAGCTGTTACTAAAGAGGGGAAACTACAAGTGGAGTTAGCTCAACTCAAATATATTCTACCCAGATTAACAGGGATGAGAGATTATTTATCGAGAGAAGGAGGAGGAATAGGTACTAGAGGGCCAGGGGAACAAAAGCTTGAAATCGATAGAAGGCATATACAAAAGAAAATAAATACAATTGAAATCAAATTGAAACAGATTGAAAAAGAAAGAGAAATAAAGAGAAATAAAAGGAATTCATCAAATTTACCTGTTGTTGCTTTGGTAGGTTATACAAATTCTGGGAAATCTACTATTCTTAACAACATAATAAGGAAGCACTCTTCTAAAGACAAATCGGTTTATGCAAAAGATATGTTATTTGCTACTTTAGATACAGCACATAGAAAAGCTAGACTGGAAAATGGAGATGAAGTTATTTTTGTAGATACTGTTGGTTTTGTATCAAATCTACCAACAAAACTTGTTGAAGCATTTAAAAGCACACTAGAAGAAATAAAATATGCTGATCTTTTAGTGCATGTAATAGATATTTCTAATAAAAATATAGATCTACAAATTAAAACAACTATGGATATTATAAAAGATTTAGGAGCAAATCAAATTCCAATAATCAATGTATTTAATAAAACTGATAAAGTCTCAAATAATGATATATTAGTAAATTTGGAAAACATTGGAGAAAAAATATATATATCTGCGTTAGATGACAAAGACATAAGTTACTTATTAAATGTAATAACTGAAAGACTAAAAGACATAAAGTCAATTTAACTTTTATTTATTCATGGTAAGAGGATGATTTATGAAGAACTTAATTTTCAAAACATTATATCAAAATTCAAAAATAGAATTAGATATCTATAAATCTAAATTCATAGCTTCAGCATATCCGGTAAAAAGTCAAATAGAAGCTATTAATAGAATAGAAGAAATTTCAAAGGTTTACCATGATGCAACTCATAATTGCTATGCATATATTATATCTGATGAAACAAATTTATATGAAAAATTTTCTGATGACGGAGAACCGTCAGGAACAGCTGGATTACCAATCCTTCAAACATTAAAAAATAAAAGCTTGATAAATTCTTTAATAATTGTAACTCGTTATTATGGAGGGATAAAACTTGGCAAAGGAGGGTTGGTAAGAGCATATACTAATGCATCCTTGTTGGCAATCGAAAATTCAAAAATTGCAATAATGAAAAAACATTGTATATATAATATAGAAATAAACTATAATTACAAAAATATCATAGATAAAATAATAAAAGATAATAATTTATTCTTAGAAAATGTTATTTACTTGGAAAAAATATCAATGATAATTAATATTGATATGGAAATTGAAGATAAAATAATAAAAAAAATGATAAGTGCAACGAATGGTGAAATAAAATATGAAAAAATAAGCACAACATATAAATCGATTGCGTTTGAATACTAAAAAAATATGGGTATATATTAACTCGAGGTGATTAAGATGAGAGGATATGAAAGCTTAAAGGAACAAATGTTAAATCTTAAAAATTGGGCAGTGGTTGGGGTAACTGCAAAACAAGATAGGTATGGGTATAAAATATGGAAGATACTTCAGGAGCACGGATACAATGTTTATGGAGTAAGCCCTAATTATGAAGAAATAGAAGGGATTAAAATTTATCATACTATAAGTGATATTCCTGATAATATTGATGTCGTAGATATGGTAGTAGCACCAAGAATTAGCATAAATATATTGGATGAAATAAAGCAGAATGGAATAGAACTAGTTTTTTTTCAACCAGGCTCTTATGATGAAGAAGTTTTAAAAAAGGCAGATGAATTAGGTTTGTCATATATAATAGAAGATTGTATTTATGCAACTTTGAAAGCAATGGAAAAATAAATTTATCAGTCAAGGGAGTGAAATAATGAAGGACCCGAATAAGGAAATTGAGGGAATTGTTGAATGGTTAAGAGAAAAAGTAACATCAGCAGGTGCTAAGGGTTTAGTTTTTGGGCTCAGTGGAGGTATAGATTCTTCTGTCATAGCAGGTTTAAGCAAATTAGCTTTTCCTAGCGAATCACTTGGTGTAATAATGCCAATAAATAGCAATGTACAAGATGAAAGCGATGCCCTTTTAGTTGCGAAAACTTTGGATTTAGATACTATAAATATAGATTTAAGTGGAATATACCAAAGTTTTCTTAAGTCATTGCCATTTGAAGGAGAAAATCCGATGGCAAAAGCAAATTTAAAGCCTAGACTTAGAATGATGACTTTATATTTTTTTGCTCAAGAAATGAATTACTTAGTATGCGGTTCAAGCAATAAATCAGAATTGGAAATAGGCTATTTTACTAAATATGGAGATAGCGGTGTTGATTTGTTGCCGTTAGCTGATTTTGTAAAATCAGAAATTAGACAACTAGCTGAAGAATTAAAAATTCCAAGGGATATAATTGTTAAAGCTCCTTCAGCAGGATTATGGGAAGGACAAACTGACGAAAAAGAATTAGGATTTAGTTACGATATATTAGACAAATATATCAGAACTGGAGAAGGCCCAGAGGAAATAGTTAAAAAAATTAAGGAATTAAACATGAAATCTCAACATAAAAGAGAATTTCCTCCTATTTATAAAAAAATTAGTGAAAATTGATCTCTCTTGTGCTAGAATATATGAGTTAGTGAATAAAAGGAGAGGTGCTATATGTCAGGACATTCTAAGTGGAACAATATTAAAAATAAAAAAGGTAAAGAAGATGCTAGAAAAGGAAAAGTTTTTACTAAACTAGCTAGATACATCATGGTAGCAGCCAAAGAAGGAGGCCCTGATCCAGACTATAATCCTTCCCTTAAAGCAGCTATTGAAAAGGCTAAAGCTGAAAATATGCCTAACGAGAATATCGAAAGAGCTATAAAAAAAGGGACAGGAGAATTAGGTAATCAAGTATTTGAGGAAATAATGTATGAAGGATATGGGCCATCAGGTATAGCCTTAATGGTTAGTTGTTTAACTGATAACAGAAATAGGACTGCATCAGAAGTAAGACATGCTTTTGATAAATTCGGTGGAAACTTAGGACAAACTGGTTCAGTTTCATATTTATTTGATAGGAAAGGAATATTGGCCATAGAAAAAGATGATAACATTGATGAAGATGAGTTGACATTGTTGGCAATAGATTTAGGAGCAGAAGATATATATATAGAAGAAGGCGGATATCAGATAATAACTGACCCTAAAAACTTTTCTAAAGTAGAAGATGGGTTAAAGGAAGCTGGCTATAATTTTATAATGGCTGAAATTTCTTATATCCCTCAAACAACCATAACTTTAACAGATGAAAAAGACATAAAGAATATGAATCGTTTACTTGAAATATTAGAAGATAATGATGATGTTCAGGAAGTCTATCATAACTGGGAGATGCCTGAAGAAGAATAAAAGGGGGATCTCCAATGAAAAAAATAGACTATGTATTATTAGTTATATTGATTATAAGCATTTCTATTTTTGCATTAATTACAGCACTAGAAAACAATGCATATAATTTAGATTATTACATGGAATCCTATTCAAAGAATAATGTATATGAAATAACTAACAAATCATATGATGAGCTAGAAACAATATCTAAGAAGATAATTGAAGTAATAAAAGGCAATGCAGATGCAAATGAACTTGAGCCATATTTCAATCAAAAAGAAATTCATCATATGAGAGATGTCCAAGGTTTGTTTAACATAGCTAAGATATTGAAACTAATATCAGCTATTTTAATTATTATTTTAATTTTTTATTTTTTGAAAAAAGAAAAAGCAAATATAATGGGTAAATGGATAGGATTAGGGCTAGCGGTTAATTATTTCATTCTATTAATTCTTTTTATACTAGTTACTACTGATTTTAACAGATACTTCATAAAGTTCCATGAATTATTTTTTAGTAATGACTTATGGATTTTAGATCCAAGTAAAGATTTACTAATCCAATTAATGCCAGAAGCTTTTTTTACTGATATTATCATCAAAATTTTAATCAGATTTATAGTATATATTTTGATAGCTCAATTCATAGGTTATATTTTTTATAAAAAAGGCTTATATAATATACCGTCATTTAAAAAGACAAAATGATATTTATTTTTAATAATAAATATAATAATTACATGACAGAGTAGGTATAGAGCGTTAAGTGCTTGAGGATGGGAAGTTGCTTCAAGACGAAAGATATTTCTGCGATTCTATGCCGCATCCGCTGTCGATTAAAGGCTTTCTTTAGTCGACAGTTACTGTCAACTAAAGAAAGGAGATTTATATGGAAAAGAAAAAAAACAAAATAAGTTTAGCAATAATGGTTAGAGCAGGATTCTTAGTAGCAATATCTATTGTTATGACAAGATTCGCATACGTAATGCTTCCGGTTGCTGGGGTTGGTGCACTTAGAATTAGTTTTGGGGAAGTCCCACTAATGATTTCAGGAGTAATGTTTGGCCCAATGGTAGGCGCATTAACTGGTATAGCAGCAGATTTAATTGGATTTCTAATTAATCCTCAAGGACCATATTATCCAGGGTTTACCTTAAGTTCAGCGCTTTGGGGAATTATACCAGGATTATTTGTAATTTATTTCAAGAGCAGGAAAAATGATGAAAACATTTATTCTTTTAATAAAATGTTGATAATTGCTTTTGTAACAACCATTATAGTTTCTGTTTTATTAAATACTTTATGGCTTTCACAATTATTTGGCAGAGGATTTATGGTATTACTACCTACAAGACTTATTGCAAGTATAATAAATATACCAATCTACGCTTTTGTTATTTCTTATCTTATGAAATATTTAAAACAATTTGCAAATTTAGATTAATCAGCAATAGGCTTCCATATGGGAGCCTATTGCTTTAAAGAGGTGAAAAATATGCTGAGATTTTTAACAGCAGGAGAATCTCATGGAGAAAAGTTAATTGGTATTTTAGAGGGGATTCCTTCAAATTTAAAAATAGACGAAAAATTTATTAACCATGAATTATTAAGAAGAAAAATGGGGTACGGAAGATCTAATAGAATGAAAATAGAATCAGATAAAGTAAAAATATTGTCTGGAATTAATGAATACTATTATACTACTGGAGCACCTCTGGCATTAGAAATTATTAATTTAGGGAAAGAAATACCAAAGGTTGACTATCTAGAGCCAAGACCTGGACATGCAGATTTAGCAGGTCTAATAAAATATAATCAGCCTGATGCTAAATACATAATGGAAAGGGCTTCGGCAAGAGAAACAGCCATGCGAACCACTATTGGAGCCATCTGCAAGTTATTTTTGTCTGAGTTTGGAATAAAAATATATAGCCATGTAATCTCTATAAATGATGTTGAGTCAAGCACAAACTATTATGATTCTTCTTCTGATATAGACTATTCAATAGCTGACAATTCTGTTCTTAGGATGATAGATACTAAAGCAGAAAAAGAGGCAGTAGAAAAGATTAATCTTGCTATTAAAAATGGTTTTACTTTGGGAGGAAAAGTAGAAATTATTGGTACTGGAGTACCTATTGGGCTAGGCTCTCACATACAGTGGGATAAAAGGCTCGATAGCAAAATTGCTCAAAGCATGATGAGCATTCCAGGAATAAAATCAGTTGAAATAGGATTAGGCGAAAAAATAAAAAATTTGTATGGTAATTATGCAAATGATGAAGTGTTTTATGATAAAGTTAGAGGATATTACAGAAAGACAAATTTTTCTGGAGGAATTGAAGGTGGGATGAGCAACGGGGAAGATATTGTTATTCGATTAACTATGAAACCTCTTCCAACTCAGGCTAATCCTTTGAAGACAGTTCATATAAATACAAAAGAAGAAACTTTAGCTTTTTCTCAGAGATCTGATGTTTGCGCTGTTGCTTCAATGTCAATTGTTGCCGAGTCAATGTTGGCAATTTCTTTGTCAGATTCATTTCTGGAAAAGTTTTCTGGGGATTCTTTAGAAGAGACCAAGAAAAATTTTACTAATTATAAAAACTATATTGATAAGAGATGATTTTATGATTATAAACCCAATTAATAGAGTCAACGGTGAGTTAAGAACTCCTCCAGATAAATCAATATCTCATAGGGCAATAATATTGTCTTCTATTTCAAATGGTAACAATAAAATATCTAATTTCCTATTTTCCAAAGATACTTATATGACATTAAATGCTATGAGAAAGTTAGGTATCAACATAGAGACTAATAGCGCAGCAAAAGAAGTTTATGTTCAAGGGAAAGGACTCTATGATTTAAGACCAGCTAGTAGAATCTACTGTGGAAACTCAGCTACGACTATGAGACTATTGGCAGGATTATTATCTGGACAAAAATTTTCATCTTATTTATTTGGCGATGATTCATTAAATAGAAGGCCAATGGAAAGAATAAAAAAACCTTTGACTTTGATGGGGGCCAATATAAACTTAACAGACGGACATGCCCCTATATTTATTAGGCCCTCAAATTTAGAAGCGATAAACTATCATATGCAAATACCAAGTGCTCAAGTTAAATCATCTATTTTATTAGCATCATTATACACAAAAGGTATTACAAAAATTCAAGAACCAATTTTGACTAGAAATCATACAGAAATTATGTTAGAATATCTAAATTGCAATATTGGTTCTAAAGAAAATGAAATTCAAATAACAAATCCTAACACATTAATTTCTAAAGATATTTTTGTACCTGGGGATATTTCTTCTGCAGCTTATTTTATAGCATTAGCTCTGATAACAGATGAAAGTAGTTTAATTATTAGAGATGTTGGAGTAAACAAAACTAGAACTCATATTTTAGAATTATGGAAAAAAATGGGTGGTAAGATAGAGATAATCAATAAACGAAATTTTAATGGAGAAGATGTATCAGATATCGTCGTAAAATCAAGTAAACTAAAAGGGATAGTTTTAAGCGAAGAAGATGTTTCTTTATGTATAGACGAAATACCTATATTAGCTGTAACTGCTGCATTTGCTCAAGGGGAAACTAAAATATATGGTGCGAAAGAGCTAAGAGTAAAAGAATCTGACAGGCTATATTTGACTTATACTAATTTAAAAAATATGAAAGCACATGTGGAAATTGATGAAAACAATTTGTCGATAGTTGGAGGAAATGAAATTTTTGGGTCTGATATAGAAACTCAAAAAGATCACAGAATTGCCATGGCTTTCACAATAGCAAGCCTTAGAGCTGTAGGGTCAAGTGTTATTAAAGACTATTCATCTGTAGAAATAAGCTATCCCAACTTTTACGAAGATTTAAATAAAATAATTGAATATTAACTTTTAATTGTTTATTTAAACTTGTATAATAATTATATAACAAACAAATCAGGAGGTTATTTAATGAAAACAATTTTACCAATAGCATTATCAAATAGGCATATTCACTTAAGTAAGGAAGATTTAGACAAATTATTTGGTCATGGATATGAACTTACAAAATTTAAAGATTTATCTCAACCAGGTCAATATGCTTGTGAAGAAAAAGTAGAAATTGTAGGGCCAAAAGGCTCTATTAAAAATGTTAGGATTTTAGGGCCAACTAGAGGAAGTACTCAGATAGAGATCTCTATTACTGATGCATACACCTTAGGGATAGAGCCAGTCATAAAGAATTCTGGAGATTTGGCAAATACACCAGGAGCTAAGATAATTGGACCAAAAGGAGAAATAGAAATAAAAGAAGGTGTAATTGTAGCGGCTAGACATATCCACATGCATACTACTGATGGAGAAGAATTTGGAGTTAAAGATAAAGATGTAGTTAATGTAAAGACTAAAGGCCCAAGAGGCTTAATATTTGAAAATGTTTTGGTTAGGGTTCACCCTGAATATGCACTAGAAATGCACGTTGATATTGAAGAAGGCAATGCAGCTGGTGTTAAAAATGGTGATATAGTTGAAATAATAAGATAGGGGTGTAAAAATGGAATTAAACAAATATATTGATCATACTTTATTAAAGCCTGAAGCAACAGAGCTTGATATTATAAAATTATGTAAAGAAGCTAAAGAATATAGTTTTATGGCAGTTTGCGTAAATCCTTGTTATGTAAAATTATGTAAAAAAGAATTAGCTGATTCAGATGTTAAAGTAGCTACTGTAGTGGGATTTCCTTTGGGAGCAAATACAAAAGAAACCAAATTATTTGAAACAAAAGAAGCTTTAAATAATGGAGCCGATGAAATAGATATGGTCATAAACATAGGCAAACTAAAGGATAAAGATTATGATTATGTTTATAATGAAATAAAAGAGATTGTTGAATTGACCAATCAAAAAAATGGCATAGTTAAAGTAATAATCGAAACCTGTCTTTTAAATGATGATGAGAAGATAAAAGCTTGCGAACTTGCTAAGAAAGCAAAAGCTCAATTTGTTAAGACTTCAACTGGATTTAGTACTGGTGGAGCAACTTTTGAAGATGTAAGACTTATGAAAAAAACAGTAGGGGATGAGTTAGAGGTTAAAGCATCTGGAGGAATCAGGGATTTAGAAACTTTAAACAAAATGATAGAAGCAGGAGCAACAAGAATTGGAACTAGTTCTGGTGTCAAGATAATTAAAGACTTAAAATAAGGGGATTTCCCCTTATTTTTTATTAAAAGAGATATTTTTGGGTATACCATGTACAGGTATACATTTAAAGACAAATGCTTTAGAAGGAGTGGTAAAGTTGACTCAAAATAAAATAAAAGAGAATTTGGGGAAAGGAATTAATGTTAGCTTTATATATACTGATAAATTTAAATCAAATCTTTTAAGTTTTTTCTTCATAAATACATTAAATAGAGAAGATGTAACTTACAATGCTTTGTTACCAATGGTATTAAGTAGAGGGAGTAAAAAATATAATAATTTTATTGCACTGGAAAGAGAACTTGAACGTCTATATGGGGCTAATTTTGATTATGACGTGTATAAGGTAGGGGAGAAACAAATAATTAAATTTACTTTAGAGTGGGCAGATTCTAAATATACTAATTCAGAATCATTTGATGAAATGGCAATAGAAGTTCTTTTTGATATAATTTTTAATCCATTATTAAAGGATGGACTTCTTTTAGAAGAATATGTTGAACAGGAAAAAGCTAATTTAAAAAAGAAAATTAATAATAGAATAAACGATAAGAGAAGTTATGCAATTTCAAGATGTATTGAAGAAATGTGCAAATCAGAAAAATTTGGGATTTATAGTCTAGGATATGAGGAAGATCTAGAATTTATTGATAACCATAAATTAACAGATTATTACAAAAATATGGTACTAAATACTCCTATAGAAATGGTATATGTAGGAAATCATAAAAATTTAAAAATAGATAAGTTTATTCCAGATGAGATTAAATATAGAGAAAATGTAAATGAAATTCCTAGGGAAAGTATAAAGGAAAAATCATTGCATAGAAACCATATTGTTGAGAGATTGAAAGTAAATCAAGGAAAATTAGTTTTAGGATTATTAACTGGTATTCCTTATGAAGATGAAAGTTTTGAAGCTTTGACTCTTGGAAACATAATTTTAGGAGGCAGTCCTAATTCTAAATTATTCAGAGAAGTTCGAGAAAAAAATAGCCTTGCATACTATGCTAATTCAATGCTATTTAAACATAAATCAATAATAATCATTGACTCTGGAGTAGATTTCAAAAATATGCAAAAAGCATTAGACTTGATAAATGAACAAATTAAGAGTATAAAAGAAGCTGATTTTTCAGAAAAAGATATTGAATTAGCTAAGAAAGAGATTATAACTAGTTTAAGATCGGTAGAAGATTCAAATCATTCTATCACTAGCTTCGAATTTGATAATATTATAACGTCAAATTTCGAAAGCATAGAAGATAGGATAAAAAAGATAAATAATATTAAGAAAGATGAGATAGTCTCAGCTTTTAATAAGGTTAGTTTAGACACGATTTATGTATTAACAAGAGAAGGTGAGGAAGATGTCGATGTTACTGATTAAGAATGAAAAAATAAAAGAAGAAGTATATCAAGAAGTTCTTAATAATGGTTTAAAAGTTTACTACTATCCTAAATTAGGATTTACTAAAAAATACGCAGTTTTTTCAACAAATCATGGCTCATGTGACAACGAATTTAGATCACTTAATAATGGAGAGATTATAAAGCTGCCAGATGGCATAGCTCATTTTTTAGAGCATAAGCTTTTTGAAGATCCAGAAAGAGATTTTTTTGAAAAATTCTCTGATTTAGGCGCTGATGTTAATGCATTTACTAGCTTTAATCAAACTTCATACCTTTTTAGTACGACTGAAAATTTCACGGAATGTTTATTAGAACTAGTAAATTTAGTAATGGAACCTTTTTTTACACATGAAAATGTTGAGAAAGAAAAAGGCATTATTGCTCAAGAAATACAAATGTATCAGGACAGCCCAAATTGGAAAGTGTTTTTTAATTTATTAAATGCTTTGTATATTAACCACCCAATTAAGATTGATATTGCTGGTACGGTAGATAGCATACAAATGATAAATAAAGAAAATTTGGACTTAGCATATAAATTATTTTATAATCCTGAATCGATGGTACTAGTTTTAGTAGGAGACATTGATTTTAAACAAGTTATAAATGAATTGAATTCAGAATTTATGAAGCATTCGTTTGCCAAATTGAATTATGATAAAGTAAAAGTAATAGAGCCTCAAGAAATAAATATGGCAAGAATTGAAGAAAAAATGTCAACTTCATACCCGATTTTCAACATTGGAATAAAGGATATAAATGTAAATCTAACAGGTAAAGAGACAGTTGAAAAAGATTTGATCACTAATATAATATTAGATATGTTGTTTTCAAGAAGCTCAGAATTTTATCAAAACTTATATACAAAAGGCTTGATTGACGATCATTTTGGAGCATATTACACTGGTAAAACAGATTATGGACATACTATAATTTACGGGATAAGTGAAGAACCAGATAGTGTATATAAAATGATAATAGAACTTATGAAAGATCCTTTGAAATATTTAACTTTAGATTCATTTGAAAGAGCTAAGAAAAAGCAAATAGGAGAGTTTTTAATGGGATTAAACTCTATTGAATATATAGCAAATAATTTTACAGATCTATATTTTCAAGATTTCTTATTAATAGATTATCTAGATTTATTAGAAAAAATTAATTTTGATAACATAATAGAAAGGTTTAAAGAAAATTTTGTTGAAGAAAGGACATCTATATCTTTAATATTACCAGAATAAATATCACGGAGGTTTAAAAATGTATTCTGTAGCATTTACTATTTTTGGATTAGAAATTAAATGGTATGGCATCATAATTTCATTTGCTGTTTTAGTTGGAATTATGTTAGCACTTAGATCAGCAAAAAAGAAAGGTTTAAAAGAAGATGACATACTTGATTTTGCTTTGTTTCTACTGCCTAGTGCAATAATTGGTGCTAGGATATACTATGTTATATTTGAGTGGGAATACTATTCACAAAATCCATCTCAGATATTAAACATTAGGAGTGGTGGATTGGCAATACACGGAGCTATAATAGCTGGTATTATAGTGGGGATAATATTTTCGAGAGTTAAGAAAATTGATTTTTGGAAATTAGCTGACATAGTTGCACCTAGCTTGATATTAGGGCAAGCAATTGGAAGATGGGGAAATTATGTAAACAAAGAGGCATATGGTGGACCAACTAATTTGCCTTGGGGAATAATTATAAACGGAGAAAAAGTTCATCCCACATTTTTATATGAATCAATATGGAATTTGATAGGGTTTGGTTTGCTTATATATTACCAAAACAATAAAAGTAAAAATGATGGAGAATTGTTTGGATTATATCTGATCTTTTATTCTTTAGGTAGGTTTTTTATAGAAGGTTTAAGAACTGATAGTCTTATGCTTGGGAATATAAGGGTTGCACAGCTAATTAGCGTACTATTCATAATCGCTGGAACAATTATCTTTAGGAAAAAAAGGATGGAAGTAAAGAAGATATAAATATCTCTAAGAGGATTCCTATTAATGAGGGATCCTCTTTTAATTTGCAAGAGCAAACACTAGATTTTGAAAGTTTACTACTTTATCATCAACATAAATACATAAATAAAAATCAGATTGTTTAACTCGATTCCAATACTCATTGCTAATTTTTAGCATAAGTTCTAGATTTTTCAATCTTTAAAACTCAATATAATTATTTAGCGATTTCTTATCTAATCACCGTCATATACTAATTCTTACCTTAAAGAAGATCTCCAAATTAATTATTTTATCCTACATGATTTTAGGACATTTATCCCTATTTTATCTCTAACGTATTAAATAGTAGAAATTTTTTAATAATTGGTATACTATATAGGTATAGTGGTATAAAGTGGGGGAAAGTGGAACATAGGGTGTGATATAAATGCTTATTGGGGAATATTTCCATACACTAGATGACAAAGGAAGGTTAACTATTCCTTCTAAATTCCGTGAGCCATTAGGATTTGAGTTCATCTTAACTAAGGGTCTGGATAACTGTTTATTTGTATATGCAAAAAACGAATGGGATATACTTGAGCAAAAATTAAAATCACTTCCACTTACCAACAAAGATGCAAGAGCTTTCGTGAGATTTTTCTTTTCAGGTGCTACTGAATGCTGTTTAGATAAACAAGGGCGCATTTTGATACCATCTAATTTAAGAGAGCATTCACAGCTTGAAAAGGAAGCAGTAATAATTGGAGTTTCAACAAGGTTAGAAATTTGGAGTAAAAAGTTATGGGAAGAATATAATGAAGATGACAATTTAAGTTATGAAAGCATAGCGGAAAAAATGTCATTATTAGGTATATAGGGGTATATTATGGAATTTAAACATGTTCCAGTTATGCTAAATGAGGTTATAACTGGATTAAATATCAAAGAAAATGGTATATACGTAGATGCTACTATTGGAGGCTCTGGTCATTCTAAAGAAATTGTAAAATTGTTAAAGGATGGCAAGCTTATTGGTATCGATCAAGATATTAATGCAATAAAAAAATCATCTGAAACTTTACAAGAGTACAAAGAAAAAGTTGTCCTAATTCATAGGAACTATAAAGATATTAAGAATGTAATAAGTGAACTAGGGATTACAAAAGTAGATGGAATACTTGCAGATTTAGGGGTGTCTTCACATCAATTAGATACAGCTATAAGGGGATTTTCATATAATTTAGATGCTCCATTAGATATGAGAATGGATGTTTCTAAAGAATTTTCTGCTTGGAATGTTGTAAATGAATATAGTTTAGAAGAGTTAACAGATATTTTTTATAAATATGGGGAAGAACGATGGAGTAAGCGAATAGCAGAGTTTATAATACAGGAAAGAAAAACTAAATCAATAGATACTACTTTTGAACTTGTAGATATAATAAAAAAAGCTATACCTAAAAAAGTAAGGCAATCAGGTCATCACCCAGCTAAGAGAATATTTCAAGCCATTAGAATTGAAGTAAACAATGAGTTAGGAGTTTTAGAAAATTCAATTGATGATATGGTGGATTTATTAAATGTTGGTGGGAGATTAGTAATTATAACATTCCATTCACTTGAAGATAGGGTAGTAAAAGATAAATTCAAAGAATTAAGTACAGGGTGTATATGCCCTAAAGAATTTCCAGTATGTATATGTAATCATGAAAAGAAAGTAGAAATTATAACTAAGAAACCTATTTTGCCTTCAGATGAAGAAATGAAAGTAAATCCTAGATCTCATTCAGCTAAGTTAAGAATAGTTGAGAGGATATAAATAGAAGCAAATAAGAGGAGGGGCTTAAATGATTGCTGAAAAAATTAATTATGAACGCATTGAAGAGCTGCCGGAGAAAAAAATAGAAAAAAAAGTACAGAAGAGATCTGTTGTCAATAAAACAAGCTATATTTTAGTCTCTATTTGCTTTCTTTTATCTTCTATATTTTTGCTTAAAGGATATTCAGATATTCAAATAATGAGATATGAGATAAATCAGCTTCAGAAACAAAAAAACAATCTGACCCAGCAAAAAGAAGATCTCTATGTAAGATTGGAAGGCTTAAAGAATAATCAAGAGATTGGGAAACAAGCAGAAGAATTATTGGGCATGAGTTATCCTGATAAAGATCAGATAGTATACATAGCTGTAGATGATTCAAATGAAATAAATCATTATGGCTTTAAAGATAGAATAAAAGTTGTTATAGGTTTTTTTCTAGCACATATTTGAGGTGACTAAAGATGAAAAATCCAACCAGACTAAATATTAGACGATTAAAGTTTGCTATTATAATAGTATCTTTAGTCGTGTTTTTTTTATTTTACAAATTAGCAAAGATACAGTTAGTAGAGGCAAATGATTTAAAAAAACAAGCAATGAGACAATGGACAAAATCACTTGAAATAGAGCCATTAAGAGGGATAATATATGATAGAAATGGTAAAAAGTTAGCAATAAATGCTCCATCCTATACAGTTTGGGCATATATTGCAGAAATTGAAAATCCTCAAGAAGTAGCAGAACAACTTTCTCCTCATTTAGAAATTAGTGAAGAGGAAATTCTAAAGCTCATTACAACTGGTACAAATATGAGGAAATTAAAACAATCGATTTCGTTGGAACAAGCAGAAGCTATAAAAAGCTTAGGCATAAACGGAATTACAATAACAGAGGGTACAAAAAGATATTATCCTTTAAATAATTTAGCTTCCTATGTATTAGGATTTACAGATATTGACAACAACGGTCAGTACGGAGTAGAAAAGAGCTATAACTCTTATTTGAAAGGCACCCCTGGTTTATGGATAAAATCAACAGATGCTGTAAATAGACAACTACCATTTGATGGAGAAATAATTTATGACGCCCAAAATGGAAACAATTTAATTTTGACAATAGACGAAAATATACAACGATTTGCTGAAGAAGCAGCATATGAGGCATTAGTTAACAATGACGCAAAAAGCGTAAATGTTATAGTAATGGATCCAATGACTGGTGAAATTTTGGCAATGGCAAACAAACCTGATTATAATATAAATTCTCCAAGAACTCCAATTGATGAACAAACTAAAATGGATTGGGCTAATTTGGATTCAGAGCAATTGCAAAATGAGTGGTTTAAATTATGGAGAAATTACTCAGTCAATGATTTATATGAACCTGGTTCCACTTTTAAAATTATAACAGCAGCTGCAGCTATAGAAGAAGGTTTAGTAAATCAAAATACACATTTTCATTGCAATGGATTCTACAGAGAAATACCAAATGTGACATTAAGATGTGCTAAATGGTATGACCCTCATGGAGATCAAGATCTTTATGAAGCATTTGCTAATTCATGCAACATAGCATTTATCAATATGGCAAACATGGTCGGAAAGGAAACTATGTTAAAATATATAAAGGCATTTGGGTTTGGAGAATTAACAGAAATAGATTTAATAGGAGAACAAAGAGGAATAATTCCAATGCAACCAAAAGATATTAGTGATGTTAATCTTGCTACTATATCATATGGACATAGTGTTGCAGTAACTCCAATTCAAATGATAAATGCTTTATCTGCAGTTGCTAATGGTGGGTATTTAATGACACCACATGTTGTTAAAACAATAATAGACGAAGATGGAAATATTGTAAAAAACAATTTACCAGAAATTAAGAGGCAAGTAATATCTCAAAGCACTAGTAAAATTATGCTCGAAATGTTAGAAAAGACTGTTTCAGAAGGAACTGGAACAAAATCATATATACCTGGTTATAGAGTAGGTGGAAAGACTGGAACTGCAGAAAAGATAATAGATGGGAAATATGTTCAAGATAAGTATATATCATCGTTTGGCGGAGTAGCGCCAGTTGAAAATCCAAGAATTGCAGTTTTGTTTATAGTTGATGAACCATCTGTAACTTATTATGGGGGAACAGTTGCAGGTCCCTATGCTAAAGATATTATAGAAAAGACTTTAGAATATTTAGGTGTACCCAAAGAAATGTCTGAGGAAGAAATAGAAGAAAACACTGAAGAATTAATAATGCCTGATTTAGTAGGATTGACATTACTAGAAGCTAGCAAATTACTTAATGAATTAAACATAAAATATGTACTAGAATATAAAAATATTTCGCAAGAAAGTATAGTTTCTCAGCAATTTCCTCTTGCAGGTCAAGAAATAGACACAAATACAATAGTTGATTTGTATTTTGAAGAAAGCAAACCATAAAAATATAATTAATAAAAGATACTAGTAATAACATAACTTTTTTTATATAATATACAAGTAAACTATTATAACTATTACACAAGGAGAAGCTATATGAATTTTCAGATACGGATTTTTTTAAGCATTATATT
Source organism: Tissierellales bacterium (assembly GCA_014360205.1). Classification (GTDB taxonomy): domain Bacteria; phylum Bacillota; class Clostridia; order Tissierellales; family Tissierellaceae; genus Soehngenia. Next base: position 66,394 of record JACIXZ010000002.1, read on the forward strand.
AGGATTTACATCGAGTATTCTAATTGGCCCCAAGATAATAAAAATTTTATCTCAAATGAAAGCTAAACAAAGCATTCGGGAAGATGGGCCAGTATCACATTTGGCTAAATCAGGGACGCCTACTATGGGCGGATTAATATTTTTAATTGGATTTCTAATCTCATATATTTTATTTGGATATAAATCAATTGATGATGCTATGGTTATATTAATTGCATTAGGATTTGGGTTAGTTGGGTTTTTAGATGATTATTTAAAAGTTAAATTGAAAAGAAATCTTGGATTAACTGCAGTTCAAAAAATAATTGGCCAATTTATATTTTCTATTATTTTGATAATATATTATATGAGAAGTAATCAAAATCCAACACAGTTTTGGATTCCTTTCACAGAAGCAAGATTTTTAGATTTAGGAATTTTAACTATTCCATTTTTATTAATAGCTATCTTGGGTACGGTAAACGCAGTAAACTTAACAGATGGATTAGACGGGTTAGCAAGTGGAATATCTTCAGTATTTTTTATAGTATTTTCATATATATGTTATTCTATTGGCTTAAATAATTATGTTATTATTTGTGTATCACTAGTTGGAAGTTTGATTGGATTTTTAGTTTTCAATCGTCATCCAGCTAAAATATTTATGGGAGATACAGGCTCATTAGCTTTAGGAGGAGCTGTTATATCAATTGCTTTATTATCAAACAGATTGTTGTTAATTCCTATAGTTGGAGCTATATTTTTCTTAGAAGCGTTATCTGTAATTATTCAGGTTTCTAGTTATAAATTAACAGGCAAGAGAGTTTTTAAAATGGCACCTCTTCATCACCATTTTGAACAATTAGGTTGGAGAGAGGTAGATGTTGTTCATGCTTTCTGGTTTTCAAGTATTATATTTGGGCTTATTGGGATATTAAGCATATAGGAAGTGTATAAAATGATAGTAGAAAACAAGAATGTTTTAGTATTGGGTTTAGGATTAACTGGAATTTCTGTAATTAATTTCTTAAAAACAAGGACAAAGCATATCTATGTATATGATGATTTGCCTTATAAAGAAATACTTAAAAAATTACAGGAATCTAAAATAGATGATGTCATGGTATTGGATTCAAAAAGCAAATTAATATCTAATATGGACTTAATTGTAACAAGTCCTGGTTTTCCTCCATATCATGAAGTCATAGTAAGAGCAAAATCATTTATGATCCCAATAATATCAGATATCGAATTAGCATATCACTATAGAAAGAGCTCAAACATTTATGGAATTACAGGTACAAATGGGAAAACTACATCAACTGTATTATTAACAGAAATCTTAAAACAAGAAGGTTTTAAAGCTAGTGCCTTAGGAAATATTGGTTTTCCAATAATTGATAAACTTACAAATGCAGAAGAAGATGAGCATTTTGTTATTGAATTAAGTAGTTTTCAACTAGAATATACCAATGATTTCAAACCTAAGATAGCATTAATCCTCAATATAAGTGAAGATCATTTAAATTGGCACGGCTCTATGGATAGCTATATAGCTTCAAAGGCTAAAATATTTGCCAATCAAAATGAAGATGATTTACTTATTCTAAATTATGATAATGAAATTCTAAAGAAAATTAAATTAAATAATAAACCTAGATTATTGTATTTTAGTCTGAACAGTATTCTAGATGAAGGCGTTTTTTTAAGAGATGATAGTATTGTATACAAATTTGGCTCACAAGAAGAAAAGATAATAGATATTAATAAAATCAAACTACCTGGCAAACACAACCTAGAAAACATATGTGGTGTCTTGGCTATTTGTAAGTATTTAGGTATATCTAACAAATCAATTGAATCAATACTTACTACTTTTAGAGGGGTAGAGCATAGAATTGAATATGTAACAACAAAAAATGATGTTGAGTATTATAATGATTCTAAAGGGACTAATGTAGATTCAAGTATAAAAGCGGTGGAAGCTTTAAGAGGACCTATTATTTTAATAGCTGGAGGATATGACAAGAATTCCGATTATTCAAAGCTTATAGAAGCTCTAAAAGACAAATGTAAAGCATTGGTAGTATTAGGTCAGAACAAGGATAAAATCAGAGAAACTGCATTGATGAATAATTTTTATAATATATATATTGCAGAAGACATGAAAGAAGCTGTTGAGATAGCATCCAGTTTAAGTTCACCTAATGACCAAGTTCTCCTTTCTCCAGCAAGTGCTAGTTGGGATATGTATAAGAACTTTGAAGAAAGAGGAGAGCATTTTAAAAAAATTGTAAATGACATTATGGAGTGAGTTTAATGAAAAATAAAATTCAAAAACATGAACCTGACTTTTATATATTATTTTCAACCATAATGTTAGTTTTTATCGGAGTAGTTATGGTATATAGTGCAAGTTCTCCTAAAGCTTTGGCTGATTTTGGAGACCCACTACATTTATTCAAAAGACAGTTTATTTGGGCTATAGTTGGACTTAGTGTAATGATATTATTAATGAATGTAGATTATCGTATTTTGAAGAAAAATGCTGGAATTATTTATTTAATAACAATATTATCTGGATTATTGATTTTTACTCCTTTAGGCATTGAATTAAAAGGGGCTAGAAGATGGATTAATTTAGGCTTTACAACTTTTATGCCTTCTGATGCCATAAAACTTGGAAGCATAATATTTTTTGCATCATTTTTAGAAAACAAGAAAGAAAAGGTATCTACATTTAGAAATGGGTTAATCCCTGCTTTTTTAATAATTGGATTATCCACTGGATTAGTATATTTACAAAAAGATTTAAGTACTTCTGCAACAGTAGCAGGGACAATGATAAGCATGTATTTTATTGCTGGTATGCCATATTATGTAATATTTATATCTGGTTTAGCATCTGTTGCATTCTTAAGATTTGCTATTTTTTCTGAGGGCAATGAGTATAGGTTAGAGAGAGTCAAAGCATTTAGAGATCCATTTGCTGATAAATTAGGAGATGGGTATCAAATAGTTCAGTCTCTCTATGCATTAGGCTCTGGCGGGTTATTTGGAGTAGGACTTGGAAAGAGCAAACAAAAATTTTTTTACATACCGGAAGCATATAATGATTTTATTTTTTCCATTATAGGAGAAGAGTTAGGTTTTGTTGGGACAACATTTGTAATTGCTCTTTTTTTTATAATCATAATTAGAGCATTCAAAGTAGCCATTAACTCACAAGATAGATTTGCATTTTTTGTTGCCAGTGGGATTGGTTTTTTAGTAGCTATTCAATCATTAATGAATATTGCTGTAGTTACATCATCTATACCAGCTACTGGAATAAACTTACCATTTATTAGTTCTGGTGGAACATCTTTGATATTTTATTTAGCAAGTATTGGAATACTACTTAATATATCAAGATATACAATAAAAGATAGGAGCATTAAAAATGAACATAATAGTTAGCGGAGGCGGAACTGGAGGTCATATATATCCAGCTATTTCAATAGCAAAGAAACTTAAAAAAAGATTTAACGACAATATAAATATATACTATGTAGGAACTCCAGATGGAATGGAGAAGGAATTAGCAACTAGAGAGGGATTTAATTACAGAGAAGTAAGAGTAAAGGGAATGCCTAGAAATTTAAGCATACAGTCCATCAAATCATTAAAAGAATTGATACTTGGACTTATAGATTCTAGAAAGATTATAAAGGAATTGAAACCTAATCTCATAATCGCCACTGGTGGATATGTATGTTTTCCAATTGCATATATGGGTAAGATTTATAATATACCTATTTGTATTCATGAACAAAATGCATATCCGGGTATTACAAATAAAATACTATCTAGATATGCTAATAAGATATTTATTACATTTAATGAGTCTAAGAGATACTTTAAACACCCTGAAAGAACTATACTCACAGGAAATCCAATTAGAGAAGAATTAATCTCAATTGATAAAAGAGAAGCTTATGATTACTTTGGATTGGACGAAAACAAACCTGTTATTGTTTCTTTTGGAGGTAGTGGAGGACAAGCTAGTTTAAATGATGCAATGATATTCTGTATTGATGAAATTTCAAAAGATGATGAAATTCAGCTAATTCATATTACAGGGAAAAAACATTATGACAGCTTTCTTAAGAAACTAGAAAATTTAAATATAAAGATAAATAATAATATAAAAATATATCCTTATCTTTATGAATTGCCTAAAGCGATGAGCATTGCAACATTGATTATTACAAGCGCAGGGGCTATAACATTAGCTGAGATAAGTGCTCTTGGTAAAGCTAGTATTTTAATTCCAAAAGCTTATACTGCTGAGAATCATCAAGAATATAATGCAAAAGTATTTGAAGATGCTAAAGCAAGTATAGTAATTAAGGAACAGGATTTAAGTGGAGAAGAACTTATTAAAACAATATTTGGATTAATTAAAGACAAAGATAAACTTTCAGATATGGGAATTAATGCAAGCAAACTTATGGATATTAATGCCACAGACAATATAGTTGAGGAATTAATCCAATATTTAAGATAGTAGGGATCTTATGAACAAATTCACTAGAGTGGAAAAGAAGAGAAGAAAGAAAAGGATAATAAGAAGGGTATTTTTAATTGTTTCTTCTTTATTAATTGCATATAACATACTTATAAGAATTGATTATTTTAATATTAAAGAAATAACAATTAATGGCAATAGTCATTTAAATGAAACAAAGATTATTGATAAGGCAGAAATAAATATTGGAGATAGCTTATTTAAAGTGAATAGATTTAGCATAAGCAACAATATAAAAACTATAGGATATATTGAAGATGTAAAGTTAAAGAAAAAACTTCCTAACATATTAGAAATAAATATACAAGAACGTATACCTTATGTGGAAATATTAACTAATGATATTTATTATGTTTTTGATTCTCGGGGAATATTACTAGAAAAAAGAAATGAACCATTAGGAGGTATTACTTTGATTAGTAATTTTCCAATAGGTGAAATCAATGAAGGTCAAGAGCTAGAATTAGATTACAGAAATTTTTTGGATATATTTAATGATGAAAAAACAATAGAAGTTGTAAATAGAATTAAATATTTCGATTTAGAAGACAATCAAAATATAAAAATTATTCTAGATAAAGATATTCCTGTAGAATTTGGATCAATCTATAATATGAAATATAAACTTCTAGAACTTGGTGAAATAATAAAAGATATTGAGAAGAAAAATATTCCCACCAAAATGATAATAATGAACAAAGGGGAATATCCAATCCTAGTAAGAGACGATTATTAAGGAGCAATTGAAATGAATAAAAAAATAGAAAAATTAGCAATTATTGGCGTTTCTTTAGTATTAGGATTGATTTTATCAATCCAATTTAAAACCATAAATAGCACTGTAGGCAATGGGGTATTACCTACTCAAAGAGCACAGGAGCTAGCTAACGAAGTATCAAAACTAAAAAGTGAAAAAGAATTGTTGAGCAAACAATTAGAAGAGTTAGAAAAGAAAATCGATCAATATGAAAAAGAAGGAATTTCTAATGATGCATATGCTGAAAATTTATATAAAGATGCCATGAGATATAGAATGTTAGCTGGTTATACTGATGTTCATGGACCTGGAATCATATTAGAAATAAATGATCCTCCTGTTGATCCACAAATGTCAGATAATTATGGAATAGTTGATGAGCTGGATTTATTATTACAGGTGATAAGCATATTAAATGCAGCTGATGCTGAAGCAATAAGTATAAATGATCAAAGGTATACTTCTTTTACTGAGATAGTAAGAGCAGGAAATCATATTGAAATAAATGGTGTATCAACTGGAGCTCCTATTGTTATAAAAGCAATAGGCAATCCTGACACTTTAGAATCAGCACTAAATATAAAATGGGGGATTGTATGGCAACTAAGAAATTATGATTATGTTGTCAATTTAACTCAAAGCCAAGATATAAGGATAGATAGATATAAAAAATCTAAAGAATTTATCTATGCAAAGCCAGTAGAAGATCAATAATCAATGGGGAGATATTATGAAAGATTTTAACCCGAAAATTGTAATAGCAGTTTTTAGCATTTTAGTAGGAATTTTGTTGGCTTCTCAGATAAAAATGAATATTCAAATGGTTACTCCAGTAACTATTGAGTCTATAAAAAGACTTGAGCTTGAAGTCAAAGCATTAAGAAATGATATAGATGACTTAAAATCTAATATAGAAGAAAAGGAAAGGTATTTAGGATTAATTGAAAATGCGAATTATGGAGATAGCAATATAATAGACGTACTAGAAGATGAAAAAGAAAAAAACATGATGTTAGCAGGTTATAAGTCAGTTGAAGGGCCTGGGATAGAAATAGTGATGTTTGATAATATTAATTCAGACGAATTGTCCTTTGATTTTAATGATGGTATAATACATGATGTAGACATGCAAAACATTTTAAATGATTTGAGAGTAGCTGGAGCAGAAGCAATCAGTATTAATGGTGAGAGGGTCTTAGCTTTTTCGGATATTAAATGTGCAGGGCCAGTTATAAGAGTAAATGGTAGGAGCTTAGGAACGCCATTTATAATATCTGCGATAGGGGATCCAAAACTTTTAATGGCGGCAATTAGCGCTCCAGGGACTTATTCTGATATGCTTACAAGAGTTTATGGTATTGGAATACAACCATATATGAAAGATAAACTCATCATACCAGCTTATAGTGGAGATTTTACTTTTGTATATGCAAAGACAGTTCAATAAGGAGAGTGTGTAAATGGTATATGCTTTGATTGGAGTTCTTATAGGAGTACTAATAGGATTTTTACTACCATTCACTTATAACTCAGCTTATACTTTATATGTATCAGTTGCAATTTTGGCATGTATGGATTCTATATTTGGGGGGATAAGGTCAAATTTAGAAGGTAAATTTGATGCTACTATTTTTATATCTGGATTTATCGGGAATGCAATATTGGCAGCATTTCTAGCATATATTGGTGACAGACTCGGTGTACCATTATATTACGCAGCAATTTTTACATTTGGAAATAGATTATTTGATAATTTTGCTAAAATAAGAAGAATTCTAACTTCAAAGAGAAAAGATATTAAAGTAAAAAATTAGAACGACTATATGAATGGGGGAAAAGGTATGTTCGATTTTGATGTTGATGTAGAACAATTTGCGAAAATTAAGGTTTTAGGTGTAGGTGGAGGCGGTAATAATGCAGTCAATCGAATGATTGAATCGGGAGTTAGAGGTATAGAGTTTATTGCTTTAAATACGGATAAACAAGCCCTATATTCCTCAAGAGCAGAAATAAAAATTCAATTAGGAGAAAAAATAACTAAAGGATTAGGCGCTGGTGCTAATCCTGAAATAGGAGCAAAGGCTGCAGAGGAAAATAGAAATGATATTCTTGAATCTTTAAAAGGCGCAGATATGGTGTTTATTACTGCGGGAATGGGTGGAGGTACTGGAACCGGTGCTGCACCAATAGTTGCGCAAATAGCTAAGGAGTTAGGGATCTTGACTGTTGGGGTTGTGACTAAACCATTTACATTTGAAGGCAAGAAAAGGTTGACTCAAGCTGAAAAAGGGATAGAAGAATTAAAAAATATAGTGGACACATTAGTTACTATCCCAAACGATAGACTTCTTCAAATCTCAGATAAAAAAACATCTATGGCTGATGCGTTTATGATGGCTGATGAGGTTCTTAAACAAGGGATTCAAGGGATTTCTGATTTGATTTCTGTACCAAATCTAATAAATCTTGATTTTGCAGACGTAAAGACAATAATGTATGACAAAGGAATTGCCCATATGGGTATAGGCGTTGCAAAAGGTGATAATAGGGCACAAGAAGCTGCTAAACAAGCAATAACTAGTCCTTTATTGGAAACTTCAATAGAAGGTGCAAAATCTGTATTGTTAAATATAACAGGCAGTAGAGATTTAGGCATATTTGAAGTAAACGAAGCAGCTGATATAATAAGACAATCAGTAGATCCAGATGCCAATATAATATTTGGAGCTGGAATTGATGAAAGTATGAACGACGAAATAAAAATAACAGTTATAGCTACAGGTTTTCAAAATGAACGTATAATAAACAAATCTACTATATCTAAAGGCAGCAATCTATTCAATTCAAATAAGGCTCAAGATAATGGCGAAAGAGTCGAAACAATAAATCTAGAAGATTTAGACGTTCCAATCTTTTTAAGACGTAGGGATAGAAACAAATAGATAAAATTTATTTATATTTTGATTTCTTTGATGGAGGGACTTATGAAATGTCCATATTGTGATTTTCCTGAATCTAAAGTCGTAGATACTCGACCAACAGACGAGGGGCAATCTATACGAAGGAGAAGAGAATGCATAAGATGTGGCAAAAGATTTACTACCTATGAGAAGATTGAAGAAGTTCCTGTCATGGTAGTAAAAAGAGATGGAAATAGACAAGCATATGACAGAAATAAGCTTATGAATGGGATAATTAAAGCCTGTGAAAAGAGACCTGTACCAATGAATGTAATTGAAAAAATAGTTGATGAGATTGAGAAAACAATATTTAATTCTCTTGAGAAAGAGATAAAATCAACAGACATTGGGGAAATGGTAATGAAAGAGTTGAAAGATGTCGATGAAGTTTCTTATGTGAGGTTTGCATCAGTTTATAGACAATTTAAAGATGTGAATTCATTTTTGGATGAGCTAAAAAAGTTGTTAGATGATAATGAATAAATTGGGTGGTAATATGACTAATATAATGGATTCTATTTTACTGCAAAATATTTTGCAGTATGGAAATATAGGAATTCATGCTATTGATAATAACAGGAAAACTATAGTTTATAATTCAACTATGGCTCATCTTGAAGGGTTAGAGATTGAACAAGTAATTGGCAAGGACTTATTTGAGATTTTTCCAAGTTTAAATGAAGAAACCTCGACGTTGATTAGAGTATTAAAGTTAGGAGAACCTATTTTAAACAGCACTCAAACTTATTTAAATTTTAAAGGACATTCTATAACCACAATTAGCACTACATTGCCTTTAATAAACAATAGAAAAATAATTGGAGCTGTTGAATTAGCTCAAGATCTAACAAATACAAAAATTCTCTCAGACCAATTATTAGAACTACAGAGTGTATTAAAAAGAGATAACAGCAATATCAAACCATTGATAAGAAAATATAGCTTAAATAATATAATCGGTCAAAATGAAAAATTAATTTCAGCAAAAAAGATCGCAGAAAAAGCTTGCCAATCACCTTCTAGTGTTTTGATATATGGAGAAACAGGAACTGGAAAAGAAATGTTTGCACAAAGCATTCATTACAATGGGATTAGAAAAGACAAAACATTTATTGCTCAAAATTGTGCAGCAATTCCAGATTCTTTACTAGAAGGAATATTGTTTGGCACAGAAAAAGGTGGATTTACTGGGGCTATAGAACGAGAAGGCATATTTGAACAAGCTAATGGTGGAACTTTATTACTAGATGAGATAAATTCTATGAGCCTAACACTTCAGGCCAAGCTTCTAAGGGTGCTTCAAGAAGGTTACATAAGGAGAGTGGGAGGAATAAAAGATATTCCTATAGATGTTAGGATAATTGCTACCACAAATGAAAATCCTTTAGAGAGCATAAATAAGGGAACATTAAGAAAAGATCTGTATTATAGACTAAATGTAATTAACATAAACATTCCTCCTTTAAGAGAAAGACTAGATGACATTGAATTATTAACATACTATTTTATAACTAAATACAACAGAATATTAAACAAAAATATTAACAGAGTTTCTAATGATGTATTAAGTGATTTTAAAAAATATCATTGGCCTGGGAACGTTAGAGAACTTGAGAACTTTATTGAAGGAGCCATTAATATGGTTTCAATTGAAGACAAAGCATTAAATAGAGAAGATTTTGTTACCTCAAATTTTATAAATAATACTACAGATAATATCGTTTTTAACAATTTAGACAATCAAGCTTTACCCGATTTTATGGATTCCATAGAACAAAGAATAATTAATGAAGCATTAAAAAGGAATAATTTTAACATAACAAATACTGCTAATTATCTGGGTATAAAGCGACAAACGTTACAAGCAAAAATAAAAAAATACAAAATAATGCAAAATAATTTGCACTAAACGCAAATTATTTTGCATTATTTTTTCTATTTCTATATTAAACCTTTATTTAAGGCTTAATAATCTAAATATTTTGTTTAAATTAATGGCATGAAATTTGCATAAATATATATTGTATAAAAATTTTCGGAGGTGTCTTATGAGAAAGGAAAACGTTAAAGTAATAATTTGGGGTTTAGGTTCAATGGGAAAAGGTATGGCAGAAATGATACTTAATAAAAAAGGAGTAGAAATTGTAGGGGTAGTAGGAAGAGGAGAAAAAGTTGGGAAAAGCATGTATGATTATTTAGATGTAGAGAGAGGAGACAGAAAAGACGTAATAATCGGAGAATATCAAGATGTTATCACTGAAAAAGCTGCAGATGTTGTTATAGTTGCTACTGATTCATTTACAAGAAAGACATTTGATAAAATCAAATTTATATTAGAAAAAAAGATAAATGTTGTTTCCACAGCAGAAGAAATGGCATATCCATATGCACAAGAACCTGAATTGGCTAAAGAAATTGATAGAATCGCTAAAGAAAATGGGGTATCAGTTTTAGGCACAGGAATAAATCCTGGATTAATTATGGATTTATTAGTAATTACTTTAACAGGAGCTTGTATAGATGTAGAGAGCATAAAAGCAGAAAGAATTAATTCGTTATCTCCATTCGGGCCTTCAGTAATGAAAGAGCAAGGAGTTGGAATAAGTTTAGAAGAATTTAACAGAAGACTTGAGGAAAATACACTAGTAGGACATGTTGGTTTTCCTGAATCCATTAATATGATAGCTGATGCATTAGGATGGAAATTATCTAAAGAAATTGAACAATATAGAGCTCCAATAGTAAGTGATGTATATAGAAAATCTCCATATGCAGAAGTTCAGCCTGGAGATGTTGCTGGTTGTGAGATGAAGGGTTATGGATATGTAGATGGAGAATTAAAAATTGAGATGCTACATCCTCAGCAAATAGAACCTCAATTAGGAGGAGTTCAAACTGGTGATTATATTACTATAAAAGGTACTCCAGATATTAATATGTCTATAGTTCCAGAGGTTCCTGGTGGTATTGGTACAATAGCAATGTGCGTGAATATGATTCCACATGTCATTAATGCAACTCCTGGTTTAAAAACAATGATAGATTTGCCAGTTCCAAGAGCAATCATGGGAGATATGAGAGAAATGATAAAAGAAGACTAAGAATGATATGTGAAAGGAAGATACAAATGGATGCAAAAAAAGGAGATTGGGTCAGAATTCATAAAATAATTCTAACACCAGAACAAAGGTCCTCAAATTTGCCTGAAGATACTAGAAATGTTCCCCTTGAAATGTGGGATAAGGGATTTTTACTAAATGAAGAAGCAAATATTGGAGAAGAAGTAGTGATTGAAACATATATAGGGAGGAAAGTAACAGGAACACTTAAAGAAGTAAATCCTTATTGGGGACATGACTTTGGAAAATGTGTGCCAGAAATATTATATATCGGAAGACAAGCTAGAGAATTGCTAGAAGAAGGTGAAGAGAATGAGTAATAGCTATGAAGAAGTGATGTCTAGAAAAAGTGAGATAATGAAAAAATCAGTAGGAATTGATTACAGTGTTTTTGAATCTGGCTCAATTGCTTTTGATTATGAGAGAATGATGAAAGAAACTGGTTATTCTCTTCAAGAAATAGAAGAAATTCAAAAACAAACTTCAGTAGGTTCTACACCTTTATATGAATTAAAAAATATTACTAAATTAGCTAGAAAATTTTCCGAGCCTGGAAAAGGAGCAAGAATTTTTATTAAAGATGAGGCTTGCAATCCTTCTGGTTCTTTTAAAGCAAGGCGTGCTGCTACATCTGTATATCATGCACAAAAGCTTGGATATAAAGGGGTAATTGCTGCAACATCAGGTAATTATGGAGCAGCTGTTGCATCACAAGCTGCTATGAGAGGACTAAAATGTATTATAGTACAGGAATGTTATGATTCAAAAGGAGTTGGACAACCTGAAATAATAGAAAAGGCAAGAGCTTGCGAGGCATATGGTGCAGAGGTTGTTCAGTTGTCAGTTGGCCCAGAACTCTTTTACTCATTTTTAGCTTTGTTAGAAGAAACTGGATATTTCAATGCATCTTTATATACGCCATTTGGAATAGCTGGTGTAGAAACGTTAGGTTATGAAATATCTATGGATTTTAGACAAAGAGAGGGAAAAGATCCTGATGTTGTAGTAATAACAAATGCAGGTGGCGGAAATGTAACAGGTACAGCTAGAGGTTTAATCAAAGCAGGTGCTTATGATACAAAAATTGTAGGTGCTAGTGTTAATTTAGAGGGTCTCCATATGGCAAGTGACACTCAATTTAATAAAAAATCATTTACCACAGGGCATACAGGTTTTGGCATACCATTTGCAACTTGGCCAGATCGATCTGATGTACCTAGATCTGCAGCAAGACCACTAAGATATATGGATAGATATGTAACTGTAAATCAAGGTTCTGTTTTCTATATGACTGAATTATTAGCACAAATTGAAGGTCTTGAAAGGGGTCCGGCTGGGAATACTGCGTTGGCTGCTGCATTCAGTTTAGCTCAAGAGCTTGACGAAGATAAGATAATAGTAGTTCAAGAGACCGAATACACAGGCGCGGGAAAACACATTTTGCCTCAATTGACATTTGCTAAAGAAAATGGCATTGAACTAATAATTGGGGATCCAAAAGAAGAAATTCCTGGTAAAAACATAGTATTGCCTAAAGATCCTAGCTATATGCAGATTACAGAAGTAGATTTAGACAAGATCAAGAAATCTTATATTAAAAATTGTATTGCCAATTATAAAGTTGAAAATGTAACTAAAAGTGATATAGAATTTTTAGCCCAAGATACTAAATCAAGCACAGAATATGTTATTAATGTACTAAGAGAACTAAATGTTAACGTAGAAAGGTAGTGGAAAAATGAGAAGAGAAGATGACTTTGAAGAGAGAAGAAAACATTTAGCGAATATGTCAGAATCAGAACTAGAAGCCTATTTTTGGGAATTAGCAGAAAAAATAGTTGATCCATTAGTTGATTTAGCATATAATCACACAACACCTTCGATAGAAAGAAGTGTATTGTTAAGAATGGGATTTTCAAGCATAGAAGCAAAAAGTATTGTTGAAAATGCGATAGATAGAGGCCTTATTGGAAAAGGTGTGGGAAATATTGTATATAAATATTCAAAACATAAAGGCTTAGGAATAAGAGAAGCGGGATTAAAATTAATAGATTCAAATTCATGGGATGAGGTAAAACCTCTATTTAATGGAGGTGCAAATTAATGGAACTTAAACCAAATGAAAAATTAAACATAAAAGAGATTTTAAAGGATTTAGAGAATTATAGACCTAAAAGAAGAGGCTGGCATTGGAGAGAAGGAGTTGGAGAAGTTAGGAAAATAGGTAAATTTGACTATTATGAAACATCAGAAAACTTAGTACAAAGTCAACCTCTTCCAGCAGCAAAGTATTTTGATAATATCGATCCACAACCTGCTCCAGTCATAACTACAGAAATAGCATCAGGTCGTTTTGAAGATGATATAAGAAGAATGAGAATGGCTGCATGGCATGGTGCAGATCATATAATGGTAATCCGTACTGCTGGACAATCTCACTTTGAAAGCTTGATTGAAGGCACACCACAAGGTGTCGGCGGTATACCAATTAGTAGAAAACAGGTAAGAGCCCAGAGAAAAGCTTTAGATTTAATTGAAGAGGAAGTTGGAAGACCAATTAATTATCACTCATATGTATCAGGAGTAGCAGGACCAGAAATTGCTGTTATGTTTGCAGAAGAAGGAGTTAATGGAGCTCATCAAGATCCTCAATACAATGTATTATATAGAAATATAAACATGGTGAGATCATTTGTTGATGCAGCAGAAGCAAAAAAAGTTATGACTTGGGCTGATATAGCACAAATTGATGGTGCTCATAATGCAAATGCAACGGCAAGAGAAGCTTGGAAAGTAATGCCTGAATTAATGGTGCAGCATGCTTTAAACTCAATGTATTCTGTAAAAATAGGCATGAAAAAGTCAAATATATGCTTGTCAACTGTTCCTCCAACTGCACCACCAGCGCCTTGTATGAGATTGGATTTGCCTTATGCAATAGCTTTGAGAGAGCTATTTAAAGAATACAGAATGAGAGCTCAAATGAACACAAAGTATATGGAATCATCTACTAGAGAAGCTACTGTAACACATGTGCTAAATTTATTGATTTCAGAACTTACTTCAGCAGATATTCAATCCACAATAACACCAGATGAAGGTAGAAATGTACCTTGGCATATCTTTAATATTGAGGCTGTTGACACAGCTAAGCAAGCTTTCAACGGAATGGATGGATTGATGAAAATGATAAAGGTAGATAGAGAAGGCGAATATCTATCTACAAAAGTTAGAGAACTTAAAGAAAGAGCCGTTTTATTTATGGAAGAAATATTAGAAATAGGTGGATACTTTAAAGCTGTTGAGGAAGGTTTCTTTGTAGACTCTGGATATTATCCTGAAAGAAATGGTGATGGGATTGTCAGAAAAATAGATGGAGGGGTTGGTGTAGGAACAGTATTTGAAAGAGATAAGGAATACATGGCACCTGTAACTGCTCACTTTGGATATAACAATCTAGAACAATATGGGCAAGAATATGTTGATAATCCTTCCTTATTAATTGATGGTTCTACATTTGAAAAACCTGAAAAAATCATATTTATTGATGAACTTGATGAAACAGACAATGTCAATGTAAGGTTAGAAGAAGTTAAAGACTTGTTGAATACTAATCTCATTAAGCCTGAAATGGAATGGCTTGGAGATGGAGTAGTTTTACTAACTATGTTTTTGCCAACTGATATCCGCACTGCTGAATTTGCAGCACTAGAAATTGGGAAAAATTTAAATTTAAAAGATTGTGAAGTTATTCATAGGGAAGTAATGCAACAAGCAGAAGGAACTAGAATTGAGTTAAAAGGAAGAGTTGATTTTACAATAGATATATCTAAATTAGTCATTCCTCCAAAGCCAGAGGAAATGAGTGAAGATGAAATAAGAGCTGAGATATCTAAAAAACCAATGAAAGTTGTTGCAGCTACAGTTGGAGAGGATGAGCATTCAGTTGGATTAAGAGAAATAATTGATATCAAACATGGAGGAATAGAAAAATATGGCATTGAGTGCCACATTTTAGGGACTTCTGTTCCAGTAGAAAAATTGGTTGATGCAGCAATAGAATTAAATGCAGATGCAATTTTAGTCTCGACAATTATTTCCCATGATGATATTCACTACAAGAACATGAAGAAGCTAAATGATTATGCTATTGAAAAGGGAGTTAGAGACAAGTTGATAATTGTTGCTGGTGGAACTCAAGTGTCCAATGAAATGGCAGTAAAAAATGGAATGGATGCAGGATTTGGAAGAGGAACAAAAGGTTCTCATGTTGCTACATTCCTTGTCAAGAAAAGACGTGAGATGGAAAATGAAAATTGATTTATTAGTTGCTGAAATAGGAAGCACCACAACTGTCGTAAATGCATTTGACAATATAAAAGTAGCCCCTGTTTTTCTTGGACAGGGGCAAGCTCCTACCTCAGTATTAGAAGGCGATGTAAACATTGGATTAAAGTCAGCCATTGAGGATTTTAAACGAAATAATGGTATTTCAGAGCTTAAATACAATGAACTCATCGCGACAAGTTCTGCAGCAGGCGGACTAAAAATGACTGTACATGGATTGGTTTATGACATGACAGTACGTGCTGCAAAAGAAGCTGCTTTAGGAGCAGGAGCGAATATAAAATATATTACATCAGGGAGATTGAGAAAATCCGACTTAAAAAAGATTGAAGAAATAAAACCCAATATAATATTGATAGCAGGTGGCGTTGATTACGGAGAAAGGGACACAGCTCTTTACAACAGTGAATTGATAGCAAGCTTAAACTTAGATATACCAGTAATATATGCAGGAAATATAGAAAATCATGATGAAATAAAGGAAATATTTAAAGACACAAAAACAGAACTGTATATAGTAGAAAATGTTTATCCAGAGATTGATCAATTAAATGTAGAGCCAACTAGAAAAATAATACAACAAGTTTTTGAAAAACATATAATCCATGCACCAGGAATGACAAAGATTAGAGAAATGGTAAATGGAAACATAGTACCAACTCCTGGAGCAGTTATGAAAGCCTGTGAGTTACTATATGAACAAATAGGAGATCTTGTTGCTATCGATGTTGGAGGTGCAACTACTGATGTTCATTCTGTAACTGATGGAAGTGAAGAAATCAATCGAATGCTTATCAGCCCTGAACCTAAAGCTAAGAGGACGGTTGAAGGAGACCTCGGGGTATATGTGAACGCAAAAAATATAATAGAAGGCATAGGAGAAGATGTTTTAATTAGAAAACTAGGGGTATCTAAAGAAAAATTAGATTGTTTGATATCAAGCATTAAACCAATACCTGAGAGTGAAGATGAGATTAGGTTTATTGAAACTTTGACAGAATACGCTTGTGTAACTGCAATAAAACGTCATGCTGGTATTTTAAAGAATCTATATGGTCCTACCGGTAAGACAACATTTGCCGAAGGAAAAGATTTAACTAGCGTAAAATATGTAATAGGTACTGGTGGCGCATTAACGAGATTGCCACATAGAATTGAAATATTGAGAAATATTCCTCATTCTAATAATGGAATGGAGTTATTACCTAATCCTGATGTTGAAATTTTGATAGACAATCATTACATCATGGCATCTTTAGGTGTCATGTCGTATAGGTATCCTGATGCAGCAATAAAATTGCTTTATGATAGTTTAGACATAAATATGAAAGGGGAATAAAAGTGTCTTACCCAAGAGTAATTATAGATACTAAGAAAATTGAATCAAATGTATCAACAGTAGTTTCACTTGCTAAGAAAGAGGGGATAACAATTGCTGGTGTTACTAAAGGTTATTGTGCCTACCCAGAGATTGTTAAAGCTTATATCAATGGAGGCGTAGATTACTTAGCAGATTCTAGAATAGAGAACTTAAAAAAGATCGCACAATTTGATATTCCGAAGATGATGCTCCGATTGCCAATGATTTCACAAGCTAAGGAAACAGTAGAATACGCTGACATATCGCTAAACTCTGAGTTAGAAACTATATACGCATTAAATGAAGCAAGTGAAAGTTTAGGGAAAGTTCACAAAGTAATTTTAATGGCTGATCTAGGAGATTTAAGAGAAGGCTATTTTAACAAAGAAGAATTATTGCATGCTGTTGATGAAATATTAGAATTGAATAACATTGAACTTTATGGCTTAGGAGTAAATTTGACTTGTTATGGTGGAGTTATACCCAAAAGACATATATTGCAAAAACTTGTAGATTATAAAAATGAAATTGAAGAAAAATTTGAAATAAAGCTAGAAATGTTGTCAGGAGGCAACTCAAGTACAGTCCATTTATTAGGTACGGGCGAGATTCCTAATGGCATCAACAATTTAAGACTCGGAGAATCCATAATATTCGGAACGGAATCTGCATATGGAAGACACCTTGATGGGACTGATAGCACCGCGTTTCGGTTAGAAGCTGAAATTATAGAAATCAAAGAGAAACCATCAGTACCAACTGAAGAAATAGGCAGAGACGCTTTTGGAAAAGTGCCAACTTTTGTAGATAGAGGAGTAAGAAAAAGATTGATTTGTGCAGTTGGCAAACAAGACATTGATTTAGACAGCTTATATCCATTAGATAAAGATTTGATAATTTTAGGTGGAAGTTCAGATCACACTATTATAGATGCTTCAGATTCTAAAATTGATTATAGCGTTGGGGACATATTAGCATTTAATCTCCACTATGTGAGCATGTTAAGAGCTATGACTTCTGAATATATAGAAAAAATCATAATTTAAGGGGCTATAAGCCCCTTAAATTTTCAACATGTTAATATCTGTTGTTTTTTCTATAAGTTTTTTCTCTAAGAATCCATTTACATCTTTGTCATAGACATAATCAGTGATCGTCAAACTTGCAGTTCTAGGACTAATTATACTTATAGTAAATACATCTTTTTCAAGGTATACATAGTAATTTACTTTACCAAGTTGGACATATTCATCAAATAGAACAAAATTTTCATTACTATCAAGAATGATAAGCTTAAAAACCTGTCCGTCATCCCACATTATTTCACCTTTACTATCTTTTTGTGCAGACGTATATAAATTTATTTCTTCTTCAGTGCCATCAAAATCAAAATCATATTTAAAAGTCTCCAACATAGTCAACTGAGAGATATCTTCTGGTGAGGAAGAGTATATAATGTTCTTTGTGTTTTCATCTTCATTTTGAATATTTCCATTATCTGAATTTTCGTTTACGCATCCACTTAAAAAAATTGCCAACATCAACATGAAAATAAAAATAGTACTCTTTACTCTAGGCTTCATAATGAACACTCCTAATCATTTATTTATTTTCTAATTTTTGTACTTGTTTTTGATAGTGTTTATACAGAGAATAAAATTCACCACTGTATGGCTTTTTCCAAGGCTTCTTCTTTCCGCAGAAATGAAGTATAACAGTGTTGTCAAAGATATAATCCATATCAACTTTGCCTTTACTTAAGAATTTATAATAAGTGTAAAACCTAGTATCATAATTATATAGTATCTCATCGACATCTTTTATATCCTTAGAATATAGCGAATTTAAAACATCTTGGTCTGGCAGCACTAATATAGCTTTGTTTTTTTCTATAAAATCAAATATTTCACTCTCGTCAATCCTTTTTCTTTGTTCAGTAAGATTCATCATCAGTACACCAGAATTGTAGTATTCTTCAATTTGGTATTGTAAAAGTCTTATTTTATTAATACCCTTTATGAATATCTTATTATGGTGACAAGCAGCAAAGAGATTTTTATTAAAATCTACATTATATAGGTCGGAAACTTCATTTATTACTAATATATCTGGATCGAGATAAAGAATTCTCTCCATGTTTTTTGGCAGGTATTTATGGGCAAATAACCTATAGTACATCTCTTCGCTATAATAAGACACTACTGGAGCATCTCTAAAATCATCGCTCGGAATTTTGATTGGGTTAAATGAATTATTAGGCCAATTTTTTACTATATAATCATTTAATGAATCCAACTCATTTTGTGGAATTCTTGAATGCATTAAATAAACATCAAAATTATTATTTTCATTGTTAGTAAATAATGAATAAAGCATTACCTTTAGCGGATTGATATAATTGGAGTCTAGACATACTAATATATTCAATAAAAACATCTCCTTAGCACAAAAAATATTTACATATTTATTATACCTAATTTTCATACAAATTGATAGGAATTTAATTTTATTTTAATATTTGATTTTATTTATGATATAATTAAATAATTATAATTAATTATTTATAGTTGGTGATGTAATGGATTTATTCTCAATATCAATGAACAATTTTTTAGAAAAAAACGCACCATTATCAGATAGACTTAGACCGAGAACAATTGAAGAATTTATAGGGCAAGAACATATTGTGGGAGATGGTAAATTTTTAACTAGATCAATAAAAGCTGATCGAATCAGTTCGATGATTTATTATGGGCCACCAGGAACGGGAAAAACTACATTAGCAATGGTAATAGCAAATTCCACTAAGATGAACTTTGAGAAAATATCAGCTGTTACATCTGGCGTTAAAGATATAAGAGAAGTAATTAACAAAGCAGAAGAAGCTTTAAAAATAGAAAATAAGAGAACTATACTTTTTATCGATGAAATTCATAGATTTAACAAAGCACAACAAGACGCTTTGTTGCCTTTTGTTGAAAAAGGCATTATAATTCTAATAGGCGCCACAACAGAAAACCCATATTTCGAGATAAACAAAGCACTTTTGTCTAGAATGATGGTAGTGGAACTAAAACCATTAAGCAGAGATGAGCTCTTAATTTTGTTAGATAGAGCATTAAAGGATACCGAATATGGATTAGGAAACTTAAATATTGATATAGATGATGATGCGATAGACTACTTACTTACTGTTGCTGACGGCGATGCAAGAGTTTTATTGAATTCGTTGGAAATAGGAGTCTTATCAACAGATCCACTTGAAGATGGAGTAAGGCATATTTCTTTAGAAGATATTAAGAACTCAATTCAAATGAAATCCTTTAAATATGACAAAGGTTCAGATGAACATTATGATACAATTTCTGCATTTATCAAGAGCATGAGAGGTTCAGATCCAGATGCTGCAGTTTTTTATCTTGCAAAGATGTTAAATGCAGGAGAAGATCCCAAATTCATAGCAAGAAGAATTATGATCGCTGCTTCTGAAGATGTTGGAAATGCTGATCCAAATGCGATTATAGTTGCTACAAATGCATTTTATGCAGTCAATGCTATCGGAATGCCTGAGGCCAGAATAATATTATCTCAAGCTGCTATCTATGTGGCTTGTGCGCCAAAAAGTAATAGTTCATATCTAGCCATTGATGCAGCACTTGAAGACATAAAAAATGAGGAGTCTGGGGACATACCAATATATTTGAAGGATGCTAGCTATTCTGGAGCGAAAGCACTAGGACGAGGCATCGATTATAAATATCCACATGATTACGACAATCACTACGTTAATCAAAACTATTTACCTGATAAGTTTAAAAACAAAGTTTATTATAAACCGACTGAATTAGGACATGAAGCTACAATAAAAAAGTGGTTGAACTTTATTAAAAAAGATAAACTAAAATAAATTACAAAAGGAGGATAACATGAAACCATCTGTAAAAGATATGTACAAATTTAAAGAAAGCTTTATTGGCAAGGAAGTAGAGATTGAGGGATGGATTAAAACAAAAAGATCATCAAAAAAATTAGGATTTATAGAATTAAATGACGGTACATTCTTTAAAAATTTGCAAGTGATATATGAAGAAAATATAAATAATTTCGATGATATAGATAAATTGCCTATATATACCGCTATAAAAGTGTTAGGGACAGTCGTAGTAACACCACAGGCTAAACAACCTTTTGAGATAAAGGCTCACGAGATAAATATATTAGCTCCATCAGACAATGATTATCCTATTCAAAAGAAGAAACATTCGCTTGAATATCTAAGGACTTTACAACACTTAAGACCTAGAACAAATACATTTAATGCAGTTTTTAGAGTAAGATCAATGATGGCTTTTGCAATTCACAAATTTTTTCAGGAAAAAGGTTTTGTGTATGTGAACACACCTATTATAACTGCCTCTGATGCAGAAGGTGCTGGAGAGATGTTTAGAGTGACGACACTAGATTTAAACAACCTACCTAGAACTGAAAACGGAGAAATAGATTTCAAAGAAGATTTTTTTGGCAAAGAGACTAACTTGACTGTAAGTGGACAACTTGAAGCGGAGGCATTTGCATTAGCATTTAAAAATGTGTACACTTTTGGGCCTACTTTCAGAGCTGAGAATTCGAATACAGCTAGGCATGCAGCAGAGTTCTGGATGATTGAACCAGAGATAGCATTTGCAGATTTAGCTGATGATATGAAATTAGCCGAAGAGATGTTTAAATATATTATTAACTATGTCTTAGAAAACGCAAAAGAAGAAATGGATTTCTTTGATTCCTTTATATCAAACGGATTGATTGACAGACTTACCAACATTGTAAATTCAGATTTTGGAGTAATTACTTATACTGAAGCCATAGATTTATTGAAAAAGTCAGGTGTAGAGTTCCAATTCCCTGTAGAATGGGGTATGGATTTACAGACAGAACATGAAAGATATTTGACAGAACAAGAGTTCAACAAACCGATATTTGTAATTGACTATCCAAAAGAAATCAAGGCTTTTTACATGAGAGTTAATGATGACAACAGAACTGTTGCAGCTATGGATTTGCTAGTTCCAGGAGTTGGAGAAATTATTGGAGGCAGTCAAAGAGAAGAAAGACTCGACGTATTATTGGATAAAATGAAAGCTAACGATATGAATTTAGAAAACTATTGGTGGTATCTTGAGTTAAGAAAGTACGGTGGAGTTAAACATGCTGGATTTGGACTTGGATTTGAAAGAGCAGTTATGTATATCACAGGAATGTCAAATATAAGAGATGTAATTCCATTTCCAAGAACTGTAAATAGTTGTGAATTTTAGATTTTTGTTGTAATTTGAATTACCATCTGGTATACTTTAAACAAATTTAATATAAACAATGATAAGAAGTAGTAAGATATGCTTTAATTTCCAGAGAGTTGTCGAATGGTGAAAGGCAATATTTAGGGTATCTGAACTCGTCTTAGAGTTTCCAAGCTAATTGGACGGGATATCTCGTTATATAAATGAGTGGATTAATCAAAAAGAGTGGTACCGCGGAAAAACCTTTCGTCTCTAAGACGAAAGGTTAATTTTTTGTTTACGGAGGTTATTTTATGAAAAACTATGATCACAAACAAATTGAAGAAAAATGGCAAAAAATTTGGGATGAAGAAGAGACTTTCAAAGCTTATAATGACAGCGAAAAACCAAAGTATTATGCATTAGTTGAATTTCCTTATCCATCTGGAGAAGGTTTACATGTAGGTCATCCTAGACCTTATACAGCATTAGATGTAGTATCAAGAAAAAGAAGACTTGAAGGATATAACGTTTTATTCCCTATGGGGTGGGATGCTTTTGGATTGCCTACAGAAAATTATGCGATTAAGAACAAAATTCATCCCAAGATTGTCACTGAAAAAAACATTGCAAGATTTAAGTCCCAGTTAAAGTCAATAGGTTTTTCTTTTGATTGGTCTAGAGAAATAAATACTACTGATCCAAGCTACTATAAGTGGACACAATGGATATTTTTGAAACTTTTTGATAAGGGATTAGCATACAAAGAAGAGATGCCAATCAACTGGTGCCCTAATTGTAAAATAGGGCTTGCAAATGAAGAAGTAGTAGGAGGCCATTGTGAGAGATGCGGTGGAGAGGTAATAAGGAAAGTTAAAAACCAATGGATGCTTAAGATAACTGAGTACGCTGAAAGACTTATAAATGATTTGGATATGGTTGACTATATAGAAAGAGTAAAATTGCAACAAAAAAATTGGATTGGAAAGTCAGAGGGAGCCGAGGTAGAATTTAAAATTTCCAAAACAAATGAGTCTATAAAAGTTTTCACTACAAGACCTGATACCATTTTTGGAGCAACTTATATGGTTCTTGCACCAGAACATAAATTAATAGATGAACACAAATCACTAATCGAAAATTTTGATGAGGTATTGGCATATAGAGAAGAAGTAATGAAAAAATCAGAATTTGAAAGAACAGAGCTATCGAAGGAAAAGACGGGCGTAGAGCTTAAAGGAATAAAAGCAATTAATCCAGCTAACAATAAGGAGATACCTATTTGGATTTCAGATTATGTATTGATAACTTACGGCACAGGTGCGGTTATGGCAGTTCCAGGACATGACGAAAGAGATTGGGAATTTGCTAATAAATTCAATCTACCTATTGTAGAAGTAATCAAAGGTGGAGATGTTTCAAAAGAAGCCTATACTGATACTGAAAATGGAATTGTAGTTAATTCTGACTTTTTAAACGGAATGAATGTGAAGGATGCTAAAGAACAAATCATTGAGTGGCTCGAAAAAAATGAACTTGGGAAGAGAAAAGTAAATTATAAGTTAAGAGATTGGGTGTTTTCAAGACAAAGATATTGGGGAGAACCAATACCAATGATCTACTGTGAAGATTGTGGATGGGTAAAAGTACCAGAAGAAGAACTCCCAGTATTATTGCCTGAAGTTGAAAATTACGAGCCAACCGACAATGGAGAATCACCTTTAGCAAACATAACCGAATGGGTTAACACGACTTGCCCAAAATGTGGCAAACCAGCTAAACGAGAAACTGATACTATGCCTCAGTGGGCAGGATCATCGTGGTATTTTTTAAGATATACTGATCCGCATAATGATGAAGAATTAGCCTCAAGAGAAGCTCTAGATTATTGGATGCCAGTTGACTGGTACAATGGTGGCATGGAGCATACAACATTGCATTTATTATATTCAAGATTTTGGCATAAATTTTTATATGATTGTGGTGTGGTAAGAGATCCAGAACCATATATAAAGAGAACTTCTCATGGCATGATTTTAGGCGATAATAATGAGAAAATGTCCAAATCTAGAGGGAATGTAATTAATCCAGATGATATTGTAAATGAATATGGTGCAGATACATTAAGAACATATGAGATGTTTATCGGGGATTTTGAAAAGAGTGTTCCTTGGTCTGATAATGGATTAAAGGGTTGTAGAAGATTTCTTGAAAGAGTTTGGAAACTACAAGATATTGTAGTGGAGGGAGATGAATATACAAAAGAGCTAGAAACAAGTATACACAAGACTATAAAAAAAGTATCCTTTGATTATGAAAATTTAAAATTCAATACTGCTATTGCATCGCTAATGAGTTTGCTAAATGAGTTTAACGATTATGGGAGAATTACTAAAAAAGACATAGAAACATATCTGCTCTTGTTAAATCCAGTAGCTCCTCATATTACCGAAGAAATGTGGGAAAATTTAGGTTTTAAATCAAGTTTAAATAAAAGCGCTTGGCCAAAATATGACGAAGAAAAAACAATAGATGAGATAATTGAACTCCCAATACAAATAAATGGCAAAGTAAGGACAACAATAAATGTGGAAATAGATGAAGATCAAGATTCTATTAAAGAAAAAGTATATAATAATGAAGTTGTTGCTAAGTTTATCTCAGGTAAGACAATTATAAAAGAGATTTATGTACCTAGAAAAATATACAATATTGTAGTAAAATAAATCACAGTTCTGCTTGTATAGTTATACAAGCAGAACTAAATTAATTTATATCGGAGGCGATTGATATGACGGTAAAGATAATTACGGATAGTACAGCGTATTTATCAAAAGAATATGTTGAAAAAGAAGATATAACAGTTGTTCCTTTGCATTATATGTTCGATGGGGTAGAGTATATAGAGGGATTTAAAGGCGAATTTGATGATTATTTTGAAAAACTCCAAAATAGCAAATCCTTTCCAACAACTTCACAGCCCTCTGTAGGAGAATTTAAAGAAGCTTATTTAAAAGCTTTAGAAAATTACGATGAAATAATAGTGATTGTTTTATCTTCTAAACTCAGCGGCACTTACAATAGTGCAGTGGCTGCAAAAGAATTGTTAGAAGATAAAAAAATTACTATTGTTGATACTCTTTCTACTGTGGCAGCTTTAAAGTTTTTAATTGAAGATGCTGTAATGTTAAAAAAAGAAGGGAAAAATGCAGATGAAATAGCATCATATTTAGAAGATAAAAAGACAAAACTAAAGGTATTAGCTCTACCAGATACTTTAGAATATCTAAAAAGAGGAGGACGAATTTCTCCACTACAAGCTAACTTAGGAAATTTAATTAATATAAAACCTATCATTGAACTTAAAGATGGAGAACTTACATTATTAGAAAAGGCTAGAGGAAAGAAAAATGCATTGGATAGGGTTATAGAATTAGTGGGTGATGAAATTAATAGAGCTACTATATGTCAAATATTAGCTTATGATGAAGCTTTAGTATTCAAAGAATTGCTTGAAGAAAAACACCCTGATTTGAATATAAAAATAGATATTGAAGAGATTGGACCGGTAATAGGATCTCATCTTGGTCCAAAAACAATAGGAATTTGCTGGTATTAACTTGTATATTAAAAGCACTTATTTAAGTGCTTTTTTACTTTTATTTGTGTAAGAATATGTTATAATAATAACGGGATAATAATTTTGGAGGTGTATGATGAAAAAAATATTAATTACTGGAGCCCTAGGACAAATAGGTTCAGAATTAGCTGTAAAAATGCGAGATATTTACGGTAGGGATAACGTTATCATAAGTGATATTGAAAAGAAGTCTGGAAAAGAAGACCTAATCGAATCAGGACCATTTGAGATTATCAATGTATTAGAGGCTAAACAAATTTCTGAAGTAGTAGAAAAATATAAAATTGATACAATTGTAAATTTAGCTGCTATTTTGTCTGCAGTGGGCGAAAAAAACCCAAACTTATGTTGGCAAATTAACATGACCGGTTTATATAATGTACTAGAGATTGCTAGAGAGAAGAATCTAAAAATATTTACTCCTAGCTCAATAGCAGTTTTTGGTCCGAATACACCAAAAGACTTAACACCACAGGATACTATTATGAGACCATCTACTATGTATGGGGTAACAAAAGTATCAGGAGAATTATTATGTGACTATTATTATAAAAAATTTGGTGTAGATACTAGAGGAGTTAGATATCCAGGAATTATATCATATAATACTTTGCCTGGCGGCGGTACCACAGATTATGCAGTCCACATTTATTATGATGCCATTTTGAAGAAATCATATACTAGTTATATACAAAAGGGCACTTATATGGACATGATGTATATACCAGATGCTTTAGATGCTGTAATCAATTTAATGGAGGCAGATGGTAGTAAGCTAGTCCATAGAAATGCATTTAATATAACTGCGATGAGTATAGAACCTGAAGATATTGCAAAATCAATTAGAAAGTTCATACCAGAATTTGAATTACATTATGAGATCGATCCAGTAAGACAAAAGATCGCTGAATCATGGCCAAATTCACTTGATGATTCAGAAGCAAGGAAACAATGGGGATGGAGTCCTAAATATGATTTAGATAGCATGACTAAAGATATGCTCGAAAAATTAAAGATTAAATTAAATATTAATTAAGGTGCTTAAAAGCACCTTTTTATATGTTTTAAAGTTGACAATATTACTTGGATATAATATAATGTAGAAATAAAACCAAGAGAATTAGGTGGTATTAAAGAGGTGAAATAATGAAATTATCTACAAAGGGAAGATATGGATTGATGGCAATGTATCAATTAGCAATGGCATATGGAGAGGGACCTATTTCCATAAAATCTATTGCAGATGAAGAAGATTTGAGTGAGAATTACTTAGAACAACTTTTTTCAACACTAAAGAAAAATGGGCTTGTTGTTAGCTCTAGAGGCGCATATGGCGGATATATGCTTACTAGGCATCCTAAAGATATCACAGTAGGAGAGATATTGCGTTCTTTAGAAGGAGAAAATTATCCTGCCGATTGTGTTTCAAGTGATGGCTTTGAGTGTAAAAAGGAAGATATGTGTGTAACCAAAGTAGTATTAGCAAAGATAAAAAGCGGGATAGATCAAGTAATAGATTCGATAACTTTACAAGACATGATAGAGGATGCTAATATGGTAAAAAACTTATAACAAGGAGGAGTACTGTGGATAAAATCATTTATATGGATCATGCTGCTACAACACCTGTCAGCAAAGAAGTGCTTGATGAAATGTTACCTTATTTTTGCGAATATTATGGTAATCCATCAAGCATATATTATTTAAGCAATTATTCTAAAATAGCTATTGATAAAGCCAGGGAGAGAGTTGCAAAAGCTATAAATGCAGATAAAAATGAAATATATTTTACAGCAGGAGGATCTGAATCTGATAATTGGGCTATAAAGGGAATTGCATCTAAATTCGAAGATAAAGGAAGACATATAATCACTTCAAAAATTGAACATCATGCAGTTTTACATGCTTGTGAATACTTAGAAAAGAAAGGCTATAAAATCACTTACTTAGATGTAGATGAATATGGGATGATTTCACTAGAGGAACTCGAAAAATCAATTACAGAAGAAACAATCTTAATCTCTATAATGTTTGCAAATAACGAAATAGGAACAATTGAGCCAGTCAAAGAAATAGGGGCTATAGCTAGGAAACACAATGTATTGTTTCATACAGATGCTGTACAAGCAGTTGGCAGCTTGCCAATAGATGTAAAGGAAATGAATATTGATTTATTATCTATGTCAGCACATAAGCTTTATGGGCCAAAAGGTGTTGGGGCTTTGTATGTTAAAAAAGGTATAAAAATTGACCCATTAATTCATGGAGGTGCCCAAGAGAGAAATAAAAGAGCTGGTACTGAAAATGTAGCTGGAATTGTTGGGTTGGGGAAAGCAATTGAGTTAGCATATTCAAATTTAGAAGAAAATACAGAAAAAATAACTAAATTAAGAGATTATTTGATAGATAGCATACAAAAAAAGATACCAGATGTTAGACTAAATGGGCATCCCACAAATAGACTACCTGGGAATGTTAATATGTGTTTTAAATATATAGAAGGGGAATCTTTACTTTTAAGCTTAGATATGCATAAGATTGCAGCATCAAGTGGTTCAGCTTGCACATCAGGAAGCTTAGACCCTTCACATGTACTGCTTGCGATTGGGTTACCCCACGAGATAGCTCATGGCTCATTAAGGTTGTCGTTAGGGAAAGATAATACTAAAGAAGAAATAGATTTTGTTGTTGAAAAATTGGCAACTATCGTCGATAGGTTAAGACAGATGTCACCACTTTATGAAAAAGCACAGGAGGGTAAATAATGTATTCTGAAAAAGTAATGGATCATTTTATGAATCCTAGAAATGTAGGAGAAATTGAAAATGCTGATGGTATAGGAGAAGTTGGTAATCCTAAATGTGGAGATATCATGAAAATGTATCTTAAAATTGAAGATGGGATTATAACAGATGTTAAGTTCAAAACTTTTGGCTGTGGTTCAGCTATAGCTTCATCAAGTATGGCAACAGAATTAGTCAAAGGGAAATCTATACAGGAAGCAATGCAAATCACAAACAAAGCAGTGGCAGAAGCTCTTGACGGACTACCACCAGTAAAAATGCACTGTAGTGTTTTAGCAGAACAGGCTATCAGGAAGGCATTACTTGATTACTCTAAAAAATCTGGGGTAAAAATAGAAGGACTAGAAGATGTTGAATTTGATGATGAAGATTTGCATGAAATTCATGAAATAGAGGATTAATAAATCTTTTTTAGGAGGCAAAGCATGGGCGTAGCTACTCCACCGGATTTATTTGTTAAATTAGTATGGATATTACTCACAATATTGTTGTTTTTGTTAAGTTATTACTTAATCAATATTGGAAATAATTTTGTCGAAAAAAGAAAGAAAATAAAATATGACACAAAGATACTGGTATCTATTGCCTCTATTGCTGCAGTAATCTATATAATTTATATATTATTTAACAGATATAAAATTCTATCTGATATTTTACTTGCAATAATATTGTCAGTAATATTTTCTTATTTTTTAAATCCCTTAGTAAATTATTTACAAAACAAGGGTTTAAAAAGAATAGTGAGTACAGCAGTTGTTTATGTTGCTATTCTAATTGTTTTTACAATTTTATTAGTATCATTTATTCCTAGAACTGGTTCGGAAATCAGAAACTTAGCAGATAATCTAACCAAGTATGTTGATAACCTAAATGTATTTATTGATAAATTCTATTCAAATTATGATAATGTATTTTCCTCTACTCCTGAGTTATTGAAAACTATTGAAGGGGTAATAGAAAGCAATACTCAGAAGCTACAAGAATCAATTTCTAATGGAATATCTAATATGATCTCTGGTATAAGTGGATTTTTATCAAAAGCACTGACTTTAATACTTATACCTATAATCACTTTTTATCTTTTAATTGACAAAAATTATTTTATTAAAAAAGTAAAGGAATATATACCTTTGAAATATAAAGATGATATTTTGACGCTAGCTCATCAAATAAACGATGTAATGAATCAATTCATAAAAGGAAGGCTGTTAATGGCTTTGTTTGTAGGTACAATGACTGCTATATTCCTTTTGATTATGAACATAGATTTTGCTATAGTGATAGGAATGATTACAGCTATAGCTGATATCATACCATACATAGGGCCATTTTTAGGATTTTTGCCAGCCGTAGTATTGGCATTTTTATCAAGTCCTATAAAGGCATTATGGGTAGCTGTTTTCTTTGTAGTCATACAATGGGTTGAAAATAATATATTAGCCCCAAAAGTATTGGGACAGAGCATAGGGCTTCACCCATTAACAGTTCTTTTAGCTTTAATAATAGGTGGAGGAATATTCGGAGTGTTGGGAATGATACTAGCTGTTCCTGTTACAGCTATACTGATGATAATATTTAGATTTATAAAAATGAAATATAAAGAATCTAGAGAATTGTTGTAGTTGATTGACAAATGCCGATATATATTCTAAAATAAAAGAGTAACAGAACCTCCCTAAAAGGGAGGATTTTTATAATACTTAGAGAGGTGTAAATATGAAAAAATTAGGGCTTCACGATATAAGGAAAGAATATTTAGAATTTTTTAGAGATAAAGGGCACTTAATAGCTCCTAGTTTTTCATTAGTGCCAAAGAATGACAAATCACTTTTACTAATTGGAGCTGGAATGGCACCTTTAAAACCTTATTTTACTGGTGAAAAAACACCTCCTAGTAAACGAATGGCAACATGTCAGAAATGTATTAGAACTGGTGATATAGACAATGTTGGGAGAACAGCTAGACATGCTACATTTTTTGAGATGCTAGGTAATTTTTCTTTTGGAGATTATTTTAAAAAAGAGGCTATTTCATGGGCATGGGAATTTTTAACTGAGAGACTTGAACTTGATCCGAACGATTTGTGGGTAAGTGTATATCATGAAGATGATGAAGCTTATGAATTATGGAATAAGATGATAGGAATACCGGAAGATAAAATTGTTAGACTTGGCAAAGAAGATAATTTCTGGGAACTAGAAGTAGGACCATCTGGGCCATGTTCAGAAATATATGTTGATAGAGGCCAGGCATATGGATGCGGCAAAGAAACATGTAAACCAGGTTGCGATTGCGATAGATTTTTAGAAGTATGGAATTTAGTTTTTACTCAATTTGATAAAGATGAAAATGGGATTTATCATCCACTTCCAAATCCAAATATTGATACTGGTATGGGACTAGAAAGAATAGCAACTATAATGGAAAATACTGATAATATTTTCGAAATAGGAGCTATAAAAGACATATTAAATAAAGTATTGGAGATAAGCGGCTATAAATATGGATCTGATAAAGAAAAAGATATTTCCGTAAGGATAATTACAGATCATATTAGAGCTATTACTTTCCTTGTTAGCGATGGAGTAGTCCCAAGCAACGAAGGAAGAGGATATGTGCTTAGGAGACTGATTAGAAGGGCTTCAAGGCATGGCAAACTATTAGGGATTGAAGACACTTTCTTAGATAAAGTAGCAGATGTTGTAATCAATTCTTGGATGGTTGAGTACAAGGAACTTAAAGAAAATGAAACTCAAATTAAAAAAGTTATTTCAATAGAGGAAGAAAAATTTAAAGAGACTATAAATCAAGGCTTAAATATACTTGAAAATATGATTGAAGAACTATCTCAAAATAACAATAAAATTTTAGACGGGGAGAGAGCGTTTAAATTATATGATACTTTTGGTTTTCCTCCAGAATTGACTTCAGAAATATTAAAAGAAAAAGGATTTGAGATAGATTTAGATGGTTTCAATAGATGCATGAGTGATCAGAGAGAAAGAGCAAGAAGGGCAAGAGAGGAAACTGACAGCGGTTGGGGAAACAAAGACAAAGATGATATAACTGTTGGCATAAAATCTAGTTTCATAGGATATGAAACTTTAATGGCTAACACAATAGTAAATGCTATAATTAAGGACAATAATATAGTTGAAAAATTAGTAGAAGGTGAAAGTGGCTTTATTATACTAGAAGAAACTCCTTTTTATGGAGAATCAGGAGGACAAGTAGGAGATAAAGGATTAATAAAATTTGAAAATGGATTAGCTGTTGTTGAAGATACAAAAGTGACTCCTTCAAAAACAATGATACATCATGTTGTTATCAAAAATGGAGAACTAAAAGTAGGGGACAATGTTTTTGCAGAAGTTGATGTTAATTTAAGAGAGTCAACAATGAGAAACCATTCTGCTACACACTTATTGCATAAGGCTCTAAGAAATGTATTAGGAAACCATGTTAGTCAGGCAGGCTCATTGGTAACTCCAACAAGGTTAAGATTTGATTTTACACATTTTGAACCTTTAACAAAAGACCAAATTAGAAAGATTGAAGAAATTGTAAATAATGAGATATTAAAGGCTCAAGAAGTTAAGACTGAAATAATGACACTCAGAGATGCTCAAGAAAAGGGAATTATTGGATTGTTTGAAGAAAAATATGGTGAATATGTAAGAGTTGTAAGCATCGGGAATTTTTCACAAGAGCTTTGTGGAGGTACTCATGTGAAAAATTCAGGTCAAATTGGTATGTTTAAGATATTATCAGAATCAAGTGTAGCTAGTGGAGTTAGAAGGATAGAAGCATTAACAGGATTTAATGTATATCAATACATTTATGAATTAGAAGAAAATATTAATAAAATCGCCTCAACAGTTGGAGGTAATAAGCAAAACGTTGTTGAAAAGGTATCTTTAATTATAGAAGAATCAAAAAATAAAGAACTTGAAATTAAGAATTTAAGAAAAAAATTAATTTTAGATTCCGTTGACGATATAATAAATAAAGCAAAAACGATTGGTAATTTAAGACTAATCATTCATGATTGTGAGGATATGTCTCCACAAGAGATGAGAGAATTAGGTGATATCATAAAATCAAAACTAAATGATGGAGTTATATTCTTAGTGTCTCGTGATGAAGATAAAATAGTTTTCATATCTATGGCTACAGAAAAGGCAGTTGAATTAGGAGTAAATGTTGGAGTTTTAGTAAAACATGCATCAAACGTTGTTGGAGGCAACGGAGGAGGAAGAAAAGACCTTGCTCAAGGTGGAGGAAAATTTGCAGATAAATTAGATGATGCTTTAAAAGAAATAGAAATACTTTTAAGAGAACAATTAAAAATATAATTTTGGAAATATTTATCGATTTTATGATATAATAATGTAAAGGGGTGGTAATGTGGATAGGAAAAAAGAAGTTAAAATGAATGAGACAGTTAAATTTGAAGCCACGAAAGAAAATCCGACTGAACCAAGAGAGATATTGCTTTCGGTATTCAAATCATTAGAAGAGAAAGGATACAATCCTATCAATCAAATTATAGGTTATATCCTATCCGGGGACCCTACCTATATTACAAGCCACAATAACGCAAGAAATCTGATAAGAAAGATAGAGAGAGACGAGCTATTAGAAGAAATTTTAAGAGCATATTTGGAGACTAATAAAGACTAGTTTTTTAGATGGATGGCTTTCGCTATCCATTTATTTATGTTAATAGCGAAGGAAAGAGAAAATGTTGGAAAAAAGAGAATTAGGTAACACTGGGCTGTATGTGTCAAATTTATGTTTTGGCTCTTTAACTATGACGCCTTTTCAAGCGAATTTATCAATAAAAGATGGAGCTTATCTGATAAAATATGCTTATGAAAGAGGTATAAATTTTCTGGATACTGCAGAAATTTATGATAATTATGCTTATGTTAAAGAGGGATTAAAGGGTATAGATAGAGAAAAATATGTGATAGCTACCAAGACATATGCTTATAATAAGGAATTAGCTAAAAGAAGTTTAGATAAGGCTTTAAGAGAAATTGGCACTGATTATATTGATGTGTTTCTGCTTCATGAACAAGAAAGCGAATATACTGTAAAAGGCCATTATGAAGCTATTGAATTTTTTTTAAAAGCAAAAGAAGAAGGTAAAATAAAAGCTATTGGATTGTCTACACATAGAGTTATGGGAGCTAAAGCTCTTTTAAAATACAAAGAGCTAGATATAGTTCACCCCTTAGTGAATATGAATGGTATAGGGATACATGATGGAACGATCAATGATATGCTGGATGTTCTGGAAATTTTGTACAGCCTTGGCAAAGGAATATATAGCATGAAAGCTCTTGGTGGAGGACATCTGATAAACAAAGCAGAAGAAGCTATAAAGTTTGTGAAAGACATTCCATTTATACAATCTATAGCTATAGGCATGCAATCTATTGAAGAAATAGATGCTAATATTCAGATAATGGAGCATAACAGTATTGATTTTTACACATTGAGTAAATTGAGAACAAAGAATCGAAAGCTAATTGTAGCAGATTACTGTATAGGTTGTAGAAAATGTGAGGATAGATGCAATCAGGAAGGGATTAAAGTAATAAACGGAAGAGCTATACCAAATGATAATTGCATATTATGTGGTTATTGTGCAACTGTGTGTCCGGAATTTTGTATTAAAGTTATTTAGGAGTGTATATGGAAAGAATATTAGGATTGGATATTGGAGAAAAGAGAATAGGGGTTGCTTTAAGTGATCCTTTAGCTATGACTGCACAAGGGTTTAAGACAATAAATCGAGTTTCTATGAAGAAAGATATAGAAGAGATTGAAAAAATTATAAATGATTATGAAATCAAAAAAATAGTTGTCGGATTACCATTAAATATGGATGGTAGTATAGGAGATTCTTGTGAAATAGTTAAGAAATTTTCAGAGAAGTTAAGAAACAAATTTAATTTGGAAATCATCTATATCGATGAAAGGTTAACAACAGTATCTGCTACTAGAGTGCTTTTAGAGGCAGATGTAAAAAGAAAAAATAGAAAAAATGTAGTAGACAAGATAGCTGCATCATATATACTACAGAGCTATTTGGATAAAAAATAAGGAGGATAAGATGCAACAAAAAGCTGTATTTTACGATGAATTAGGCAATGAAATTGAATTCTTAGTTAAAGCTAAATTTAGCATAGATGATGTAGACTATGTGGTTTTGCTACCTAGTGGAGACATTGATTCTCCGACATATATACTAAAAATTGATTTAGATGAGAATGGGAATGAGATTTTGGTAGGAATTGACGATGAAGAACTAGAAGAGGCAAAAGAAGTATACGAAGAGTTGATGAAAGAACAACTACAATAGGTGGTGTCTTTAACGTGGATAAAGGGATAGAAAAATATTTGTATACATTACAACAGAGAGGCTATAAATCTACAAACCAAAGAGAAGAGATATTGAATATATTACTCGATAATAAAAATGAACATCTTAGTTGTGAAGATGTTCATAAGATAATCTCTATGAACGATAAAGAAGTAGGTATAGCTACAGTATATAGAACATTGCAACTCTTCGAGAAACTAGGCATTGTTTATAAAATTAATTTTGATGATGGGGTTGCTAGGTATGAATTAAATACTGAAACAGAGAATCACCATCATCATCATTTAATATGTACAGAGTGCGGAAAAGTAACTGAAGTTAAATTAGATTTATTAGAATCGTTAGAGAAAGAAATAGAAATAGAAGAAGATTTCATTATCAGCGATCACGATGTGAAATTTTATGGAATTTGTAAAGAATGTAAAGATAATTATCGAAAAAAATGGGAGTGATATAGTGGCAAAAGAAAGTAAATTAAAAATCATTCCCTTAGGAGGACTAGGGGAAATAGGAAAAAACATGACTGTGTACGAATATAAGGATAGTATAGTCATAGTTGATTGTGGAATGACATTTCCTGGCGATGAGATGCTAGGGGTAGATGTGGTTATACCTGATATAACTTATCTTATGAAGAATAAAGACAAAATAAAAGGATTGCTTTTAACTCATGGACATGAAGATCATATTGGGGCAATTCCTTATTTATTAAAGAAAATTGATATGCCGATTTATGGGACAAAATTAACTATAGGATTGTTGTATAATAAATTGAAAGAGCATAATTTGGAAAATACAAATCTGTATACGGTAAAACATGGAGAAAAAGTCAAACTAGGATATTTTGATGTTGAATTTATTAGAACAACGCATAGTATACCTGATTCAGCTGCTTTGGCAATAACTTCACCAATCGGAACCGTTATACAAACAGGAGACTTCAAGGTTGACTTTACTCCGATTTCAGGGGATATTATGGATTTGAATAGATTTGCTGAGTTGGGAAACAAGGGTGTATTGGCTTTGCTTTCCGATTCAACAAATGTTGTAAGACCTGGCTATACTTTAAGCGAAAGGACTGTAGGCGAAACATTTAGAGATTTATTTTATAAGGCTGAAGGTAGAATTATAGTAGCTACCTTTGCATCAAATGTATATAGAATTCAACAAATAATTGATGCTGCTGAGTTGAATTCTAGAAAAGTAATCATATCTGGTAGATCCATGGTAAATACTGTAAATGTAGCACATGAGCTTGGATATTTAAGGATAAAACCTGATACAATGATAGATATAAACGATATGAATAAATATAATAAAAAGGATATTGTAATTATAACAACAGGAAGTCAAGGCGAGCCAATGAGTGCTCTAACAAGGATTGCAAATAATGAACACAGAAAAATTGAGCTTATGTCTGATGATATGGTTATCATATCTGCTACACCTATTCCTGGAAATGAAATTACCGTTTCAAAAGTAATAAATAAATTACTTGAAAAAGGGACTAATGTGATATATGAAGCATTAGCAGACATACATGTTTCAGGACATGCTTGCCAGGAAGAACTAAAATTAATTCATAGCCTTGTGAAACCAAAATATTTTATACCAGTTCATGGGGAGACAAGGCACTTAAAACTTCATGCAGATATTAGCCATGCTCTTGGTACACCAAAAGAAAATATATTTATATTAGAAAATGGGCAAACTATTGAATTTACTAAAGAAGGCGCTAAACTAGGAGCAATTGTGCAAGCAGGAAATATTCTAGTTGATGGTTTAGGTGTCGGAGATGTAGGAAATATAGTTTTAAGAGATAGAAAACATCTTTCTGAAGATGGTTTAATAGTAGTAGTAGTTACAATTAACAAACAGACAGGTGCAGTTGAATCAGGTCCTGATATAGTATCTAGGGGATTTGTATATGTAAGAGAGTCTGAAGAATTAATTGAAGAAGTTAGAAAAATTGTTAAACAAACTTTAGATCAGTGTGAAGCTAAGAAAATAAATGATTGGTCAGCTATAAAGTCAAATATTAGAGATGATTTAAGAACCTATTTATATACGACGATAAAAAGAAATCCAATGATATTGCCTATAATTATGGAGGTTTAAAAAATGACAACCAGGCTGTTAATGTATTTAGCGATAATTATTTTAGGTGGTTTGATTGGTGCAAATATAAAGCTGAAAGAAAATTTTATAAAAAGATTAGGCAGTTTACAAACTGCCTGTCTGCTTTTTTTACTTTTTGTCATGGGTATAAAAATTGGAATGGATGATAAAGTCATAAATTCATTTCTATCCATAGGATTAAATGCTACAGTAATTAGCATATTCACAATTGGATTTAGCATAATTTTTACATTTATTGTAAATAAACTATTTTTTGGAGGCAAACAATGACATTCAGAATTATTATAGCTGTTATACTTGGAATTATATCAGGATATTTCGTGTTGCCAAAAGATATTCTAAATTATGCAGATTACATAATAGATTTAGGTTTGATTTTGCTATTATTTTTTGTTGGTATTGATATAGGGTTAAATAAATCTGTATTTAGCAGAATAAAAGCTAAAGGGATTAAGATATTATTGGTACCAATAGCTATAATAGCAGGAAGCATTTTAGGATCAGCTATCGCAGGAGTGATACTTAAGTTACCTTTTAATGAAGCAGGAGCAATCGGAGCGGGATTAGGGTGGTATTCATTATCCTCTATACTTATAGCAAGTTATTCTAGTGAATTGTCTGCATTAGCATTTATTTCTAACGTGATAAGGGAGCTTATCGCAATAATGATAATCCCTATAATAGCTAATAAGATAGGGTTTATTGAAGCAATTGCACCAGCAGGAGCTACAGCTATGGATACAAGTTTGCCAATAATTTCTAAATCAACTGACTCTGAAATTACTTTGATAGCATTTATAACTGGAGCAATTTGCACTTTTGCAGTACCTATCTTAGTTCCATTTATTCTAAATCTATAAGGAGAAATAATTTATGAAGATGAATATAAAATATTTAACAAAAGCTAGTTTAATAGCTGCAATATACATAGTTTTAATTATACTTCAAGCTTTGCCATTTCCAATATTAAATTTAACTTATGGACCTGTGCAATTGCGAATTGCTGAAGGGCTTGCACTTCTGCCTTTTGTTGAATCTGCTGCAGTTCCAGGTTTATTTGTTGGAGTTTTACTTTCAAATGTTTTACTTGCTCCATATTCTGGCTTTGGATTAGTAGATATAATTGGGGGTTCATTAGTCACACTAATAGCAGCT
The DNA here is from genome assembly GCA_014360205.1 of Tissierellales bacterium. Lineage (GTDB taxonomy): Bacteria > Bacillota > Clostridia > Tissierellales > Tissierellaceae > Soehngenia. The sequence goes on from JACIXZ010000002.1 coordinate 104,895, forward strand.
TTTTTAACCTCTAAAGCTAAAAATAAATTTTTAGCAATATCCTCTCCTGTTTTATTAAATGGATTAATTGTCTCAATTTGGGTTTCTTATTTTACTAAGATTCCATATATATATACAGTTATAGGAATAAGCTTAGGCGAATTAGCTTCTGTTCTTATATTTGGAAACATAATTCTTTATGTATATGACAAAGCTTCAAGGTATAAGGAATGGTAGTATGACAAATATTGTGGATGAAAATATCATTAAGTATATCCAAGAATTACATAATGAAAAAATAGAGATTCTAAATGAATTAAGAAAGTATGCTGATTTTAATAATATTCCTATTTTACAGCCAGAAACTGAACAACTAATGAGAGTTTTATTGAAAATACTAAAACCTAAAGAGATATTAGAAATCGGCACTGCAATAGGATACTCTAGTATAATGATGTCACAAAATCTAGGAGATGAGTTTAGGATTACAACCATAGAAATCAATCCTCAACTTGTCGATATAGCATTAAAAAATATCAAGAATGCTAATTTAGAAAATCATATTCAAGTTATAGAAGGAGATGCAGCTTTAGTTATGCCTCATTTAACCAAGGAATATGACTTGATATTTATAGATGCGAATAAGTCTAAGTATATAGATTATTTTAATATGGGATCTAAGCTATTAAAAAAAGGTGGTATTATAATTTCTGATAATGTATTATTTAAAGGAATGACAGCTAGTGATGGCCCAGTAAAAAGAAGGAAACGGACAATAGTAGAAAACATGAGAAATTACCTCAAACATATAACAAATATTGATGGATATGAAACCTCTATTATACCGATAGGCGATGGAATAGCATTAACATATAAGGAGGATTAAGATTGAAAAGAGTTGAATTATTAGCACCAGCAGGTGACCTAGAGAAACTAAAAATGGCAATCACCTATGGTGCAGATGCAGTATATCTTGGCGGGGAATCATTTGGGCTAAGAAAAGCTTCAAAGAACTTTACATTAGAAGAAATAGAAAAAGCAGTAAAGATTGTTCATGATTTAGATAAAAAAGTATATGTCACTTTAAACATTGTGCCACATGATGATGACTTAATAGGATTAGATGAATATGTTAAAGAACTATATAGAATTAATGTTGATGCTGTAATAGTATCTGATCCTGGAGTTTTTAATATAGTAAGAAATTCAGCAAATGAATTGCCAATTCATCTTAGCACACAAGCAAGCATTACAAATTTCGAAACGATAATGTTTTGGTATAATTTAGGTATTAAAAGAATTGTATTAGCTCGTGAATTGACATTAGACGAGATAAGAGAAATATCAAAAAAAGCACCTAATGATTTAGAGTTAGAAGTTTTCGTTCATGGAGCTATGTGCATGAGTTATTCTGGAAGATGTCTATTAAGTAGTTATATGACAGGCAGAGATGCAAATAGAGGCGACTGCGCGCAAGCATGCAGATATAAATATAATGTTGTAGAAGAAAAAAGACCAGGGGAATATTTTCCAATTGAAGAACATGAAGAAGGAACATTTATATTCAACTCTAAAGATTTGTGCATGATAGAACATGTTGATGAGCTTATTCAATCAGGAATAAAGAGTTTTAAAATTGAAGGCAGAGTAAAGAGTTCATATTATGTAGCAACAGTTGTTGGAGCTTATCGGAAAGCCATAGATGATTATTATAAAGATCCTATTAATTATAAATTTGATGAACGACTTTTAACTGAACTAAAAAAAGTAAGCCATAGGGATTTCACGACTGGATTTTTCTACAATGAAGCCAAAACAAATGCACAAGTTTATACTACAAATTCTTATATTAGAAAATATGATTTTGTGGGTATGATAAAAGATTATGATGAAAAAAATAAAATTGCTACAATTGAACAACGAAATAGAATAAATATTGGTGATACTCTAGAGGTATTTGGCCCAGATAGAGAGTATTTTGAATTAGTGATAAAAGAGATGTGGAATGAAGATAATGAGCCAATAGAATCTGCACCACATGCTCAGCAGATTATTAAAGTAAAAATTGACGAACAAGTTAAACCTTTTTATCTAATTAGAAAGAAGAGAGATGATATCTAATGAAAAATCCGATAATTATTGGGATAGCTGGAGGAACAGGCTCGGGGAAGTCTACTGTAACAAATGAAATTTATAAGGCTATCACTGACAAAAATGTAGTAGTTATTGAACAAGACTCATATTACAAAGATCAAAGTGACCTTAGTTTTGAGGAAAGAGTTAAAACAAATTATGATCATCCATTTGCATTTGATAATCAGTTGTTAATTAGCCATTTAAAGAAGCTCATCAATTGGGAATCAATTGAAAAACCAATATATGATTTTGAAAATCATAATCGTAAAAAAGAAACTATCTTAGTTGAACCTAAAGACATAATTATTTTAGAAGGAATACTGATATTATATGATGAAGAACTTAGGAAGATGATGGACATTAAAATTTTCGTAGACACCGATGCAGATGTAAGAGTTATTAGAAGAATTAATAGAGATATGAATTTTAGAGGTAGGACACTAGAATCTGTTATAAACCAGTATATGAATACTGTAAGGCCAGCACATTTACAGTTTGTTGAACCAACCAAGAGATATGCTGATATAATTATCCCCGAAGGAGGATACAACAAGGTTGCAATAGATATCATTGTGACAAAAATAAACGATATAATTAGGCAAAGATTATAGCAGGGAAACCTGCTTTTTTTATTGACAATTTTACTTTAAAGTGATAAAACGTATTTAAAGATAATATAATATAATATTTTGATTGAAATCGTTGTTAAATTGGAGTATTATCTTATTATGAGTTAATACATGAATAATTTTTATTTTCAGATAAATTAAAAAAAACGGGGTATATATATGCAAAAGACAACTCTAAAAATTGGAGAAATTTTGTTGTATTCGGGGAAAATAGATTCCCAACAACTAAAAATCGCATTGCAAGAACAAGAAATTAGCGGTAAAAAAATCGGAGAAATACTTGAGGAAAAGGGATGGGTAACTTCTGATGATATTGTTGAAGTTCTTGAGTATCAATTAGGATTTCCAAGAGTAGATCTTAGCAAATATGAAGTAAATGAAAAAGTAGTTAATATATTGCCTGAACAAATTGTCAGAAAATATATTTTGATTCCAATAGATAAACATGAAGATAAACTTGTTATTGCCATGGCCGATCCCTTGAACTTCTACGCAGTTGATGATGTTAAATTATATACAAAGATGGATTTAGAGACAGTTATAGCAACGCAATCAGATATAGAGGCTTTGATAGATAAGTATTATACTGCAGGAGTAAGCAAAAGAGTTTTGCAGGAATTTGACTCGGTTAACAACCAATATGATGATGATTATGTTGAAAAGGAACAAGCTGAAGTTGCTAGTGCACCTATAGTAAGATTAATTAATACACTTTTTGAACAGGCTTTAAAAATGAGAGCTTCAGATATACATCTTGAACCAGGTATAGAAGATATAAGAGTAAGATTTAGAATTGATGGTGATTTGACAGAGATAATGAGAATACCAAGATTTAATTTATCTGCGATAGTAACAAGGATAAAAATCTTAGGGAAGATGAATATTGCTGAAAAAAGAATTCCTCAGGATGGCCGAGTTGAATCTGTTATCAATGGAAAGTCAATAGATATGAGAATTTCATCACTTCCTACAGTTTATGGGGAGAAAATAGTTATCAGATTACTTGACAAGGAAAGTTTTAATTTTTCTAAAGAAAAATTAGGATTCACTGAATACGAACTAACGAAATTCGATAAAATATTAAGTCAGCCATATGGAATGATACTAGTTACCGGACCAACAGGTAGTGGCAAGACAACTACATTGTATACTGTACTTAAGGAATTAAATACAGTGGAAAAAAACATAATAACAGTTGAAGATCCAGTTGAATATAAACTCGAAGGTATTAATCAAGTCCAAGTAAATGTAAAAGCAGGATTGACTTTTGCTTCAGGACTCAGATCTATCTTAAGACAGGATCCGGATATAATAATGGTCGGAGAAATTCGTGACAGTGAAACAGCAGAAATAGCAGTTAGAGCAGCAATAACTGGGCACCTTGTATTATCTACACTTCATACAAATGATAGCCCTTCTACCATAGCAAGATTAATAGATATGGGAGTAGAACCTTATATGGTATCTTCATCTGTTATAGGAGTTGTATCGCAAAGACTTGTAAAGTTGTTATGTCCTAAATGTAAAGAAAGCTACATTGCCAGCGAAACTCAAAAAAGAATGTTAGGAGTAGAAGATGAAAGTTTAGTTTTACACAAACCCGTTGGATGCAATTCTTGCAATAAAGGTTACAAAGGACGAGCAGCAGTACATGAAATAATGCCTATAAATGAAGAAATGAGAAGATTGATTGATTTAAATTCCAATACAGACAAATTGAGAGAGCAGGCAATTAAAGATGGGATGACAACACTTCTTCAATCTGCGGTAAGCTTAGCTAAAAATGGTCAAACTAGTTATGAAGAAGTAATGAGAGTTGGATTTACTTTAGGATAAGGAGATTTTATTTATGAATATTGATGATATTTTATCCGATGCAATAGATATGAAAGCCTCAGATGTTCACATAACAGCTGGAGTAACTCCGATATTTAGAGTTAATGGGGAATTGTTAAATTATGGGACAACTATTTTAAATCCATTAGATACTGAAAAATTGGTTAAGAAAGTCACCAATGAAAATCAATTCGACAAACTCATTGAATTTGGAGAATATGACTTTTCATATGCTATTCCAGGCAAAAGCAGGTTTAGAGTAAATGCATACATACAAAGAGGTAGTTTTGGTATGGCATTGAGAATAATACCTTATGAAATACCTTCAATGGAGTCTTTAGGATTACCAGCTATAATACCAGAACTTTCTGATTTGCCTAGAGGGTTGATATTAGTAACAGGCCCTACAGGTAGTGGAAAATCTACTACTTTAGCTACTATGATTAACAAGATAAATTCCGAGAGAAAATGCCACATATTGACATTAGAAGATCCAATTGAATATCTTCATAAGCACAACAAATCAATAGTAAACCAAAGAGAAGTTGGAGCAGACACTTTGAGTTTTTCAAATGGGCTAAGGGCTGCCTTAAGAGAGGATCCAGATGTTATTTTAGTCGGTGAAATGAGGGATCTTGAAACTATTTCTATCGCCATAACAGCAGCAGAAACTGGACATCTTGTACTATCTACTCTACATACGATAGGAGCACCTCAGACAATAGATAGAATAATTGATGTATTTCCTCCTCATCAACAGCAGCAAATTCGAGTTCAACTAGCTTCAGTAATACAAGCGATAATAACCCAGCAGCTTTTACCTCGCGCAGATGGAAAGGGAAGAATAGCTGCTTTTGAAGTAATGGTGGCTACACCTGCTATAAGAAATCTAATAAGAGAAGACAAAATTCATCAAATAGAAACAGCTATGCAAACTGGCGCAAAATATAAAATGCAAACTATGGATTCGGCATTATTAAATTTATATAAAAATGGCTCTATAACTAAAGATACTGCTATTTCTAGAGCTGTAAGCTCAGAAGAGATAAAAAAATATATCTAATAGGTGGTATATATGAAATATAAATATGTAGCTCTAACAAAAGATGGCTTTAAAATTTCAGGATCAATAGAGTCAAACAATGAATCTGAAGTCATAAGCATGATAAGAGGAAATAATTATCTTCCAATTTCAATTGAAAGAGATGTTGAATCTGAAGCAAAAGTTGAAATATTTGCCAAAAAAGTAAAAAAGAAAGATTTAGCTGTCTTTTGTAGACAATTTTACACAATGTTAGATGCTGGACTAGGCATAGTGAAATGTTTAGAAATTTTATCCGTTCAGACAGAAAACAAAACTTTAAAGAAAGCTTTAACTGAGGTAGGTGAGGATGTACAAAAGGGAGTTACATTATCAGAAGCTATGAGAATACACGAAAAAGTGTTTCCTTCCATACTTATAAACATGGTTGAAGCAGGAGAAGTCAGTGGTAATCTAGACACAATACTTGAAAGAATGGCAGTTCACTTTGAAAAAGAAAACAAGACTGAAAACAAAGTAAGAAGTTCAATGGTATATCCAATAGTACTCATGGTAGTAAGTATTGCTGTTGTTATATTTATGTTAATATTCATATTGCCAACATTTGTAGGCATGTTTGAAGGTAGCGATACACCTCTGCCTTTACCAACACGAATACTCATAGGATTGTCAGACTTTCTGAAATCCTATTGGTATATATTCATTGGAGTAGTGGCATTAATAGTGTTTGGAATTTCTAGTTATATAAATTCCGAAAGTGGCAGAAGATTTTTTGACAGCATAAAATTAAAATTGCCAATTGTTAAAGGTCCCACTGTAAAGATAGTGACATCAAGGTTTACTAGGACTCTGTCAACACTTATGTCATCTGGCATTCCGTTATTAAGAAGTATGGAGGTGGTATCAAAAGTAGTAAACAACAAAGTCGTAGAAGAAAAGCTCATCTTAGGTATAGAGGACATACGAAGAGGAGTGCCATTGTCACGTATGATAAGGGATATAGAAATTTTCCCACCAATGGTAGATTCTATGGTAAAGATCGGGGAGGAATCAGGAGCACTTGATGATATCCTGCTAAAAACAGCTGATTTCTACGACGAAGAGGTAGATGTAGCATTGACTAAACTAACAAGCATGTTAGAACCCTTAATGATTGTATTTATGGCACTAATTATAGGTTTTATCGTCATAGCAATGTATCTACCAATGTTTGAAGTAATAAATACAATTTAGGCAATACTATTTTAAATTATAAAGGAGGAAGAAAAATGATTAATTACATTCAAAGAAAGAGAAACAAAAAAGGTTTTACACTTATTGAACTAGTAGTTGTAATTGCAATACTAGGAATCCTAGCAGCACTTGCTATTCCTAGATTTACAGGCACTAGAGTCTCAGCAAATACTCAGACAGTTATTTCGAATCTAAGAAGTATAGAATCTGCTGTTGAATTATATGTAGCACAAACTAATAGTGAAATCGGGGATGTAGATGTACTAAGTAACCCCCCAGGTGTGCTAGAATCTGTAATGGAAAATTGGCCTAAAGGCCCTGGAAATGCTGAGTATTATGTTGTTGATGGAAAGCCAGCTGTTGTATTTAATGGGTTAACTGTTGATGAAGCAAAATTTTCAAAAACAGGCACAGGCAATTATTATTATATAGCCAGATAACTTCATCACTTATGTTTAAACTCATATATCTATATCTAACACTTACATTGATCCCGATATTTAACGCTGGGATGGATAATGATATAGTAAACTTCCTCCTAATCTTTGGATTAGGAGGTATGGTTTACTATACTTTTAAAAATAAAGATGGAATAAATATAGAAAAATATTCGCCACTTTATTTTTATATATTTTTTCTTTTATTATCAGGATTAAGCTTTTTTTGGAGCATATATAAACTTAGGACTATCATAGAATTTTTACAGCTAGTGCTTTATGGTTTGGTTTTATATTTGACAATTAATCTCACAAAAGAAGAAAAAATAAAGACAATTAAAATTGTCACATTGTTTGGAAGTTTAATTGCGCTTCTTGGGATACTTGAGTATGTATTTATAGAACCACAGCGTATTGTGTCTACTTTTTTTAATCCAAATCCTTTTGGCACATATTTAGTTATGCTTCATTTATTTACTCTAGGTTTATTCCTTAAGACTAAGGAGAAAAAGTATGCTATATCATCAGTTATATTTTTTATAGCACTACTATTAAGTGGGTCAAGAGGAGCATTGATTTCATTAGCAGTTGCACTTCCATTTATATTCATTGACAGCAAAGGTCGATTTAAGAGTGATTTATTAAAGGTTATATTTATCGTTATAATAGGTTTTGTTTCTACACGATTTTTAGTATTTATAACTCCATACATACAACAGAATTTAAATGTTAATATAGATTTTTTAAATAATTTAATTAGGAAAGATTCTCTAACGGGAACATCATTTATTGGAAGAATAGAATTTTGGAAAGCGGGTTTAAGGGCATTTACTGAAAAACCAATAATAGGTTTTGGTTTGGGTACATTTTTTTCTTCATATTATGTAGGATATGGAAACAATCAGTGGTACTCAAGATTTGCACATAACCACTATATACAAACTTTAACAGAATTAGGTATAATAGGATTTATTTTATTTTTAATATTTGTTGGTTCTGTTATTTTTACATTTTTTAAGATTTATAAAAAAGAGCATGATGTATATTATATAGGATCTTTTGCTGCAATCATAGCATTTTTTGCTCATATTTTCATAGAATTTAGCTGGAACTTTCCAGCGGTTACCATGACAGCGTTTTGGATAATTGGATTGAATTTATATAGTGATAAATCAAAGGGTACTTTAAATATAAAGCCTATGTTTTCTAGGATAATATCAATAGGTTTATTAATATTAGTTATATTGCATACTGTATCTACAAATGCCTATAAAATAGGATTTAAATTTGAAGATAACGGAGATGATTTAAAAGCTCTAAAAGTTTATAAAACTATAAACACCATATATCCAATTAATCCGAATGGAATGCTTTTTGAAAGCAATATTTATGTTAAAGATTACAACGAGACTTTAGATTTGGAAAAGCTTGATAATGGGATAGAACTAGCTAAGAAAGCGACAGAACTAGCTCCATTTGATGGTAAACTTCATACACACTTAGCCCAGCTGTATTATTCAAAAGGTGATTATGACAATGCTAAGAAAGAATATGAATTGGGGAAAGAATACGCTGCATATGTCGTTTCTAGGCATTTTGAATTAGCAAGGTTTTATTTGTCGCAAGGAGAGATTGATAATGCAATAAATACTCTTTTAGAAGCTGCTGAATTGGGAAAATATCAAATAATGGCATTGTCAGAATCTGATAAACAGATAGGAGTATTAGATGCAGTAAATATTCATATTCTTCTTTATGATATTTATATAAAAACTGGCAAAGAAGATTTAGCTAAAAAAGAAGCTGATATAATTTTAGACTATTACAACCAATACGAATTCTTAAAAGACTATATTAATATAGATGCTTTTAAATGATAAGGAGCAATAGATGAGTATAATCATTTTTCTATTTGGATTAGCAATTGGTTCATTTACAAATGTTTTAATATATAGGCTGCCCAGGGAAGAAAGCATTGTATTTCCTGGGTCACATTGCCCAAATTGCAACCACGAATTAAAGTGGTATGACAATATACCTCTTTTCTCTTATTTGATTTTAAAAGGCAAATGCCGTTATTGTGATGAAAAGATAAGCTTTAGATATCCTCTTATTGAGTTTATAAATGGAATTATCTATGTGCTATTATTTATTACATATGGGTTAAGTCTTCATTTTATATATTTATCGTTGCTTACTTCTGTATTACTTAGCATAGCTATAATAGATATAAAACACCAAATCATACCAGATAGTTTAGTTATTAGCGTATTTGTAATGAGTATTTTATTTAAGGCTATCAATTTCTTTATTTATGGTGTACCGTTTGAAATTCTTGATAGCCTATTTGGTACTATAGTTGGGGTTGGGTTTTTTTTACTTCTTCTACTTGTTTCACATGGTGGCATGGGTGGTGGAGACATAACTTTAATTGGCGCACTAGGCTTTATACTCGGCTTAAGAAATACTATCTTAACCATACTATTATCGTTTATAATCGGAGCAATCATATCTTTAATCTTACTTATTTTTAAATTTAAGACGATGAAGGATCCTATTCCATTTGGACCTTTTATTATATTAGCATTTTATTTATCATATTTTTTCTCAGATAGAATCATATCATTTTATTTTTCACTCTTTGTATAGGAAAGGTTTATATTAATAAGGGGGGATTTATTTGGTCTCTTTTAATTCAAAAAAAATGATCAGTTTGAATTTTACACCAGATAGTATCAATGTTGTTTCAGGAAAATTCAACAAAAAAACAGTAAATATTGATAGAGTTTTTAGAGTGGAGCTTGGTGATGGAATATACGAGGATGGAGAAATACTTGATATGGAGAAAATGTCTTATGTTCTTCAAAACTCACTATCCCTAAATAAAATAAACACTCAAGAAGCAATAGCTGTAATAAATTCTACTTCAGTCGTTATGAGGGAAGCTACATTCCCTAAGGTTGAGAAAGAAGAATTGGATTCAATTATCAATTACCAGATTGAAGAATATATTCCAGTAAACCCTGAAGACTATGTAGTAAAATATCTTGACTTAGGAACAGTACTAGAAGAAGGGCTTGAAAAACAATCAGTTCTTCTTATCGGGATAAAGGATAGCATGATTCAAGCTCACATGACATTATTGAAAGAATGTAAATTAAAACCTACAGTTATGGATTATGAAGGCAATGCTATAACAAAACTCATAAATATTGGAGGCAGAATAAATACTCTTATACCTAAAGCAAGGAGTGTCGCAGTTGTCAATTTAAGTTTAAAACAGACGGACTTAGTAATTATAGACGACAAGAATTTAAGAATATCTAGAATAATTGATAAGAGCTTAAAGGATTGCCTGAATAATCTTAAGGTACAATTTTCAGATTTAGATGAAGAAGCTTTAAAAGATAAGATGTTTTCTCTATATACTCTAAAGGATAGTGAAAATGAATCGGATAAGTTTTTATATACTTTGATTAGAACTGAAATTTATGAAATATTAGAAAGAATAGAACTTATAATTAGATATTATAGAACTAGGGAGAATGTAAACCCTATTAATTACATTGTTTTAAGAGGAATAGGTTCTGAAATAATTGGCATAGAAGATATATTTAAAGAGTTTTTTGATATTGACACATATGGGCTTAGGAATATGGAAAATATAAAACTTCCAACATATCTAAATATATATGCAGCTGCTGTTGGTGGACTGATTAGGTTAGATGAGGTGAGATAATGAGAGATCTAAATTTTTTTGAACCTTATATTGAAAAGAAGCAAACCAGGATAACATTTACCAATATTTTATATGCTTTAATAATAATTTCTTTGGTGGTAGTTGTTACATTAGGAGTTTATAATCAAACAAAAATATCTAACCTTAATAAAGAAATCAAATTTAGAGAAGATATTGTCAACGATCCACAAACTGTTGCTAAAGTAGAAGAAATAAAAAAATTTGATGATGAAGTAAAACAATTTAAAGTTGAAGTTGATAAGATTATATCACTTGACAAAAGTATTGTAGAAAATGAAATAATCTCGACTGATCTTTTCAAAGAAATCAGTAAAAGGCTGCCAGATGATGTTTTTATTTCAAATATCCAAGCTTCTAATAACAGCATCAATATATCGGGTTTTTCAATGGATAGATATTCAATTGCAGAATTTCAAAAAGGGTTAGAAACTATTGATATAATCGACAGCACATTTGTGCCATCTATTAACAAAGTAGATTCATATTATACATTTAGTGTAAATATTGGAATAAGGGAGGTGCAGGAAGATGGAGAAGAAACCGAAGAGCAATAAGCGCAAGTCTCTATTAAATAGGCCTCTTACTAAAAATGAAAAGATATTATTGAGTTTATTAGGAATAGCTTTAATTGTTTTTTTAGGCAATTATTTCATTTTAGCACCTCAAGCAGCTAAGATATCAGAATTAGAAACTAAAAAGACTGACCTAGATCTGCAGATAGAAGAAATAAACGAAATCATGAAAAAAGAATCGGATATAAAAAAGGAATGGATTATGCTTGAAAGAGAGAGAAATGAAATTTTAAAAAACTATTTTCCTGCTCTTGACCAAGCTCAGATTATCTATTTGTTAAATGATATGCTGCCATTTGAAAATGTAGAGATTTCTGACTATAGCTTCAGTCAACCTTCAATAGAAACTATTTCTGATACAGAAGTGAAAAAAATGGATGTAACTGTGCCATTTAAAAGTAGCTACGAAGGGATGTTAGAACTAGTAAGTATAATAAAAGAAAGTCCAAGAAGAATGTCAATTCAAAATTTATCTATGGATAGATTAGATGACAAAGCCGTTACCGGAAACTTAAACTTTAAAGTATATAGTCTAGAGGGTTTAGTAGATGAAGATCCAAATGTTATATATGTTGACATTTACGATGGTTATGAAAATAAAAATATCGTAAGTAGTTTTGAAGGGTTTAATAAATATTCAAGTGATGATTCAACAGGTACAGATGGTTCAGGTGGTGGGAATGGTTCAGGCGGCGTCGGTGGTGGAGGCTCTGGAACTCCTGGAGATAGCGAAGTTGCTGTAGAAATCAAAGGAGATATTATAAATGACTTTGAAGTAAAAAATTATTTCTTTATACCATCACATGAATATACTTATGGAAATGTTATGCCTAGCACCATAAAGAAATCAGGCAAATATTCAGCTAGACTTGAGTACAACATAATAGCACTCGAAGATGAAAATCGAGTCTATGTTGATATAACTAATCAAAAAATACAATTAAATCATTCTCCTGAAAGACTATCACTATGGGTATACTCTTTCGCCTACAGCCCTGGGGATATTGGGGTAAGAATAACTACAAACAATGGAGATGCAATGCACATTAAAATGCAGGAAGGTATTTCTTGGCTAGGTTGGAAAAACTTTAATATAGATTTACCAAAAGAACTATCCTTATATCCAATTAAAATAACTAGCATATATTACGAAGTGCCTAAGAATACTGATGATTTCGGTGTTATATTATTTGATAAATTAGAAATATTTTACCCTCATCACTTTGAAAACGAAGGACAAGAAATAAGTGAATATTTCTTCTATAAAGTAGTTACAGGGGATACTATAACCGATATATCAAGGAGATTTTACGGGACTACTGATTACAAAGATGAGATCATGAAAAATAACAACATTTCAACAGGGGACATACTTGTTCCTGGAAGAATTTTAGTATTGAAAAAGAGATAGGGGGATAAGGATGAAGAGGAAAAAGCTTTTTATATTATCAATAACAATACTCCTCCTGACTTTTTCAGGAGTTGTATATGCTGCATATAGTCCCGACTATGATGCTGGCTATACAGTAGGAAGGGAATACTATGCTAAATATGGAACTGCATTAAATGCAGAAAATGCACTTACTATTCATGCACTAAATGGATATGATGGATATATTCCAAAAGATGCTACAAATGGGTGGAGAGATTATAGTGAAGGTTTTAAGGCAGGATACAATGATGCTTTAAATGGCGTATCCCCTTCAGTAAACTATGCTGATTCACTTGGCAATGCCGAAGGATCACGCTTTGGAGCAAGGGACTATTATATCGGAGTCAGCAGCAATTGGCTATACAGGCTTCCATCAGACTCTGAAATAGTTAACAAATATAATCTTACACTCATGAATGCTGAATATAGAATTAAATTTTTAGATTCATTTAAAGCAGCATTTGAAAAGGGATATGTAGATGCCTATGAAAAGGCTTTGATAGAACCAGTTAGAAATAGTATGTCTCAAGGCCTAGCAAATGGAAACAGCGTAGGTAGTGCTATGGGAAAAACATTTGCAGAAAAAGATTATATTATGAAGAATAATATTAATTTTAAAAGAGATATTCCTACTGAAGAAGAAATCATAAAAATGTTTAATTTGACGAAAGATACTAAAGAATATAGAGATGCCTTTATTCAAGGTTTTTTAGCTAGTTATGAAGTATCATATAATCAAACTTATAGATCTCTTGCAGCAAGTGAAGCACAAAATAGAACTGTTTCAAAGATCATTGGCATATCAGGAGATACAATTTCACATAACAATGGGGTTACAGTAACCATTCCAAGTGGTGTTTTTTACAAAGATGTTTATGTTAGCATTGAAAACCAATATACTGAATATTTCAACAATCAAGGCATGATACTGGTTTCTGATATTTTTAAAATAAAGCTTGACAATCCTTCTATTAGTTTGGATAATGATCAAACTATAGACATAGAATTTCCATACTATGGGAAATCAACTAATGTAGGGATATATAAACTCGTAAATGAAAAATGGTATTACTTGCCAACTATAATTTCTGAAGGTAAAATCAAGGCATCTGTAATGCCGAGCACTATAACAAACAAAGAAAGCATTTATGCAGCTTTTATCGATAATGGGCAAAGAACATTAATAGACACAAGAAATCATTGGGCTAAAGATGAAATCAACACTATGGTCAGAAGAAATGTTATATTAGGATATCCTGACGGAACATTTAGACCAGAAGATAAGATAACACGTGCAGAATTTTTGATTTTACTAAGCAGAATAGAAAATTGGACATTACCTAATTATGTTGCTAATGCTACCTATTTTAAAGATTATAAAACTTTTGAGAATTACGATAGAATAATTAGCTATTCTCTATCTATGGGATATATTAAAGGTTATCCTGACAGGACTTTTAGACCTAACAATAATATTTCATATAAAGAAGTTGAATTAATTATACAAAGAGTGACTAAAAATCCTTCATTCGGGTGGACTGACGTTGCTACAAACTTGATGTATGACAAAACAGTGAGATCTAAGAGTTTTGATGATATGAATAATAAAATAACAAGAGCAGAAGCAGCATATATGCTATATTATCTTAATGAGTGGAGATATTAGTGAATGAAAGAAAGGGCTACACACTTATTGAGTTAATTACGGTGTTAGCCCTTATTTCTATCCTGATTATGGTAAGCATTCCCAATTCATATATTTTGGTAAGACATAGAGAATACAATGAAATAAAGCAATTTGAAAAGGACTTAAAGTTTGCTAGAGCAAAAGCTATGGTAGAAAATTCACCTGTCGAATTCATGGTAGATGTTCAACAAAACAAATATAAAATAGTTCAAAATAATAAAGTTATAAAAGAGTATATTTTTAAAAATGGAGTACAATTACAATCTATAACTATATCCGACAATAAATCATCACAAAATTGGAGTAGTATAGTTTTTAAGACGACTGGAGCACCTTCTAGTGCAGGCACTATAAATTTTAATACTAAAAATTTTGGAAACTATAGTATTACTATCGAGGTAGCAACAGGTAGGATTAATACATATATTAATAGGTGAAATTATGATAAAAAAAGGATTTGTACTGATAGAAATCTTAATAGGGATAGCTATTTTGGGGTTAGTAAGTGTGACAAGTTTTAATTTATTAAAAATTAGCTTTACCAATAACGATTTAGTTGAATCTAGAACAAAGATAATTTACTTATGCCAAAATATAGTAGAAGAGCTAAAATCAGATTCGATTGAAAATGAATTAATATTTGATGAAGTAGTTAATTTAGGATCATATGTATATACAAATGATGATATAAAAAACGAATATGTATGTGAGATAAAATTTAACAAGCTAGATAGGAAGTTACTGTTCTATACATGTACTTTAAAAAGCATAACAAACCCAAAACTGGAGGTTTCATTTGAATGCTCGAGATTTATCAAATGATGGATTTACTTTAATTGAATTAATTATTTCAATATCGATAATTTCAGTAATTATCGTTGGAATATACAACATCATATTTATTTCCACAAAGTCGATGAATTTAGTTGATGAAAAAGACGAATATTTGGTTAGTGGAATATATGTGATAGAATATATTTCGGATGAGATTAGAAGTGCAGACCTTATACTGCCTTCATCAATGATTAAAAATTTAGATAAGATGTATCCATATAATTTAAAATTCGTTATTTTAAACATAAATGAAGGAAATTATGATTATGTCACTTATTATTACACTGGTAAAGAGATTGTGAGGTTAAATTGCAAATTATCAAATGCAAATCTTCCCGAAATATCAAATTTCAATGGATATAATAAGCTTGATATAGGTATTAGCAACATATGGAATACAGGTCTAGAATTAAATAATAATATGATTTATTTAGATTTTACTTTTGAAGGGACTCATTCTTTAAGGATTAAAAGTGGGATTAATATAGAAAATAAAATAATTAAATGAGGATAATATGAGAAAAG
The DNA here is from genome assembly GCA_014360205.1 of Tissierellales bacterium. Taxonomy (GTDB): domain Bacteria; phylum Bacillota; class Clostridia; order Tissierellales; family Tissierellaceae; genus Soehngenia. The sequence goes on from JACIXZ010000002.1 coordinate 120,997, forward strand.
GTTCCATAACTGTATTTGCTTTAATAACAATGTTAATCGTATTTTCAATTTGCTTATATTTATCATATATAACCGTAATGGAAAATCATTTGCAAAACAACTTAAAATATAAGTTGCAAAACAATTATGATTTAGAGACCTCATTAAATTATATAGTTAATGATTTTAATGTAGTCGATAGTGATATAAACAAGTCAATCATTAAGTACTGCAATTCACCAACCATAAACAACAAGGATGTTATTTATGTTAAAAATAAAGATGAAAACGATGAGATAGCTGCTGATTTAGAATACAATTTAAAAGACAATAACACATATTTAAACATCTCAATTAATTCACCAAACTCTAATTTCAATGCTAAGTTAAAAGCAAGTGTTGATTTTGTAAATGAAGTATTTACATATAACAAATTGCCGTATGTAAATAAATTAAGTTTTATAGAAAGACCTGATTTAGAAGATGAATTAGTAAGATTTTTTTCCTCTATTGATGATAGCTATAAAATTCCTCCATTAAAAAGCGGTATGAGTTCACTATCTTTATATCATAGTGAAGAAATTAAATTGAAAAGAATCAATGCTAATCAATACTGGGTTTATCGAAACGAAGCTATAGAAAATTATAGTATAATGACAAATGAAGTTTTCATCTATATAGAAAACAAAGCTAATTATGATAATGTTAAGTTGACGATTGATTCTAACAATAAATATGATTATTTAAAAGGCATCATATATGTAGAAGGAGATATTCATATAATCAATAATTTAAATTTTAATGGGATTATCATAATTAACGGAGGAGAAATCTATATAGACGAAGGCAAGAATGCTACTATCACTGGAAAGATTATCTCAAATAATGAATTTATACTTCCTGATGGATTGCAATTTAAATATTCACCAGATATAATGAACAAATATGGGGTATATTTGCCAAATTATATTAAAAGTAAGATTAAAAATGTTAAAATAATCTATTGAATGGAGTTAATATGAAACCAATTGTTTTAATAGGTATGAGCGGGGTAGGCAAGACATATATAGGCAAAAAAGTAGCAGAAGCTTTAAATTTTGATTTTTATGATACTGATGAACTTATTATAAGAAAGAATAACGCTAGTATAGAATATTTATTTGAAACTTATGGTGAAAAATACTTTAGAGAAGAAGAAAAAAAAATATTAAAAGAAATTATCTACAAAAATAGATGTGTCATTTCAACTGGAGGGGGTATCATATTAGATATAGAAAACATTGATTTAATCAAATCTAATGGAGTTATATTTTACCTATATGACAATATTGAAAACATATCTAATAATTTGAAATTTAGCAATTATAAAAGACCTTTGTTAGACATAGATAATGATTTGCCAATGCAGCTTAAAGAAATGTTTTTTACTAGAGAGAAATTGTATTTGAGTGCATGTCATTATATTATAGATGTTTCTTCTAAGGATGAAATATCTATAATAAATGAGATAGCATACAATTATAAAACATTTACTTGTTAGAGAAATGACTTACTGATATAATATTTTAAGATATATTATATGATTTGAGATTAGGAGGGAATATTTTGATACAAGCAGGTGAATTTAGGAAAGGAGTAACTTTTGTTTGGGATGGGGATGTTTACCAAGTGGTTGATTTCCAACATGTTAAGCCAGGAAAAGGTGCTGCATTTGTTAGAACCAAGATTAGAAATGTTATTTCAGGTGGTTTGAAAGAAGTTACGTTTAACCCAACAGAAAGATTCGAAAAGGCTGTTATAGAAACAAAAGAAATGCAATACTTATATTCAGATGGAGAGCTATATTATTTTATGGATAATGATACTTATGAGCAATTACCTCTAGATTTTACTGCTGTGGAAGAGGCAATCAAATATTTAAGAGAAAATGATACAGCCATTATAAGATTCTATCAAGGCAAAGCTTTTGAGGTTTTACCTCCAAACTTTGTAGAATTAAAAGTTATTGAGACTGAGCCTGGAGTTAAAGGGGACACAGCTCAAGGAGCTACAAAAAATGCAGTAGTAGAGACAGGGACAACTATAAGTGTACCATTATTTGTTAATGTTGGAGATGTCATAAAAATCGACACTAGAACAGGTGAGTACTTATCAAGAGTATAGGAGGGGTAAATATGGATTATTTAGCACAAAAGGTAGCTTACTTAAAAGGGCTTGCAGACGGTCTCGGAATTGATGAAAGCACTAAAGAGGGTAAACTTTTATTAAGCATTGTGGAAACATTAGAAGACTTTTCTGATGTAATCGGAGATTTGATTGATGATCATTTGGATCTTGAAGAATATGTCAATTTCATTGATGAAGATTTGGCTGATGTAGAAGAAGACATTTATGGTGATGAATCTGACTATGAATTCGATGATGATGAATTTGATTTTGATGAGTATGATGATGATCAAAGTCTAAGAGACGGAACTAATTGGAATAACGAAGACAATTATGGATTAGAAGAATATTTGGAAGATGAGGAAGAAAAAGAATAAAATAATAATCAATTTGAGCCTAAAGCTTAGCTTTAGGCTCAAAAAATGTAGATATGATTGTAAACATAATATAGCTTTGATATAATTGAAAAAAGAGGTGATAATATGGCAAAGAATGAATATATTGAAGATGCAAACAACCCGAATATCAAAATATCAAAAGATGTTTTGACTGCTATAGCTTTAAAAGTTATAAATTCAATAGAAGGTGTTGAATTAACGAATCCAAGCTCTAGTTTTTCTGAATTGATTGGAAGGAAAAACAACCCTAGAGGCATCAAAGTAGATATTAAAGATAATGATTTATATATAGACATTTTCATTTCATTAAAATATGGTTCTAAAGTTAATGAGATAGCTTATGATGTACAAAGGAAAGTTAAAGAATCAATAGAAGTGATGACTGATTTAAATTTAAAAGAAATAAATGTTCATGTTGAAAACATAATTGCTACAGATGATGGACAGGATCATTTTGATGCCAATAATTAGAAGGGATGACTATGGGAAGAAAACAAACACGTGAAGCACTTATGCAAGTCGTTTATCAAATGGATTTAAATAAAAATTTTTCAAAGGAAGAGGTATCTAATTTTTTAAATAACTTTAGCTTAGCTGATTGTGAAGTCGATTACTTAGAAGAATCTGCTTATGGAATCATAGATAATTTAGATACTATTGACAAATCTATTGAAGAATATACTGAAGGATGGAGTATCGAAAGATTACCAAGAGTTGATTTAGCAATATTAAGAGTTGCTTTTTACGAAATTGTCTATAGAGATGATATTCCTACTGAAGTGGCTATAAATGAGGCTATAGAAATAGCCAAGAAATACAGTGCTCCTGATGCATTTAAATATATTAATGGAGTATTAGGCAGTTTTGTAAGGGCTAATGAGATTTATGAATAAACACTACTTAGGAATAGATACTAGCAATTACACTTCATCTATATCTGTTATAAATGAAAGTGATCAGATATTATTAGATCAACGAATAATATTAGATGTTCCATTGGGAAAGAGTGGACTTAGACAACAAGAAGCAGTTTTTCAGCACTTGATCAATATTCCTAAACTTATAGAAAGTATAAACATAGATGTAAATTGTTTTGACACTGTATCAGTAAGCTCTAAACCTAGGCAGATAGAAGGCTCTTATATGCCAGTTTTCAAGGTTGGAGTTAGCTTTGCAGAAGTTATATCAAAAATCAACAAAATACCAATAAAATACTTCAGTCACCAAGAAGGTCACATCGCTTCAATAATTTATGAAAATAATATTTATGAAGATGCTTTTGTTTCATTTCACTTTTCTGGAGGAACAACAGAAATCATTTTAGTAAAAAATTCAGATAATTTATATACTACTTTAATAGGTGGAACCAATGATATTAGTTTCGGCCAGTTAATTGATAGAATAGGTGTTTACACAGGGCTAAAGTTTCCATGTGGCGAAAAAATGGAAAAAATTGCGTGTTTAGGTAGCTTGTTAAAATTAGACTTACCAAAACCACAAAACACAACATGGATAAATTTATCAGGCTTAGAAAATTTCTACAAGAGATTGATAGATTCAAAAAAATATAATATTGAAGATATATTTTATACATTATTTATAAATATTTCCTATTTCATTGAAAACATGGTTATCAAAACTATTGAAATTCAAAATACTTCTACTGTTTTAATTGTAGGCGGTGTAAGCACAAATAATATAATTAGAAATTATTTGTCAAACAACAACTATAGAATAAAAATATACTATTCTAAAACAAATCTATCTTCTGACAATGCGGTGGGTGTTGGTTTTTTAGGTAAGTATAAGCGTGGCTGGGAGGATTAAAATGAAACCCTTGAGGGTAAGTGAGGTAAATAATTACATAAAGAAAATTTTTGCATCGGATATTTTATTGCCTGAAGTGAGCATTGTTGGCGAAATATCAAATCTTTCGATTCATTATTCTAGTGGGCATATCTATTTTAATTTAAAAGATGAGAATTCTAAATTAAAATGTGTAATGTTTAAAACATATGCTCAAACAAATGATATAGAATTAAAAGATGGTTTGAAAATAGTAGCGATAGGGAACATATCAGTATATGAAAAAGATGGTATATATCAACTTTATGTTAGAAAGATAAAAAAAGACGGTATTGGAGAATTATATTTGATATTTGAAGAGCTCAAAAATAGACTTCAAAAAGAAGGGTTATTTGAATCAATTCATAAGAAGCCAATTTCTAAATACCCTCAAAAAATAGGGATAGTAACTTCACCTACAGGTGCAGCTATTAGAGATATTATTAGGATAATGAAAAGAAGATTCCCACCGATAAATGTTGTAATATATCCATCACAAGTACAAGGGGAAAAAGCAGTTGATCAACTGATTGAAGGGCTTAATTACTTAGATAAAATCGATGATATAGATTTGATTATACTGACGCGAGGTGGTGGTTCGATTGACGAGCTATTTGTTTTTAATGACGAAAGGCTTGCAAGAGAGATATTTTCCACTAAAAAACCTGTAATTTCAGCTGTTGGGCATGAGACTGATTTCACTATTTCAGATTTTGTTGCTGATTTTAGAGCAGCTACACCTTCAGAAGCTGCAGAATTAGCCACTCCTGAAATAAATGCACTTAGGAGAGAAATCTTTGAACTTAAAAATAGCCTTATTAAACTAACTTTTAACATATTAGAAAGGTGTAGGATTGACCTTGAGCAAATTCAAAAATACCTCAACTTTTATAATCCTAAGTATTTGATTGAAGAAAGAAGAATAGAGCTTGATAACATAATTCAAGTTATTACTTTTAAAATGTTTAAAAAAATTGATGAAACAAAAAATAGACTTGAAAGACAAAAAATAAAATTGGATTTACACAACCCTACATATGTGCTTGACCAAGGTTATGCATATATTACTGATGATAATGGTATAATATTAACAGACATAAATAGCGTAAATATTGGTATGAATGTAATATTGAATTTAAAAAATGGAGAAATAGATGCAGAAATAAAATCAATTTCTACGAGGGGGAATATTCGTGAAAAATGATGAAATGACATATGAAGAAGCATATGATAGACTAAAAACTATATTGAATGAACTTGAAAATGGAGGTTTAAAATTAAGTGAAGTGTTTGATAAATTCAAAGAGGCTATGACTTTATATGAATATTGCAAAAATGTACTTGATGATGTCGAAGGGGAAGTTAAATTGATATTGAAGGACGATGGTCAATTTAGAGAAGTTGATTTTGAAGAAGATTTAAAGGCTGATGACTATGTTTAAGAATAAATTTATTGATTATATAACGCTAATTGACAATGAACTTGAAGAAATCATATCTCCAATGAATAAATATCAAAGCATTATGTATGAATCTATAAGGTATAGTTTGTTTTCTGGAGGGAAAAGACTCAGACCAGTTTTGCTTTTGATTACTTACAATATGTTTTCTAAAGATACTAAGCTAGCATTACCTTATGCAGCGTCAATTGAAATGATACATACTTATTCGCTGATTCATGATGATTTGCCCTCTATGGATAATGATGATTATAGAAGAGGGAAATTAACTGCCCATAAAATGTTTGGAGAGGCTTTGGCAATATTATCTGGTGATGCACTTTTAAATTTAGCATTTGAGACAATGTTAAAAGCAAATATGGAAAACAACGATCAAAGAGCGATAAGAGCTAGTAATGAAATATCAAAATCAGCTGGTTATTCTGGAATGATTTTAGGACAAGTTATTGATATGTATGAAAGGGAATTAGATGTTAAAGAGATTTTATACATGTATTCTTTAAAAACTGGGGAACTGATAAGAGCAAGTATTACTTCAGGAGCAATATTGGGTGGTGCTTCTGAAAAACATATAGCAGTACTTGATGAATTTGGGAAAAATTTAGGCCTTTCATTTCAAATACAAGATGACATATTGGATTTTGAAAAAGATAAAGATATGGATAAGTTAACATTATCTAAATATTATTCTAAAGAACAACTTATAGAATTAATTAATTATCATAATGACAAATGTAAAAATCTATTAAAACAATTAGATGGTCTAAATACATCTCCTTTTGAATACTTAGTTGACGAATTAGCTTATCGAGAGATTTAAAGTTGATAAATTCAATAATTTATGGTATACTAATTATAGTTATAGTGGTACAGTATTCTAGTCAGCACAGCTATTTCTGAAGGCGGGCCTAAAAATCCGTCAAAGAGCATATCGATGAAGTTCTTTATGTTTGGCTTGCGACGCCCAGTCGTGGGCTTTCATAAGGAGTAAGAAGGATGGGGCGATCTGCAATGGCATGCAGGCGTGGACCCTGCCTTCGTGGAGACATAATATAGTGAAAAATAGTACTATATTATGATAAACCTGCAACAAAACATCAAATCAAATTAAATTTGCAGAGTAGCTTGCCTTGAGTGGGTTAGTGCGGATGGTAAGTTCAGATTTAAAGATTCAGGGCCCGAAACTTTAAATCTCTGTTACCGAAACCTAATCTGCAAAAGAGGATAGGAAATAGTATGGCTGTTGAGGAAAACTCCTAGACTGTTCACGTTGTTGAGATAACTAGGGGATTACAGTGCGGACTAAGTGGCAATCCAGTCCTGCAATTGGCGACATTGCAGTGATAAGATTAAAGGGAAACCGCTGCACCGGCGACGGGCAGTTCTTGTCGGGGAAATCCTGCTGGACCTAAAGCCGTAAGATTTACTCTAGTTATTACCACTCGTTAAGCTGATAGCAGTGCTGTCAGCTTTTTTACTTATACATATTAGGAGGAAATATGTCAAAAATTGAGGATGATAGTTTATATAATAAATATAACTTGAAATGGGTAATACCTATTACTTTGTGGACATTTATAATATCCATTACATTGTCTGTTTTTTCGGAGAGCCTAGTAAAACGATTCGATTTGTTAGTAGCTTTTATAATTCTAATAATTATAATATTTATTGGTATAATATTTGATATAGTAGGAGTGGCTGTTACAAGTGCTAACGAAAAACCTTTTCATGCAATGGCAGCTAATAAGATTCCTGAGGCGAAAATAGCTATAAAGTTAGTGAGAAATGCTGGTAAGGTAAGTAATTTTTGCAATGATGTAATTGGAGATATAAGTGGAATTTTATCTGGAGCTATTTCTGCCAGTATTGTTATAAAATTAGTTGAAACTTTTTCTTTATTAAATATTACAATAATAACAATACTCTTAACTGCATTTACTGCTTCTTTGACTGTTGGTGGAAAAGGGATTGGCAAAAGTATTGCTATGAACAATGATGAGAAAATAGTTTACATAATGGCAAAATTCTTAAAGCTATTAGAGAAAGTTTTTAATATAAAATTTTTTAAAGAAAAGAATACTAAAGAAAAGAATGCTAATGGTAGTAAATGATAAAAGGAGTAGTATATGTCAAAGAAGAGAGCTGATATATTAATATATGAAAAAAATTTAGTTGATTCGAGAGAAAAGGCAAAGAGACTTATAATGGAAGGCGTTGTTTATGTAGGAGAAAACAAAGTGGAAAAACCTGGAGAATTTTTTCTTGAAGATACTGAATTTATTATAAAATCTAACCCTTTGAAGTATGTAAGCAGAGGTGGGTTAAAACTTGAAAAAGCAATTGAAGAATTCAATCTTAATCTAAACAATAAAATATGTATGGATATAGGGGCTTCTACAGGTGGATTTACTGATTGCATGCTGCAAAATAATGCAAAAAAAGTTTATGCAGTAGATGTTGGTTATGGACAGCTAGATTGGAAATTAAGAAATGATAACAGAGTAGTAGTATTAGAACGAACAAATATTAGAAAAATAGACAAAAACATGATTAAAGATAAAATTGACTTTATTAGTATAGATGTTAGTTTTATCAGCCTGGAACTAGTGTTGCCAGTGGCAAAAGAATTGCTAAGCAATGAAGGAATAATAATAGCTCTAATAAAACCTCAATTCGAAGCAGGGAAAAACAAAGTAGGTAAAAAAGGTATTATAAAAGATAAAAATATACATTTAGAAACTGTGATGAAAATAATCAACTTTGCTAAGACTCTTGAATTGTATACATCAGGTTTTACTTATTCTCCAATTAAAGGAATGACAGGAAATATCGAATTTTTGATAATGCTTGATAGAGCAAAAAAAGAGGATAATCTTGACATAGAGAAAATCATATTGGATGCTCATGAAAAGTTATAGTGGGTGAGAAAATGCTAAGAAGGTTGCATATAGAAAATTATGCTATTATAGATAAGCTAACAATCGATTTTGAAGATGGATTTAATGTTCTTACTGGAGAGACTGGCTCTGGTAAGTCTATAATAATTGAAGCCCTTGGGGTAGTACTTGGTGGTAGAAGCAATAGAGACATGATTAGAACAGGCAAAGAATCAGCCTACATAGAAGCCACATTTAATTCTAATTCATTCATTAACAATAAGCTTGAAGATATAGGTATTCAAAGGGATGACTTATTGATAATCTCTAAAGAAATCTATACTAATCAACCAAGCATCGCTAGAATAAATAATAAAGTAGTAACAAACAGTGTTTTAAATGACATAACTTCAAGTCTAGTGGATATATTTGGTCAGCATGAACATCAGTCATTGTTAGAAGTAAAAAATCATATTTCAATTTTAGACTCTTTTTTAGAAGATAGCCAAAGGGATATTTTACTTGAAATAAACAATTTATATGATGAATATATTTTTTTAAAGAAAAAAAAGAAAGAAATAGAAACTAATAGTCAGCAAAGGGAGAGAGAATTAGACCTTATAAAGTATCAAATTGAGGAGATTGATTCATTAGAACTCTCAACTTCAGATGAAAAAATAGAACAAGAGTTTAAAAAATTAAATAATTTAGAAGAAATTATAAAATTAGGGAATAGATCATTAGAATTTATTAAAGGCGAATCATTTGAGCAAAACGCTATGGATTTAATAGATAAATCAGTTTCGTTATTGAAAGATCTTGGAAAGTTAGATGAAAATTTCCATTCCTTTTATGATCAGTTATTGAATTTTAGATATGAATTGAATGAGATCTACACAAGTATATTAGATTATTTGAATTCTTTATACTATGATGAAGAAAAATTAGTTTTTTTAAGGGATAGACTAAATAGCATTAATATGTTAAAAAAGAAATATGGCAATACCATAGAAGATATATTATCCTTTAGAAAGGAATTAGACTTAAGAATAAATTTTTTAATGAATTTAGAATATGAGCAAAAATCCATTGATGATAAATTAAATGAGATTGAAAAAAAATTATTAAATAAATCAAATATACTAACTGAATTTAGAAAGAGTGTTGCAAAAGAGCTAGAAAAAAGCATAAAAAATCAACTTATAGATTTAAATATGAAAAACATTGAATTTATTATTGGTTTCAATAAAAAAGACAATATAACTAGAAATGGAGTTGACGATGTAGAATTTTTAATATCAACAAATGCTGGTGAAAAGTTAAAGCCACTGTCAAAGATTATATCAGGTGGAGAAATGTCTAGAATAATGCTTGCAATAAAGTCTATTTTTGCTCAAAAGGACAACATTCCTGTTTTAATATTTGATGAAATTGACACTGGAATAAGTGGAAGAACTGCTCAATTAGTTGGCGAAAAAATAAAACAAATATCTACAAACCGTCAAGTTATATCTATTTCTCACTTACCTCAGATAGTAGCGTTAGCAGATGTTCAATTTTCTATTGACAAGTCTTCAAACGATAATACAACTATAGCAAAAGTAACAAAACTTGATTTTGATGAAAGAGTTAAAGAACTAGCCAGGATGTTGGGAGGTGCATCTATAACTGATACAACTTTAAAACATGCTAGAGAAATGTTGGAGATGACCTAAAACGACAAACAGCGAGCATATAAGTAGATGATATGATATATAAAATCAATAATTTTTAACGGAGGTATAAGATGCCATATATAGAAAAAACAATGAAATCTGAAAGAATATATGATGGGAAAATTTTAAATCTGAGAGTAGATACAGTAGAATTACCTGATAAAAAATATTCTAAAAGAGAGATTGTTGAACACCCTGGTGCAGTTGCTATTGTTGCTATTAATCAAGACAATGAAATGGTTGTTATAAGACAGTATAGAAAAGCAATTGATAAAGTCCTATTAGAAATACCAGCTGGGAAATTGGAACTAAATGAAGAGCCTATAGAATCCGCAAAGAGAGAATTAAAAGAGGAAACAGGATTTACTGCTGAAAAAATAGAATATCTCACCGAATTTTATACATCTCCAGGTTTTAGCAATGAAAAAGTATATTTATTTTTGGCTCAAGGCTTGACTCCTGGGAATCAAGAGCTAGAAATAGGGGAACATATAGACGTAGAGTGTTTTAAATTAGATGAATTGATTAAAATGATTAAATTCGGTGATATAGTGGATTCGAAAACAATTGTAGGAATTATGTATTACTATGAATTAATAAACAAGTAAAGGAGAAATGGAATGGGATTAAATTATATCGAAAAATTTTTAGAATATCTGAAGAATGAGAAGAAACTTAGCAATAATACTATGCAGGCATATCTTAGTGATCTCAAGCAATATGAACATTTTTTAAGGAATAATAACATAGAAATTACTAAAGCAAATAATACCAATGTTTTAATGTATTTATTAAATTTACAGAAATTAGAGAAATCAACAGCAACCATATCTAGACATTTAGCAAGTATAAGATGTTTTTACGAATATCTCCAAAGATGCGGTTTGATAAATGAAGATCCAACTTTCAATTTAAAAGTACCTAGAAAAAAGAAAAAACAACCCAAAATTTTAGAAGAGCATGAAATTAATGCTTTATTGAGCTTACCTGATATAAAAACAGAAAAAGGCTTAAGGGATAAGATAATATTGCAAGTGGCATATTTCACTGGATTAAGGGTATCTGAACTAAGCGAACTATCTATAAAAAATATAAATTTTGCAGACAAAACTATTGTTATAAATAGAAATAATACTTCAGTAAGTTTAGAATTGACAAATGAAACTATTGATTTAATTAACAACTATTTGAATTTGTTTAGAAAGGATTATGACGAAAATGAGCCATTGTTTATAAATTATTTAGGAGAGAGAATCACAAGACAAGGGCTTTGGAAAATCATTAGATCTTACGCTAATGGGATTATTGACAAACCAGTTACACCTCAAGTTATTAGAAATTCTTTCATTGCAAATTTAATGAAAGATGAAACAAATCTTCAAAGACTTTAAACTATAACATTATTATTTGAGGAGGAAAATATGAGAGCTATAGATATAATAGAAAAGAAAAAGAAAAATTATGCTTTATCTAAAGAAGAAATTGATTTCATGGTACAAGGTTATACCAATGGAGAAATTCCAGATTATCAAATGGCTGCTTTTTTAATGACTATATATTTTAATGGAATGAGTTACAAAGAAATAGCTGATATGACTGAGAGCTTTGTAAATTCAGGAGATACAGTAGATCTTTCTAAAATAAATGGAATAAAAGTTGATAAGCATTCTACTGGGGGAGTAGGAGATAAAATTAGCATTATTGTAATACCTCTTGTAGCTTTATGTGGTGTTCCTGTTGCAAAAATGAGCGGTAGAGGGCTTGGACACACAGGAGGTACAATAGATAAGCTAGAATCAATAGATGGATTTAGAGTAGAATTGAGTCCTGAGGAATTTATTGAGAATGTAAATAAATATAAGATGGCAATAGTCGGACAAACTGCAAATTTAACTCCTGCGGACAAAAAGATTTATGCTTTGAGAGATGTAACAGCTACTATCGACAGCATACCTCTAATTGCTAGTTCTATAATGAGCAAAAAAATAGCTTCTGGCGCTGATGCCATAGTATTAGATGTAAAAGTTGGATCTGGTGCATTCATGAAAGATTTAGATGATGCTAGGGAATTAGCAAAAACAATGGTTTCAATTGGTAAAAATTTGAATAGAAATACTATTGCTGTAATTACAAACATGGATCAGCCTCTTGGTTATGAAGTAGGCAATAGCAATGAAGTAAAAGAAGCTATTAAAGTATTGTCAGGGAAAGGTGCTAAAGACGAAACGGAAGTAGCATTAACTATAGCTTCATTTATGTGTTTGTTGGGTGGTGCATTTGATGATTTTGACGAGGCATATAGGGATTTGGAAAATAAAATCAACTCTGGTTTAGCTCTAGAGAAATTAAAAGAGTTAATAAAAATACAAGGTGGCAATCCAGATGTAGTAGATAATCCTGAATTATTACCTAAAGCAAAAAACACATTCCTTGTAAAGTCGGAATTAGAGGGATATGTTAACGAAATAGATGCTGAATCTGTAGGAATATCTGCGATGCTCTTAGGAGCTGGAAGAAAGACAAAAGAAGATTCTATAAATTATGGTGCTGGTATTACTTTAAAGAAGAAAATCGGAGACTATGTAAATAAAGGAGAAGTCATATGTGAGCTTCATACCGATCTCGATTCAGTAAATGAGGCATATGAAAAGATTTTAAGTGCATATGTAATAAAAGATCAAGTGCCTGAAGAAAAACCATATGTATATGAAGTAATACAATAAGAGGAGAAGATATGAATTACTTAATTAGTTTGCCAGGGCTTTTAATAGCAATAATATTCCACGAGATAGCTCATGGGTATGTAGCGTATAAATTAGGTGACCCTACGGCAAAAAACGCAGGTAGATTGACACTAAACCCTATAAAACATATAGATCCTGTAGGATTTTTGTGTATGCTAATCTTTAGATTTGGCTGGGCGAAAGCTGTACCTATAAACCCAGCCTATTTTAAAAAAAGAAAGAGAGATACTATATTAGTTTCAGTTGCTGGAGTAATGACTAATTTTTTACTAGCTCTTATTTTTGGATTTATATTAGTTAATGTAAATATATCTAATAATTATTTATACCAGATTATTTTAATCGCTATGTGGTATAACATAATGTTGGGGATATTTAATATATTGCCTTTTCCACCACTTGATGGTTCTAAGGTATTAGCTAGTCTATTACCAACGAAATTAGAGTACTCATTTTATAAATATGAGAGATACTTTTATTTTATTTTACTATTATTGATAATGACAAATACAATAAGTAAAATTTTAAATCCTTTAATCAATATCACATTAAATTTGATTGTAAGAATTCTTTATTTTTGAGGTTTTTATGGAATATAATATTAGTATAGAAGTTTTTGAGGGGCCATTGGATTTATTGCTAAAATTGATTGAAAGCAATGAATTAGATATCTATAATATACCAATACATGAAGTTACTGATCAGTTTATAAGTTATATTAAGAAAATGAAAGAATTAGATATTGAGTTGGCAAGTGAATTTATAATTATGGCATCTATTTTGATTGAGATAAAATCAAAATTATTGCTGCCAGCAGAAAAGATAGTTCAGGATGATAAAGAGATAGAAGTAGATCCAAGAATAGATTTAGTAAAAAAATTAGAAGAGTATAAAATATACAAAGATATAAGCAATAAATTAAAGCAAATGCAAGAAGATCATTTGAGAACATTTTATAAAATACAAGAGGATTTTAACATTTATATTGAACCTTTAGAAGAATTAAAAGATATTGATTTAGAGAAGCTTACATTTGCTTTTAAAAAAATTCTAAATCGTATTGACAATCAAAAGTCTGCAGAGGAATCTGTCAAGTTAATTAGATATCCAGAGATTAAACAAGAAATATGTGAAAACAACATTATCAGTGCATTAAATGTTAAAAGAAAAGTTACATTTAATGAGTTGCTACAAACACCAACTAAAAATTATGCAATTGCTTATTTTTTAGCAATATTAGAGTTGCTAAAACTTAGAATAATTATTGCTTATCAGAGCGATGACTGTGAAGATATAATCATAGAGAGGGTAGAGCAAATTGAATAACATAAAGTCTATTATAGAGGGACTTTTATTTGCATTTGGAGAGCCGCTTGAAATAAAAGAGATATCAAAAGTTTTAAATCTTTCAGTAGATGAAGTAAATCAATGCTTAGAAGAAATGAAATTAGAATTTGACGAACAAAATCGTGGCTTAAGAATTATAAAAATAAATAATTCTTATCAGTTAGCAACTCGCCCAGAACATTATGATTTTATAAAATCCATACTAATTTCTAGAAATCAAAGAAGTTTGTCTAATGCAGCATTAGAAACTCTTTCTATAATTGCTTATAAGCAGCCAATTACAAAAATGGAAATTGATGAAATTAGAGGTGTAAAAAGCGATAAAAGCATTGAAACATTGTTGCAAAAGAAATTAATAAAGGAAGCTGGAAGGCTAGAAAGACCTGGTAGGCCAATATTATATGTTACTACTGATGAGTTCTTAAAATTTTTCGGTATAGAAACGATAGAAGATTTACCTGATATAGAAAAATTGAGGGATATTGGAGATAAGTATGAGTATTGAAAAAGGTAATATTGATTTAATGAGATTACAAAAATATATTTCCAAGTCTGGATTATGTTCTAGGAGAAAAGCAGAAGAACTTATACGAGATGGGAAAGTAAGTGTTAATGGGATTTTAATAACTGACATGGGATTTAAGGTAAATCCAAATTATGATAAAGTTAAAGTTAATAATAAACTGATAAATATATCTGATGAAAAAATATATATTGCATTAAATAAACCAGAAAAAGTTATTACAAGTGCTAAAGACGAGAAAAATAGAAAGACTGTATTGGATTTTACTAAAGATATACCTCAGAGAATATTTCCTGTAGGAAGGCTAGACTATGATACCTCAGGATTGATAATTTTGACTAATGATGGAGATATTGCTAATAAATTAATGCATCCTAGAAAGAAAATTTACAAGAAATATCTAGCTTATGTCAAAGGAGTGCCAAATGATTCTGATTTAGAAAAATTAAGAAATGGAATTGTTATTGACAACAGAAAAACTGCTAAAGCAAGAGCTCATTTAGTAAATACCAATGAGAAAGATTCATTAATAATCATTGAAATTTATGAAGGTAGAAATCATCAAATAAAGAAAATGTGCGAAACTATAGGACATCCTGTTAAACGATTAAAAAGAGTTTCGGTTGGGGAGATTGAATTAGGGGATTTAAAAGTTGGAGAATGGAGAAAACTAACTCAAAAAGAAATAGAATATTTAAATAACTTATAGGGGTAATATGAAAGAACAATTAAACAATGTTATTTCAATAGTAGATATCATTATAGAAAAATTTGTAGAAGAAGGTTTCACGTGTCTAGATGCTACAGTAGGCAATGGGAATGATACTATTAAACTATCGGGAAAAGTTGGAGAATCTGGAAGAGTTTATGGATTCGACATACAGAAAACAGCAATAGAAATCACCACAGAAAAATTAAGTAAGTATGGTTATATAGATAGGACAATATTGATTAATGACTCTCATACAAAATTAGATGACTACATCAAAGAACAACTTGATTTTGCAATTTATAATTTAGGATTTTTGCCAAAAGGTAGAAAAGAAATTGTAACAAATGAAAAAACAACTATTGAAAGCATTAAAAAGGCTTTAAACTTGTTAAAGAAACATGGTATTTTAGTTGTGGTTTCATATATAGGACATGAAAATGGTCTAGATGAGTACAAAGCAGTTTATAAATATCTAAGTTTGCTAGATCAAAAAAATTTTAATGTTTTGGAGCTAAATTTTATAAATCAAATTAATAACCCACCAAGATTATTTTGCGTAGAGGTTAGGGGAGGTAAATAATGTCAAGAGTAAAGATAGTTGATACTGTTTTTAGAGATGCTCATCAATCACTTATCGCAACTAGGATGAAAACAGAAGAAATGTTACCAATTGCTGAAAAAATGGATAAAGCAGGATATTATGCTTTAGAGATCTGGGGTGGAGCAACTTTTGATTCTTGCTTAAGGTTTTTAAACGAAGATCCTTGGGACAGATTAAGAGAAATGAGAAAAGCTTTTAAAAATACCAAATTGCAAATGTTATTAAGAGGACAAAATTTACTTGGATATAAACATTATCCTGATGATGTAGTAGAGGAGTTTGTGAGACTATCTATAAAAAATGGGATAGATATCATAAGGATTTTTGATGCTTTAAATGATTTAAGAAATTTAGAAACATCAATAAAAGCCACTAAAAAATACGGAGGACATGCTCAAGGAGCTATTAGTTATACGATTAGTCCAGTCCACAATATAAATTACTATGTTGAAGTTGCTAAAGGAATGGCTGAAATGGGAGTTGATTCTATCTGTATTAAAGATATGTCAGGAATATTGTTGCCATATGCTGCTTATGAATTGGTCAGTGAAATTAAAAAAGCCGTTGATTTACCATTAGAAATACATTCTCATTTTACTAGCGGAATAGCAAATCAGACTTATATGAAAGCCATAGAAGCTGGAGCAGACATAATTGATACTGCGATTTCACCTTTAGGCAATGGCACAAGCCAACCAGCTACAGAACCAATGATAGCTTCTCTAGAAGGAAGTCCTTATTACCCAGATATTGATTTTAATACTATTCTTGAAGTTTCAGATTATTTTAAGACTTTACGTACAAAATATGAAAAAGAAGGTCTTTTAGATAACAAAGTATTGACTGTAGATATTAATACTTTGAAATATCAGGTTCCTGGAGGGATGTTATCAAATCTTGTCTCACAACTGAAAGCACAAAATAGTGAAGATAAATATGAAGATGTTTTAAAGGAAATACCTAGGGTAAGAGAAGAATTAGGATTTCCACCTCTAGTAACCCCAATGAGCCAAATGGTTGGGACACAAGCTTTATTTAATGTATTATCTACTGAAAGATATAAAATGGTTCCAAATGAAGTTAAGAATTATGTAAAAGGTTTGTATGGTAAACCTGCAGCTCCGATAAATGAAGACATAAAACGATTGATAATTGGAGATGAAGAAGTATTTGAAGGAAGGCCAGCGGATTTGTTAAAACCAGAATTAGATAAGTACAGAAATGAAATAAATGAATATATAGAACAGGAAGAAGACGTACTAACCTATGCATTATTCCCTCAAGTAGCATTGAATTTTTTCAAACAAAGAATGGCATCTAAATATAAGATAGAAACAGATTTGCTGAATGAGGAAGAAAAAACTCACCCAATATAAAAGGACAAATCATATGATTTGTCCTTTTATATTGGGTTTTAAATTAAGATTATGTCAAAATGAAGGATATCTTTCAATAAAATTATAAAAAAGGTGAATATGAAATAAAACTTGCAATATTACAATTAGTTTGATATTATTTTATTAATAGAAACAAAGGGGGATAAAAAATGCCTGCAAAAGATAAAGTTTCTCTAAAAATAAATACTCTCTGGTGTAAGGGCTGTGGGATATGTGTATTTATATGCCCAAAAGAAGTATTAGAAATTGAGAATGAAAAGGTATACATAAAAGATCTTGACAATTGTATAAAATGTGGACAATGTGAATACCATTGCCCTGATTATGCTATTTATTTAGAGGAGGAAAAGTAATGGCTGAATTAAAATTAATGCAAGGAAACGAAGCATGTGTAATGGGTGCAATTCATGCAGGAATGAGATTTTATTCAGGATATCCAATAACTCCATCTACTGAAATTGCTGAACTCTCAGCAGAATTGTTACCAAAGTATGGAGGCAAATTCATTCAAATGGAGGATGAAATTGCTGGAGTAGCAGCTGCTTTAGGAGCTTCATTAGCAGGTTTAAAATCTATGACAGCTACTTCTGGACCAGGCTTTAGCTTAAAACAAGAAAACATTGGTTATGGAATTATGGCTGAAATCCCTATAGTTATAGTAGATGTGCAACGAAGCGGCCCAAGTACTGGATTGCCAACTTCACCTTCTCAAGGAGATATAATGCAAGCAAGATGGGGGACACACGGTGATCACTCTATAATAGCTCTTTACCCAGCCTCTGTAAAAGAAATATATACTACAACAATAAAAGCTTTCAATCTTTCGGAAAAATATAGAACCCCAGTTATATTGCTATTGGATGAGATAATCGGGCATATGAGAGAAAAAATAGATTTAGAGGAACTTAAAAATATAGAGATCTATGATAGAAAAAAACCTACTAAATCTGATGACAAATATTTAGCTTATAAAGTTAATGATGGTGATATAGTACCAGAAATGCCTTCTTTTGGAGAAGGCTACAGATTTCATGTTACAGGTTTAGTACACGATGAAACCGGTTTTCCAAGCAACAACGAATCTGTAGCAGATAAATTGTTAAATAGGCTAATTAACAAAATAGAAGATAATAAACAAGATATAGTAAATTTTGAAGAGTACTTATTAGAAGATAGTGAATATGCTATCATATCATTTGGGGCGATTTCAAGATCTTCAAAAGTAGCAGTTGACAAACTTAGAGAACAAGGGATAAAAATAGGCATGTTTAGACCAATAACAATATGGCCTTCACCTGAAAAGGAAATATCAGAACTGAGCAAAAAAGTAAAGAAAATTTACGTGGTCGAATTGAATGCTGGACAATATTTTTTAGAAGTTCAGAGAATAGTATCCGGTCAATGTGAAGTAAGAAAATATGGGAAAATTAATGGAGATATCATCGTTCCTCAAGAAATTATATCTTTTATTAAGGAGGATATTTATGCCTAGTGAATTAATAAATAATTATTTTAGAACAGAGACGCTCCCTCATATTTGGTGTCCGGGGTGTGGCAACGGTATAGTAACTAGAGCTATTGTTAAGGCTATAGATAATTTAAATATACCTAAAGATGATGTATGTATAGTATCTGGGATTGGATGCTCATCTAGAGCTGCAGGCTATTTAGATTTTAATACACTACACACAACACATGGAAGAGCATTAGCTTTTGCCACAGGAGTAAAACTTGCAAATCCTAAATTGCATGTAATTGTAATAACTGGGGATGGTGATGCTTCTGCGATAGGTGGAAATCATCTGATTCATTCAGCAAGAAGAAATATTGATATTACGACTGTGGTATTTAACAACAGTATTTATGGAATGACTGGAGGACAGTACTCACCTACAACTCCTATGGGAGATAAAGCTACTACAGCTCCATATGGAAGTATAGATCCAAATTTTGATTTATGCGAATTAGCTAATGCAGCTGGTGCTACTTATGTTGCCAGAGGTACAGTTTATGCAGTCAATATACTTGAAAAAGTAATTCAAGAAGGAATTTCAAATAAAGGGTTCTCATTTATAGAAGCTATTGCAACTTGTCCAACTTATTATGGTAGAAAGAATAAAAAAGGCTCTGCAGTGGACATGATTAAATTTTTAAAAGAACATGGAGTAATGTATACAGCATGGCAAAAGATGAGTGAAGATGAAAAGATTGGTAAATTTCCTATTGGTAAACTTTATACTAAAGAAAGGAAAGAATATACCGAACAGTATCAAATGCTTATTGATTCCCTTGGAAAGGAGAGCAATCAATGAAAAAATATGAAATTAGATTAACGGGTTCAGGTGGGCAAGGACTAATTACTGGGGGAATAATACTAGCTGAAAGTGCAATATTGGATGGGAAAAATGCACTTCAATCTCAATCATATGGGCCAGAAGCCAGAGGTGGTGCAAGTAAAGCTGAAGTCATAATAAGTGATCAAGAAATAGTATTTCCTAAAATAACAGAATGCGATTTATTGTTATCACTTACTAATGTTGCTTGCAATAAATATATTCACACACTCAAAAAGGGAGGAATTTTAGTTATTGACAGTACTGTCGATAGACCAGAAAGAGAGGATATCATAATTTATCAAATTCCTATTTTAGAAACTGCAAATGAAAAGTTAAAGAAAGCTTTCGTTGCTAATATTGTTGCTCTAGGAGCTATAAATAAGATTCTAAACCTTGTATCTGAAAATTCACTTGAAAAAGCAGTTTTGAAAAGGGTACCTAAAGGTACAGAAGAATTAAATAGAAATGCTTTAATTGAAGGAAGAAATTTAATTAAATAGGAAGGAAATTACTGATGGAGCAAAATATAATATCTAAAATTCAAGATAGTTTTATGAATTTTAGCAAAGCACAAAAAATTATAGCTGAATATATTGTGAATAACTATGATAAAGCAGCTTTCATGACAGCAGCTGCAATTGGTAATAGATTGAATGTTAGTGAGTCAACAGTAGTAAGATTTGCTAATGCATTAGGGTATAAGGGCTATAAAGATTTGCAGAGAGATTTGCAAGAACTAATACGCAATAAATTAACTACAGTTCAGAGAATTTCTTTATCTGATGAGTTAAATACTAATAGCGATTTTATTGATAAGATAATGGCAAAAGATATAGATAACATGAAAAAGACCATCTTAGAAATCAATGAATTCAATTTCAATTTGGCAGTTAATACACTTATTGAAGCTGATAATATTTACTTATTGGGTTTAAGAAGCTCTAGTTTTCTAGCGGGTTATTTAAATTTTTACTTGAACTTTATATTTGATAATACAAAATTAGTTCAACCTTCAGCCAATGATATATTTGAACAACTAGCTAAAATAAAATCTGATGATGTATTAGTATGCATTACATATCCAAGATACTCAAAGAGAACATTAGATGCTCTAGATTATGTTCGTACAAAAGGATGTAAGATTGTTACTTTTACTGATAGTAATTTATCCCCAGCTTATACTAAATCAGATATATCTTTAATAGCAAAATCCGAAATGCTTTCATTTGTTGATTCGCTTGTTTCACCGATGAGTCTGTTAAATGCCTTTATTTTAGCAATTGCTACCAAAAAAAGAGACGATATTACGCCCTTTTTTGAAGAGCTGGAATTCATATGGGAGAAATATGGAACTTATAACGAGTCAAATACTTCAAATATCAAGTAAGATAGCCTCCGTGATACTTAAACACGGAGGCTATAATTTATAATTAAAAAATATGTCATAAATAATATTATCATAAATGATATAAATGATTAAAAAAATATGATATCATATCTAAGGAGGGTTTAATGATGTCAAAAATAGCTGTAATAGGAGCAGGGCCGGCAGGAATCATAGCTAGTTGTGTAGCTGCTAATCGTGGTAAAAATGTAACTTTATTTGAAAAAAACAAGATCATAGGCAAAAAATTAATGATAACAGGAAAAGGTAGATGTAATGTCACTAATGCATCTCCAATTGATGAATTTTTTGATAATATTGTAACAAATCATCAATTCTTATATAGTGCTCTATATACTTTCACTAATGAAATGCTAATTAATAATTTAATCGACCTTGGATTAGAACTTAAAGTAGAAAGAGGTAATCGAGTATTCCCTCAATCAGACAAATCGATCGATGTAATAAATGCTTTGGAAAAATATATAAAAAATAGTAATGTGAATTTATCCTTAAATTCAAAAGTTACTGATATTTACTTAAGAAATGATAAATTTATTATCGAACTAAATGGGTGTGTAAAACAAGAGTTTGATAAAGTCATAATAACTACAGGCGGAGTAAGCTACCCAGCAACAGGGTCTACAGGTGATGGATACAAATTTGCGAAAAAATTTGGACACACAATAAAAGAATTAAAACCCTCATTAGTTCCAATTGAAATAAATAGTCAATTTTTAAATGAAACCAAAGGACTATCATTAAAGAATGTTGAGCTAAGTGCTTTTTTGAAAAATGGGAAATTGATACATAAGGAATTTGGAGAAATGTTATTTACTCATTTTGGAATTTCTGGGCCTATAGTTTTAACAATGAGCAATTATATTAATAAATATGTACCAGATATAGAATTGTTTTTGGATTTAAAACCGGCACTATCTGAAGAAAAACTAGAAGCTAGAATATTAAGAGATTTTGAAAAATATAAAAATAAAGAAATAAAAAATGCTCTCAATGACTTACTTCCAAAGAAAACTATAGAGTGGATTCTTTCAAACTCAACTATAGAACCAACAAAGAAAGTTAATCAGATAACAAAAATAGAAAGACAAAAATTAGTGATTTCTATAAAAAAACTTAAAATGGAATTTGTGAGGTTTAGACCTATTGAAGAAGCCATTGTTACAAGTGGTGGTGTTAATGTAGATGAAATAAATCCATCGACAATGGAGTCGAAAATTATTTCAGGTTTATATTTTGCTGGTGAGATACTAGATGTTGATGCGTTAACTGGGGGATATAATCTACAGATAGCTTTTTCAACTGGTTATTTGGCTGGAATAAATGTATAAAGTGCTTGTTAACACTCACTTAATATTATATAATTATAAAGGAGCAAGTAATGAATACAATTTCAATTAGAGGTGCTATAACAGTTGATGACAATACAGAGGAAAGTATTTTATCTTCAACAATAGAGTTATTAACAACTATAGAAAATGAAAACAAACTGAAAAAAAATGATGTAATATGCATTTTATTCACTGCAACCAAAGATTTAAATGCTGTATATCCTGCAAAAGCTGCACGAATATTAGAGTACACCCAATGCAGCTTAATGTGTTTACAGGAAATGGATGTTGAGGGAAGCCTTTCAAAATGTATTAGGGTTTTAATTTTATGTGTATCTGAGATGAACCAAGATGAAGCTAAACATGTCTACTTAAAGGATGCTAAAATTCTTAGACCTGATCTATCAAATTAGGTTGCCACCTTTGGGTGGCTGTATTTTTATAGGAGGAATTATGAACAAAGTACATATTTCAATAGCAATAGATGGGCCTGCTGGAGCAGGAAAAAGCACAGTTGCAAAAAAAGTAGCTGAAAAATTGAAATTAGAATATATAGATACAGGGGCAATGTACAGAGCTTATACTTTAAAGGTACTAGAGAAGGGATTAGATCCCCAAAATAAAAGTGAAGTCTTAAGCTTAATAGATGATACAGAAATAACCTTTTCAAATAATCATATTTATTTAGATGGTGAAATAGTAGATGATAAAATCAGAGAGAATAATGTAAGCAAGAATGTTTCTTATGTATCTAGCTATCCAGAAGTAAGAAAGAAAATGGTAGAATTACAACAAAAAATGGCGGAAAATAACAACGTAATTATGGACGGACGAGATATCGGGACAGTTGTACTGCCTAATGCGACACATAAATTTTTTATAACTGCTAAGCCAGAAGAAAGAGGGAAAAGAAGATATATTGAATTATTAGAAAAAAATCATGACGATTTAAATCTATCTGAAATCATTGAAGATATAAAAAAGAGAGATGAAATAGATAGTACTAGAGAGGAATCCCCGTTAAGAATTCCTGATAATGCGATAGTTGTTGATTCAACAAATCTAACTATTGACGAAGTAGTGGATTTATTAATAGAATTTATTAAAGGAGACAATAAAATTGTTTTATAAATTTGCTAAAATCATAGTTTTTATATTTCAAAAAATATTTTTTAGAATATCCATTGTTGGCAAAGAAAATATACCAATGGATGGCAGATTAATCCTTTGTTCTAATCATCATAGCAACTGGGATCCTGTAACATTAGCAGTTTTTTTTCCTAGACAGGTTCACTGGATGGCAAAAAAAGAATTATTTTCTAATAAAATATTTTCTAAAATATTACTAAGTTTGGGGGCTTTTCCTGTTGATAGAGAAGGAAATGACTTATCTGCTATAAAAAAAGCACTTAGGCTTTTAAAGGAGGAAAAGGTTATTGGAATTTTCCCTGAGGGAACGAGGGTCAAATATTATAATGAAGAACATATAAAATCCGGTCTTTCACTATTAGCAATAAAATCAAAATCTCAGATATTACCAATTTATAGTGAAGGAGACTATAAGATATTTAGTAAAGTAAAAATAATAATAGGAGAGCCTATAACTATAAACGTTGAAGAAAATAAAAAACTTGACAATGATGTGTATACTGAAATCAGCAAAGACATAATGAAAAAAATATATTCATTAGGAGGTTAAATGTGGAAATAGTTACTGCAAAAAATGCCGGTTTTTGCTTTGGCGTAGATAGAGCATTAAAAATGGCATTAGATACTATAAATAAAGAGAAAAATATTTACACATTTGGTCCTCTAGTTCATAATCAACAAGTAGTAGATTATCTAGAGGAAAAGGGTATTAAAACAATAAATTCATTAGAAGAACTACAAAAATGTGAAATTGGTGCTGTTATAATAAGATCTCATGGATTGCCAAAGGATACTATTAAAAACATTGAAAATTTAGGTTTTAAAATAATCGACTCTACATGTCCATTTGTAAAAGCAGTTCATAAAAAGGTGGTTGAATATAAAGAAAAAAATTATCAAATCGTTATTGTAGGTGATCCAGAGCACCCAGAAGTAATAGGGATAAATGGATGGTGTGAAAATTCGGCATATATTGTTAATTCCATTGATGAAGCAAAGAAGCTTCCACAGATGTTAAAAGTTTGTGTTGTTTCTCAAACTACTAATAATATAAATAAATTTAATGAAGTTTCAAAAGTTATTGAAGAAAAAGCAAATGAAGCAATTATCTTCAATACTATATGTAATGCTACTAGATTAAGACAAGAATCTGCAGAGGAACTTTCGAAATCAGTAGATGCTGTTATAGTTTTAGGGGGTAAAAATAGCTCAAATACTAAAAAATTAGCAGATATTTGCAAGATTTATAATAATAATGTATATCTAGCTGAAATTATTACAGAAATTTCTTTGCAAGAATTAAATAAATTTAATAAAATAGGTATAACAGCAGGTGCTTCTACACCTGATTGGATAATTAAGGAGGCTGTTAAGGTGATGGAAAATTATGGTAAGGATGAAATGATGGAGGCTATTGATAGTTCTTTTAAGAGAATTAGTCGTGGTGATGTGCTTAAAGGTACAGTTTTGTATGTAACAAATAATGAAGTAATGGTTAACATTAATTACAAAAGCGATGGAATAATTCAAAGAGAGGAACTTTCAAATGATCCGAATGTAAATCCTAAGGATATTTTTAATGTTGGTGATGAAATAGATGTTTATGTATTAAAACTAGATGATGGAGAAGGTAATGTAGTTCTTTCTGCTAAGAGAGTAGGATACTTAAAAGAATGGGAAAAACTAGAGGAAAAATACAAAAATAATGAGATTGTAGAAGCTAAAGTTAAGAATATTGTTAAAGGTGGATTGATTGCAACAATAAATGGAATTAATGGATTTATTCCTGCATCCCAAATATCTACAAAATTTGTTAAAGATTTGAACCAGTTTGTAGGAAAAACTATAAAATGCAAAATCATAGATTTTGATATAGAAAAAAAGAAATTGATTTTATCTGGTAAGATAGTAGAAAAAGAAGAAAGAGAAATAAAAAAACAAAATCTTTGGGAAAATCTTAAAGAGAACGATATTGTTAAGGGTAGAGTACAAAGGATAACTGATTTTGGTGCTTTTGTAGATTTAGGTGGTGTAGATGGATTAATCCATATATCAGATATGGCATGGTATAGAATTAAACATCCTTCTGAAGTTTTAAAAGAAGGGCAAGAAGTTGAAGTTAAAATTTTAAGTTTAGATAAAGAAAAAGGAAAAATCTCATTAGGACTTAAACAAACAATTTCAGAACCTTGGAAAGATTTTATCGAAAATTACAAAGTCGGAGATATAGTTGAAGGAGAAGTTGTAAATCTCTTGGATTTTGGTGCTTTTGTAAGAATTATTAATGGTGTAGATGGGTTATTACATGTTTCACAAATATCAAAAGACCATATTCAAAAACCTTCTGACATTTTAAAGATCGGAGATAAAATCAAAGTAGAAATAATAGATATTGATGAAGAAAACAAAAAAGTGAACTTAAGTCATAAAAACATAGAAGATGTTAAACAGAATTTTGAAGAAGATGTAGAATAATTCTTCTAAGACTTAATGGGTTGTTATATACAACCCTTTTCTTATATATAAAAAAGAGGTGAAAAATTTGGAAACAAAGGATGCATTGGTATTACTTGCTAACTCTAATGGGGTATCAGGTCAAGAAAATAATCTGCACAAAGTTATAATTGAGCTATTTGAGTCCCTTGTTGATGAAGTAGAAGTAGATTCATTAGGCAATTTAATATTTTATAAAAAGAGTACAAATAAATCTGATTTCAAATTGATGTTAGCAGCACACATGGATGAGATAGGTTTAATAGTTAATAAAATTGAAGAAAACGGATTTTTAAGATTCTCAGAGGTTGGAGGGATAGATAAGAAAACTCTTGTAGGGCAAGAGGTTTTAGTGCATGGTAAAGAAACTATTTTAGGAATAATCGGAACAAAACCACCTCATATGATGAGTAACGAAGAACAAGAGAAAAGTATAAAAATAGAGGACATGATAATAGATACTGGATTCAATAAAGAAGAAGTTGAGAAAATTGTTAAAATTGGTGACTTTATAACTATACGAAGAGAAGCTATAGTACTTGAAAACGAAAGAATTTCAGGAAAATCCATGGATGATCGAGTTGGTGTGGTCGTATTATATGACATTGCAAAAAGGCTTCAAACATTAAAGCATAACATAGATGTATATTTTGTATGTACAGTTCAAGAGGAATTAACTATGAGTGGTGGAATGACGAGTACATATAAAATCAACCCAGATATTGGAATAGCTATTGATGTAGGATTTGGTTATACTCCAGAATTAAAGAGAAATCAAACTTTGTTAATGGGACATGGTCCTGGTATTGCTTTAGGTGGGAATATTGATAGTAGTTTACGTAACAAAATAATTAATATTGCTAAAGAATTAAATATACCATATCAAATAAATGTAGTTCCCGGGCAAACAGGAACAGATGCTAGGTCAATACAGATAACTAGAGAAGGCATTCCTACACTTTTAATTTCCATTCCGTTGCGTTATATGCATACTTCGGTTGAATTAGTTGATTTGAAAGATGTGAGTTTTACTTCAATTCTTATATCAGAATTTATTAGAACTATTGGAAACAAGCCAGAAGTTATAAATGATATTGTGGAGGAATAATTATGCTTTTAGAAAAATTAACTTTAGCAAATGGCGTATCAGGGAACGAAAAGGAAGTAAGAAATTTAATATATAAAGAAATAATAGACTTTGCTGATTATATTAAAATCGACAAAATAGGTAATATAATAGCTTATAAGAAAGGTAAAAAGAAGACCGATAAAAAAATATTATTTATTGCTCACATGGATGAAGTAGGATTGATTGTTACAGACATAGATGAGAATGGGTTTTTAAAATTTTCAACTGTTGGAGGAGTTGATAAGAGAGTTTTAGTATCGAAAACTGTTAAAATTGGAGAAAATAAAATACCAGGAGTTATCGGATCAAAGCCAATCCATTTACAAAAAAAGAGTGAAAGAAATGAAGCATTTGAATTAGAAGATTTATATATTGACATTGGAGTAGATTCTAGAACAGATGCAGAAATCAAAGTTAATATTGGAGATTATGTTGCTTTTGATACAAAATATGAAGAATTTGGAAACGGATGCATTAAAGCAAAAGCTTTAGATGACAGAGTAGGATGTTCTATATTAATTGATCTAATTAAAGATGAAAACATAGAATACGATTTCTATGTAGCATTTTCGGTTATGGAAGAAATTGGATTAGTTGGGGCTGGGCCTGTTGCATTTAATGTAAAGCCTGACATATGTGTTATTGTAGAAGGAACTTTATGTTATGAGATGCCTAACTTAGATTCCCATTTGATGCCAACTAGATTAGGATATGGTCCGGCAATTTCACTAATTGACAGACATACTTTATATGATTTTGAACTTAGAGAAAAGACTGTCTCATTAGCAAAACAACACAATATCCCATATCAGTACAGAAAAACTTCAAGTGGTGGTAATGATGCTGGAGAGATACAAGTATCTGGAGAAGGAGCAAAAGTACTAGCGCTTTCAGTTCCAACCAGAAATATTCATAGTTCTTCTTCAATCATAAAAAAAGATGATTATTTTAATACTTTATCATTGATAAAATATTTGATACCAAGTATTTGCAAGGAGGATAAATAAGATGATAGATTCTAATTTGTTAAAAAATATGGTTTCTATATATGGGCCATCATCAAGAGAAGAAAGAATAAGAAATTTAATAATTAAAGAAATAGAAGAATATGTAGATGAAATAAAAATTGATCAATTAGGGAATCTGATAGCACATAAGGCGGGATGCGGGGATAAACTTATGATCTCAGCTAATATGGATCAACTTGGTTTTATTGTTATAGATATTGATGAAAAAGGATTTATCAGATTTACAAACATTGGTAAATGCGAGCCAATTCACCTGATTGGTCAAAGAGTACAATTTGAAAATGGAATTAAAGGTGTGATTTTTTATGAAGAGAATAGTACTGAAAATAAGATAACATTTGAAAAATTATATATTGATATAGGAAGCAATAAAAAAGAAGATACTTTAAGCAAAGTTAATATTGGTGATATTTGTATATTAGCAAATGAATATATTGAAAATGAAATTACCATTATATCTCCTAACCTAGACGATAGATTAGGCTGCTATATATTAGTCGAAGTGATTAAGAATTTAAATAATACTGAATATGATTTATATTTTGTGTTTACAACTCAAGGGAAAGTTGGAGCTAGGGGAGCAAAAACTGCAGCATTTTCAATTGAACCTGACATTAGCTTAGTCATAGATGTAAATAGGGCTAGAGATACACCAAAACAAGAAAGATCTAATGTAAAATTATTTAATGGGGTAACAATTGATATAATGAATAATTCATATATAACTCACTCAGAGATTAAAAACACTTTATTGGATTTAGTAGTTAAAAACAATATTAAATATCAATTAGAAGTTTCGGATGATGATATTACAGATGCGGGTTCAATACATTTGTCGAAATATGGAGTAAAGACAACAGTTGTATCTATTCCTTGCAGATATGTGCATACTTCTTCTGAAATAGCAACTAAAGAGGATATTATTATGTGTTTGAAACTCATTAATTCATTTATTGGAAAACTATAGAGAATTAATAAAATTTGATTAAAATAAGTTATTTTTTGTTGAATAGTGGTATATATTATGATAGAATTAAAACAATCATAAAAGAGCATAAAAGGTCATATTAAATCATAGATTTGGAGGTATATGATGAAAGGTAAAAGAGTGTACGGTGGAATTGCCATAGGTAGGGCCTTTCTAGTGATGGATGTAAAAATTGAGAATGTGATAAAAAAGGAAAATATTGATATTAATAAGTTAGAGACAGAGATTGATAGATTTGAGTTAGCCCATAAGAAAACTATTCAAGATATTGAAAAACTTAAAGAACATGCATTAAATACTATAGGTACTAGTGAAGCAGAAATATTTGAAGCTCATTTGGATATGGTAAAAGATCCTTTCTTTATTGAATCCATAATAAAAAAAATTAAAAACAATTTGATTAACGCAGAGTATGCTGTATTAGAAGCAAGAAATGAAATACTTAAAACTTTTAATAATATGCAAGATGAATATTTGAAAGCAAGGGCTAATGATATTTTAGACGTTACAGATACACTCCTTAAAAACTTAATGGGAATAGAAAATCAAAATATCGCAAATATTTCAACTGAAGCAATAGTTGTCGCAAAAGACTTGAAGCCTTCTCAGACAATTCAGTTAAATAACTATGTAAAGGGTATAATTCTTGAGGAGGGAAGTGTAACAAGCCATGCAGCAATTGTAGCAAAAGCAAAGGGAATACCTACTCTTGTAGGAGTTGAAGGTGCCCTTGATAAAATAAAAAATAACAGTTTAATTGTAATGGATTGTGAAAAAGAAAAGATAATAATTGATCCTTCAAAAGAAGAACTTGAGTATTATACTAAAATAGAAGCTAAACAAACAGAAGAAAAAGTAAGGTTGAGCAAATATAAAAATAAGAAGTGTTTAACAAAAGATGGTTTTGAGATAAAAATATTCGGCAATGTTGGCTCTATTGAAGAAGCCAAATTAGTAAAAGAAAATGGTGGGTTTGGTATAGGTTTGCTTAGAACTGAACTTATCTATATGAATAGTAAACATTTCCCAACAGAAGAAGAACAATATAATTATTATAGCGAAATAGTTAAGATCATTCCTGATGAAGTAATTATAAGAACCTTAGACATCGGTGGGGATAAAATGTTACCCTATTATAAATTCCCTGAAGAAATGAATCCATTTCTAGGATTGAGAGCGATTAGATTTTGCCTAAAGAATAAGGATATTTTCAAAACACAACTACGTGCTATTCTTAGAGCAAGTGCATTTGGAAAAGTTAAAATTATGTTACCTATGGTAAGTAATTTGGAAGAAATAATAGAAAGTAAAAAAATTATTGAAGAAGCAAAGAAAGAGTTAAAAAATGAACATATAAAATTTGATGAAGATATTGAAGTAGGTATAATGATAGAAATTCCTGCTGCTGCAATTTCAGCAGATATATTAGCAAAAGAAGTTGACTTTTTTAGTATCGGCACAAATGATTTAATTCAATATAGTTGTGCTGTTGACAGAATGAACAAGAATGTATCTTACCTATATGACCCATACCATCCAAGTGTTTTAAGACTAATAAAGATGACAATTGATGCTGCAAAAAATAACAATATCGAAGTTGGAGTTTGTGGGGAAACTGCTGGGGATCCTGATTTTTCAATAATCCTTGCAGGAATGGGGGCAGATGAGCTATCGATGAGTGCTTCAATGATCCCTTATATTAAAGATACAATCGCACGATATAACAGAAATGAACTTGAAAAAATAACTTCAAATGTAATGAATCAATCTGATTCAAAATCTGCCTACGAGGCATTAATTGGAGGTAAAAATGCTAATTAATGAAAATTTAATTTTGTTAAACTCAAATGCAAAAAATAAAAACGATTTAATCAGAGATTTGTCTATATTAGCAAATAATGATGGGAAAATTAATAATATAGATGAATATATTGAAGCAGTTTTAAAAAGAGAAAGGGAATACAGCACAGCAGTAGGTTTTGGGGTAGCTATTCCTCATGGAAAGAGTGACAGTGTAATTGAACCTTTTCTCGCATTTGCTCGTGTCAATGATATTGACTGGGATTCTCCTGACGGAAAACCTGTTGACATAGTATTTCTTATAGGAGTTCCTGAAAAAGATGCAGGTTCATTACATTTAAAAATCCTAGCTAATTTATCTAGAAAATTGATGAAAGAAGATTTCAGAGAATCATTAAGAAATATTAGTTCTAAGCAAGAACTATTAGAATTTCTTAATAAGAGCGAACTGGGGTTTTAAAAAAATGTTAGCTGATGAAAGAAAATTATTAATACTTGAAATGTTAAAAAAAAATAAAAGCCTTTCAGTAAGAGAACTTTGCCAAAAATTAAATGCTTCTGAATCAACCATTAGGAGAGATTTAAAAGAATTAGAGGATAATGGTAAGTTGAAAAGAACTCATGGAGGAGCCATAATAAAGGAGTTCTTCAATTTAGAATTTGAGGAAAATGTAAAACAAAAGGAAAACAAATATTTGAATGAAAAAAAAGAAATTGCCTATGTTGCTTTCTCAAAAATTCGCGAAAACAGTTCTATAATTATTGATGCTGGTACAACGACATTAGAACTAGCAAAATTAATAGGGCAATCAAATTTAAAATTAACGGTTGTAACTAATTCTACTGATATTTCTAATGCTTTATCCATGAATCAAAATTGTTTAATTTACTTAATTGGAGGGAAATTAAAAAATAATACACTAGCAACTGTAGGAAATTATAGTGTAGAATTCATTAAAAATTTTAACGTAGAAATTGCATTCATAGGGACAAATGGCATTACTATAGACAATGCTCTTACAACACCAGATTTAGAGGAAGCTCAAATCAAAAAAGCTATGATATCTTGTGCAAATGAAGTTTATGTATTAGCAGATAGCTCTAAATTTGGGATTGTTGCATTGGTAAAGATATCAGATTTTTCTGATATAGATGGAATTATAACTGACAATAAGATTGAAAAAAATATCTTGAAAGAGTATGCAAATGCTGAAGTTCTTATAATTACAAACAATGGAAGGTGATAATTTGATTTCTACAGTTACATTAAATCCCGCAATTGATAAAACTTTGATTTTAAACGAATTGAAAATAGGAAAAGTAAATAGGGTATTAAGAAATAGAGAAAATATTGGTGGAAAGGGTATAAATGTATCAAAAATACTTTCAAAGTTCGATCACACTACTAATGCAATAGCGATTTTAGGACATGATAACTTAGAATTTGTAAAATCATTGATATTGAAAGCAAATTTGAAAGTTGAATATTATGAAGTTAATGGGTTGACTAGAACCAATACTAAGATAGTTGATTTAGCTAATAACACAACTACTGATATAAATGAAATGGGATTTGAAATTCAGGAAGATAATA
This sequence comes from Tissierellales bacterium, assembly GCA_014360205.1. Classification (GTDB taxonomy): domain Bacteria; phylum Bacillota; class Clostridia; order Tissierellales; family Tissierellaceae; genus Soehngenia. Next base: position 154,016 of record JACIXZ010000002.1, read on the forward strand.
TACCAGAAATCATAAGCTTTATAGTTAAAAATATAATTAAATCAAATTATATTGTACTAAGTGGGAGTGTGCCAAAGTGGATGCCAAATGATATTTATTCACAAATTATTGAAAGTTCTAACATAAACGCAAAATTTATAATTGATACTGAAGGCGAACAATTAATTAATGTTTTAAAAAATAAGCCTTTTTTGATAAAACCAAATATTCATGAATTAGAAGAAGCGCTAAATATAAAACTTAAAAGCGATGAAGATATTATTAATACGTGCTTAAATATAATTGACATATATGATGTAGAAAACATTCTAGTTTCCATGGGAGGTGATGGTAGTATACTTGTAGCAAAAGACATTATATTGAAGGCAGAGCCTATAAAAGTAGAACTACGAAGCACTGTTGGTGCGGGGGATAGTTTAGTTGCAGGATTTATCCATGGACTGATAGAGCATGACATGAATAAGATCGAAGCTTTAAAATTTGGGACAGCATGTGGAACATTAGCAGTATCTAAAGAGTCAATTGATGATTTGGATAAATTTGAAGTTAAAAAAATGATAGAAAGTATAATTATTAGAAAATTATAATAAAAGAGGTGATAACATGAAAATTTTGGCAGTAACAGCTTGTCCTACGGGTATTGCTCATACTTATATGGCGGCTGAGGCTTTAGAACAAGCAGCAAAGAAAAAAGGACATGAGATAAAAGTTGAAACTAGAGGTTCAGTAGGTGTTGAAAATGAATTAACTGAAGAAGAAATTAAAGAAGCAGATGCAATAATACTTGCTTGTGATACTGCAGTTCCAATGGAAAAGTTCGAAGGCAAAAAATTATTAAATGTTTCTGTTTCTGAAGCAATAAAAAATGCAGATGATTTGATTGATAGAGCTATGAATGCAAATATCTATAAATCTAGTAATAATAATACAGATAATGATAAAAAGACTGAAACAATTAAAAAAGAGCCAACAGGAGTCTATAAACATTTAATGAATGGCGTTTCTTATATGATTCCTTTCGTAGTAGCTGGTGGAATTGCTATAGCCATTAGTTTCCTGTTCGGTTATGATTCTGCTTCAAATGAAGGTACCTTAGCTTATTATTTAATGGGAATCGGCGGAGGAGCTGGTGCTTTTGGATTGATGATACCAGTTTTGGCAGGATATATTGCTTATTCTATAGCAGATAGACCAGGATTAGCTCCAGGAATGATTGGAGGTATGGTTGCTACTCAAATTAATGCAGGTTTTTTAGGTGGTTTAGCTGCAGGTTTTTTAGCTGGGTATATTGTATTAGCAATTAAAAAATATATTAAATTACCTAAAAATTTACAAGGAATTATGCCAGTTTTGATTATACCTGTTTTAGGTTCACTTGCTACTGGACTATTATTGTTTTATGTTATAGGTACTCCAGTTGCAGCTATAAATAACGGAATGAATAACTTTTTAATGGGAATGTCTGGAACTAACGCAATAATATTAGGAGCTGTATTAGGTTTAATGATGGCAATTGATATGGGTGGGCCAATAAATAAAGCAGCATATGCTTTCGGTACGGCGACATTAACAGCGGCAGTTGGTACTGGTTCTGAGGTTATGGCAGCAGTTATGGCGGCTGGAATGACACCACCATTGGGAATAGCATTAGCAACTGTTTTGTTTAAGCATAAATTTACTAAAGCTGAAATTGAAGCTGGAAAAGCTTGTTGGGTACTTGGAGCTAGTTTTATAACAGAAGGAGCAATACCTTTTGCAGCAGCAGATCCTATTAGAGTAATACCTTCATTGATGGTAGGTAGTGCTGTTACAGGGGCTTTGAGTATGGCGTTTAATGCTACTTTAGCTGTACCTCATGGTGGCATTTTTGTATTCTTTGCAGTTGAGAATCTTATTGGTTATATTATTTCTATTGTTGCAGGTACTTTTGTAACCGCATTTTTAGTAGGCTCATTAAAGAGAAACATTGAAGAATTGGCAGTAGAGAAAAAATAGATAACAGAAAATATAATTTAAAAACAATCAAGTAGATTTTCTACTTGATTGTTTTTATTGCATTTTTATATATATTTTAATTGTTTATGATATAATATGATAAGAATTATAACAAAACGAGGAGAGATTTTACAGATGATGAAGTTTCACATAAGCACATTTGGTTGTCAAATGAATGAACATGATACAGAAAAAATAATTTGGGTATTGGAAAAAATAGGTTATTATCAAACTGAGAATAGACATGAAGCAGATTTAATTATATTTAATACTTGTGCTGTAAGGAAAACAGCTGAAGATAGAGTATTTGGTCAACTAGGAGAACTTCAAGAATTAAAGAGAAGAAATCCTGATTTAATAATTGCTGTATGTGGTTGTTTAATGCAAAAAGATGATATAAGGGAATATTTTTTAAGTAAACATAAACATATAGATATTGTTTTTGGTACTAACAATATCCATAAATTACCACAATTAATTGATAGGCATTTAAGGACCAATGAGAAGATTGTAGATGTAATAGAAGATACAAGAGAGATATCTGAAAACATTGATTCTAATAGGAAATATTCTTATAAAGCATTTGTTGATATAATGTATGGATGTAATAATTTTTGTAGTTATTGTATTGTTCCATATACTAGAGGTAGAGAAAGGAGTAGAGAACCTGAATCTATTGTTAGAGAAGTAGAAAATTTAGCAAAGACAGGATGTAAAGAAGTAACGTTATTAGGACAAAATGTAAATTCATATGGTAAAACATTGGATAATAAAATAAGTTTCTCACAACTACTATCTTTATTAAACGATATTGATGGAATTGAAAGAATAAGATTTATGACATCACATCCAAAAGATTTTTCAGATGATTTGATAGATGCCTATAAAAATCTTGAAAAATTATGTAATCATTTACATTTACCGGTCCAATCTGGAAGTAATAGGATATTAAAATTAATGAATAGGCAATACACTAAAGAACAATATCTTGAAAAGATATATAAAATAAGAGAATTAATTCCAGAAATAACAATAACTACAGATATAATAGTTGGTTTTCCAGGGGAGACAGAACAAGATTTTTTGGAAACATTAGATCTCGTAGAAAAAGCAAAATTTGATTCAGCTTTTACATTTTTATATTCGATAAGAGAAGGTACTAATGCTGCTAAAATGAGTGATCAAGTACCAGACGATGTAAAACATGATAGGTTTCAAAGACTATTGGATACATTATATCCAATAGGTCTTGAGTCAAATAGAAAATTGCTTAATAGTATACAAAAAGTTTTAGTTGAGGAAACTAGTAAAACAGATGACAATATTTTATCAGGAAGGACTGAATCAAATAAATTGGTTCATTTTTTAGGGAACAAAAATTTAATTGGTGAAATTGTCAACATTAAGATAAATAATGTTAAGACATTTACATTGGAAGGCGAAATAGTTTAAAATTTCGGAGGTAAATCAATGACTGAAATGACTCCAATGATGAAACAGTATATGTCAATAAAAGAAAAATATAAAGATTCAATCCTTTTTTTTAGACTAGGAGACTTTTATGAGATGTTCTTCGAGGATGCTCTTATAGCATCTAAAGAATTAGAGCTAACATTAACCCAGAGAGAAAGTGGATTAGAGGAAAAAGCTCCCATGTGTGGGGTCCCTCATCATGTAGCTGAACAATATATTTATAGGCTTGTGGAGAAAGGGTATAAGGTAGCTGTTTGCGATCAGGTTGAGGATCCTGCTTTGGCTAAAGGTATAGTAAAAAGAGAAATTGTTAAAGTTGTAACTCCAGGAACCATAGTAGATTCATTGGCATTGGATGAAAAGAGTAACAACTTTTTAGCCAGCATTTATTTTGATGATTATGGGGTAGGATTGTCCTATGTAGATAATTCAACAGGGGAAATTTATACAACGCAGTTTATTACTTCAGAAAGTGATAAACTCTCTTTTTTAGTTGATGAATTGGGTAAAATAATGCCATCTGAATTGATAATAAATTCAAGTTTTACGAATTATAAGAGAGAAATGAACTTTATTAAAAATAAATTAAATCCTTATATAAACATTTATGAAGAAAAAAGTACTTCATTAGATACCTATAAATTGGTTGTTAATGAATTTTTTAGTCATGAAAATATTTCTAATAATAATTTAGACGAAAAAATATATTGCTATATAAGCTTAGGAAAATTGCTGGAATACCTTAAGGAAACTCAATTTAACAAGATTGAACACATAGATTATTTTCAGTATTATGAACCTGAGCAATATATGGTCATAGACTTGAGTACGAGAACTAATTTAGAAATAAATGAAACTATAAGAGGAAAAAGTAAAAAGGGTGCATTGATTAATATTTTAGATAAAACAGTTACGTCAATTGGAGGTAGACTATTAAAAAAATGGCTTGAACAACCTCTAATCAACCAGAGAGAAATAGAAGAACGATTAAATATAGTTGAATATTTTACTAAGAATCTAATTATACTTGATGAAATCAGAAGTTTGTTGAAAAATGTATACGATTTAGAAAGACTTTCGACTAAAATTGTCAATGGGGTTTGTAATGCAAGAGATTTATTATCACTAAAAATATCTATCGAAGTATTACCTGAAATTAAGAATTTATTGACTAATTCGTCGTCCAAAATCTTGAACAATATTGGTTTAGAGCTGGACGATTTAAGAGATATATTTATTGTTATTCAAAATTCTATATCTGAAGATGCGCCTATATCCGTTAAAGATGGAGGAATTATCAAAGAAAACTTTAGCAAAGATCTAGATGAGTTAAGAGAGATATCTAGAAATTCTAAAAAATTGCTCGCTGAATTTGAAGCTAAGCAAAAGGATATAACTGGAATTAAAAATTTGAAAGTTGGATATAATCGTGTTGTTGGATATTATATTGAAGTGACAAAAACGAACGTTAATTTAATTCCTGATTATTACATTAGAAAACAGACCCTTTCAAATTCTGAAAGATATTTTACTGAAGAGCTAAAAGAAATCGAAGAGAAAATTCTAGGAGCAGATGAAAAAGCTATTCAACTAGAATATGAGCTATTTCAAAAGATAAGAGAAGATATAAAATCTCAAATTAAAAGAGTTCAAAAATGCAGTAAAAAAATTTCATATTTAGATGTATTGTCTAATTTTGCCTATGTAGCTGTTGAAAATAACTATGTAAGGCCAAAATTTAACAACAATGGTATAATAGAAATTTATGAAGGAAGGCATCCTGTAGTTGAAAAACTTATAACAAATCAAGAATTCATACCTAATGATTTATATTTAGACAATAAAGAAAACATGATATATATAATAACCGGCCCTAATATGGCAGGAAAATCAACATTTATGCGACAAGTAGCAATAATTACTTTAATGTCTCAAATTGGGTCATTTGTACCAGCTAAGAAAGCTAATATATCAATTGTAGACAGGATATTCACAAGAATCGGAGCATCTGATAATTTGACTCAAGGTGAGAGTACTTTTATGGTTGAGATGAACGAGGTTTCTAACATTGTTAAAAATGCAACTTCGAAAAGCTTGATCGTACTTGATGAAGTAGGGAGAGGGACAAGCACTTACGATGGACTAAGCATTGCTTGGGCAGTTGTAGAGTATATAGCATCAAACATCAAAGCAAAAACTTTATTTGCTACACATTATCACGAACTTACAGAAATAGAAAAGACTATAGAAGGAGTCAAAAATTATCACATCACAGTAAAAGAAAGTGGAGAAGATATTATTTTTTTAAGGAAAATAGTTGAAGGTAAAGCAAATAAAAGTTTCGGAATTCAAGTAGCTAAGTTATCTGGTTTACATCAATCGATAATCAACAGAGCTAATGAGATCTTAGAATTAATAGGTAGTAGTGAATTTACAAAGAATAATGCAAATCTTGATAAATCTCGCGAGGCACAACTCAGCTTGATAGATTTTAAAAAGGATTATTTTATTGAAAAAATATCAAATATTGACATAAATTCTTTAACACCAATAAAGGCCTTAAACATATTAAATGAGCTAATAGTTGAAGCTTCAAAATTAAAGGAGTAATAATATGGCTAGAATTAATTTGTTAGATGATAATACTATTATGAAAATTGCTGCAGGAGAAGTAATAGAAAGACCTGCCTCAATAGTTAAAGAATTAATTGAAAACTCAATAGATGCTAATGCAAGACGCATAACTATAGAAATAAGAGATGGAGGCACCTCATTTATTAGAGTCACCGATGATGGAGAAGGGATGGATAAAGACGATTTAGAATTAGCATTTAAAAGACATGCTACTTCTAAATTAAGAACTATAGATGACTTATATAAAATTGTTTCAATGGGTTTTCGAGGAGAAGCTTTATCTAGTATAATAGCAGTCGCAGAGGTTGAAGTTATTTCAAAAACTGCTAATAATGATGTTGGGAATAAGGCAATATTTAAAAATGGAAATTTAAAAAACATTGAGAATGTAGCTACAACTGATGGAACTACTATGATCGTTAAAAATGTATTTGAAAATTTGCCTGTGCGTAAAAAATTTCTAAAAAGCAATGCTACTGAAGAACGTTATATTGTAGACATTGTTACAAAGTTAGCTTTAGGAAATCCCCAAATATCTTTTAAATTAATTAAAGATGGGAAATTAGTTCTAAATACTAATGGTACATCTGATGAAATCAACATAATATATCAGTTACTTGGAAAGGAAATTTCTAAAGGAATGAACTTTTTAAAGTTTGAAGAAGAAGATTTTAAATTTAGAGGATATTTTTCCAATAATAACATATATCGCAGTAATAAGAGTTATCAATATTTATATGTAAATAATAGATATGTATATGATTACAAGTTAACCAAAGTTATTGAAGAACAATATACATCCATATTACCTATAAATAAGCATCCAATATTCATATTGTATATTGATATCGATCCATCATTAATTGATGTTAATATACACCCTACTAAACAGGAAATCAAATTTGTTGAAGAAAATAAGGTTTATTCCTTAATATCAAATCATTTAAGAATTAATATTAACAAGATTATAAATATACCAAATCCAAATAATGTTGTTGACAAAAAACCTGACAATAGTAAATATCCATATATTTGGGAAATAAACAAAAATAATAATACAGAAAAAAGAGAAAATGATTTTCAAGTTAATGAAAATAGCTTATTTGATTTTATAGACTATACTACAAAGGACTTTAAACAAAATTTAATAAATCCAACTAATAACAAAGAATACGATTCAACATTTTTAAATAAAAATGATTCATTTAAAGCGTCAACTGATGAAAAATATTACGAAAATGACAACAAAATATTAAGTGAATTTAACAACTTAAAATATATTGGTATTGCATTTAACACTTATATTTTTTTTGAGGACTCATTATCCGAAACTATTTATATAATTGATCAGCATGCTTCTCATGAGAGAATTATGTATGAAAAATTGCTAAATCAGTACAAGAATGAGTCGATAACAATACAAAATTTGCTTGTACCTCAAATTATTGAATTGTCTCCTTCTGAGTATTTAAAGGCAGTAACTAATATAGACCAATTTAATAATATAGGTTTTAGTGTTGAGGTTTTTGATGAAAAAAGTGTAATTCTTAGAGGGATACCTCTTGTTTTCGGAAATCCAAATGGTGAGGGATTATTTCTAGATATTTTAGATATTATTGAAGAGAAAGAACCAGATGTATACTCAACTAATATTGAAAAAATAATGAAAATTGCTTGTACATCAGCTGTTAAAGCAGGAGACAATCTAAAAAAAATAGAGGTAGATTCTTTAATTCGAGAATTAGGAAAATGTGATAATCCATATACTTGTCCACATGGAAGACCGACTGTAATCAAATTTTACAAAAAAGATTTAGAAAAAAAATTTCTAAGAATAATATAGTTGAGAGGGGCTTTTATGAAAAGGAATTTGATTGTTTTAGCTGGCCCAACAGGTATAGGGAAAACTGATTTATCTTTAAAGATTGCAAAAGCAATTAATGGGGAGATTATATCAGCTGACAGTAGGCAGATATATAAATATATGGACATCGGTACTGCAAAAGTAGAAAAAAAATATATGAATGAAATTAAACATCATATGATAGATATTGTTAAACCAGATGAAGATTTTACTGTCTCAGACTATAAATATAATGTAACAAAGATTATAGAAGAAATAAATTCAGAAGGGAAAATTCCACTACTAGTTGGAGGAACAGGATTATATATAAATTCCATTGTGTACGATTTAGATTTTACAAGCGTTCCCTCCAATAATGATATAAGAGAACATTATAAGTCCATACTTTTAAATCAAGGCAAACAAGCTTTATATGATATATTAATTGAAAAAGATTACGAAACAGCAAAAAGACTTAATATAAATGACACTAAAAGAATTATTAGAGCTTTAGAAGTTTATGACATCACACAAAAACCTATGAGCATGCAAAATAAAGATTTCAGGAAACAAACGAAGCGATATAATTTGCTTATGTACTGTTTAAATATGGATAGAACTAAATTATACGATAAAATTAACTCTAGAGTTGATAAAATGATTGATTTAGGTCTAGTAAATGAAGTGATTAGTCTATTGGGGATGGGATATGATAAAGATTTGAATTCAATGCAAGGAATAGGATACAAAGAAATAATAGATTATCTGGAAGATAAACTTACACTTAAAGATGCTATTGAACTTATTAAAAAAAGAAGCAGAAATTATGCTAAAAGGCAATTAACATGGTTTAGAAGAGATGAACGCTATAAATGGATAATGATTGATGAATTTTATGACACAAATGAATTGTATGAAACATTAATTGAAGAAATAAAAATTAAAATTTAGAAAGGGTGGTTTATTTGAACCAACAAGTTAATATTCAAGATAAGTTTTTACATGAAATTAAAATTAACGACTGTCAGGTGGAAATATTTTTGATCAACGGATATAAAATGAGCGGTAAAATAGTAAATTTTGATAATTTTGTAATAATACTCAAGACTGAGGATAAGGAAATGTTAATTTATAAACACGCAATATCTACTATTATTCCTTCTTTAATTATAAAAATATAAAATTGCTTAAGGGTGAAAATATGCTGAATGAATTACAAAATCAATTAGAAAAATTTTTTAAGGTTGATAAAATAGTAATAAATATTATCAATGAAATAGAAAAAAATTTATTACCTAAGTTTGATGCAATTGAAGAAATTAAGACTTACAACCAATTTAAAGTTCTTCATGCTATGCAGAACTGTAAATTAGGGAGTGGAGACTTTGGATGGAATACTGGTTATGGTTATGGTGATGTTGGTAGAGAAAAGGTAGAGAGAATATATGCAGACATTTTTAAAGCTGAAAGTGCACTAGTTAGACCATCAATAGCATCTGGAACCCATGCAATAAGCTTGGTTTTTAGTGGTATACTTAGGCCAGGCGATGAACTTTTATATATAACAGGATCACCATATGATACTATGCAAAAAGTAATTGGAATAAAGGGAAATGAGCCAGGTAATTTGAGAGAATTCAAAATTGGATATAATCAGGTTGATTTGGTAAATGGACATATAGATATAGAAAATACATTAAAACAAATTAATCATAATACAAAAATAGTAGCAATACAAAGATCAACAGGTTATAGTGATAGAAATGCTATATCAATAACAGAAATGAAATATGCAATTAGTGAAATTAAAAAAACTAATCCAGAAATATTATTGTTTATTGATAATTGTTATGGGGAATTTACACAAACTAAAGAACCCATAGAAATAGGAGCTGATATAGTTGCTGGTTCCTTAATAAAAAACCCTGGAGGAGGGATTGCTGTCTCTGGAGGATATATTGTAGGAGATAAGAGATATATTGACACCATAGCCAATAGATTGACTGCACCAGGGCTTGGAAAAGACTGCGGGTTAACCTTTGGTACAAATAGAAATACTTTACAAGGACTTTTTTATGCACCTTATGTAGTGGCTGAAGCTTTAAAAGGAGCAATTCTGATGGGCGAGGTTTATCATAAGCTAGGTTTTGAAACTACACCATCGATAAACGATGAACGTAATGATATAGTGCAGGCAATTAAATTTGATGATCCAAAAAAAGTTATAGAATTTTGCAAGGGAATACAGGAGTCGGGGGCAGTTGATTCATATGTTACTCCTGAAGCATGGGATATGCCTGGGTACGAAAACAAAGTTATAATGGCATCAGCTGGTTTTATTGAAGGATCATCTATTGAAATAAGTGCAGATGCACCTTTAAGAGAACCATATTATGTTTATTATCAAGGCGGTACCAATTATGCACAGTGTAAATTAGCAGTGATTAAAACTGTAGATAATCTATATAAAAAAAATTTAATTGATATTAATAAAGTTCAAGTAAGATGATCATCTTACTTGAACTTTATTAATATGTTCTATAAAGAGCTTTTACTTTACCTAATATTTTTACTTCTTTGGTATATATTGGCTCCATAAATTGATTTTCAGGTTGTAATCTTACTCGATCCTTTTCTTTAAAAAACCGTTTAACTGTTGCTTCTTCTCCAAGGAGTGCTACAACTATATCACCATTTTCTGCATATGATTGTGAGCTTACTAATACTAAATCACCATCCATTATACCAGCATCGATCATACTTTCACCTTTGACTTTTAAAAAAAATACATCATGTCCAGATACGGCTTCTACAGGTAAAGGAAAGGTATCCTCAATATTTTCAACTGCTAGTATTGGCTCTCCAGCAGTGACTTTACCTATTATAGGTATATCTACAGTTTCTTTTTTTAATAAAATACTATTATTCTCGATATCTAATATTTCTATTGTTCTTGGTTTTTCTGAATCTCTCTTTATATATCCCTTTTCTTCAAGTGCTACTAAATGATTGTGAACAGATGAAGTGGAACTTAATTTTACAGCTTTCCCAATTTCGCGAATTGTTGGAGGATATCCTTGTTTTAATGTGAATGTTTTTATATAATTAAGTATTTCTAATTGTTTTATTGACAAATCTTCGTACATTTAATCACCTCAATATATTCTAAGAAGCATAACAGCTAACTATCATAGATACATTATAGCATATAAGAAAAGTATAAGCAAACAAAAGTTCGAATTTTTTATCAAAAGCATTGACAAAGAACATATGTTTGATATAATTAATATATCGAACATATGTACTAAGGAGATGTGAATATGAAAACCAAGAAAAATAAAAAAATAGTCATTTATGATCCAAAAAGATTTATCCTATTTTTATCATTATTAATGGTAATTATAAGTATATTAATTGTAAGCATTATGAATCTTAACAAATCTTATGGACAAGAAATACAGGAGTCGTATGAGTTTTATATTGTTAAAAAAGGGGATAGTTTGTGGAGTATAGTTAATAATCACTATCCAGAGAAATACGATCCAAGAGATTTAGTTAAGAAAGTTAAATCTTACAATTCTCTAAATACTAATATTATCCATGAAGGAGATATGTTAAAACTACCAGAAATCTATGATTGATACTAATCATAATCATTATGAATGTTTATAATAAGTATAGGTTTTATTAGGTTAATCATTATTATCCTCTGATTGTATTATATTTATATTATCTGCTAAAATTTTTCCTAAAGGATTACTATTAACAGCTTTTCTAAGCCTTTCATCGTCAATATGTGTATATATTTGTGTAGTTGAAACGGACTCATGCCCTAATATTTCTTGTAATGCTAATATGTCAACATTACCATATTTATACATTAATGTAGCTGCTGTATGTCTTAATTTATGAGTAGAGTATATACTGGGATCTAAACCTGAATCTAATAAATATTTATCTATCATATGCTGTATGGCTCGATTACTCATTCGTTTTTTTCTCTTACTTAAAAACAAAGCTTTCTCATTTGTAACAATAGGCCTTACTTGAAGATATTCCTGAATTGAATTTATACATGATTCATTTAAAAAAACAGTTCTTTCTTTATTTCCTTTCCCTATAACAGTCAAGGTGTCTTTCCCGTTAAAACTATCAATATCTATGTTAGCTAGCTCAGACAATCTAAGGCCACAATTTAAAAATAGTGTTATTATACAAAAATCTCTTTTTCTAAAAAAATCATTATTATTTTTGGTTACAGTATTTAACAAGTTTAATGATTGATCTAAAGTTAAGTAAATTGGATGTCTTGAGTCTGTTTTGGGAAATTCTAATTGTGCAGCAGGATTTTTCTCAATCAAATTTACTTTATCAGCTAGATATTTAAAAAATGATCGGAGGGAGGCGACTTTTCTAGAACGTGTAGAATTCGAATTTTCCTTTTGCTTGTCCAAAAAAGACATAAAGGCATATAAATCTTGAATATTTACTTTTTTTATAATATCAATGTCAATGTTGCTTATGTCAATATCTTCAAATTCAATGTTTTCAACGTTATTTTCAATTAAATTATATCTTATCTTTAGAAATTTAAAAAAAACTCTAAGATCATAAAAATACTCTTTAACAGTATTAGGTGATGTACCTTTTATAGTTTCCATATAATTTAAATAATCATCTAAGATAACAGGATTTTTCATTAAAATACCCCTTTTTTGGTTATATTAGTCACAAAATAGTTATTTTGTGACTAATATATATTATAAATCAATATATATGTAAATGCAACAAAATATTGTAAAAAAATTTAATATTTCATAGAAATATCATCTTAGTTAAATTTAGATTATATTTACAAGTAAAAAGATTAATATTCATATTTAATGATTTATAATCTATTCTGCAATATATAATAAGTTATTATAAATGAACATAATCCATATCGTTATCAACGCTAAAAACGCCTTATAATGACGTTAATATATGAAATACATATAAATACTCAATAACACTCAAAAAAAGTTAAATTTAAGCCAATTTGGGTTTAGATATAAAATAAAGCGATAAAAAAATTAAAGCATATGTTTACATAATAATATTATGTAAACATATGCTTTTTTGTTTTATTATTTTTCACCTAATAATTTTTTAATTCTATTAATTCCTTCTTCAATTTTATCCATAGAAGTAGCATAAGATAATCTAACATAATTATCGTCTCCAAAAGCTAAACCTGGTACAACAGCTACTTTACATTTTTCTAACAATAAATCAGAAAAATCTACGGAGGAGTTAATTTTAACTCCATCTATTTCCTTCCCGATGTAATATGAACAATTCATCATTACATAAAAAGCCCCTTTAGGAATATTACAACTTACATTAGCAATTTCATTAACTAGTTTGGTTATTCTGAGCCTTCTTTTATCAAATTCTTTCTTCATTTCTAACAAACTATCTTGTGGACCAGTAAGTCCTTCAACACTTGCGTATTGAGAAATGCTACAAGGATTTGATGTTGTATGGCTTTGCAAGTTACTCATAATGGTGGCTATTTCCTGATTTGATGCTGTATAGCCGATTCTCCAACCTGTCATAGAATAAGCTTTTGACATTCCATTAATTACAATAGTTAGGTTTTTAATAGCATCATTCAAAGATGCTATACTTACATGAACTTCATCATCATAGATTAATTTTTCATATAATTCATCAGATATCACAAATATATCATTTTTAACAGCCCAGTTAGCTATATCTTCTAATTCTTCTTTGGTATAAACTGATCCTGTGGGATTATTTGGACTATTTATTATTATTGCTTTTGTTTTTTCAGTTTTTACTTTTTCTAAATCATTTGAATTAAATTTAAATCCATTTTCTTCAGTTGTTTTTATCATGACCGGAGTACCACCTGCAATTGAAACCATTTCTGGGTAACTCACCCAATATGGTATGCTGAAAATAACCTCATCATTAGGATTTAATATTGCCATCAATGCATTATATATTGAGTGCTTTCCACCATTTGAAACAACAATTTGAGATGGAGTGTATTCTAAATTATTATCTTCTTTAAATTTCTTACAAATAGCTTTTCTTAATTCTAGTGTGCCATTTGCAGGGGTGTATTTTGTTATACCATTTTGTATTGCGTAAATTCCAGCATCACCTATATTCTTAGGTGTATCAAAATCAGGTTCTCCGATACTAAAACTAATAACATTTTCTCCAGCGCTAATCATTGATTTTGCTTTTGCATCGATAGAAAGTGTAACTGATGGTTGAATTGAAATACCTTTGTTTGATAGAGTTGGCAAATTAATCATCTCCCATAAATATTTTTGTTAGACATCATCTAATGAATATATGTCTTTCAAAGTAAATTTTATAATATCATATGAATCTAAAATTGAATCTAGATATTGTTTTTTAATGTAGTTATAATGTTCCATTCCGTATTCGGTAATGGTATATATTTTTACAGTTCGTTTGATAGGTTCTTCCCAATTTCCCACTATAAGCCCTTCTTGTTCTAACTGATTTAACAGTGGATATATTAGGCCTGGGCTTGGAATCCATTTCCCTTTTAGCCTTCTTCCTATCTCCTCTTTTATGTAATTACCATAACATTTTTTAACAGATAGTATATGTAAAATATAAAGTTTTGCAAAAGAAGTTGTACTAATTGTTGAAGGAAATTGTCTTTGCCTTAAATTGGAATTACTATGTTTTTCATTCAATATAATCAATCCTAACCATTTAAATTATTTTGTTTTCAAAACATTTAAGCTTAAATAATTCAATCTCATCTATGTCTGTATAAAATTTTCCTAAATTGTTTTTATCACCATGATAATCAGATCCACCTGTTATAATCAAATTATTTTTCTTACAAACATCCACAAAATATCTTTCATCTTCTTTTGTATGCTTAGATGTAAAACATTCAATTCCTTTGATACCTAATTCAATTGTTTTTTTTACAATCGTTTTATCTTTTATCATACCAGGATGAGCTAATACTGGTATACCACTGGATTTTGTTATTAAATCTATGCTATCTGATAGTGATAATTTATTTCTATTAATATAGGCAGGCCTATCTTCTCCCAAATATTTATCAAATGCTTCTTTAATATCTTTTACAAACCCATAAGAAACTAATTTTCTTGCAATAAAAGCTCTACCTATAAAACCATTATTTATTATTTTAGCTTCATTTATTATACTATCAATTTCAAGATTAAGCCCCAAAGAACTAAGTTTTTCTAATATTAATAGCCCTCTTGAAAATCTGTCCTCTTTAAGACGTCTCAATTCATTATTTAAGTTTATATTCTCACAATCTATAAAGTATCCAAGTATATGTACTTCTTCACCATTGATATCCGAGCTAAGCTCAATTCCTGGAATTATAGAAATATTGTTAAATTTAATTTTATTACAACTTAAATAATTGATTGCATCTATTGTATCATGATCAGTTATAGCTATACCATAAATATTTTTTTCTAAAGCTTTATCTATTATCGTCTCAATTGAATCTAATCCATCTGAGAAGTTTGTATGAATGTGCAAATCAAATAATCTCATAATTATTCTCCTAAAATTTAAAAAACAAACCTGCGAAATGGGCAGGTTTGTTTAATTTTCAAGTTTATTTTGCGTATTCAATAGCTCGAGTCTCCCTAATAACATTCACTTTTATTTGCCCAGGATAATCAAGTTCTGATTCAATTCTTTTAACAATTTCTCTAGCTGTATGAATTATTTCTGCCTCACTTATTTGTTCAGGTTTTACCATAATTCTTATTTCTCTTCCAGCTTGTATTGCAAAAGATCTTTCTACACCTTCAAATGAGTTTGCTATTTCCTCTAGTTTCTGCAATCGTTTTATATATGCTTCCAAAGTCTCGCGTCTTGCTCCAGGTCTTGCTGCTGAAATTGCATCAGCTGCTTGAACTAGAACAGCCTCTACAGTCTCAGGTTCAACATCTCCATGATGAGCAGCAATTGCGTGAATCACTTCATTTGACTCTTTATATTTTTTAGCTAATTCTATGCCAATATCTATATGAGGTCCTTCATATTCTCGGTCTACACCTTTGCCGATATCATGAAGTAATCCCCCTCTTCTAGCTATTCTTACATCAGCACCCAACTCGGCAGCCATTACTCCAGCTAATTGAGCAACTTCTACTGAATGTCTTAAAACATTTTGCCCGTAACTTGTTCTGTACTTTAACCTACCCAAAAGCTTTATCAATTCTGGATGTAGTCCATGCACACCTGCTTCAAAAGCAGCTTGCTCACCTGCTTCTTTCATAGAATTTTCGACTTCTTTTTGAGCTTTTTCAACCATTTCTTCTATCCTTGCAGGATGGATTCGTCCATCTACAATTAGTTTTTCTAAAGCTATACGTGCCACTTCTCTTCTAATAGGATCAAATCCTGACAATACAACTGCTTCAGGGGTATCATCAATAATCAAGTCAATACCGGTTAAAGTTTCTAAAGCTCTAATATTTCTACCTTCTCTACCTATTATTCGCCCCTTCATTTCGTCATTAGGAAGATTTACAACTGTAACAGTTGTTTCTGCTACATGATCTGCAGCAACTCTCTGTATAGTTCTAGAAATAATCTCTCTAGCAGTACGATCAGCTTCTTCTTTTGCTTTAGCTTCCATTTCTTTTATCATCATGGCTGACTCGTGTAAAATTTCCTTTTTAGTTTCGTCTAATAATATTTCTTTTGCTTGATCCACCGACAGTCCAGATATCCTCTCAAGTTCTAAAGTTCTTTGATGATAAAGTTCTTCAATCTCTTGTTCTCTATCTTCTAAGGACTTACTTTTTTTCAATAGATTTTCTTCTTTCTTTTCCAATTGTTCACTTTTTCTGTCAAGAGATTCTTCTTTGTTCAATAATCTCTTTTCTAATTTTTGAATCTCATTTCTTCGTTCTCTAATTTCTCTGTCTAAATCATTTCTTGATCTGTGAATTTCTTCTTTGGCTTCCAATAGAAGCTCTTTTTTTCGAGCTTCGCCCTCTTTAATTGCATCTTCAGTTATTTTCTTAGCCAATTCTTCAGCGTTATTGATCTTTCCTTCACTAATATATCTTCTTATTAGATATCCAACAATAACACCTATGATTAAGCCTAAGATTGCAAAAATTAAATTAGCAATAGTTAACACCTCCGTCATATTTAGTTTTCAAGTTCCATATAATAATACATGCAATCATTAATGCAAAACGACATTAAAAATGATGTACAATCAAAATTCAGATTGTACAAAGTGAATTTATTATATCTTATATTACATATGGCTAACACAATTTAATTTTATAACTTTTATATCAAACTGTCAACAGTTAAGCATCAGTAATAGGTTTAACTATACTCATAGATCCATTCAAGTCAACCCTATAAGATACCTCAGATAAAGCTGCAAGATGCTGGTTATGAGTCACCATTATTATCTGCCTTTGAAACATTTCAGATGTTTCTTTCATAAATTCCCCTAAGTTATATATATAATCTTCACTAACATGTTTAGCTGGTTCATCTAAAACTAATGGCCCTTCAATTGATGGTTTATGAATCTGTAAAAAAGCAATTCTAAGGGCTAAAGAAACAATATCTACTACTCCTCCACCACGAGAGAGCTCAGGTTTTGTTTTAAGGGTAAAATCATCAGTTTCATTGATAACGTAGAATTCAGCGCTTGGTTTATTTCTTAATTCCTCGATTTCAATTTCAAATTTTACATCTGATTCAAAAATATATTGAAGACATTTTGTGACAATAAGTTCTATTTGTTTTTTTGCTTGCAGTCGAGCATATTCAGAGGTTTTATTAAATAAGATTAGCACTTCTTCTAAAACTTTCAGATCTAATTCACATTTTTCTAATTCCTTAGAAGTTTTTTCCTTCATGTTCAATAAATTTTCTTTTTTCCCTAATTCCCTATTTATAAATTCACCAAGCAGAGACATTTCATTTTTCAACCTATCAAATTCATTACTCATAATTATACCTTCTTTATCTATTTAATAAATCTCTTGGAAGTAATTCATTAGCCTCTTTAAACATGTTTTCAATTTCTTCTTTTAATCTATTTATTTCTTCATCTAAATTTTCAGGTTTTATACCAAGTTGTTCCAGTTCTTTTATTATTTCTTCCTCCTGATGCTTTAACTGTTCTAATTGGGCTTCAGCTTTGTATTTAAGATTAGTAGCCTTGTTTAAATCTTCTTTTAACTTGCTAAGTTCTTTTTCATAATCCATAATTTAGCCTCCTAAATGATATTTAATTATATGATCTATTTTATTATTGTCAATGTCACTAGCACAAAAAGGACATTTTTCATATGAACTTAATATTTTTCTATATCTATCTAAAATATTTTGACGTTCATTATTTAACTTCTCTAATGTATTTTTTATATTTGTTATATCGTAATCTATTTTTTTCAATTTATTATTATCTATATTTAAGATTCTAAGACGTTCAAGTTTTATTGTTAATGCTTCTAAATTAACTTTGTCAGTAAATGTATTTATTTTGTTGTTAATATTAATTAAATAGTCAGTTTTAAATTTAATTTCAGATAAACTATTTCTATATTTAATTAGAGAATAGTATTTCTCACATTTTAATTTTAAAAAATTGTAATCATCTTCGATTTTATTTAAATTTCTCAAGTTCAATATGATTGATTCATAAAATTTAATTTCTCTAATATTCTTCTTATACTTTTCGTTTAATAAGATTAAATGCTTGTATTTATTAAGCTTATTATCTAAATTATTGTACATGATATTTATTTTCTCTAAGTCAGCTAATGAATATAGTATATTTTCTATAATAGTAATATCTTTATTTATTTTTTGTATCTTGATATTTAATCTATCCAAATAACTATAATGAACTATATTATTCTCTAATATTTTGGAAATAAATCCCATTTTATCTACACTTTTTAATTTAGACAATAAATCATTAATTTCTTCTTGTCTTGATATAATATTATTTAGATTAATCTTCAGCATAGTATATTTTTCTAATTTTTGATTTTTATCTTCAAGGGTTATCATTAATTCTTTAAGCAAACTATAAACTTTCATTAAATCATCTATATATTTATATTTATTTATCTCCTCTGATAAATTGCTTAGGGTTTCTTCTAAATTTTTTTTCTTTAAGCTAGTATTTTTTATATCTTTTGCAGTTTCTCTTATGGCATCATCTAATATATTAACACCTACTAATCTGCCAATAGCATTTGCTCTTGTTGATGTTTTTTCTGACAATAAAAAAGGTCCATCTAATTGTTCACCAACATTTATTGAAGTGGATTCATCAGAATCTAACTGAATTTTTCGAATTCCAATAGCATTGACTATTTCTTCAGGTACACTAGTGCCTATACCCTCTAATATTAACTCTTCACCATTAGGATATATAAGTGTATAACCATTTTTACTTTTTGTCCTATATCTTTTCAAAATATATCCATCATTTGTATGAATTGTAACACTACACTGATTTTCATTTTCCCTAATAAAATAATCACCCGATGGTTCATTATATAGAACCCATTTCAATGCTCTAATTATAGCTGATTTTCCAGAATCCGATGGTCCTACAATTACATTTAGACCTTCATTAAAATATAACTCAGTATATTTATGAGATTGAAAATTTTCTAAAGTTAACTTTTTTATATATTTCATTTTTACCTCATATCCTTCATTTGAGCCATAGCAATTCTTTTTAATGCCTCTTCTTTTATCGAATCATCTACATTCTCTGACATAGCTACTTCAACTAAAATATCATTTATATCAACTTTATCAAAATTTAATGTAGCATCAATTGTTTGTTTAAATTCTATTAATCTTTCGTTTCTAAAAGTATTTTTTTCTAGTTCTGATCGATCTAACACTTCTAATCCAGATTTGGCTGCTTTTAACGATATAAGTTCTATCGATATAGTTTCTTCAAGTGTTATAATAGCTACTTTTGGTATTCGATCAATTTCTTTAAGACTATTAGTTATTCTCACTAAGCTACCTGGATTTACAAAATATTTATCATTTTTAAATATTATCCCATATCCAGCATGATAATGACCACTTAGAGTTATATCTGCTTTAGTAGTTATAATATCATCTATTAAAGTATATGGCACTCCTGTTACAAATGGTTTATCCAAAAGCATTCCATGCACTATATTTATAGAGTATTTACAATCTGAATCTAAAGAATTAAGTATATAATTTGAACTGTCAGAATCTATGTCATAAGTATAGGGCCTACCTGTTAATTGAACTTTGAGTCCATCTTTTTCCAATACTATTTTATCATTATTCCTAATAATATTCAAAAAATTTAGATTTCCTAATAATCCCAACATTGTTCGATCTAGTGTGGCAGGATTTAGCCCGAAAATATCGTGGTTACCACTTATTATATAGATAGGTTTTTCTATCTTCTTAATAATATTTGCATATCGTGTTACGGTCGATATAGATGTATCAGGTCTATCAAATAAATCTCCACCGTGAATAACATAGTCAATATTGTATTGATTAATCATTTGTGTTATTTCAATAAGTTTATCTTCTAATGTTTTTGCAAAATCATCTTTTCTGTTTTTAGGATTCGTGCTTCTTAAGTGGGTATCTGTAAAGAATAATAATTTCATTATAAATTCATAACCTCCATATTTCAAAGCCTCCTAATTAAGTAGGAGGCTAATGATTGAATTATTCTGTTTTTGTCAATCGGTTTTCGTCAATCGACTCATTTTGGTCTATGCCTAGACCGTATTTCTTTCGTACCATGTTTTCAACTTCTTTAAAAATTTCTGGATTTTGTCTGAAAAATTCCTTAGCATTTTCTCTACCTTGACCCAATTTAATGTCATTATAGCTAAACCATGATCCAGCTTTATTAATAATACCAGCATTTACACCTGCATCAACAATACTGCCTTCTTTTGATATACCTTCACCATACATTATATCAAATTCTGCTTGCTTAAAAGGAGGTGCAACTTTATTTTTTACTACTTTTACTCTTGTTCTACTACCAATTATATCTTCTCCTTGTTTTATAGAATCAATTTTTCTTACATCTAATCTGATAGATGCATAGAATTTTAGAGCTCTTCCTCCTGTAGTAGTCTCAGGGTTACCAAACATAACACCTACTTTTTCTCTCAATTGATTTATAAATATACAAGTAGCATTTGATTTATTTATAGCACCGGCTAATTTTCGCAAAGCTTGAGACATCAATCTTGCTTGTAGACCAATATGGCTGTCACCCATTTCTCCTTCAATCTCTGCTTTAGGAACTAAAGCTGCTACTGAATCAATTACCACTACATCTATTGCACCACTTCTTACTAAAGCTTCAGTAATTTCTAGTGCTTGTTCACCTGTATCTGGTTGAGATATTATTAAGTTTTCTATATCAACCCCTAATTTTTTAGCATAACCAGGATCTAATGCATGTTCAGCATCTATAAAAGCAGCAATTCCACCTTTCTTTTGAGCTTCTGCAATAACATGAAGCGCAATAGTTGTTTTACCTGATGATTCAGGTCCATAAATTTCAATTATTCTACCTCTAGGCAAGCCACCAATTCCCAATGCAATATCCAAATCTAAAGACCCTGTAGATATATAATCCAAATCTAATTTGGTTGCTTCACCTAACTTCATTATTGATCCTTTACCAAATTGCTTTTCTATTTGACTTATTGTTAAGTCTAAGGCTTTTTTCTTATCATCCATTTCTACCATTGTATCCCAGATAAACTGGAGTCACCCCTCTCATATAACGAACATTAGTTCTATAAATAGAATACACTAAAAATTATTTAAAGTCAACTCATTATTAATTTGTACTATTAATTTATTTAGAGCAAAATTAGCAATTTTTTCTTGTATTTCTTTCCTTGAGCCTTTAAATTGATTGTAAAAAATGTTTGCTTTATTATTTGAAAAAATGCACACATAATTTTCTCCGATTTTTTTGCCTCTTTCGACTTCCGGACCAGCAAAGCCAGTTGTTGTTATACAATAATTAGAATTCGTTCTTTTGAATAACCCTTGGGCCATTTCAAAAGCAACTTGTTCACTTACAACTCCATATTTATTTATAGTGTCAATTTTAACACCTAATTCTTCGACTTTAGATTCGACTGAGTATGTTATAATGCCTCTGTTAAAAACTTTAGAGGCACCAGAAATAGAAGTGATTTTAGAGGTTATAATTCCTCCTGTTACTGATTCAGCAATACTTATATTTAGATTTAATCGAATTAACTTATCTACTAGCATTTCTTCTAGAGAAGAATAATCAAAACCATATATTCTATCATGTATTTTTGATTCAATAATATTTATGAGATGAGACATTTTTGTTTTCAAATCTATTAAGTTATCACTCTCACCTATCAATTTTATTTCAACATATCCGTACGATGCATAAGTTGCAATATTAATTTCAGGATATTTCATGTCTATTTTCCTTAATATTGTTTCTAGTTCAGACTCCCCAATTCCTATAGTGTTTATAGTCTTAACTATTAAATGTTTATCAGTTAATAGTTTTGGTAATACGTACTCTTCAAACATAGGGATCAATTCACTTGGAGGACCAGGAAGTAAAAATATTTTATTTCCATTCAATTCTAAAAACAATCCAGGGGCTGTCCCATTCTTGTTAGGAATAATATCTGAGTTTTTTAGTTTTAAAGCTTGTTTATAATTGTTATCAGTCATTTTTTTATTATTTGATAAAAAATAGTTAAATATCTCGTTCTTTGCCGTTTCATCAATTTCCAAATTCTCATTTAGCAACTTTGCTAGAGATTCTTTAGTTAAATCATCTTCAGTTGGTCCAAGTCCTCCAGTAACTATAATTATATTTGCTCTCTCAAATGCAATTTGAAATGCATTTTTTACTAATTCCAAGTCATCAACTACTGAAGTTTGAAAAGTTGGTATTATGTTATGTTCAACAAGTTTTTTGCATATATAAACAGAATTAGTGTTTACAATACTGCCTAATAATATTTCTGTACCTACATTGATTATTTCTACTTTCATAAAATATCCCTTCAAAAAATTAATTTACATATCATTTAAATTGAGCATTTTTATATTTTTATTGACATAATCGTAACCGGATAAAACTGTAAAGAACAATGATATATATAGCATTATATAGTCTAGTGGTATTCCTAAATAACTGAATGGGAAATTATTAAGTAAAAGTAAGATTATAGCAACTAATTGAGTAATAGTCTTAATCTTACCCCATTTACTTGCAGCAATTGTGACTCCATTAGAAGCTGCTAAAAGCCTTATTCCAGATATTACAAATTCACGAGTTATTATAATAATAACTACCCATGCAGGTATTTTGCCATTTTCTACCAACAAAATGAATGCTGATGTGGTAAGTATTTTATCAGCAAGTGGATCTACAAATTTACCGAACGTAGTTATCATATTTCTGCTTCTTGCAATATGTCCATCAATAGTATCTGTTATAGATGCGAATATAAATATTGCTAATGCAATATATTCACTATACTGAAAATCTAAATAGAAAAAAACAATAAATAGTGGAACTAAGAATACGCGTAAAATTGTTATCTTATTTGCTAAATTCATTTACCACAACCCCCATTAAATCATATTCTTGACTATCAACGATTAAAACATTGATAAATTGACCAACATTCAATAATTGACTAGATTTTACATAAATCACACCATCAATTTCAGGACTATCCATGTAACTTCTTGCTTCGTATAAATCTTCCTCAATTCTATTTTCGATCAGCGCTTTATAAGTTTTGCCTATTTTTGACTTCAATAGTTGTCTTGAAATGTTTTGTTGAAGTTCCATAATTTTTTCCATTCTTAGTAGTTTTATATTGTCATCAATCTGATCTTCGTAGTTATATGAAGCAGTCCCTTCCTCTCGTGAATAAGCAAAAACACCAACTTTATCAAAATTACTATTTTTTATAAAATTGTATAATTCATTAAATTCAGATTCAGTTTCACCTGGGAAGCCAACTATGAAAGTTGTTCTTATTATAACATCTGGGATTTCATTTCTTAATTTATATATCAAATTTTTAATTTTTTCTTTGTTTATTCGCCTATTCATTCGTTTTAATATTTCACTATTTGCATGTTGTAGTGGAATGTCTAAGTACTTTGCTATTTTGCTATTATTTTTAATGCTATTTATCAAATTATCATCAATGTGGTCGGGATACAAATATAATACCCTTACAATAAAGTCCCCTTCGATATTTTCTATCCTATTTAATAATTCATAAAGTTTATATTCTCCATATAAATCAATACCGTAATCTGTAGTATTTTGTGCTATTAAAATTATTTCTTTAACGTCATTATTCACAAAATGAGTTATTTCTGCAATAATATCTTCAATTTTTCTACTTCTATTTTTCCCTCTTAATTTCGGAATTATGCAATAAGAACAGTTGTTATTACATCCTTCTGAAATTTTAACATATTGAACAAATGAATTAACTTCACGTTTTGTGTATTCAGGATATGAACTATTAATTTTATCAATTAATATTGTTTTTTCTTTATTTTTCAGATTTATAAGTACTTCATTTATTTTATCGATATTTCCTGTTCCTATTATAGCGTCGATTTCTGGTATTTCATCAATCAGCTCATTTGAATACCTTTGAGCTAAACAACCTGCTAGAACAATATGTTCGCATGAACCAAATTTCTTTAGTTCTGATAATTCTAAAATGGCATCTATTGATTCTATTTTAGCTGGTTCAATAAATCCACATGTATTTATTACTATAATATTGGCTTTGGTTTGATCATTTGTAAGTTCGAAAATATCCTTATTTAATATAGATATCATTATATTTGTATCTACTTCATTTTTTGAGCAACCTAATGTCTCAAAATATACTTTTTTCTTATTCATTAAATCTTTTCCTCCAAATCATCTTCTGTTAGTAAGACTTTGCGTGGTTTACTACCTTCATATCCGCCTATAATACCCAGTTCTTCCATTGAGTCTATTAATCTAGCGGCTCTTGCATATCCAATTTTAAACTTTCTTTGTAAAAGTGATATAGATGCAGTTTGTTCTAATACAACTAATTCTATTGCTTCTTTTAACAATTCATCATCTGAATCATGTTGAAAAGGGTTATCTTTATTAGTCACTTTTTCTATAATTTCATTATCATAAGAAATTTCATTATCTTCTTTTAAATACTCTACTATTCTTTCAACTTCTTCATTTGAAACAAATGCCCCTTGAATTCTTATAGGTTTTGACATGCTTGAAGGGTAAAAAAGCATATCCCCTTGTCCAAGTAATTTTTCTGCACCTGCCATATCTAAAATTGTTCTAGAATCAACTTGAGAGGATACCGCAAAACTAATTCTTGAAGGGATATTTGCTTTAATAGTACCTGTTATTACATCTACAGAAGGTCTTTGTGTAGCAACTATTAAATGCATTCCAGCTGCTCTTGCCATTTGTGCAAGTCTTGCGATATAATCTTCTACTTCATTCGCGCTAACCATCATTAGATCAGCTAATTCATCTATAATAATGATTATTTTTGGTAATTTATTATCAGTATTTCTAAATTTTTTATTATAAGATTGTATATCTCTTACATTGTTTTGAGCAAATAATTTATACCTTCTCTCCATTTCACCTACAGCCCAATTAAGTGCTTGAGCTGCTTTTTTAGGCTCAGTAACTACTGGAATTAATAAATGTGGAATTCCATTATATACATTTAGTTCAACGACTTTCGGATCAATAAGTAGCATTTTTACATTTTCAGGTGAATTTTTGTACAATAAACTCATAATTATGGTATTTATACATACACTTTTACCTGAGCCTGTAGCCCCTGCGATTAATAAGTGAGGCATTTTTTGTATGTCAGAAACTATTACTTTTCCAGTTATATCTTTTCCTAATACAAAACTCAAATCTGAAGCTGATTCCTTGAACTCTTTACTAGAAAGCATATCTTTGAGTGTTACCATATCTTTGAATTTATTTGGAACTTCTATACCAACTGCAGATTTTCCAGGGATTGGAGCTTCTATCCTGATGTCAGGCATTGCCAAGCTTAGTGAAATATTATCTGATAATGAAACTATTTTACTCAGTTTAATTCCTGGTGCTGGAGTAAGTTCATAGCAAGTAATACTAGGACCAATATTTACATGTGTTACTTTAGCGTCAATACCAAAATTTTTCATTGTTTCTTCTATGATCTTAGCATTGTTTATTATTTCTTTTTTATCATTTGCTTCTCCCTTGTTAATAGAATCATTTAACAAATCTATAGGTGGAAATGAATAATTCAAATTGTTTCTTTGCTTATCTTCTGTTGAGTTAGAAATTAGTACTTTATCATCTTTTTTTCTTTCTTTCATAAGCTTATTTATTTCTTTTGATAAATTATCAGACACCTCTAATGTTGAATAATCTCTAACTTCAATTACTTTAGATTGATCATTATTAGCATTTTCACTTACTTTTTCTATTTCATTGTTTTTAGGTTTTTTAATTTTTATTTTTATATTTTCATTATAAAAATTAAGAAAATTTTCTTTACCTATTAGGGCAATTATAGTAATAACACTTATAAAGCTAATTATCAAATAAGTGCCTATATTACCAAATAATTTATAGAAAGTGAAACCAAACAATCCACCGATAATACCACCATTGATTTGATTATATGGATTGTTTAATATAAATCTTATTTTTTGGATTAAATTTAATGATGTATTATTGGTGCCATCTAAAATAATTAATAAAGATAGAAACAAAATAATAATTGATAAAATTTGTGTTTTTTTATGGTTCCCCATAAGAATAAGTGTTGATATGTAAATAGCTAACAAAGGAATAACATATGAGCCATTTCCAAACAATAAAAAAAGCATAGAATTTAAAGTATTTCCTATTAACCCAGTTTTGTCAGTAAAAAATCCTACTAATACTAAAATAGATAAACCAATGAGTATTATAGCTGTTAAATCATTTTGTAATTTAACGTTTTTTATTTTGGATTGTTTTGATTCGTCACTTTTTTTTGAAGTCTTTTTTTTAGTTGTCATTTAACCACCTATATTAAATAAATTGAGATACTATAACTATTATACCAATAATCCAAAGATAAAACGAAAAATAATGTAATTTTTTATTTTCCAACATTTTTATTAGAGCTTTTATGGCAAATATACCTGTTATGGCTGAAATAAAGACACCTATAAAAATAGGCAATTCAATCGTAACAGAGGAATTTTCAACAGCTCCTTTAATACCTATTAAGAAAGATCCGAGAACTGCTGGGATTGACAGAATAAATGAAAATTCAGTAGCTAAAGATCTATCAAAGTCTCTTAGCAATGCACCAACAATTGTAGAGCCAGATCTTGAAATTCCAGGGAAAATAGCTAATCCTTGCATAAATCCAACAAAAATTGAATCCTTAACTGTTACATTTTCTATAGATTTGTTTCCATTTCCTTTTTTTTCGGAAAACCAAAGCAAGAAACCAGTTACTATAAAGGCAATACCTATTGGTAACACTGAACTAAACATGCTTTCTATAAAATCTTCGAATATCAAGCCAATCAATGCTGTTGGAATTGATGCTATCAATATCAGCACAGCAAACTTTTGATTTGAATTTAAAGTAGGAATTTTTTTGCTTTTAAAAATAGAAATAATCAATTTTAAAAAGTCCAAAACAATAGCTTTTATATCTTTAAAATATACTATTAGAATTGATAAAAGCGTTCCGAAATGAAGCATCTCTGCATAAAACAAATTTCCTTGTGTAATACCAAAAAATTGTTGTAGCAAAGCTAGATGTCCAGAACTACTTATAGGTAAAAATTCAGCTATTCCTTGAAAAAATCCTAATACTATTGCTTCTAACCAACCCATTTTATACCCCCTGATGTTAATAATGTTCAGAAATTAAATACCAGTATGTCCAAAGCCACTTTCACCGCGTGAAGTTGGATTTATTTCATCAACTACAATAAAATCGGCTCTTTCATATTTCGAAAAAACCATTTGAGCAATTCTATCACCGTTTTTAACGACAAACGGCTCCGAACCAAGATTTATTAATATTATTTTTATTTCACCTCTGTAATCGCTGTCGATAGTCCCAATTCCATTAGCTAGTGTAATACCATGATTTAGCGCTAAACCGCTTCTACCACGAATTTGAGCCTCATACCCATTGGGTAGCTCTATGTAAATACCAGTAGGTATCAAAGCTCTTTCCAATGGATAAATGGTAATTGGCTCGTCTACATAAGCATATAAGTCTAATCCTGATGCTCCATCAGTTTTATATTCAGGAATGCCATTTGTGCTTCTATTTACAATTTTTACTTTCATTTTTCCTCCTAATTTAAAATATCAATTATTTTACTTTCAAATTTCGATTTATTTTTAATATTTCCGACATAAGTAATAAATTTTTTATTATTATTGAAGTATTTATCGATAAATCGACTAACACTATCAATAGAAATATCATTTATTGATTTTAAAATTTGTGAGTCTTCTATGACATTTCCAATGTCTAAAAGCTCTTTTCCATTATCATACATCTTGTTAAATGGATTTTCAACACTTAAAAGGTGATTCCCAATTAGTTGGCCTTTAAATTTTTCAATATAATGATAAGACATATTATTATCTTTTAAGTCATTTAACACTCTACAAATGATTTCTAATACATTACTTGCATTAGTAGCATCTAATGCGACATAAATTTCTAAAGCTCCAGCTTCTTTATATGTTTCGACACTAGATTCAATTTCGTAAGCTAACCCTAGTTCTTCGCGGACTGTCTGATATAAAACAGAACTCATACTTCCACCAATATAGTTGTTTACTAGCAATCCTGTGAAATAATCCTCAGAATAAGATCCACAGTAAGGCAAAGCAAAACAAAGATGCAATTGTTCTGTTTTTTTTCTTACACCTTCAATTTCTAACTTTTTATTGTTTTCATAATTAATGATTAAGTTTTCAGTTAAATTATTATGTTTGTTTGTAAATTCACTAAATTTTTCGTTTAACTGAAAAATAGCATCATCTATATTTACATTCCCAGATATTGTAATCACGATGTTTTCAGGAGTATATCTTTCATTATAATACTCAATGATGTTATTATAGTTAATATTTTTTACAGAATCATCTACACCTAAAATTGGATAAGATAAAGGATTGTTCTTAAACATAACTTTGCTCATCATTTCAAATACAATATCTTCTGGTAAATCATTATACATCTTTATTTCCTCTATAATCACTTTTTTTTCCTTTTCGATTTCACTTGGCGAAAAAAGTGGATGCATTAACATATCGGACAATATATCGACAGCAAGTGTTAAATGATTGAAAGGTACCTTTGAATATAAGCAAGTATGTTCTTTCGTAGTAAAAGCATTTATTTGTCCACCAATAAAATCTATTTCTTCAGCTATATCACGATTAGTTCTGTTAGTAGTTCCTTTGAAAAGCATATGCTCAATAAAATGTGAGATTCCAATTTTATCAAAGCTTTCATAAATTGATCCACTTTTTACCAATATACCTAAATTTGCTGAATTCACATATTTATTGCTTTCGATTACTACTTTAATTCCATTATCTAAATTTGTTATTAACATTATTACCTCCGCAAAGAAATAAACATGAACCTAAGGTTCATGCGAAATGTTTATTATTCAGCTGATTCTTGATGATTTTCATCTGTTAATAGAGCTTTTCTAGATAAATTGATACGCCCTTGATTGTCTATTTCTATAACTTTGACCAAAATTTCGTCACCAACTGATACAATGTCTTCTACTTTATTTACACGCTCTTTTGCTAATTGAGAAATATGAACTAATCCTTCTTTTCCATTTAACACTTCAACAAAAGCACCAAAAGTTGTTATTTTAGTTACTTTCCCTAGATAAATGTCACCAACTTCAATTTCTTTAACTATGTTTTGTATTAACTCTATTGCTCTTTTGCTTGCTACTGCATCATTAGATATTATAGAAACTCTACCATCGTCTTCTATATCTATTTTTACACCAGTTTCATCAATTATTTTATTTATAACTTTTCCTCCAGGACCAATTATATCTCTAATCTTATCTGGATTGATTTGAAGCACAGAAATTCTTGGTGCATATATAGAAAGTTCTTCTCTAGGAGCTGAAATAGTTTCCATCATTTTATCCAAGATAAAAAGTCTGCCTATTCTTGCTCTTTCAAGTGCTTCTTTTAATATTTCTTCATCTATACCGTCTATTTTTATATCCATTTGAATGGCTGTGATTCCATCTTTTGTACCAGCTACTTTAAAATCCATGTCTCCAAGGTGATCTTCTAGCCCTTGTATGTCTGATAAAATCGCAACTTTATCGCCTTCTTTAATCAATCCCATAGCAATACCAGCAACTGGTGCATTTATTGGAACTCCAGCATCTAACAGTGCTAATGTTGAACCACAAACACTAGCTTGAGATGTTGAACCGTTTGAACTTAAAACTTCAGATACTAATCTTAAAGTATAGGGGAATTCACTTTCTGGTGGAATAACTGGTTCTAATGCTCTTTCAGCTAATGCTCCATGACCTATTTCTCTTCTTCCAGGTCCTCTTGATGGTCTTACTTCTCCGACTGAATAAGCAGGAAAATTGTAATGATGCATATATCTCTTAGACTCTTCTTCTCCAAGGCCATCTATTATTTGTACATCACTTGAGGCACCCAATGTAGCAATAGTCAAAACTTGAGTCTGTCCTCGGTTAAATAGACCCGATCCATGAGTTCTTGGGAGAAGGCCTACTTCACAGCTAATTGGTCTTATTTCATCGAGTTTTCTATTGTCTGGTCTTATGCCATTTTCTATTATATGTCTTCTTACTTGTTCTTTCATAATTGTTTCAAAAACTTCATTTATATCTTTTTCGTTATCTGGAAATTTTTGTAATACAATTTCAGATATTTCATTCTTCAAAGCATCGATTGCTTCATCTCTTTTCATTTTATCAACAGTATAAAGAGCTTCAATTAAACGATCAGTAGTAAGCTCTCTGACTAATATTTCTACATCTTTGTTTGGCATAAACAAATCATACTTGGACTTCTCTTTTCCGCAGTCTTTAACGATTTCAGATATAAAATCGCATATTTTCTTGATTTCTTCATGACCTTTTAATATTGCTTCTAGCATTACATTTTCAGTCACAAAATTAGCGCCTGCTTCTACCATCATAATTGCATCTTTTGTCCCTGAAACAATTAAGCTGATGTCAGATATCTCTCTCAATTCGCTATTTGGATTTATTATTAATTCTCCGTTTACTCTGCCTACTTGTACAGATCCTGTTGGCCCATTAAAAGGGATATCGGATATTGATAATGCAATCGAGGACCCAATCATAGCAGCTATTTCAGGACTATTGTCTTGGTCAACCGATAAAACTGTAGCTACAACTTGTACATCATTTCTAAATCCTTCTGGGAATAATGGTCTAATAGGCCTGTCTATTAACCTAGAAGTCAGTATTGCTTTTTCACTTGGTCGCCCTTCTCTTTTTATAAATCCACCTGGAATTTTTCCAACAGAATATAATTTTTCTTCATAATCAACACTCAAAGGGAAGAAGTCTATACCCTCTCTTGGTTGTTTTGACTGAGTTGCAGTTACTAATGTTACCGTGTCACCATATCTTACTAGACAAGAACCATTTGCTTGTTGAGCAACTTTACCTATCGTAACAGTAAGCTCTCTTCCTGCAAGCATATATTTATATATTTTTTCCATAATCTACCTCCAAACATTTTACTTTATATAAATCAATAGAGCGGGAAGTCCCGCTCTAATTTAACCTCTGATGCCAAGTTTTTCAATTAAAGAACGATATCTTTCAATGTCTTTGTTTTCTAGATATCTGAGCAAACCTCTTCTTTGGCCAACCATTTTCAAAAGACCTCTTCTTGAATGATGATCTTTTTTATGTGTTTGAAGATGATCATTTACAGAATTAATTCTGTAAGTCAAAAGAGCTATTTGAACTTCAGGTGAGCCTGTATCACCTTCATGTGTCTTAAACTCTTCTATTATTCTCTCTTTTTCTTCTTTTGTTAACATTTTAAACACCTCCATATATTTAATTCGCCTATATCTAAGCTACCGCCGAGGTACGTATAGCCAAGATAAGGTAACTACCATATTGATATTATCACATACATTTGAAATTGTAAATTACATTTTTATTATTTATATAATTTATATCCTCAATCATTCTATTAATTAAGTCTTCTACTTTATCAAACTTAATCTCAGGTCTAATATATTCTACAAATGATATATATATTGTTTTACCATATAATGTATCGTCAAAATTTAGAATATGATTTTCAATTTTTAATGATTTTTCTTTAAAAGTTGGATTAAATCCAACATTAGTAGCACTTTTAAACGTTTTGTTATCAATAGTAGTCAAAGTATGATATACTCCGTTCTTAGGTATCACAAAATTATCAGTAAGCATTATATTAGCAGTCGGGAACCCTAAAGTTTTTCCTATCCCTTTGCCATGAACTACTTCTCCTTTTATTGTATAGAACCTACCTAATAATTTATTAGCAGTTTCTATTTTTGCATACGAGATTAGATTTCTAATTAAAGTACTACTTACAATTTTATCTTCAAAATATACAGGTTCCACTATTATAGTATTTATATTCTTTTCTTCACAGATTTCTTTTAATGTGTCAACATTTCCTGATGCTTTATACCCAAATCTATAATTATGCCCAACGACTACAGCTTTTGAATTTAAATTATTTATTAATATATCATTGACAAACTCAAATGGAGAAAGTTTCATTATTTCTTCATCGAATTTCATTAAAAAAACATTTTGTACTCCAATTTTGTCTAAAATACACAACTTCTGTTCGTTATTACTGAGCAGGCTTGGAGAGGTATTGCTAGTTACGCTTTTTGTATGATTTTCAAAGATCAAAATAGATGGCTTTAGATTGAATTTGTTTGAGAAATCAATCATTTTTTTTATTAAATTTTGATGTCCAATATGGATTCCATCAAAATTTCCTAAAGCTATAGCTGTTTTTTCATTTGTTACGTGATATTGGGTTTTATCTAATTTTATTATATTCATTTATTCTCACCTATATTATCACCTATCAAGACTTTTTTCATAACTAAATAAGTTTGATTTTTTTCTATAGTAATACGACCTATACCTATAAATAAGCCATTAGAGTATACTCTAAAGAGATTATTTAAATCTGCACTATATATATTTTCTAAATGAATCTTATTTCCATTTCTTAACTTAGAAAACTGATTCTTATTAACTTCTATTTTTTTCATTTCGCTTATTGCTTCGTCCATTGGCATTAAAAATTCATAGCTTTTTTCTTGAGATATTAATTTTTTTAAAGCCTCATGGCTAAGCGAATTTTCAATATTAAAGTTGCCTACCTTAACTCTTTGAAGATAAGACATGTAACCAAAAGTACCTAAGGATATACCTATATCATCACATAGAGATCTCATATAAGTTCCTTTTGAACATTTTACTTTAAAAACAATCTTTTTGTTTTCTATTATTCTAATTATATCTATTTTTTTTATTTCTACAGTTGATGGGTCTCTTTCAATTTCAATACCTTCTCTGGCTAATTCATATAATTTTTTACCCTTTACTTTTTTTGAAGAAAACATGGGCGGTGTTTGTTGTATAATTCCAACGAATTTATTAAAAGTATTTACTATTTCATCTGAAGATACATTTTTATCAGAAGAGCTTATAGGTTTACCTTCTTTGTCAAATGTATTAGTTCTAACACCTAAAGTTAACTCAACTAAATACTCTTTATCATGTTCGATTAAATATTCTGAAATTCTTGTGGCATTCCCTACTAACATTGGTAATACACCACAAGCCATTGGGTCAAGGGTACCTATATGACCTATTTTTTTTGTATTCATTATCCTTCGTAGTATATTAACTGCGTCATGAGATGTGATTCCTACTGGTTTATAAAAATTTAAAATACCATCCATTAATATTTCCTCAAATATATTGTTTTATCGATTCAATTAAGAGTTTTTCAGTCTCATCAATATTTCTTTGTATAGTACATCCAGCGGCTCTTAAGTGGCCGCCTCCATTAAATTTGTTACAAATTTCATTTGCATCAACATATTCTTTAGTTCTTATGCTAACGCGTGTTAAATTAGTTTCTATTTCTTTTAACAAAACCGAAACTTCAACCGTTTCTGTATCTCTTAAAAACTCTACTATTCCATCAGAATCTTCAGGCCTAGCATTTGCTCTATTTAAATTTTCTAGTGTTACCTTGGCAACTGAAACCTTATTATCAAAAAAAAGTTTAGAAGAACTAATTACTTCTATAAAAAGTTTGGTTTTTGAAAGGGATCTACTTTGATACAATTTCTTATTAACATAATATATATCTGTTCCTAGGGCTAGAAGATTTGAAACAATAAGATGAGTGTTTTCATTAACATTTTCATACATAAATCGTCCTGTATCTGTGCTAATACCTGTGTATATACAGGTAGCAATATTAGAGTCAATAGGCAAATTTAGTTCACTAATAATATTATATATTATTTCACAAGTGGATGAAGCTTTAGGCTCCACTATGTTTAAATGTCCAAAATTGTTATTGCTTATATGATGATCAATATTAATTATATACTTTGCTTTTTCAATAAATCTCTTATTATCCCCTAGTCTTTCAGCATCGCTGCTATCTAAAACAAATAATACATCAAAATTTAAATCATCAGATACACTTATTATTTTTTCTATATTAGGCAAAAACAATAAGTCATTTGGTACAAAATCTGATTTTAATATCGTAACTTTTTTGCCTAATTTTTCCATTGAAGAACCAAGTGCAAGAATAGACCCGATATTATCTCCATCTGGATTTAGATGAGAAACCACACCGATTTTATCTGATTTATCAATTATATTGCTTAGTTCTTGTTTGATAATACTATTCATTGTTTTGATCTCCATTTTTACCATCAGTGTTATCATTATTTGAAACTTGTTTTATTAGATTAGTCATATAAATAGCTTGTTCAATACTATCATCGATATAAAAAATTGGTTCAGGAGTAATCCTTAAATTAATTTTATCTCCTATAGCTTTTCTTATATAGCCCTTAGCGCTTTCAAGACCTTTTAAAGTTTCTTCTTTCTCCATTTCATTGCCTAAAACAGATACATATATTTTAGCATATTTCAAATCTTTTGTGACCACGACCTTATTTATACTAGCCATTTTACTAATTCTAGGATCTTTAATATCATTTATTATCAGATCAGCAATAACTTTTTTTACTTCTTCAGAAATTCTATTAATCCTTTTATCATTCATAGTAAACACCTCTAAATACTATCTACTTCTTTTAATATATATGCTTCTATGCTATCTCCCTCTTTGATGTCATTGAAATTTTCTAAAGCTAATCCTGCCTCAAAACCAGTTTGAACTTCTTTAACATCATCTTTGAATCTCTTTAAAGACAATACAGCACCGTCATAAATTACAACATCATCTCTTAATAAACGAATTTTAGAGTTTCTTGTTATTTTTCCGTTTACAACATAAATACCTGCTACTGACGTTCCATTTGGTAATTTAAATGTTGCTCTTACATTTGCTCTTCCCAATACTTCTTCAACAATTTTAGGTGCATGCATTCCTTTAATAGCTGCTTGTATATCTTCAATTGCTTCATAAATTACTCTATAAGTCCTTATGTCAACATTCTCTTTTTTTGCTACTTCAATAGCATTTAAATTAGGTCTAACATTAAAACCTAATACCAATGCATTTGATGCTGAAGCCAACATGACATCACTTTCAGAAATACCGCCAACACCACTATGAATTACATTTACTCTAACTTCATCTGTACCAAGTTTCTGTACAGATTGCATTAAAGCTTCGATTGAACCTCTTACATCGCCTTTTATAATCAGATTTAATTCTTTTAATTCTCCTTGTTTAATCCTTTCAAACAAATCGTCTAGAGATACTTTAGAAGACTGTTTTATTTGTTGCTCTTTAAGCTCATTTTTCTTAAGATCAGCAAGATGTCGTGCTATTTTCTCATTTTCAACTGCATAAATCATATCTCCAGCATTTGGAACCTCGGATAAACCCAAAATCATAACTGGGATTGAAGGAGTTGCCTTCTTTACTTTTTTCCCTTTGTCATCAAACATTGCTCTTATTCTACCACTAGCTGTTCCTGAGACAACCATATCGCCAACATTTAATGTGCCTTTCTGAACCAATACAGTTGCGACTGGTCCTCTTCCTTTATCTAATTGAGCTTCAATTATTGTTCCAACTGCTTTTCTATTAGGATTTGCTTTTAGTTCTTGCATTTCTGCGACTAATAGAATCATTTCCAACAAATCCTCAATCCCTATTTTGTTTTTAGCTGAAACTGGAACCATAATTGTATCTCCACCCCAGTCTTCAGATAAAATTCCATGCTCAGCCAATTCTTGTTTAACTCTATCAATATTTGCTTCAGGTTTATCTATCTTATTAATAGCAACAATTATAGGTACATTTGCTGCTTTGGCATGAGATATTGCTTCAACAGTTTGAGGCATTACTCCATCATCAGCAGCAACTACAAGAATAGCGATATCCGTAATTTTGGCACCTCTAGCTCTCATAGAAGTAAATGCTTCATGTCCAGGGGTATCCAAGAAAACTATTTTTTTATTATTTATGTTTACAGTATAAGCACCAATATGCTGAGTTATTCCACCAGCTTCTTTTACAGTTACATTCGTGTGTCTTATTGCGTCCAATAAAGAAGTTTTTCCGTGATCAACATGACCCATAACTGTTACGACTGGTGGTCTAGGAATTAAGTCTTTAGGGTCATCTTCATAATCTAATTTATCAATTTCTGATTCTTCTTCACTTTTAGCAATTTCTACTTTATATCCGAACTCTTCTGCAATCAGCTCGGCAATCTCTGATCCAATAGTTTGATTTTGTGTTGCCATGATTCCTAATGCGATTAATTTGGTTATTACTTGTGCTGGATTTACATCTAGTCTTTCCGCCAATTCTTTTACAGTTATCTCAGATTCTATAGTGATAGATTTTTCTGTCGGCTGCTCTATTGATATTTTATTTATAGAATCGAATTCTCTATTATGACTTTTCTTCTTATTTGACTTTTTTTTCTTTGTGTTTTTATCCTCAAAATCATTGTTATATTCTGACGGTTCAATCTTTACTTCTTCAATAATATTATCATCATCATTATCTAGAGTTTCTTTCTTATTTTCATCTAGAATTATTTCTTTTATTAATTTAGCATCTTCTTCTTCTATTGAGCTCATATGACTATGAACTCCTATATTAAGCTCAGAAATTTTTTCTACTAGTTCTTTGCTTGACATATTTAGCTCTTTAGCTAATTCATATATTCTTATTTTCGCCATCTTAACACCTCCACTTTTTAGGTGACTTTCATTCTTTTATAACCTCTCTAAGTTTTTGATAAATGTCATCACTAATTTCTGTTTGTAATTGTCTTGATAATTTTTTATTTTTAACTATTTCATTAAAACATTCTAAATTTGCACAAATATATGCGCCTCTTCCATTTGCTTTCCCGGTTAAATCAACACTTACAATTCCATCGTTATTCTTTACGATTCTAATGAGTTCATACTTTGGCTTCATCTGATTACATGCTATACATTTTCTTAGTGGAACCTTTTTAGGACTCATCTTTATCATCTCCAATTAAGCTTTTATATTGGCTTTCTGATTTAATGTCAATTTTCCAACCAGTTAACTTTGCTGCTAGCCTAGCATTTTGTCCTTCTTTTCCTATAGCTAGAGATAATTGATGATCAGGAACTATTACAAGTGCTGATTTTTCTTTTTCATTTGCGAATACCTCTAGAACTTTAGAAGGACTTAGGCTGTTTGCAATAAACTCATCTATTTTTTTACTCCAGATTACAATATCAATCTTTTCACCATTGAGTTCATCTACTATCGCTTTTACTCTAGTCCCTTTAAATCCAACACATGCACCTAGAGGATCAACTTCTTGATTTTTAGAAAATACTGCTATTTTAGTTCTGGAACCAGCTTCTCTTGCTATTGAATAAATTTCTACAATTCCTTGAACTATTTCAGGAACTTCAATTTCAAATAATCTTTTGACTAAACTAGCACTTGCTCTTGAAAGTATTATTTGTGGGCCTTTGGTTGTTTTTTTGACTTCAGAAATAAGTAATTTTAATCTATCTCCTTGGTTATAGACTTCTCCAGGTATTTGTTCAGTTGGAGGCAATATACCTTCTATTTTACCCAAGTCAATGTATACATTATTCTTTGAAGATCGTTGAATTTGTCCTGTAATGATTTCGTTTTCTCGATTTATAAACTCTTCAAAAATTACATCTCTTTCTGCATCTTTAATTCTTTGCATTACTACTTGTTTAGCAGTTTGAGCAGCTATTCTTCCAAAATTTTTGGGTGTAACTTCCAATTTTATTGAATCTCCAATACTTAATTTTGGATTTATTTTATTAGCAAGCTCTATTGGAATTTGCAATAATTCATCCTCTAGGTCATCACTGTTGACTACAGTTTTTATAGCAAACACTTTTACATTACCTGTTATGTTATCTATTTCCACTTCAACATTTTGTGAAGAACCAAAATTCTTTTTATAACTTGATATCAAAGCTGATTCTAGAGCATCTATTATGACACTTTTTGGAATCCCTTTCTCTTTTTCAATTTCCTCAAGGGCACTGATGAAATCAACATTCATCCCTTTATTCCTCCTCATATTATATATTAAAAGTGAATTATCTGTCTCATTAACGAAATTAACTCTCGTGGAATTACAACATTATTTTCTTCTAACTGAATAGTTACTGTATTTTCGTCATAGTCTTTTAGTATACCTTCAAAATGTTTTTTCCCTTCTACTGCTTTATACAGATTAATTTCAACTTCTTTGCCCAAGTTCCTAATTATATCTTTATCAGTTTTTATTGGTCTATCGAGTCCAGGTGATGATACTTCAAGATAATAAGAAACATCAATTATATCAATTTGATCCAATTTTTCCCCAATTTTTTCACTAACTAACTGGCAATCTTCTAAGTTTACACCTCCAAGCTTATCAATGAATATTTTGAGGAAATATTCACTCTGTTCTTTCACGAATTCAACATCTACTAGTTCGTACCCTAAATTAGAAACCAAAGGATCACTAAATTCTTTTACATTTTCAACTATTTCTTTTTTATTCATATAATTCACCATACCTTGCAAAA
The DNA here is from genome assembly GCA_014360205.1 of Tissierellales bacterium. GTDB lineage: Bacteria > Bacillota > Clostridia > Tissierellales > Tissierellaceae > Soehngenia. Next base: position 193,494 of record JACIXZ010000002.1, read on the forward strand.
ATTAAGAGTGGGATCTCCCACTCTTTGAATTAATTATTAATTGTCTTTTTGTATTATATCATATTCATAAAATTAAATCAAATGTTAAAAAGGCTAATTTGATTAGTTTCAGGAATATCTTTTAAACATCCATGTTTCTCTAAAGCTTCAATAACTGGTCTAGTGGCCTTGCCTCTAGTAATTAATTCTTCAATGGAGAGAAATGGGGCTAAATTTCTCTCTTCGACTAACTTTCTAGCAGCATTTTCCCCAATTCCTTCAAGTGTTTTAAGTGGTGGAATTATTCCATTTTGACCTATTAAAAACCTATCACTGTCTGACTTATACAAATCTACTCTTTCAAAAGTTAAGCCTCTAGCATACATTTCCAAAGCAACTTCTAGAATTGTCAATTGATTTTTTTCTTTAGCACTTGATTCATTAATTCTATTTTCAATTTCTTGAATTTTTGATTTTACATATTCCTTTCCTTGCAAAATAAGTTCAGCATCAAAATCTGAGGCTTTTGTTGTGAAGTATGTTGCATAGAAAGCTTGAGGATAATGCACTTTAAAATAGGCTATTCTAAAACTCATTGTAACATAAGCTGCAGCATGTGCTTTTGGAAACATATATTTAATCTTATTACAGGATTCAATATACCATTCAGGAATATTCAATTTTCTCATTGTTTCTTGATCTTCCTGACTTAAGCCTTTACCCTTTCTAACTTTTTCCATAGTGAAAAACGCTCGTTTTTTGTCAAGCCCAGCATTTATCAGATATAACATTATGTCCTCTCTAGTAGAAATAACTTCTTTTAAGGTTGCAATATTTTTTCTTACAAGGTCTTGTGCATTATTAACCCATACATCTGTACCATGAGATAGTCCTGATATCCTAACTAATTCTGAAAAAGTTGTAGGGGAGGTTTCTAATAACATTTGGCGAACAAATTTAGTTCCAAACTCAGGAATTCCTAATGTTCCTACTTCACAGTTGATTTCCTTAGGGTCAATGTTTAATGCTTTGGTGCTAGTAAAAAGACTCATTGTATCTTTATCATCAAGTGGTATTTGAAGAGGATCTATTCCTGTTAAATCTTCAAGCATCTTTATAATTGTAGGTACATCATGGCCTAATATATCTAATTTTAAAATTCTTCCGCTTATAGAATGATAATCAAAATGGGTTGTTATTACACCTGAGGAATTATCATCTGCAGGATATTGTATTGGAGTAAAATCATGAATATCTTTATAATCTGGAACAATCATAACTCCTCCAGGATGTTGGCCAGATGTTCTCTTTATCCCTGTACAACCTTTAACTAATCTATTTATTTCAGCCTGATTAACCGGTTTATTTTTTTGCTCAAAGTATTTTTTTACAAAACCATATGCTGTCTTATCTGCAATTGTACCAATAGTACCTGCTCTAAATACTTTTCCCTCTCCAAATAGCTCTTCTGTATATTTATGTGCTATTGATTGGTATTCACCAGCAAAATTTAAGTCAATATCTGGTTCCTTATCCCCTTCAAACCCTAAGAATACTTCAAACGGTATATCGTGCCCGTCTTTCTTCATTGTATTTCCACAATTAGGACAATCTTTATCATTTAAATCAAAACCTGAGGCAATTTTACCATCATCATAAAATTCTGAATAATGACAGTTCTCGCAAACATAATGAGGGGGAAGAGGGTTTACTTCAGTTATACCACTCATCGTTGCTACGAAAGATGAGCCAACTGAACCTCTAGAGCCAACTAAGTAACCATCTTGCATAGATTTTGAAACAAGTTTTTGAGCTATAATATATAAAACTGAATATCCATTATTTATTATAGAATTTAGCTCTCTATTTAATCTCTCTTCAACAATAGCCGGCAGAGGGTTACCGTATATTTTAAATGCCCTTTCATATGCTATTTTTTTTAATTCATCATCAGCCCCCTCAATTTTAGGAGGGAAAGTGCCATCAGGAATTGGTTTTGTGTATTCTACCATATCACTAATTAAATTAGTGTTTGTAACAACTATTTCTTCAGCAACAGCTTCCCCTAAATATGAGAATTCTTTGATCATTTCATCAGTAGTTCTAAAATAGAGAGGAGGTTGTTCATCAGCATCATCAAATCCTTGTCCATACATAATTATGCGTCTATAAACTTCATCTTTAGGATCAAGGAAATGTACATCTCCAGTAGCAACAACTAATTTATTTTTTGATTTTGCTAGGTTATATATTTTTTTATTTATTTCTTTTAGTTCATCAACATTTTTAACAATGCCATCCCTCACTAAATGTTTATTGTTATCAATTGGCTGGATTTCAATATAATCATAAAAATCAATGATTTCATTAATTTCGGAAAAAGGTTTATTTGTTAAAAAAGCTTTATATACCTCACCTAATTCACATGCACTACCAATTAAAAAGTTATTTTTACTTTTTTGTATTAATGATTTTGGGATGCGTGGCTTCCTATAAAAATATTCCAAATGAGATTTTGAAATCAATTTATATAGTTCTTTTAAACCTTGTTGGTTTTTTGCAAGTATGATACAATGAAATACTTCATTTTTATTGATATTTTTTGACTTCAAAGTTGAATTTAATTGATAAGGGGTTAATATATCTTTATCTTTTAAAATGTCCAACATCTTAATAAGGATATCAGCGGTAGCTTTTGCATCATCAACAGCTCTATGATGATTAATCAACTCAACATCTAAAAATTTTGCAATAACATTAAGCTTGTGACTTTTTAGATTAGGGAACAATGCCCTAGATAATTCTAAAGTATCCAATACCGCATTTTTTAGTTCAACTCTCATGTTATTGCAAGTTTCTCTAATAAAGCTGACATCAAACGAAGCATTATGTGCTACTAAGATTGAATCACCTATAAAATTTAAAAACTCAGGCATAATATCTTCTATTTTAGGCATATCTTTAACCATTTCATCTGTTATGCCTGTCAGTGAAGTAATATTGCTAGGTATGGGAATACCAGGGTTTATAAGCTGTTCATATTTATCAATAATTAGTCCATCTTTAATTTTTACAGCACCAATTTCGGTTATTTTATCAGTTCTTGGTGATAAACCAGTGGTTTCGATGTCAAATACTACAAAATTATTTAACGAATCATTTTTGTCATAATTAGTTATTATTTCTTTTTCATCATTAATCATGTATGCTTCGACACCATATATAATTTTTATCTTTTTATCAAATTCGCTAGCCTCAGGGAAAGCTTGAACTACTCCATGATCAGTTATAGCAATAGCTGGGTGATTCCATTCTATAGCTCTACTGATCAGGCTTTTAACAGAACTTATACCATCCATTGCGCTCATATTTGTATGAAGATGTAATTCTACCCTTTTACGTGTACTAGTATCTTTTCGTTCCGCTATGTTAACTGAATTTATGGATTTTATCATAAGAGTCATTTCACGTGTATAATTATCAAAAGTTATATCTCCATTAACAAATAAATGAGCACCATCAATTAAAACATTTTCTAACTCATCAACTTTTTCATTTTGCACAAACATTTTACACTGAATAGAGTTTGTTTGATCCGTTATATAAAAGGATATTAGTTTTTTGTTAGTTTTTATATCTTTATAATTTATATCGAAAATTTCACCAAAGATTGTTACATTCCCAGAGCTAAAATCAAGATCAGAAATATCAGATGTTTTCGAAGTCAAGTTATTGTCAAAAATTTTATTTCTAGAAGCTCTGTTCTTATCACTTTTTACATTTACGGGTTTTACTTTGGATGTTATTTCTATATCTTTTATTAATTCAAATTCTTTAGACCATTGCGTTTCAAAGAAAGTATCACAATTGTCATTATCATCTACCTTAATTTCAAGTTTTTTTTTCGCAAGAGATAACAAAAACTCCTCAATTTCTTTTTTTAAACCGTTTGAATTAAATGAATGTAGTGAAACTTGATTCGGGAATTCTAATGTTATAATTTCTTCTTGCTCTGTTATTTTTAAAGCATCTACCCAAGAATTACTTGATGGTATAGAATTTGTTATTTTATATACAATGTAGTCTTCAATGAATTTGTCATCATACATAATATCATTTTTAAATGAAAAACTTATCGTATAATCAGGAAACACATTTTTAAATAATTTATATATTTCATTTATATTTTCTTCATTAAAATCTGGATTAGTTATCATACTAATAGAAATACTTGATTTTTTTATATTTAAAATTGCTTTTTCTACAAAGACTTTACCTACTTGAGAAAGTGTTTCGTTGTTTGGGAAAAATTTATCTAAATCTTGATACTTGAAATACATTCCAATCTCTCCTAAATTTTATAATTTCTCAATTTCCTTTAATAATTCATCAAGTAAGTATTCTTCTTTTACTTTTTTTATTATTTTACCTTTCTTAAAAATTAAGCCCTCTCCATCTCCACCAGCTATCCCAATGTCAGCTTCTCTTGCTTCGCCTGGACCATTAACAATACATCCCATAACAGCAACTGTTATAGGTTTATCAATATTTTCTAGAGATTTCTCAACTTCTTCTGCCAATTTAAATAAGTTTATCTTAGTTCTACCACAAGTTGGACATGATATTAAGTTTAATCCTTCTTTTTTCAAACCAAGGGATTTTAATATTTCTTTACCAACTCTTACCTCCTCTATAGGATGAGAAGTTAGAGAAACTCTTATAGTATCACCTATTCCCATAGATAAAAGAGCTCCAATGCCGATGGATGATTTAATTGTTCCCCTCCAAGCTGTTCCTGCCTCAGTTACGCCAAGATGTAATGGGTAATCTACTATTTCTGATATTTTTTTGTAAGATTCAATAGTTAGAGGTACGGAACTTGCTTTAAGAGATATTTTTATATTGTTGAAATTTAAACTCTCTAATAGTCTTACTTGCTCTAAAGCACTTTCGACAATTGAATTTTCATTTACCCCATTATATTTTTCTAAAAATTCTTTTTTTATGGAGCCTGAATTTACACCTACTCTTATAGATAAATTTGAATCATTACATGCTTTTACAATTTCTTTTACTCTTTCTTTACTACCTATATTCCCTGGATTTATTCTTAACCCATCAATACCATTTTCAACAGATTTTATTGCTAAACGATAATCAAATTGTATATCAGCTATTATAGGCATCTTTATATGTTTTTTTATTTCCCTGATAGCTTTAGCATCTTCGTCTGTATTTATAGCAACACGAATTATGTCACATCCAGCATTCTCTAATTCCAACATTTGTTTTATAGTTTTCTCGACATCTTGCGTTACTGTATTAGTCATTGATTGTACGGTTATTGGCGAATCTCCACCTATATAAATATTTCCTACTTTGATTTTTTTTGTTTTTCTTCTATTAATCATTAAACTCTCTCCTAAAATAAGTTAAGTCTTAAAATATCGTTATATGTTATGAAAAGCATAAGAGCAAATAGAAGCATCAGACCAATGAAGTGTATCATGCCTTCTTTTTTCGGGTCCAACGGTTTGCCTCTAATCAGCTCAACTACAAGAAATATAATTCTTCCTCCATCGAGTGCAGGGAATGGCATCAAGTTAATAAATCCGAGGTTTATACTTATAAAGCCCAAAAGATATAATAAACTTATGATGCCTTGATTAGCAGCAACACCCACAATACTAATTACACCTAATGGTCCTGCCAAATCATTTATTGATACATTGCCTCTTAGTGACATAGAAATAAAATCTATCATTAATGTTATAAAATAGAAGGTGTTATTAAAACCATCTTTAATTGCTTCTATTACGTTTGAATCTCCTTCTGGTACGATTCCTATAACCATTCTTTCGTCTTCCATCTTCGGAGTAACCAAAATAGTTTCTAGTTCGTTGTTTCTTTCAACTATTATTTCTAATTGAGTGTTGTTATTGGACTTTTCTATATTGTTAACAATGTCTTCCCAATTTTCTATAGTATTTCCAGAAATTGATATTATTTTGTCTCCAGGCATTAGTCCAGCAGATTCTGCAGGGCTATTATCTATTACTTCCGAAATTGTTGTTGTTGGTTGACCTATCATAAAAGAAACAATTGATAAAACTACAATTGCAAGAATAAAGTTCATAATTGCTCCAGCAGCAACAACTGCAATTCTAGCAAGTGGACTTTGTTTTGAAAAACCTCTTGGATCGTCTGATTCTTCATCCTCACCTTCCATTTTTACATAACCACCAATCGGAAGAGCTCTTATTGAGTATTCAGTATCTCCATATTTTTTATGAAAAAATCTAGGTCCCATACCAATTGAAAGCTCGTTTACTTTAATTCCTACTAATTTTGCTACGGTGAAATGGCCTAATTCATGTATTAAAATAACCATTAAAAAAACAAAAATCGCTGCTAAAGCTGTCATATAAATACCACCTCATTTAAATTAAGAAAAATTTACAAAAATAAAAAACTATTGGTGCAACAAATATTATACTATCAAATCTATCTAAAATACCACCGTGTCCAGGTATAATATTGCCATAATCCTTTATACCTGCTTCTCTTTTTAATTTAGAAGCTGCTAAGTCTCCAATTTGAGCAAAAATAGAAGCAATTATAGCAAGACAAGCTAAAATCCATATTGGACCAATTTCAAAATAATAAGAATAGATGACTGTTACTAACAGGCTCCCTATTATCCCACCTATTGCGCCTTCTACAGATTTTTTAGGACTTAGTTTAGGACTTAGCTTATGTTTTCCCATGGTACTTCCAATTATATATGCAAATGTATCCGTTCCAAAGGCGATTGTAAATATCAGCCAAATAAATTTAGTATTGCCTAAATAAGATATGTTTATTAACATTAATGGCACATAAATAATTGAAAAATATGTAGATGATATATCTTTGAAATTTACTTTACTATCCAATACATAAATTAACAATAAAATTAAAGCGAATGTTATCATCAACATTTCTAGGTTGATATCTATGAAGATACTAGAATAAATTAACATACAAGATAAATAGCCTATCCAATTAATTGGAGATAAAGAAATCCTATTTAATGCATTATATATTTCCTTTATACCTATTAATGAAACAAGCAATAAAGATAAATCAAGTAAAATTTCCCCATTGTAAACAACAAAAATCATTAAAGCAATTCCTATTGCTCCTGACAATATCCTTTTTCTTAAATTATCCAATTAAACTCCTCCAAATCTTCTATCTCTATTTTGAAAATCTATTATTGCATCCAAGAAAGATTCACTATCAAAATCAGGCCAATATTTATCAGAAAAATAAAATTCAGAGTAAGCAGCTTGATATGTTAAAAAATTGCTTAGCCTTTTTTCTCCACTTGTTCTTATAATTAAGTCTGGATCTGGTTGATTTTTTGTATATAGATATTCTTTGAAATTTTCTTCATTTAATTGTGATAAATCAATTAGTCCTTTGTCATAATCATATATAATTTTCTTTACAGCTTCAACAATTTCAATTCTTGAACCATAATTTAAAGCTATATTTAATATCATACCATCATTGTTTTTTGTTTTTTCTAAAGCTATATTAACCTCTTTTATAACGTTTACTGGTAAAGAGTTTATATTCCCCAAAATGCAAATTTTGATATTATTCTCACTTAATCTTCTAATTTCTTTTCTTATGAAAACAACTAAAAGATTCATAAGAGTATCTATTTCAATTTTTGATCTTTTCCAATTTTCTGTTGAAAAAGCAAATAATGTTAAAACTTTAATCCCTATCTTATTTGCAGATTCAACAATCTCTACTACTCTTTTCATTCCCTCTTGATGGCCTAAATGTCTAGGTAAATTCCTAGAATTGGCCCACCTACCATTTCCATCCATTATAATCGCAACATGATTTGGTATGTTGGATAAATCTATTTTTATATTATCTTTTCCTATATCTATGTTCATGTTTACCTCCATGAATAAAAAACCCTTCTTGGTGAAGGGTTATATTTCTAGCAGTTCATCTTCTTTTTGTTTAGTTATAGCATCAATTTCGTCGATGTATTTATCTGTTAACTTTTGCATTTCTTCTTCTGCTAATTTCTTCTCATCTTCGGTTATTTCTTTGTCTTTTTCTGCTTTTTTAATTTTATCAAGAGCTTCTCTTCTAGTGTTTCTTATAGCTACTTTAGCATTTTCAGCACTCTTTTTTACTAGTTTTATGAGTTCTTTTCTTCTTTCTTCAGTTAATTGTGGTATATTCAATCTGATAATTTTCCCGTCATTTGATGGGTTTAATCCTAAATCAGATTTTAAAATTTCCTTTTCAATTATTGGTATTAATTTGGGATCCCATGGTTGAATTACAAGTAATCTTGGTTCTGGTGCAGTTATGCTAGCTACTTGCTTTAATGGAGTATTTTGACCATAATAATCAACACTTATTCGTTCTAAAAGCAATGGATTTGCTCTGCCTGCTCTTACAGCTTGAAGTTCTTCTTTATAAACTGCGATTGTTTTTTTCATTTTTTGTTCAGCTTCTTTGTGAATTTCTAACTGCATCTACAAATCCCCCTTTATATTGGTACCAATTTTTTTACCCATTACAACATTTACAATATTTTCTGGATAATCAATTCCAAAAACAACTAATGGAATATTATTATCCATGCAAAGTGAAGTAGCTGTTGAATCCATTATACCCAATCCTAAGTTAAGTATATCAATGTACTTCAAATTTTCAAATTTTTTTGCGTTAGTATTGATTTTAGGATCTGAATCATAGACACCATCAACACCTTTTTTTGCTAATAAAATGACATCTGCTTCTATTTCTGCAGCTCTTAAAGCTGCAGTTGTGTCAGTTGAAAAATAAGGATTTCCAGTGCCTGCTCCAAAGATTACTACTCTTCCCTTTTCAAGATGGCGTATAGCTCTTCTTCGTATGTAAGGTTCAGCAATTTGACGCATCTCTATTGCGGATTGAACCCTTGTAACAACATCTATTTTTTCAAGAGAATCTTGTAAAGCTAAAGCATTCATCATCGTCCCTAACATACCCATATAATCTGATGTCGCACGATCCATATCTTTGGAAGACCTACCTCTCCAAAAATTTCCTCCGCCTACAACAATTGCAACTTCAACACCTAAATCGTGAATTTTTTTTATTTGATGTGAAATATTATCAATTGTCTGAATGTCTATCCCTACCCCATTGGTTCCGGCTAAAGCTTCTCCACTCAATTTTAAAATAATTCTCTTGTATTGAAGGCTCATATGTACACTCCTTAAAATATTTTATATAGGAGAACAAAAATGTTCTCCTATATTTGATTACATGTTTATTTGCTTAGCGACTTCTTCTGCAAAATTTTCTTCTTTCTTTTCTAAGCCTTCACCAACTTCATATCTAGTGAATCTTCTTATTACTATATTTTCACCAATTTTTGAAATTAATTGTGCAAGAACATCTTTAACCTTGATGCTTGGATCCTTAATGAATGGTTGATCTAAAAGGCAAACATCCTCGTAATATTTTTCCATTCTACCTTCTACTATTTTTTCAGCAACATGTTCTGGTTTTCCTTCATTGATAACCTTGTTTATTTGAATTTCTCTTTCATGTGCTATTTCATCTGCACTTAAATCATTTCTAGATACAACTTTTGGATTTGAAGCAGCTACTTGCATAGCCATATCTTTAACAAATTGTTTAAATTCATCATTTTTAGCAACAAAATCTGTTTCTGAATTGACTTCGATTAATACTCCTATCCTGCCTCCGTGAATATAAGCATCTACTAACCCTTCAGCAGCAATTCTTCCAGATTTTTTAGATGCTGAAGCAAGTCCTTTTTCTCTAAGATAATCTATTGCTTTATCTAAATCTCCATTTGTTTGTTCAAGTGCTTTTTTGCAATCCATCATTCCTGCACCAGTTTTTTCTCTTAGTTCTTTAACTAAAGAAGCACTTACAGCCATTCTATCACTCCTATTATTATTCTTCTGTTTCTATAACTTCTTCAACAGAGTTTGTTGATTCTTCAACTGAAAACTGTTCACCTTGTCTAGCTTCTATTACAGCATTTGCAATAGTTTCTGTTATCAATTTGACTGCTCTGATTGCGTCATCATTTCCTGGGATAACATAGTCAACTTCATCAGGATCGCAATTTGTATCTACGATACCTATAACAGGTATTCCTAATATATGAGCTTCTTTTACAGCAATTCTTTCTTTTCTAGGGTCTACTACAAATAGAATGTCAGGAATCCTATTCATATCCTTAATTCCACCAAGGAATTTTTCTAATCTTTCTCTTTCGTGTTTTAATTGAATGACTTCTTTTTTAGGTAATACATCAAATATTCCGTCTTCTTCCATTTTTTCAAGTTCATGAAGTCTGTCAATTCTTTTTCTTATAGTCTTGTAATTGGTAAGCATTCCGCCTAACCATCTTTGATTTACATAATGCATGCCACATCTTTTAGCTTCAGATTCTATGGCTTCTTGTGCTTGTTTTTTTGTGCCTACAAAAAGCACTTCTCCTCCATTTGAAACAACATCTTTCATGGCAGCATATGCTTCGTCAATCATCTTAACAGTCTTTTGCAAATCGATGATATAAATACCATTTCTTTCTGTAAAGATATACTTTGACATTTTGGGGTTCCATCTTCTGGTTTGGTGACCAAAATGAACTCCCGCTTCCAACAAATTTTTCATTGATACTACTGACATATTTGCACCTCCAAGTTTATTTCCTCCACCTTGCTCATTTACTTAAGGACTCTTTATAGAGAACACCTTAAGTATCGAAAGGTGTGTGTAATACCTAAAATAGTATAGCATAATATAATTATAATTTCAACAATTTGAATAGCAAAAAAATAATCGCTATATAGCGATTATTTTTTATTTTACTCTTCTTAATTCCTCAATCAGCTTATCATTTAAAACTTTGATATGAGTTCCTTTCATACCTAGTGATCTCGATTCAATTACCCCAGCACTTTCAAATTTTCTTAATGCATTTACAATTACGGACCTTGTAATCCCAACTCTATCAGCAATTTTACTAGCAACTACTAACCCTTCCATTCCATCCAATTCTTCAAAAATATATTCCATTGCTTCTCTTTCTGAGTAAGAAAGAGTTCCCAATGCCATATCAACTACTGATTTCTTTCTTGCTTCTTCCTCTATTTCTTCACTTTTTGCCCTGAGTATTTCCATTCCAACTACAGTTGCACTATATTCACATAATATAAGATCTTCTTCACTAAAGTCTTTTCCAAACCTAGCTATTACAAGAGTCCCAAGTCTTGATCCACCACTATTAATAGGTATTATTGTTGATACTTTATCAGGGTACTCGCATTTTGTAGTTTGATCAAACACACAAATGTCTACTTCTTTTAAGTTTTCTTTAGTTTCAGTTATTTTTAACAGTTCATCATTGTATTTTTTTGGGAATCTACCCTCATTTACAACCTCATTGTTTACAATGTCGCAGTCAAAACCTTCAGATAAAGCATAACCTAAAACTCTTCCTTTGGTACTAGCAATATAAACATTAGCTTCAAGAATGTCAGACAAAATTTTGCTTAATTCTGAAAAAGAAATTGGTTTAGAACCATAACTTTGTATCGTCTTGTTTAGCCTTCTAGTTTTCTTTAATAGACTTTCCATATTGACCTCCTATAAGATTTTTCTTAAACAATTCAGAATTTTCATCACATATATAAGATACTATAAATTTCAAGAATTGTACAGATATTTTTTATATTTTAAATATTTTCATTATAACCACATTCATCATTAGTGCACCTAATATAATTGTTTTTTTTAGTTTGTTTAATAACCATAATGCCGCCACATTTAGGGCATTTTTTACTTACTGGTTCATTCCATGAAACAAAAGAACATTTTGGGAAATTTGAGCATCCATAAAAAAGTCTACCTTTTTTATCTCTTTTTTTTATTATCTCACCGTCTTCGCATTTAGGGCATTTGACACCAATTTTTTCAATGATGGGTTTAGCATTTTTACATTCAGGATAACCAGGACAAGCTAAAAATTTGCCATATTTGCCTATTTTTATAACCATATTCCTACCGCATTTTTCACATATTTCATCAGAAACTTCTTCTTTAACTTCAATTTTTTCAATTTCTTTTTCAGCAACAGATAATGCCTTTTCAAATTTGTCATAAAAGTCCTCTATTACTTTTACCCAGTTTAATTCACCTTCTGCGATTGCATCTAATTGGCTCTCTAATTGAGCTGTAAATTCTTCGTTGATTATCTCACTAAAATAATTTGTGAGAATATCATTAACTAGATCACCTAATTCAGTAGGATAAAATGATTTTTTTTCAAGCATTACATATCCTCTAGCTAAAATTGTTGATATTGTTGGAGAATAGGTACTTGGCCTGCCTATTCCAAGTTCTTCCATTGTTTTTATCAATGAAGCTTCTGTATATCTAGATGGTGGTTGTGTAAAGTTTCTTTTATCTTCATATTTTGATAAATCCAGAATCTCACCAATATCTAACTTGGGTATTATAACATCATTTGATTCTTCATCTAATGAACTAAATACTTTTAAAAATCCACTAAATTTCAAAATTGAACCATTTGCTTTAAATATATAATCACCATTTTTTATTTTTACAGTTAGTAGATCATATAAAGCTTCTGACATTTGTGAAGCAATGAATCTATCCCAAATAAGTTTGTATAATTTAAATTGATCTTTTGTCAACGAGTCTTGGACTTTGTCTGGGGATAAATTTAAATGAGTTGGTCTTATTGCTTCGTGAGCATCCTGAGCATCCTTATTAGTTTTTTTAGAATAAGTATTACCACCATTTGAATATTCTTTCCCAAACATTTCTATTATATATTTCTTTGCAGCTTCTACCGCTTCGCTAGAGAGTCGCGTAGAATCTGTTCTCATGTATGTTATAAGGCCTGTAATTCCTTCTCCTTTTATATCGATTCCTTCATATAGCTGTTGAGCAATCATCATGGTCTTTCTTGATGCGAAGCCTAATTTTTTGGAAGCATCTTGCTGCAAAGTACTTGTAGTATATGGAGGGTATGGGTTTCTTTTTCTTTTTGTTTCTTTGATTTCAGAAACTAAATTTATGTTGCTTGAAAGTTCATTTAAAATATTTTTAGCTTCAGTTTCGTTTTTGATATTCAGTTTTTCTTCTTTATTATCTACTAAATAATGAGTCAACATAGCTTCAACTATTTCGCCGTTTTCTTTTTTGAAATATCCTTTAATTGTCCAGTATTCCTCAGGAATAAATTCTTGGATTTGATTTTCTCTATCACATATTAGCTTAACTGCAACCGATTGTACCCTTCCAGCACTTAATCCTTTTTTTACCTTTTTCCAGAGTATTGGGCTTATTTTATAACCAACCAATCTATCTAATACTCTTCTTGCCTGTTGAGCATTGTATAAATTTTCATCAAGCATTCTAGGAGATTTAATAGATTTTTTTACAGTTTCTTTTGTTATTTCGTGAAATTCCACTCTGCAAACAGCATTTTTTTCAATACCTAATAGATTTGCTAGATGCCAAGAAATAGCCTCTCCTTCTCTATCGGGGTCTGTTGCTAAATATACATTATCGGATTTTTTCGCTTCTTTTTTAAGATTGTTTACCAGTGGTCCTTTCCCTCGAATTGTTATATATTCAGGTTCAAAATTATTTTGAATATCTATCCCTAATCTACTTTTTGGTAAATCTCTTACATGCCCTAATGAGGCAATTACTTTATAGTTTTTCCCCAACATTTTACCAATTGATTTTGCTTTAGCAGGAGATTCAACAATTACTAAGTTCTTAGTCAAAAAAACACCTCCAAATTTCTAGCAAATAGCAAATATATTTGATGCTATTTCTTTAACAATACCTTTAATTTCAAGAATTGTTAATGTACTATTAACAATGTTTATATCTAAACTAGATTTTAATGATATTAAATCGACATGAAGAGGACCATCCTCTAAGACTTTACAAATAATTTGTTCTGTCTCTCCCAATTCAATATGATTTTTGTTTGCTTTTGTATTATATTCGAGATGTAGAATGTTTTCAAGTTCTATTAAAATATCTTCTACATTTTGTACAAGTTTTGCTCCATCTTTAATTAATGAATTAGTGCCTTCACTAAATAAACTATTAATATTACCTGGTAAAGCAAAAACATCTTTTCCTTGGTCAAGTGCATGATTCGCAGTTATCAATGAGCCTGAATTTCGTTGAGCTTCTATTACAAATACTGCATTACTCAACCCTGATATAATCCTGTTTCTTTGAGGAAAATTAAATTTTAAAGGTTCAGTATCAAGTGGGAATTCTGAAATTATTAAACCTTTGTCTTCAATTAATTCATATAGTTTTTTATTTGATTTAGGATATATTTTGTTAATACCACAACCCAATACTGCAATTGTACAGCCATTATTTTCAATGGTTGTTTTATGAGCTATAGTATCGATGCCATAGGCTAATCCACTAATAATGCATAGATTATATGCAATTAGCTCCTTTGTAAATTTTTCACAAGCCCATTTACCATAAATAGTAGGTTTTCTAGTTCCGACAATTGCAATAGAATCTAAATCAAGGAGATTGAGATTTCCTTTATAATATAATACTGAAGGTTTATTAGAAATAAATTCTAGTTTAAATGGGTATTCTTTATCATATTTTGTTAAAAAATTAATATTTTGTGAAGTTATGATATTCTGTAAATGATTTAGAACTGCTTCTATATTTGAACTTAATATCTTTTCAATGTTTTTATCATTCAGAAATCTAAGATTCTCTAATTCTTTTCTATCAGTATGTAAAATATTTTTTATATCTACGTAATACTCTTCTAAATTTTCAATTTTATCACTGTTTATACCTATTGAATTTAACCAAACTAGCACTTCTCTATTACCATATCTCAAAATATTACCTCCAATATTTTTTGTCTAAGCTTCTATATCTTATTGCTTCTGACAAGTGAATATCGTCAATAATTTCACTTTGTTCAAGGTCGGCAATGGTTCTTGCAACTTTTAGAATTTTGTTGTAAGATCTAGCACTAAATTTATATTTTTCAAATGCTTTTGCCATCAATAATTCTGCTGATTTTGATAATTTACATATTTTTCTTATATCTTTATTCAATAGATTAGCATTATAAACGATAGAAGACGAAGAATTTCTTCTTTTTTGAATTTGTCTTGATTGCTCAACAATTTCTCTTATTTCCAAAGAAGATATTTCTTTAACATCTTTATTTAGGTCATCATATTTTACTGGAAGAACGTCTACATGGATATCAATTCTATCTAACAGTGGATGGCTAATTTTATTTAAATACTTTTCTATAGAATTTTGGCTACACGTGCATTGATGATATGGATCACCTAAATTCCCGCAAGGGCATGGATTCATGCTTGCTACAAACATAAAATTAGATGGATATGTTAATGAAGCATTTGCTCTTGATATATGTACAAAACCATCTTCTAAAGGCTGCCTTAATACCTCTAAAACATTTTTTTGAAATTCTGGTAATTCATCAAAAAATAAAACACCATGATGTGCTAAACTTACTTCCCCAGGTTTTGGTATTTTCCCTCCTCCGATTATAGAAACACTTGATGCTGAATGATGTGGAGCCCTAAATGGTCGTTGAACAATTAATCTATTGTCATTTAGAAGACCTGCTATGCTGTAAATTTTTGTAACTTCGATTGATTCTTCAATAGAAAGAGAAGGCAAAATGGTTGGTAGCCTTCTAGCAGACATTGTCTTTCCAGACCCCGGGGGTCCAACTATTAGCATATTATGAGAACCTGCTGCTGCAATTTGCATCGCTCTTTTTAGGCCATTTTGACCTTTGATGTCTGTAAAGTCAAGTTCGCTTTCAAAACGCTCCACATTATACTCTTTACATTTATAAGATTCTATTGTCAGATTTCCATTTAAAAAATCGCAAACTTGTCTTAAATTAACCGCAGGTATTATATCAACATCATCGATAATAGAACATTCATCTTTGTTTGCATAGGGTATTATAAACTTGTCAAATCCATATTCTCTCATAGATATGACCATAGGTAATGCTCCTATTATGGGATTTATCATCCCATCTAATGATAATTCACCTAAAAATACTAAATTATTATCCATTAATTGGACAACTTCTGCAGCTGCCAGAATTCCAATTGCTATGGATAAATCCATCTGTGAACCATCTTTTTTTAAATTTGCAGGAGCTAGATTTATAGTAATTCTGTTCAAAGGGAATTCAAATCCAGAATTCTTAATGGCACTCCTAACTCTCTCCTTTGATTCTTTTATTGCAGTATCAGGTAACCCAACGATGTTAAAAACAGGCAACCCTTTTGACAGATCTGTTTCCACTTCAACAATGTGACCATTTAATCCTTGTAATACACAAGTTTTAAGTTTTGAATACATTTTCTCACTCCTTTTGAAACAGAAGATTCACCAAGCATTGAAAGCATTTTCTATATATACAATTCTATTGTTTTCTAAAGGATAAACTTCAGCAACATCATATCTAACTTGTAGTTCATTAATATTTTTCATTTGCAAATAAAGTAGTGATGTTTTGATAATTTTAGATTGTTTCTTTCTATCTACTGCTTCAGAAGGGCTTCCATAGCTATTGTAGTTACGTGTTTTGACTTCAACAAAAACCAATATACTATCAATAACAGCGATTATGTCTATTTCTCCAACTTTATTTTTATAATTCATAGCCATTATTTTATACCCATTAGCTGTTAAATAATCAGCTACAATTTTTTCTCCGTTATTTCCAATGACTTTCTTATTCATAACTTTAATACCCCAAATTTTTAATGAATGTTTTTCTATGCATATTAGATGGACCAAATTTACGTATTAATTCAATATGTTCTTTAGTTCCATAACCTTTATTTTTAGACAAATTGTAATAAGGATATATTTTGCTCCACTCATTACATAGATTATCTCTATATACTTTTGCAACAATAGATGCACATGAAACATGATGGATTAAATCATCTGCATGATTTAATGAAATCTGCTCTATATCTAAATCAATATTTTCAGCATCTATAATAGCGATTATTTTTTTATCATATAGATTTTTTGTTTCAATTAAATTTTCGACTGCATTTTTCATGGCTAATCTAGTTGCTTGTTTAATGTTTATTTCATCTATTGTTTTATTGTCTACACTAGATAAAGAAAATCCAAAGCAACTATTTATAATGATTTCGTTTAAAAGAATTCTTTTTTTTGGAGATAGTTTTTTAGAATCTTTTACATCTAAATAATAATAATATTTAGGTAATATTATCGCACAAGCAACGACATCTCCAAACAAAGATCCTCTCCCGACTTCATCGACACCGATTATATAATCATATCCTTTATTATATAAACCCAATTCAATATCTAGATTATTCATGGTTCACCTCATTTGGGAATTCAAGTGTAATTTTCCCTAGTAACCCTTTCCTAAAATCATCTATTATTATATTAGAGGCTTTTTCTATATCTAAATTAGATCCTTTTGATATACAACCTCTTCTTTTCGCTATGTTTTCTAGTATGTTATAAGAATTTTCTAAGTTTTTATCTATGTTATACCTTTTAATTAAAATATTTTTATCAATATCGTTTAATTTTTCAACTAATTTTAAAGACAACATAGTTGTATCAATTACCTCGTCTTTAATTGAGCCCACAAATGCAAGGTTTAAACCTACATTGACTTCTTCAAATTTAGGCCACAAAACTCCTGGAGTATCAAGCAAATATATTCCATTACCTGCATTAATCCATTGTACTGATTTAGTTATGCCTGGCTTATTGCCAGTTTTAGTAGATTTTCTGTTTGACAATCTATTGATAAGTGTTGATTTGCCAACATTTGGAATTCCAACTATCATTACTTTTATCGATCTCTTATTTACAATTTTTTTTGTTAATGAAATCAAATCTATAATTCCTTCACCATTTAGTGAATTTAGAAATACACATTCTGTATCAAGGTTGTTGAAGTGTTTCTTCCATAAGTTGTTTGCATTAGGGTTTGCAAGGTCAGATTTATTAAGTATAATAATTCTTTGTTTGTTTTCTAATATAGAATTTATTGAAGGATTTTGACTACTATATGGGATTCTAGAATCTAGAAGTTCATATACAATATCTACAAGCTTAAGATTTGTTCTAATTGCCTCTGTTGTTTTCTTCATATGCCCTGGGTACCAGTTTATATTAATGTCCATTTTATCACCACTTTAAATATAAAAATTGGGACTTATTAAGTCCCATTAGTAAAATCTTTTTTCTTTAACTTTAGCTGATTTTCCTTGTCTATCTCTTAAGTAATACAATTTAGCTCGTCTTACTTTACCTTTTCTTACCACTGAAATTTTATCTATCCTTGGGGAATTTATAGGGAAAGTTCTTTCTACTCCGATTCCATATGATATTCTTCTTACTGTAAAAGTTTTTCTTGAGCCTTCGCCTTGAATTTTAAGAACAGTCCCTTCAAAAACCTGAATTCTTTCTCTAGAACCTTCTACTACTTTATAAAATACTTGTACAGTATCTCCTATATTAAACTTAGGTAGATCATTTCTGATTTGTTCTTGTTCTATTGACTTTATAATGTCCATCATTATCCTCCCTTCTTTGAATGTTCATGTTATAACAGAGGAACATACATATTTACATAAAATGTATTATAACACAGTAAAATTATTAATACAATAAATCTTTAAATACTCTTAATAATCTTGATTAAGGTATCATTAATAGAATCTTCTAGTTGAAATTTGGATATCAAATCTGGTCTGTTTTTTATGGTTAAATAAAGAGAGTTAATAGTTCTCCATTTTTTTATGCGTTCATGATCACCACTCAATAAAATCCTAGGCACTCTTTTACCTTTAAAAACTTCTGGTCTAGTATATTGAGGATATTCTAATAAACCATTGTAAATTGATTCTTCTTCATATGAATCAACTGAGCTTAAGACATTTGGCAATAATCTAACTATTGAATCTATCAGAACCATTGATGGTATCTCTCCACCTGTTAAAACATAATCTCCGATAGATATTTCTTCGTCTACATAGTTTTCAACAATTCTATTGTCTATGCCTTCATAATGTCCAGATATCAATATTAAATGCTCTTTTTTAGATAATGTTTTTAAAATATCTTGGTTTAATAATTTTCCTTTTGGAGACAAATATATCACATGAGAATTGATATTTTTGCAACTCATAATAGCTTCAAACAATGGTTCTGGTTTTAGAATCATTCCATTGCCTCCACCATAAGGATAATCATCTACCCTTTTATGCTTATCTTTAGAAAAATCTCTAATATTTATAGTCTTTAGCGTAAATATATTATTCTCTAAAGCTTTGCCAATAATGCTGTAATTATATAAAAAACAAAAAGCTTCTGGGAATAAAGTTAAAACATCTATTATCATTCTAACATTCCTTCGATTGGATCAATTATTATTAATTTATCATATATATCTACATTTATGATAAATTTTTTTACTGCCGGTATTAGAAATTCTTTTCCTTCATCGTTGGTTACTACATAAACATCATTGGCATTCCCGGTAATCACATCAGTAATTTTACCAACTATCTCATTTGAAATGGTAATTACGGTGCAATTTATAAGGTCAGAGATAAAATATCTATCTTTCGGCAACGATACTTTTTCAGTTTCATCGACATAAATATACTTGCCTTTGTATTTTTCTGATTCATTCAAAGTATCTAAATTCTTAAATTTAATTATTGCTAAACCTTTGTGAATCTTTACTGATTCAACGTAAAGTATCTCTTTTTTTTCACCAAGATAAGCTTTCTTTAATTTATAAAATCTATTAATGTCATCAGTTAAAGGGTATATTTTTAATTCTCCTTTTATTCCATGAGTATTACTAACCACTCCAACAATTGTATAATCCATCTATTCACCTTAATTAAGATTTTTATTGAATAATTTCTACTACTACTCTCTTATTTTGTTTAATTGCAGCAGCTTTAACTACGGTTCGTATAGCTTTAGCAATTCTACCTTGTTTACCAATAACTTTCCCCATATCTTCTGGAGCCACTCGCAATTCTATTATAACAGATTGAGTGCCTTCTATTTCAGTAACTTTAACTTCTTCAGGATTATCTACTAGACTTTTTGCAATAAATTCTACTAATTCTCCCATAATTTAAACCTCCGAGCTATTAATTAGCATTTTCTGTTTTGGATTCATAAACTCCACTTTCTTTGAATAATTTTTCAACAGTTTCAGTAGGTTTAGCACCATTTTTCATCCATTGTTTAGCTTTTTCATTGTCAATCTTTATTGTTTTTGGCTCTGTAAGTGGGTTATAATAGCCAATCTCTTCTATAAACCTACCATCTCTTGGAGATCTCGAATCTGCAACTACGATTCTATAAAAAGGATTTTTTTTAGCTCCCATTCTTTTTAATCTTATTTTAACAGCCATCATTTCACCTCCTAGTGTAAATTATCTATTTAGAAAAAGGGGAATTGAAATTTCCCTTTTTTCTTCGGTCCTTTAGAAAACTCATTTAATTTCTTCATCATTTTTTTAGTTTCTTTAAATTGTTTCAAAAGTTTGTTTACATCTTGTATTGATGTACCACTCCCTTTTGCTATTCTCTGTCTTCTACTGCTATCGATAATGTCTGGATTGTTTCTTTCCTTTTTAGTCATTGACTTTATGATTGCTTCAATTTTTACTAACTCTTTTTCATCGACATTAAGTCCCTTTAGCTGCTTTGATCCCATACCAGGTATCATTTCTAGAACATCACTTAATGGACCCATGTTCTTCATTTGTTCTAACTGATCTAAAAAGTCATCCAAAGTAAAAGATGCAGTTCTCATTTTCTTTTCAAGCTCTAGTGCTTTTTTTTCATCAAACGAAGCTTGTGCTTTCTCTATTAAACTTAGGACATCTCCCATTCCGAGTATTCTTGAGGCCATCCTATCTGGATAAAATGGCTCCAATTGATCCAATTTTTCGCCCATTCCAACAAATTTTATAGGTTTATTTGTCACTGCTCTAAGAGATAAAGCTGCGCCACCGCGAGCATCTCCGTCCATTTTTGTCAATACTACTCCGGTAATATCCAATTTTTCGTTGAATGTTTCTGCCACATTTACAGCATCTTGCCCTGTCATAGCATCTAGAACTAAAAGTATTTCATTTGGATTAGTGGCTTCTTTTATCTTAACTATTTCCTCCATTAAATCTACATCTATGTGCAATCTCCCAGCAGTGTCAATTATTACTACATCATTCCCATTTTTAATTGAATGCTCTATACCTGCTTTAGCTATATCTATAGGATTTACATTTGTTCCCATAGAAAATACAGGAACTCCTACTTTGTTACCTACTACTTCTAATTGTTTAATTGCGGCAGGTCGATATATATCACAAGCCACCAAAAGAGGTCTTTTATTCTGTTTTTTTAGGTTAAAAGCAAGTTTTCCTGAAGTAGTAGTTTTACCAGACCCTTGCAATCCGCACATTAGAATAACTGTAGGAGGCTTTGAAGCGAAATTTAACTTTTCTTCTTTATCTCCCATAAGATTAGTAAGCTCATCGTAAACAATTTTTATAACTTGCTGCCCTGGATTTAAACTTTCTAAGACTTCTGCACCTAATGCTCTTTCTTTAATTTTAGCAATAAAATCTTTTACAACTTTATAATTTACATCAGCTTCTAATAGTGCTAGTCTAACCTCTCTTAATGCCAAATCAAGATCTTTCTCACTTATCTTCCCTTTTCCTTTTAGCTTATCTAAAGTATTCTGTAATTTTTCTGATAAACTTTCAAATATCAATATATGAACCTCCTTATTAATAAAGGATTTTTTTTATAGTTAAATCTATGTTTTGAGCTAATTCTAAAATCTTGCTATTATTTAATTCAGAACCAATTGCCATTATTTCTTTTACTAATTTCTCTATATCTTTTATGCTGTTTTCAGTATTATAGAATTTCTCAGCAAGGCCCAATATGTTTTCGTATTCTATTAATTTTTCTTCTGCTCTTTTTAATGTATCAAAAACAGCTTGTCTAGAAGTATCCATTTCTTGAGCAACTTCACTTAATGACAAATCATTATTATAATACATATCTATAACATCGTATTGTTTTTTGCTTAACAACTTGCCATAAAAGTCAAATAATATGCTAATTTTTATCAGCTTATCCATTTTATCACCACGTTATAATACTGTCAAGTATTTTTCTTGACAGTATCTATATTAAATAAAAACTTGATATTCGTCAAGAGTTATTCGAAAATGGATTCCACAAACAAATCCACATCAAATGGTTGCAAATCTTCTATTCCTTCCCCTACTCCTATCAATTTTATTGGTAAGTTTAACTCTGCTTGTAGTGCTATTGCTATTCCGCCTTTAGCAGTTCCATCAAGTTTGGTTAATATAGCACCTGTTATATTGCTTACTTCCTTAAAAACCTTTGCTTGATTTATTGCATTTTGACCAGTAGTAGCATCTAATACTAACAATATTTCTTTTTTTGCTTCTGGAAATTCTCTTTCTACAACTCTAAATATCTTATTTAATTCATTCATTAGGTTAGTTTTATTATGCAGTCTACCTGCAGTATCGCATATTAGAACGTCAATATTTTTTGCCTTTGCTTTTTTTATTGCATCAAATATTACAGCAGCTGGATCTGCTCCCTCTTGATGCGAAACAACTTCCACATTAGCTTTAGAACCCCATGACATTAATTGATCAATAGCTGCGGCTCTAAAAGTATCTCCAGCTGCTAGCAGTACACTTTTTCCACCTGTTTTTAATGTATAGGCCAATTTCCCAATAGTTGTTGTTTTCCCGACACCATTGACTCCTTCAATTAAGATAAGACTTGGAGAAGGGTCAATTTGTAGTTTATTACTATCGACAGAGTTTAACATCAATGTTTTTACTTCTTCTTTTAATAATTCTTTTATCTCTTTAGAGTCTGATATCTTGTCCTTTTTAACTTTTATTTTTAAGTTTTCAATAATTTTCACAGACGATTCTATTCCAACATCAGCTGTAATTAGAATTTCTTCTAATTCATCAAATAATTCCTCATCTACTTTTCTATGTGATATTATCACGTCATCAATTTTGCTACTAATATTTTTTCGAGTTTTAGTTAATCCATTTCTTACTTTTTCAAAAAAAGTTGTTTTTTCTTCTTTGTCTTCTATATCAAACTGAGCATTATCTTGGTAATTTTGATCTTTTTCATAGATTTCTGATGATGATTCATCAATTTTACTAGATATTTGTTTGTTTTTTTTAAAAAAATTCATAAATTAAGCCTCCTTAGTTATTCTATCGATTTCTTCATCATAATCATCTAATTTTATAGAAAGTACTTTGCTAATTCCTTCATTTTGCATGCTTATACCATAAAGATATTCAGCTATTTGCATAGATGTTTTTCTGTGAGTTATTAATATAAATTGAGTTTTCTCCTTAAAACGAGATAAATAAGAAGTAAACCTTAATATATTTGCTTCATCTAGTGCAGCGTCTATTTCATCCAACACACAAAATGGAGATGGTTTTGTTCTCAGAATAGCGAACAATAAAGCTATAGCAGTTAAGGATTTTTCTCCTCCTGATAATAGAGTAATATTCTGCATTTTCTTTCCGGGAGGTTGTATCATTATTTCTACTTCATTTTTTTCTATATCGTCTTTATTGTTTATTATTAGATTTGCACTTCCTCCACCGAATAATTCTTTATATATTGAATTAAAATTGATATCTATTTCTCTTATGGTTTCAAAAAATTGTTTTTTAATTTTACTATTAATTTCCGATATAACCATCTCTACATCTGCTTTAGCTTTTATGAGATCATTTAATTGAGATGTCATAAAATCATATCTATTTTTTGCTTTTTCATATTCATCTATAGTTGATAAGTTAACTTCACCAATTCTTGTTAAATCATCATTTAATTTTTTCAATTCAGTATTTAGAATGTCATAGTCTAAATTGTCAGGAATTTTTATTTCGTAATTAGTTATATCAATTTTATATGTTTCATTTATTCTTACAATCAAATTATTTAATGCTAAATTTTGTTTCTCAAATTCTAATTCAATCTGGTTAGATTCTTTCATCATCTTCGAGAGTATATTGTTTTCATTTTTTAGTTGATTTTGAATAACATTCATTTGGTTTTGTAATTTCTCTTTTTTTATTATAATTTCATTAAGTATCTCTTTTTCAGCTTCCTCTTGTAATTCTAGCAGTTTTATGTTTTCTTTAATTTTATTTAATTCATTCATATGCTCAGTATTTATTTTGTCTAAGCTATTTATAGTTTTTTTGTTCTCAGATATTTTTGATATCAGGCTATTTGTATCTTCGTTTAACTTTATTATTCTT
This sequence comes from Tissierellales bacterium, assembly GCA_014360205.1. Taxonomy (GTDB): domain Bacteria; phylum Bacillota; class Clostridia; order Tissierellales; family Tissierellaceae; genus Soehngenia. The sequence continues at coordinate 218,015 of JACIXZ010000002.1, forward strand.
TTTTCCATTTCATTTATTGTGTTCTCATTAATTTTAATTCTAAATTTTAGATCTGAAATTTTATCATTAATTTCTGATAACTCCTTGTTAATATTTTGATTCAAAATTTTTTGTTTATTGTTTATAGATGTTTCATTTTCCAAGTCAATATTAGTTTTATTAAGTTCTGTTTTTAATTTAGATATTTTTTCCTCTAATCTCTCACATTCCATCAATAAATCATTATATTCATTTCTTTTATTCACTAACTCTTTATTGCTAATGTTCTGATGAGATTTTTTTTGCTCAATTTGATTTCTAAGATTACTCATTTCTACAGATAAGGAGTTATATTCATCTTTTAGTTCTTTTATGTTTTGATATATTTTTTGTTTTTCAATCGCTAGATTGTTTGTTACTTGTTGTGTTGATTTTAAATTATTATCAATTTTCTTTATTTCATTGTTAAGCTCTTCAATAATGACTTTTCTAGCTAATATTCCTTGATTTTCATTTGCTTTGTGTCCGCCAGTTATGCTCCCGCCAGGAGATAGCAAATCTCCATCTAGAGTAACTATCCTATATTTTCTAGAAGTAAATTTATTGAATTCAAGTGCTTTGTCTAAATTTTCAATTATTATAGTTTTTCCAAGCAAATACGAAAATATTTTATATAATTTAGAGTCATAACTAATTAAATCATTTGCTAGGCCCAATATCCCAAATTTATTTTTATCATAAGAGCTCAAATCTATATTTTTATGGTTGACTCCATTTACAGGAAGAAAAGTTGCTCTACCCTTCTTTTCTTCTTTTAAATAATTTATAAAAATTTTAGCGCTATATTCATCTTTTACGACTATATTTTGTATAGATGAGCCAAGTGATGTTTCTATAGCCTTTAAATACTTTCTCTCTACAATAAAAAGATCATTTACAATCCCAATAAAATGTTCTTTATATTTATTATCAGTATTTATTAATTTTATGATTTCTTTAGTGCTATTATAATAACCATCAAAATTTGATTCTAATTCTTGATGAAGTTTTAATGTGGTAGACGCTTTTATTTTCGCTTGTTTTAAATTGAGTAATTGTTCTTCATATTTCAAAAGATCTCCCTCAGTGGAACTATACTCTATATTAAGGTTCATAATTTTTTTTTCTATATTATTTATCTTTTCATCTAAATTATTTAATTTTGATTCAAGACTACTTATTTCAATACTCAAATTATTGTCGATATTTATATATTCATGAATTGAATTATCAATTTTTTCTATTCTTGATTTTATGTTATTCACAAAAGTTTCAAGACTGTAAATTTCACTTTTTATTTCAGATGCATATGAATGCAATCTCAAAACTTTTTCATTTGATTTTTTTAATTGATTTATGACATTTTCTAAATCGATTCCTAATTTTATTTTAATGTTTTCCAAATTAGAAATTTCAATAACACATTTATTTGATTCATCTTTTATTTCTTCTATTTGTCCTTTTATTATATGGATATCATTTTTATTGGTATCTATAGATTCATCAAGAGTTGCAATTTCTTTTTTTAATCTTTCTATTTCATCATTATTGTGTGATATTTTTTCAATAAGGAGGGATTCTAAATTTCTGTTTTTTTCATAGTTTTGGACTACTTCAAGTTTTAGATTCCTTTTTTCATCAATGGTTTTATCTAATTCTATTAAAGAAGTTTTAAATTCTTGTTCATCGTTTATTAATTTTTCAACTTTTTTTTCTATATTTAAGATTTCTTCCTTACAATATTTTAAATTTTTAATTTTTGAGTTCACTTCATTAACTAATTCACAGTAATTCTTTTTTGCTATTATTAAATCAATATTCTTGATTTCATCAAAAATACTCTTATATTTAATAGCCTTATCTCTTTCTGATTTTAAAGAAATTACTTGATTATTAATTTCTGATATTAAATCTGAAATTCTTAATATATTTGCATTTGTCTTTTCTAATTTTTTAAGGGCATCTTGTCTGTTAAGTTTATATCTTACTATTCCTGCAGCTTCCTCAAAAATCAATTTTCTATTTTCTGGATTTGTAGAAATTATATCTTCTATCTTTCCTTGACTAATAATTGAATATCCTTCTTTCCCAATTCCAGTATCAGAAAAAAGCTCTTTTATATCCTTTAGCCTACATGGATTTTTATTTATAAAAAATTCACTATCACCTGATCTATACATACGTCTTGATACACTTATTTCTGTATAGTCCAAAGGAATAAAGTTGTCACTATTGTCAAAAACAATTATAACCTCCGCAAATCCAAGAGGTTTTCTTTTATCAGTCCCCGAAAAGATAATATCTTCCATTTTTGTTCCTCTTAGATTTTTGATGCTCTGTTCTCCTAAAACCCATCTCAAAGAATCTGCGATATTACTTTTTCCACTTCCATTTGGACCGACTATAGCAGTTATCCTTTTGTCAAAATTGATAATTGTTTTATCTGCAAAGGATTTAAACCCTTGAATTTCTAATCTTTTTAAGTACAAAACAAACACCTCTTATTTAATAATGATTAATTATTCCAACTGCCCTTTTGTTAATGTGTTCGCTTAAACAAATTGATTTGTAAATTTCTCCTATACTTATGATAATCTCATCATTGATATTAGATTTATGAAATCTAATATTTTTAAAATTAAATTCTTTGATAAGTTTATTCTTGTTAACTGCTTTGTTACCAACAATATTATTAATTATATCGTTATTGCAAGATATATCTAATGTTTTTCCATTAGTATTTGTTTTTAAATTTAATAATTCTTCTTTTATTATTTCATAGTATATCTCTTCTTCTACTAGTTGTCTAATAGCTGGATGAAATGGTCCAGCAACTATATCTTTTCCCAGTTGAATGAATTCAGTAGGTTGCAAGCCAACCCTTATAACAGGCAAATTATAATATTCTGAAATAACAAGTAAATCTTTGCATATTAAAATAGTTTCCTCTAAACTTAGGGGTTTGTATTTACCTAAATAATACAACTCTTCTAGTTTAGTGTTTTTTACTACTAAAGTCGGATAAATTCTTATAAAATCTGGTTGTAAATCAATTATTTTTAATAATGTTTGCATAGATTTATCATAATTATCTCCTGGTAAACCTACCATCATTTGCAAACCTATAAAAAATCCAAATTCTTTTATCAAGCTAACTGAATTATTTACATCATTGATGGTATGACCACGTTCAGATAGTAGTAGTACTTCTTCATCTAAAGATTGAACTCCTAACTCGATTATGTCAACACCATATAATTTGAGATTATTCAATATCGTAGAATTGATTGCATCTGGCCTAGTGGATATCCTTATTCTCTGAATAATTTTTTCATTTTTGTATTTTTGTGCAATTTTTAATAGTTCTATCTGTTTATCTAAACTGATAGCCGTGAAACTACCACCATAAAATGCAATTTCAATACAAGAATCTTCATTCGTATTGAAATAAGTCAAATATTTTTCTATGGTCTCATGAACTTCATTTAAAGGCAGAATAGTGTTAGATCCAGTTATTTTAACTTGATTGCAGAATACACACATGTGTGGACAACCATAATTAGGTACGAAAATTGGTATTATTTTTTCCTTACTCATAATCGTCTTCTAAGAGGATTAGTGCTTCTTTTGCAGCCATCTGTTCAGCCTCTTTTTTACTCCTTCCTATTCCTTGTCCAATTATATCTCCATTTAGCCTCAAATCAACATAAAATATTTTTTTGTGATCTGGCCCTTCTTCTTTTGTTACAATATACTCAATTTTGTCTTTAGTTATTTTTTGAAGTTTTTCTTGTATTTCTGTTTTGTAATCCTTAAAAAGATTTCCTTTAGCTACCTCTTTGATTATATCTGCTTCGAAATTATTTATTAAGTAATCATAAGTTGTCTTATAATCACTATCTAGAAAAATAGCTCCTATTATCGCTTCGCAAGTATCTGCTAAGATAGATTCTCTTTCTTTACCACCAGTTAATATTTCTCCTTTGCCTAGTAGTATGTAATCACCTAAATTTATTTTTCTAGCTGCTATTGCTAGCGAAGATTCACACACAACTTTAGATCTGATTTTTGATAGCTCTCCTTCAGGATAAAAAGGGTATTTATTGTATAAATATTCACTTACTACTAAATTCAATACAGTATCACCAAGAAATTCGAGTCTTTGATTGCTTTTGCTTGGATGAAGATCATTTTCATTAGCAAACGAACTATGCGTTAGTGAAGTCAATAATAAATCTATATCATTGAAATAATATTTTAGATTACTTTGTAAACTCTTTGCTTTTATATAATATTCTTCTTTCATTTTTCCCTCCTGAAGAAACATATTTACAATTATTATGGGAAATATGCTATAGTTGAGATTCTATAATTTTTATAATGTCTTTATCTATATATCTTATTAATTGATTAATTCCATTTTTTATAGCATAATCATCAGAACTACCATGTGCTTTTACAACAGGTTTTCTTATACCTAATAGAGGAGCACCACCATATTCACGATAATCTAGTGCTTTTTTTAGATTAGATAATTCGTTCTTAAGTAACAAAGCTCCAAATTTTGACTTTTTAGATGATGTGAGCTCTTTTTTTAACATTGAAAAAATTGATTCGGCTACACCTTCTGTTACCTTTAATACAACATTTCCCACAAATCCATCACAGACCATTACATCCGCAACACCAAACGGAAGATCTCTTCCTTCGATATTTCCAATGAAGTTTATTTCTTCTGATTCTAGCAATTTGAATGCTTCTTTAGACAATAAGTTTCCTTTGGTCTTTTCACTTCCAACATTTATCAGTCCAACAGTTGGGTTACTTTTACCCAATACTTCTTTAGTATATATATATCCCATGATCGCAAATTGTCTTAGATATTCAGGTTTTGAATCCATATTTGCGCCTGCATCAACCAATAAAGACATTCCTTTAATCGTCGGATATAAAACTGTTATAGCTGCTCTATCAATATCTTCAAGTCTTTTTATTATAAATATGCTACCAGCCAACAAAGCTCCAGTGTTTCCTGCTGATATAAAACCATCCCCTAATCCTTCTGCTAAAGCATTTAGGCCAATTACCATTGAACTGTTTGTTTTTTTTCTGATAGCTTGTGTTGGCTCATCATCGTTTTCAATCTTTTCATCTGCATTTATAATTTCAATTTTGTCTTTGGAATATTGATATTTATTGAGTTCTGTTTCAATTAATTCTTTTGGTCCAACAAAAATAATTTGAATGTCATTTTCTTTTATTGCCTCTAAAGCTCCCTTAATATTAGAATTAGGAGCATTGTCCCCACCCATAACATCAACTATAATTTTCATATTATCCCTCTTTAAAGTTTATTTTTATTCATTTTAACATATCCTGTTTAATAAGTGAACAAATGCATATAAATAGTATTTATTATTAATATAAAAAGACACTCTAATTATTTAGCCTAGAGTGTCTTTTTATATTAATGCAATTATTCTACTACTATTACTTCTCTTCCATCATAATATCCACAATTTCTACATACTCTATGTGGTTGTTTTGGTTCATGGCATTGTGGGCATTCTGAAAAAGTAGCCTTGTTCAATTTATAAGAAGAAGCTCTTCTCTTATCCCTTCTTGCTTTAGAAGTTTTTCTTTTAGGTACAGCCATACAAACACCTCCTTACCGATCAAAGGTCAATTCTTTCAGTTTTTCTAATCTTAAATCATATGAATGCTTATCACATTCGCAACTATTTGAATTTAAATTTTCACCACATTTAATGCAAAGCCCCTTACATTCATCTTTACATAAAAATTTCATTGGCATAGCACTAAGGATTTCTTGGTAGAGAAAATCGTCTAGAAGAACAGCTTTATCTTTTACAAAAAGACTGTTTTCCTCAGGAAACTTATCATGATCTTTTTTATTAACAACATACCCTTCAGAATTGATTGTTAAAGACGAAATATACTTTTCTAAACAACGGCTACAAACTGCCTCATATTCTAAATTACTTGTTAATTTGAAGGTTATATTGCTTAATGATTTAGAAATAAGTAATTTAGCCTTTATTGGATATTTAATTTCTATTTCTTTAACTGATGAAAATATCTTTTCGTCAAAGTCTATGCTTAGTTCTTCTTCAAAATAGTCTTTGTCTAAGATATTAGCAATATTAACTAACATGCAATTCACCTCTAGACTAACATTACCATTATATATTGGTCATGAATAAAAGTCAATTATAATATTATTTTACTAATTCAACAGTTTCTCTAGCTATCATTAATTCTTCGTTTGTAGGTACTACAAGCACCTTAACTTTTGAATCATCTGTACTGATCATTCTTTCTTTACCCTTAAAGTCATTAACATTTTTGTCTATTTTTACTCCTAATATACCTAAATTTTCACAAACCATTTCTCTAATTAATGGAGAATTTTCCCCAACACCTGCTGTGAAAACAATTGCGTCTACTCTTCCTAACTCAGATGCATATGCCGAAATATATTTTACAACTCTATTAGCAAACAGGTTTAATGCTAATTTTGCTCTCTTGTTTCCTTTTTCAGCCTCGTCCTCTAGGTCTCTAAAATCACTGCTTATTCCAGAAACTCCTAAAACGCCAGACTTTTTATTTAAAACATCATTTACATCATCAAAACTCATATTCTCTTTTTTCATTAAAAAAGGAATAATAGCAGGATCAATATTTCCTGACCTTGTCCCCATAGCAAGCCCTTCTAAAGGGGTAAATCCCATGCTAGTGTCTATTGAAATCCCTGATTTTATAGCTGTTATACTAGCGCCATTGCCAAGATGACAAGTTATTGCATTTAGATCACTTAGTTGTTTATTAAGAATTTCTGCAGTTCTTATTGCTACATATTTATGAGATGTTCCGTGAAAACCATATCTTCTAATTTTATATTTTTCATAATATTCATATGGAATAGCGTAAATGTAATTTTCTTCTGGTAATGTTTGATGAAAGGCCGTATCAAAAACTGCAACCATAGGAACATTAGGCATAATTTCTTTGCAAGCTTCAATTCCTATAATATTTGGTGGATTGTGAAGAGGTGCCAATTCTATGTTTCTATTTAAAGCATCCATAACCTTATCGTCAATGATTACAGATTTTGAAAAATCTTCTCCTCCATGAACAACCCTATGACCAACAGCTGAAATTTGATCCATAGATTCTATTACACCGTATTCACTGTTAGTTATAGCGTCTACAACCATTTTTAAAGCTTCTTTATGATTTTTTATTGGCTCTTCAATGACTATTTTTTCAGAATTATGAGGCTCGTGTTTAATTCTTGAACCATCAATGCCTATTCTTTCGACTATTCCTTTAGCTAAAACATTTTCCCCATTCATGTCAATCAATTGATACTTCAGGGAAGAACTGCCACAGTTAATAACAAGTATATCCATCTGATAACCTCCTAGATTTATTCTATAATAATAGTATATTATTTATGTTATAAAATCAACAATTAAAATATATCATATTTTAATTGTTTCATGTAAAATAATAATAATAAATATATTTTAAATCATTTTTAAAGTTCATAATAAAAATGCTTAAACATATATGTTGAGGAGATGTTTTATGAAAACTATAGCATTAATAACTGAATATAATCCTTTCCATTTTGGTCATTTATATCATTTGAATGAAGCTAAAAAAATTAGTAGTGCAACACACAGTATATGTATAATGAGCAGTTCTTTTGTTCAAAGAGGAGAACCGGCTATTGTAGATAAATGGTCAAGAGCAAAAATGGCTATAGATAGTGGGGTGGATTTAGTCATAGAACTTCCTTTTCTCTCATCTGTCCAAACTGCTGAACTGTTTGCATATGGTTCGGTAAGAATTTTAGACGAATTAAAAACAGTAGATTATCTAATATTTGGAAGTGAATCAGGCGATTTAAAAACTTTGCAAGAAATAGCATGCGTATTATGTAAAGAACCATATTTATATAAAAAAGAACTTAAAGAAAACCTTAAAAAAGGATTATCATTTCCTATATCTAGAAACTTGGCTATTGCAAATTATTTTTCTAATTACTATAAATTTGATATAAAAGATATATTAAATAATGCAAACAATATTTTAGCTGTGGAATATTTAAAAGCCCTCAATAAACTAAGTTCCAATATAAAACCACTAACTATAAAAAGAGTGGGGCATGGCTACAATGATTTAAATATAAGCAACAGTTTTAATTCTGCAAGTGCAATAAGAAGGGCTATTTTCAAAAATGGCCTATATGAAAATATTGATCTTGTTCCAGAGCAAACTTTTTTTGCTTTAGAAGATTTTTTAAAGACACACAAAAATTTCAATAGCATTAATAATTATTATAATGTGTTAAATTATAAGCTTATAAGTTCTAGTAAAGAAGAATTGAAAAAATTATATGGAATAACTGATGGTCTAGAAAATCGAATTATTGATAAATCTTTTAAATCAAATTCTTTTGAAGATTTAATCGGAAACATTGCTTCAAAATCGCATACTCGATCTAGAATAAGAAGAGCACTTTTACAGTTTATTTTAAATACGACCAAAGATGAGATAGATGCTTATTTTAACTCTAATACTAAGTATATTAGAATATTAGGGGCTAACAAAAAAGGTTTTGAAATAATTAATAAAATCAAAAAAAATTCTGAAATTAGAGTTCTTACCAAATTTACTGATTATAATAAATTTGATGAATTAAAAAATGATATTTCAATAAAAAAAGAAATTTTAGCAACCAATATGTATTATTATGGAATATCTCAAACAGAACCTATAATAAATGCAGATTTTACAAAATCTCCTTATATAACAAAATAGGTGAAATCACCTATTTTGTTTCATTGTGTGAACCTTCAGAAATGTTCTTTAATTCTTTTCTGTTTTCATTTAACATCTGTATTAGCTCTTTAAGTCTTTCTTGCGTTTCATATAGTAATTCATCAGCATAATCTAAAGCACCATTTCTTATTTCATCAGCACTAAGTTGAGCTTTCTTTATGATTTCATTAGCTCTTTGACTAGCTATTTTTAATACTTCTTCTTTATCAATCATTTGTTCTAATTTTTGTTGTGTATCATTTAAAATGTTCTCAGCAGTTTCTTGAGCTTGGGAGATTATCCTATCTCTTTCTTCTTTAATCCATGCAGCTTGTTTTATTTCATCAGGCAACTTTATTCTAATTTCTCTTAAGATTTCTATAATCTCATCTTTGTTTACCATCACTTTATTAGTCAATGGTACTGAAGTGCCAGCTTCAACTATGTCTTCAATTTCATCAATAAGGTCTAATATATCCAAGATTAAACTCTCCTTCCATATTTATTGTTAAGTGCATCCTCTACTACTTTAGGAACAAAGCATTTTATGTCTCCTCCATATGAAGCTATTTCTTTTACTATGCTTGAACTGAGAAATGAAACATCTGATGAAGCTACCATAAACAAAGTTTCTATATCAGGATATGCTTTTTTATTAATTAAAGCCATTTGTAACTCATATTCATAATCTGATACAGCCCTTAAACCTCTTATAATAGTTGAACAATCTATTTTTCTAGCAAATTCTGTTAAGAGTCCAGTAAAAGAGACTACTTCTATGTTATCAATTTCTTTTGTAACTTGATTTATCATCTCAATTCTTTCTTCAACATTAAATAGACTTTTTTTGTTTTGATTGTTTAATACTGCAATTATTGTTTTATCAAACTTTAAAGAGCATCGTTTAATTATATCAATATGTCCATAAGTAATTGGGTCAAAACTTCCCGGATATATAACCTTCATCATTATGCACCTCATTATTTTTAAAATAAGTCATAGATTTGTTTCCATACTTTCTTATATCATAAATACTTAAATTATTATATTCAGTTCTTAATGATAATTTAGAATCATGTTCTGCTATTAGGATACCACTTTTTTTAACTAGATTCAATGCAGATATTTTATCCAATGTAATGTCATATAATTCAACTTTTTCATAAGGAGGATCCATGAAGATATAATCAAAAATAAAATTTTTATCAGAAACATAATTTAATGCTTTTAATACATCCATTTTTAGAACTAAGGAATTTTCAGTAAAATTTGTTAAAGCTAAATTTTTATTTATTATTTGGACGCTATCTATAGAATTATCAACAAAAACAGTTTTTTTTGCACCTCTGCTTATAAATTCTATACCTATACTCCCCGTTCCAGCAAACAAATCTAGTACAAAAGCATCTTCTTTTATTGGACTAATTATGTTAAACATTGATTCTTTAATTCTATCTTCTGTGGGTCTTATATTCAAGGTTTTCGGCCCAAGCAGCTTTTTCCCTTTTTTCTTCCCAGATATCACACGCATTTAATCACCACCAAATTAATTTAAAATTATCTCATCATCAATATTTTCTATTAAATTTTCAATTTTAGTTTTTAATATCTTATAATTTATATCTAAAGATAATTTATTTTCGTCTATCATTTTTATGGCATCTTTTTGTGCTATTTTAAGGATCTCTATGTCTCTAAACAAATTTGCAATTTTTAGCTGAGGGACTCCATGCTGCTTTGTCCCAAAAAATTCACCAGGTCCTCTGAGAAATAAATCTTTCTCAGAAATTACGAATCCATCATTTGTAGATTGCAGAACCCTCATTCTTTCTCTAGCTATTTTACTTTGATTATCATTTAATAATATACAATATGATTTATGTGAAGATCTTCCTACTCTTCCTCGCAATTGATGTAATTGAGAAAGTCCAAATCTATCGGCATTATATATTATCATAGTATTTGCATTTGCTACATTTACCCCAACTTCAACTACTGTTGTAGCAACTAGAATGCTTATCTTGCCATTTTTAAAATCATTCATTATCATATCTTTCTCTTTTTGATTTAACTTTCCGTGTAATAACTCACATCTATATTTACTGCTAAATCTTTCATTAATAATTTTATAAATTTCTTCAACAGATTTTAAATTTTCATTTTCTTTTGATTCTATAGTTGGACAGACTATATAAGCTTGTCTTCCATTATCTAATTGCTTAAGCATAAAGTCAAATACAATATCCTGTTTTTCGGAATTCATCACAAAAGTTTCTATTTTTTGCCTTCCAGGAGGTAGTTCCTTTATAGTCGAAATATCAAGATCTCCATATAATATTAAAGCTAAGCTTCTTGGTATTGGGGTGGCCGTCATGACTAGAATATCTGGGTGATTTCCTTTTGCTGCCAATTTCATTCTTTGGCTTACTCCAAATCTATGCTGTTCATCTGTTATCACTAATCCTAAGTGGTTAAAATTTACATTTTCTTGAATTATTGAATGTGTTCCTACTAAAATGTCTATGTTTCCTTGTTCCAAATCAATTAAAATCTCATCTTTGGTTTTTTTATTTATGTTACTTGTTAATAATGAAACATTTATATTCATTTTGTCAAATAAGGACTTTAAAGTTTCATAGTGCTGAGAAGCCAAAATTTCAGTAGGTGCCATCATTGCTGCTTGATATCCATTTAATACAGCATTTAACATAGCTATTGCACTAACTACTGTTTTTCCTGAGCCAACATCTCCTTGAACTAACCTATTCATCTGTTTTTGCATAGACATATCTTCTATTATTTCTCTAACTACAACTTCTTGAGATTTAGTTAGTTTAAATGGTAATCTATCAATGAATAAATCCAATTCTTTGGATTTATTAAATATTATTCCATTATTCGAATTTTGATTTGATCTGATAGAAATAAGAGCAAGCTGTAGGATCAATAGTTCCTCATAGGCCAGAGATTTCCTTGCTTTTTCAAGGACCTTAATATTATCAGGAAAATGTATTTTTTCAATAGATTCCCTTTTATTCATTAAATTATATTTACGAATTAAGTCTTCTGGCAAAGTGTTTTTAATAAGTGGCAAATATTCTTCTAAACATTTTTTTATTATGATTATCATTTCTTTGTTGCTTAGTCCACTAGTTAAAGGGTAGATAGGTACAATAGGAATAAAGAAATCAGAATCTGAATAAGGGATAATTTCGGGATTTTGTATTTGTACTTCGAATTTATTTCTACTAAGTTTGCCTCTACAAAAATATTTTTCTCCTATAATTAATTTGTTTTTAATATAAACTTGATTAAACCATACAAGCGTAATATCAGTGTTTCCGTCAGATGCCAAAACTTTTAATAGTTTTAAGTTGTTCCTTAAGTTTACTACAGAAGGATTTGACTTAATAGTAATAATACAATTTATGATATCATTGTTTCTGATTTCATTTATTGAATTAATGTTAGTTCTATCTTCATAGTCTCTTGGAAAGAAAAAAATAAGATCTTCTACTGATTTAATATTTAACCTCATTAATTTATCTGCTCGTTTAGGTCCAACATTTTTGATATATCTTACATCTTTTTTTAACTCGTTCATATAAACATCACTCCAAATAAACCCTACCTTAAGGTAGGGTTATAATTATTCCAGTGAAAATATATAGTAATATATAGGCTGATTCCCTTCAACTAAATCTATATCAATTTCCTTGAACTTATCTTTTAAATTTTGGGCAAGTTCTTCCGCTTTAGAACTGTCTACATCTTCACCATATATGATCGTTATAATAGAGATATCATCATTGATTATTTTCTCAATTAAGTCTATTGATACTTCGTTAATATCCGTACCAACAGATAATACTTCTTTATCAGTAACTCCGATAATATTGCCTGACTCGATATTTTTTCCGTTGATTTGTGTGTCTCTTACAGAATATGTTACTTGTGCAGAAATAACTTTAGTATAAGCTTCGTTCATTTTTTTGATATTATCATTAACCTCTTTATTTGGATCAAATGCAATCATGGCTGATATGCCCTGAGCAATATTTCTAGTAGGAATAACATATACGTTTTTATTGCTTACACTTTTAGCTTGTTCAGCAGCCAAAATGATATTGCTATTGTTAGGTAATATTAATATATTTTCTGAGTTAGCATTTTCTATAGCATTAAGTATTTCTTCAATGCTAGGATTCATTGTTTGTCCACCAGATATAATATAATCAACATTTAGACTTTTAAATAGTTCATTTAAACCTTCCCCGATAGAAACTGATATGATGAAATACTTGGAAAATGGTTTATCATTAACAATTTTATTTTGCATCAAGTCATCTTTTAACAAAATTTCTTCATGTTGATAGCGCATATTATCGATTTTTATATCCCTAAGCTCACCTAATTTTAATGCTTTTTCCAAAACTTCTCCAGGATTATTCGTGTGGATATGAACTTTAATTAAATCATCATCCCCTACTACAAGCAAAGAATCTCCATAAAAAGAAATCTTATCTCTAAAACCCTCTATATCTTTATGCTTAGTTACAATTATAAATTCAGTACAATATCCAAATTTTATATCATCTGTGTCAATTTTTTCTCGTTTATACTGTTTTTCAGATATTACTGGCATCGAATCAGTTTTTTCGACCAATGTTGAAATATCTCCGGATAAAAATTCTAAGGCACCTATCATTAACATTAATAAACCTTTTCCTCCAGCATCAACAACATTAGCCTGTTTTAAAACTGGCAACATATCTGGTGTTTTTTCTAAAACTTTATTGCCATAATTAATAACCAGTTCTAGTAGTTCATTAATATCATTTACATTTTCATAAATTTCTATTGCATAATCACCACATTCTCTTGCAACAGTTAATATTGTACCTTCAGTAGGCTTCATAACTGCTTTATATGCAGTTTCTGCTGCTTTCTTCATAGCAAATGCAATTGCTTTTACATCAATTTCTTTATTATCCTCAAGACCTAGACTAAAACCTCTAAACAATTGAGATAAAATTACTCCAGAATTTCCCCTTGCTCCCATTAATGATCCTTGGCTAGCTGCTTTCATAATTTCCGAAGCATTGTTTTCAATAACCTTTTGGGAATTATTTACAGCCGAGCGCATTGTTAAGCTCATATTTGTTCCAGTATCACCATCTGGGACTGGAAAAACATTCAATGAATTAACTATCTCTTTATTTTTTTCAAGATAGTTATAGCTGGCTTCTAATAGTGCTTTTAATTTCCAACCATCTATAAAAGTATTTATCAACTTTTGTCCCTCCTAAAAATTAAAGATAACTAGCTCGTTGCAGAACTCTACAACTCGCATATTTACTGCCTTTTTTTATATTGAAATGGCTAGATTCCCCCCATTTTGGGTATATATACAGTGTCAAAATGTGTATAACTCAAAACAAACAGAAA
>JACIXZ010000020.1 GCA_014360205.1 Tissierellales bacterium
CCGTCCGAAAACTTCACTTAAATATACTTCGCTCGACTTGCATGTGTTAGGCACGCCGCCAGCGTTCGTCCTGAGCCAGGATCAAACTCTCATTTAATAGTTTGATTTAGCTCAATTACTTCTTATCTTTTAAAAATTAACTTTGTAGTTTATTCAAAGTTTCACACTGTTTAGTTTTCTTGGTTCACTGTCGCTCTTTTGGCGACTTTGTTAGTATAACATCTTCTATTATCTTGTGTCAATACCTTTTTTAAAGTTTTTTATATTTTTTTGTATTCGTGAATATCAGTATTTTTTAAACATATTTAATTAAATCTTTTTAGTTGATCTAACTCAAAAGTCCATTGAGGTGTGACTAATTTATCATATCCCTTTAATGAGTACCAAGGGCTTATATCTTTGTCATTTGGATTTAATAGAATTTGGGTCTGTTGTGCTGGCATATATGATTGAGCTAATAAGAATATCTTTTCTCCGTTTTCATTTTCTGCCATGTCAACTACTATAACAGCATGGCCAGGGCTTCCTCCAACGATGAATACATCTCCTATTGTCATATCATCTATGCCTACGCTTTCCAATTCCTTTTCTAAGGACAATGTGCTTGAGTATGCAAATACTATGTCCATAAAATTCCTAAAATCTTCATAAGTGTTGGAGGCTTCAGTTTTCTTGTAGTAACTTGCATTGTTTCTTTCAACTTTTATTCTGTTTCCTTTTATCCACTCGCTGTATTTTGCTTCAAAACCTGATACAAAATTAAACTTTATTTCTTCAAATTTTCCTATTGAATATAGGTATTCAGCTCTTAGTAGCATTATTGCATCTGCACACTGGTGAAGATCTCTATCTCCAATATCTACATCTAAAACACTCTCGTAGACATTTCCAAATGGTTTCTCTCTTCCATCGTAATAGAGCGCTTTTTCTCCATAGGGTTTCAATTTTTGGTTCCTCAAAAATTCTCCGAAACTATTCTCATCAACATCTATTCTTTTAAATCCTTCGGGTGTTTTGTATCTTTCTTTTATGGTGTTTCCATTTTCATTTAAGATTTCATAGACTTTTTCATTAGCAGAATTTTCCACTTCATTTTCATAAACTATATCTTTTTCTGCTACATTATCGCAGCCTGTTAACACTAAAATCATTGCTATAAGAAACAAAACTCTTTTCATTACCTAATTACCTCCTTTACAGCTTTTTCTATTCTATAAAGAGCCTCCTTTAATGTTTTTTTAGTGCATCCAATATTTAGTCTTACAAAATCTTTGTATTTTTTAGAAAAACTGCTGCCTGGATTTACTCCTACTTTTGCTTTGTTAATGAAAAAGTTCATTAGCTCCTTATCCTCCAATCCCAATTTGCTGCAATCAAGCCAGACTAGGTAAGTGCTTTCTGGGCGAAGTGGTTTTATTTGAGGGATCTTTTCATTGAAGTAATCTATACAATAGTTGAGATTGTCCTCTAAATACAAAATTAGCTCATCAAGATAATCATCGCCATTATTATATGCTTCTTCTAAAGCAATATTTCCAAATATGTTGCCTCCAGCTATATGTGCTGTGTCCAATGAAGCGTTAAATAAATTTAAAAGTTTTTTGTTGGGTATTATTATTGCAGAGGATGCAAGTCCCGCTAGGCTAAAGCTTTTACTTGGTGATATGCATGTAATTGTAGAGTTTTTAAGTTCTTCTGATAAAGAAGCTATAGGTATATGCTTGTGGTTTTTATATACAATGTCTGAGTGTATTTCATCTGATACTATGATTATATTGTTTTCGTAGCATATCTTTCCTAGCTCTAATAATTCATTCTTTTCCCAAACTCTTCCAGTAGGATTGTGTGGACTGCATAAAATAAGCATCTTTACTTTATAATCAAATTCTCCATTTGACTTAAATATTTGCCTTTTTAAATTTTCTAAATCCATGCAATAACGATTGTTTTTAAATGCCAACTCATTGTCGATTATTTTTCTGCCATTTCCTTCTACGACTGATCTAAACGGAGGATAAATTGGCGATTGAATTATCACTTTATCTCCAGGGTTTGTAAAGGTGTTTACGCATGTGCTTAGTGCTGGTACTATTCCTGGACTAAATGTTATCCATTCTCTTTCTATTTCCCATTGATGTCTTCTCTTAAGCCAATTCTTAACTGATTCATTATATGAACTACCTCTAAATGTATATCCAAAAACTCCATGGTCAGCTCTTTTCTTTATTCCTTCTATGACTTCTATTGGTGCTTTGAAATCAGTGTCAGCAACCCACAATGGTATAATGTCATCTCTTCCAAATATATTTTTTAAATTATCCCACTTAACTGAATTAGTTCCTTTTCTGTTTACCTCTTCGTCAAAATTATATTTCATTTTTTATCCTCCTAAGGTCTCTTTATCTTTATTATATCAAAAAATGCAAAAGGCAATCACTCTAGTTTAACTAAAGTAATTGCCTAATTGTTTAATTTAATGTTTTATCTATTTCTTTCCTTATCTTTTCTAGTACTCTTTTTTCTATCCTAGAAACTGTCATCTGTGATATATTCATGCTTTTTGCTATGTTTACCTGAGTTTTCTTATTGAAATATCTTTCGACAAGTATCTCTCTTTCCATGTCATTTAATTTTGCCATTGTTCTCATTAAAAAATCGTTGTTTTCAATTCTATCAAAATAATAGTCTTCTTCACCAATTAATTCTGCTAAATTTACTTCCTTATCTTCACTTTGAGAATCATATGTCACATCTAGTGATTGAGGTGTATAAACTTTACTAGCTTCCATTGCTTCCAATACTTCTTCTTCAGATACATTTAGATATCTTGCTATATCTTCAACTGTGGGCACTCTTTGGAGGTCCTGACTCAATTCATTTTTAGCTATATTTATCTTTTTAGATAGTTCTTGAATTCTTCTAGGTACTCTTATAGTCCAGCCTTTGTCTCTAAAATACTTTTTTATCTCTCCAATGATTGTTGGAGTAGCAAAACTTGAAAACTCATATCCCTTGTCTATGTCATATCTATCAATTGCATAGATTAGTCCTATGCTTGCAACTTGAAATATATCATCGTATTCTATTCCTCTATTTGCATACTTTTTTGCAAGTATTTCTGCTATATAAAGATTTTTTTCTATAAGGATATCCCTGATTTCTTTAGTAGGATTTTCTTTATACATTCTAAATAATTCTTTAGTATCTTCTTTTTGATGATTTATATTGTTTTTAGTTCCTCTATGGTCCATAGGATACCATCCTTACTAAATTATTGACTTAATTAATCTTATAGAATTTTTAGAGTATTCTACTTCATCTGCTAAAGATTCAATTATCATCTTGCTCAATTTTTTTTCTGATTCATTTATTTCATCAATATCTAATTCTCCATCTAATTTTATCAATATTTCTAAGTCATCATCAACAACTTTAAATTCTATATCAAGTTTATTAGTATTTTCTGATGAAAGTGTTAATATACATGATTCACCTACTAATACTTTTATATCTTCTAAGTCTTCTATGTTAAATCCTAGCTTACTTGCTATTGCAGATGATGTTAGCCTTATCAAGCTTATATAATCAGCCTTTTTAGGAACTATAAGTTGTATTGTATCATTATTCATTTTGTTCACCTCTAAAAATAAATAGGCTATCCAGTTTTGTGATATCAAACAACTTTCTGATGTTTGGCTTTATATTGTCTATATAAATTTTATATTGAGTATCCTGAAGCATCTTTAAAAGACCTATCAATGCTCCTAATCCTGTTGAATCTATATATTCAAGATGTTCTCCATCGATAACTAAATCTGCATTTTTTTGTTCAAATGATTTTAATACTTTATCTCTAAATTCTGTTGATGTATAGATGTCTATTTCTCCAATCGGCTTAATTATCCATTTTCCTTCATCATAGTTGAATTCTGCTTTTGTTTGCAAAGCCATATCCATCACTCCTTAAAATTTATCCCTCAACATATTTTGCCACAGCGACTACTCTATCATCATTCATCTTCATTAAAGTTACTCCTTGAGTGCTTCTGCCCATTACAGATATATCTTTAATTTGCAGTCTAATTATTGTTCCATTTAGTGAAATAATCATAACCTCATCTTGATTGTTTACTACTTTAGCTGATACTATTTTCCCAGTTTTTTCTTTTATGGAATAAGTCTTAATTCCTTTGCCGCCTCTTTTTTGAGTTTTGTATTCATTTAATTCAGTTCTTTTCCCATATCCTTTTTCTGTAATGACAAGTAGATATTTGCTATCTTCTGCTATATCCATGGATACAACCTCGTCATCTTCTTTTAATTCAATTGCTCTTACTCCTGCAGCATTTCTTCCCATCACTCTTACATCTTTTTGGCTAAATCTTATTGCAATACCATTTTTGGTGACTATTATTATCTCGTCATTTTCTTTTGTTAGTTTAACATTTATTAGTTCATCTTCTTCTTTCAATGTTATAGCTATCATACCACTTTTTCTTATGCTGTTAAATTGTTCTAGCTCAGTTTTTTTGATAGTTCCTTTTTTAGTCAACATCACCATATTTAAGTCTTCGCTGAATTCATCAACAGGAATTACTGCTGTTATTTTTTCTTCAGGATTTATATTTAATAGGTTTACTATTGCTGTCCCTTTAGCTTGTCTGCCTGCTTCAGGTATTTCATATGCCTTTAGTGAGTAAACTCTTCCTTTGTTTGTAAAGAATAACAAAGTGCTGTGTGTCGAAGTAATAAATAAGTCCTCAACAAAATCATCATCTTTCTTTGTTAAAGCTATTACTCCTTTGCCACCTCTTTTTTGAGGCTTGTATGTCCCTTCTGGCATTCTTTTTATATATCCTAAATGAGTAAGGGTTATTACAACATCTTCCTCTGGTATCATATCCTCTATGTTTATTTCCTCTTTACTATGCATAATTCTTGTTCTTCTTAAATCAGAATATTTATCTCTTATTTCCAATAATTCTGTTTTTATTATGTCCAATACAAGTCTTTCATTTACAAGTATTTCTTTATATGAATTTATCTTCTTTATCAAATCTTCGTATTCTTCTTCTAATTTCTCTCTTTCCAGTCCTGTTAATCTTCTCAATCTCATATCTAAAATTGCTTGAGCTTGAATTTCAGATAATGTAAAGTTATTCATCAAGCTTTCCTTAGCTTTTTGATCATTTGCTGAACTTCTAATTATCTTTATTATTTCATCTATGTGATCAAGTGCAATTCTCAAACCTTCAACTATATGGGCTCTCTCTTCTGCTTTTCTTAAATCAAATTGTGTCCTTCTTCTTATTATCTCTTTTTGATGATTTAAATAATGCTCTAAAATCTGTTTTAAATTAAGTACTTTTGGTTCTCCGTTTACTAAAGCTAGCATTATTGTTCCAAAAGTAATTTGCATTTGTGTGTGTTTGTATAGATTGTTTAATACTACATTGGCATTTGCATCTCTTTTGAGTTCTATTACTATTCTCATGCCTTCTCGGTCTGATTCATCTCTTAAATCAGAGATGCCTTCTATTTTTTTATCTCTAGCTAATTCTGCAATTTTTTCTATTAAGTTGGATTTGTTGACTTGATATGGGATCTCAGAAACTATTATGCTTCTTTTCCCCTTAGAGTTTTCTTCGATTTCAGCTACAGCTCTAATGGTTAATTTGCCTCTACCTGTTCTAAATGCTTTTTTAATGCCTTCTTTTCCCATTATTATTCCACCTGTTGGAAAATCAGGCCCTTTTATTACTTTCATCATGTCATCAATGCTAATATCTTCATTATCTATCAGCATAATTAATCCATCTATGACTTCCTTTAAGTTGTGTGGTGGTATATTTGTAGCCATTCCTACTGCTATCCCCGATGATCCATTTACCAATAAATTTGGAAATTTGCTAGGCAATACTACTGGTTCTTTTAATGTTTCATCGAAGTTTGGCATGAAATCGACGGTTTCTTTTTCTAAGTCTCTCAACATTTCCATAGCTAGTGGAGTCATTTTTACTTCGGTATACCTCATCGCAGCTGCTCCATCGCCGTCCACACTACCGAAGTTACCATGCCCATCGACTAGAGGATATCTAGTGTTAAAATCTTGAGCTAATCTTACCATTGCTCCATAGACAGATGAGTCTCCATGTGGATGATATTTACCAAGTACATCTCCAACTACCCTAGCTGATTTTCTATATTGTTTGTCTGGCGAAAGATTAAGCTCGCTCATAGCATATAGTATTCTTCTGTGTACTGGTTTTAATCCATCTCTTACATCTGGCAATGCTCTACTTACTATTACGCTCATAGCATAATCTAAGTAAGAATTTTTCATCTCATCTTCTATATTTATTTCAATCAGATTCTCTTTGTTTTCTTCCATATTTACCTCCTATATGTCAAGATTCTTGACATATTTAGCATTTTGTTCTATAAATTCCCTTCTAGGCTCTACTTTATCCCCCATAAGTGTTGTAAATATCTCATCTGCTGCGACAGCATCTTCTATTGTCACTTTATAGAGAATTCTATTGTTAGGATCCATTGTTGTATCATATAGCTGGTCGGCATTCATTTCTCCAAGACCTTTGTATCTTTGAATAGTGTAGTTGCCTCTACCTATTTCGTCTAGATACTTTTCAAGTTCTTTATCCGAATAACAATAATGCTCTGTTTTACCCTTTGATACTTTATATAGTGGTGGCTGTGCAATGTATACATGACCTTTTTCTATCAAATCTTTCATATATCTGTAGAAAAAAGTCAATAAAAGTGTTCTTATATGCGCTCCATCAACATCTGCGTCTGTCATGATTATTATTTTACCATATCTAAGTTTTTCAATGTTAAAATCTTCACCAATACCTGTTCCAAAGGCTGTTATCATAGCTTTTATTTCTTCATATCCAAGTATTTTATCGATTCTAGCTTTTTCTACATTCATTATCTTTCCTTTTAATGGAAGTATTGCCTGAAATTTCTTATCTCTTCCTTGCTTTGCACTTCCACCAGCTGAATCTCCCTCTACTAGAAAAACTTCTGTTTCATTTATATCATTTGATTGACAATCTGCTAATTTCCCAGGGAGAGTTGTATTATCCAACACGCTTCTTTTTCTTGTCAAATCTCTTGCTTTTCTTGCAGCTTCTCTTGCTCTTTGAGAATTGATAGCTTTTTCCAATATAGCTCTAGCTGTTTTAGGATTTTCTTCAAAATAGCTAGATAGATGTTCATATGTTAAGGTATCTACTATTCCTCTAATTTCAGTATTTCCTAATTTTGCTTTTGTTTGACCTTCAAATTGGGGTTCTGGCAATTTTACAGAAAGTACTGCACTTAAACCTTCTCTTACATCATCTCCAGTAAGATTTTCATCTTTTTCTTTTAGAAAGTTATACTTTCTAGCATAATCATTTATACTCCTAGTAAGTGCAGATCTAAATCCTGATAAGTGAGTTCCACCTTCTATCGTATTGATATTATTAGCAAAAGACAGCATTGTTTCTGAATAAGAGTCGGTGTATTGAAGTGCTAGTTCTACTGTAACAAAATCTTTTTCCTCCTCAAAATAAATGACTTCTTTGTGAAGAGGATTTTTATTTTTGTTTATATATTCGACAAATGATTTTATTCCTCCAGTATAATGAAATTCTTTTTTCACATTGTTTCTTCTATCTTCTAGAGTTATTTTTATTCCTCTGTTTAGGAATGCCATTTCTCTGAATCGATGTTCCAATGTTTCAAAGTTAAATTCTACGGTTTCAAATATTTCATCATCTGGCAAAAAATGTATAGTTGTACCAGTCTCATCTGTTTCTCCAATTTCAGTGAGTTCTGTTACAGCTATACCTCTTTCAAATTTTTGCATATATTCTTTTCCGTTTCTTCTTACTTTTGCAATAAGCCACTTTGAAAGTGCATTTACTACTGAAACTCCAACTCCATGAAGCCCTCCAGAGACTTTATATGCTGAATTGTTAAATTTTCCCCCTGCATGAAGTATTGTCAAAACTGTTTCTACTGTGGATTTACCTGTTTGAGGATGTATCTCTACAGGTATACCACTTCCATTGTCTTTTACTGATACTGAACCGTCTTCATGTATTATAACTTCTATTGTATCACAAATTCCTGCTAGTGCTTCATCTATACTGTTATCTACTACTTCGTAGACTAGATGATGAAGTCCCTTTGGTCCAGTTGAGCCTATATACATTCCAGGTCTTTTTCTTACGGGTTCAAGCCCTGTCAATACTTGTATTTCATTGGCTGTATAATGCCTATTGTTACCATTGTTATCTATTGCCATCTATTTCCCTCCATATTAGCTCTTTATATATGTTCCATCTTCTATTTTAATCTTTGTTGTTTCTAAAGAAGACAGATCCCCTATGCTATTTACATCAGTTGTTGTTATAAAGGTTTGAACATTTTTAAAAAGCCTATTTAAGTAGTTTTTTCTATTTTCATCTAATTCTGAGTAAACATCATCTAAAAGTAATATTGGATAATGATTAGTTTCATTTTTTATTAATTCAACCTCTGATAGTTTGATAGTCAAAACAGCTGATCTTTTCTGTCCTTGTGAGCCAAATACTCTAGCATCTTTTTCATTTATGATTATGAAAATGTCATCTCTGTGAGGCCCTATTTGTGTTGTTTTTGCTTCTAAATCCATTTTTTCATATTCTCTGAGCATTTTTAAAGTTTTTTCTTGTATTTCAATAGGATCTTTTTTATCAAATTTTACTGTTGAAAAATATTGAAATTTAATTTTTTCTTGATTTGCAGTGAATTCAGAATGTATCACTTTTGAAAATTCTTCAAGCCTTTCTAAGATAAGCATTCTCTCTATTATTATTGTGCTAGCTAATTTTGACAACTGTAAATTGAATATATCTATTAAATTCCTATCAATTTTTATGAGGTTTTGCTTTAATAAATTATTCCTTTGAAATAGTATCTTGTTATATCTGTTTAGGTTGTATTGATATGTTGGTTTTAAGTTTGATATTAAATTATCAATATAATTCCTTCTTACATTTGGTCCATCTTTTATTAAATTTATATCATCTGGGGAAAACACCACAGATTTAAAATTATCATATAGCTCTTTTTGATTTTTTACATCTTTTCCATTTATTCTCTGTTTTTTAGAATAATTTTTATCTAATTTTATCTCTATTAGCTTTTCAAAATTCTCCCCTAATACCTTTGCCCCAACATATGCTTTATCTTTATTGAAATTTATCATTTCTTTTTCTCTGCTGGTTCTGAAAGATTTTCCTGTAGATACTAGATTTATGGCTTCTAATAGGTTTGTCTTTCCTTGAGCATTATCTCCATAAATAATATTTATATAGGGAAAAAATTCTATAGTTAAGTTGTAGTAATTTCGGAAATTTATTAACCTCAATTCGTATATATTCAAAAAATACACTCCTTAAATTAAAAGCACAATTAATTATACCACAACATAAATTTTATCATTTACTTCTATTTTGTCATTTATTCTCAATTTTTTTCCTCTTTGTTTGCATATTTCTCCATTGACCTTTACCAATCCATCTTGAATCATTATTTTAGCTTCTCCACCTGTTTGTGTGATGCTTGCTAATTTTAATAATTGCTCTAATTTAATGTATTCTGTATTTATTTTAACCTTTTCCATTTTTTCACCTCTTAAAAATCATCTTGAGCTAATCTAACTGGTAATACCAAATAGATGTATTTTTCATCATCTTTTGCTCTCATTATGCAAGGATTAAGGCTGGAAATAAAATTAAGCTCTATATCTTCACTATCTATAACTCTAACACCATCTATTAAATATCTTGAGTTAAATGCTATGTTTAAATTCTCTCCGTCCTTTTTTATGATCTCTATTTGTTCTAATACATCTCCCATCTCTGAATTGGATTTTATTGTTAAATAATCATCTGTAACTGAAAGTTTCACTAGATTTGCTCTCTGCTCTCTTGATAATAGACTAGCTCTTTCTAATGAATCAAGTAAATCTTTCCTTTTTACAAGTATCGTTGTATTGTGGTTTGTTCTTACAATATCTTTGTAATTAAAAAACTGCCCTTCCAAAAGCTTAGAATATATAACTGTATCATCTAAAGTAAATACTATTTGTCCGTTTGCTATAGCCAATGTAACATTTTTATCCACATCTTCGATTATTTTATTTAATTCATTCAAAACTCTTGCTGGAACAATTAGTTTTAAACTTTCTGATATTTCAATATTCTCTTTTCTCATAGATAGCCTATATCCATCAAGGGATACAAATGTTAACATGCCATCTTCTATTTCAAATAGAACTCCTGTCAATACTGCTCTTGATTCATCCTGTGATGTGGTAAATGAAGTCTGTTTTATTGCGCTTTTTAAAATATTTTGAGGTATATCGAATTTTGCTGTTTCTATTACTATTGGAAGTTCTGGATAATCATCTCCAGGATATGAAATTATGTTAAAATCTGAATTCTGACACTTTATATTTACATGGTTGTTTTTTATATCAAAATATATTGTATCGTTTGGTAATCTTTTTACAATATCTCCCAATATCCTTGAATTTATAACAACTTTTCCTTCTTCTATTACATTTGCATCTAATATTGTTTCTATGCTTATCTCTAAATCTGTGGATGTAAGTTTTAATCTGTTATTTTTTGCATCAATGAGTATCCCTTCTAGAATTTGAAGAGTTGATTTATTTGAGATACCTCTTTGTGCTATATTTATATGTTTATTTAGTTCATTTTGCGATACTGAAAATTTCAAGGCACTTCCTCCTTTATAGTATATTAGAATTAATAACAATAGTAGTAATAGTAGTAGTACATGTTAATATGTGGATAAGTCATTTTTCAGTTGAAATCATATTTAATATGAAGTTTAATAACATGTGGATAAGTAAAATAATTGTTATAAACTATCAACATGTTATTTCTTTAAATTTTCTATTATCTTTTCTATTTTATTTTTAAGACTTAAGTCATTTGTCATGTCATTAGATATTTTATCGTATGCATGTATAACTGTTGTATGGTCTCTTCCACCAAATTCATCGCCTATCTTAGGTAGAGATAAATCTGTCAATTCTCTTGTTAAGTACATGGCTACTTGTCTTGGAAAAGCCACTTCTCTTGTTCTTTTTTTAGAGTCAAAGTCGTCAATTCTTATATTGAATTCTTTTGCTACTACGTCTTTAATAAGTTCAACAGTGATTTCTTTCTTTTTTTGGCTATTTACGAGGTCTTTTAGAGCTTCTTGTGCTAATTCTTCTGATATAACTGCATTTGTCAATGATGAGTAAGCAACGATTTTAATAAGAGCTCCTTCTAATTCTCTTATATTAGAATGAATATTGTTTGCAATTAAATGAAAGACTTCGTCAGGTATATTTAGATTTTCTATATTGGCTTTTTTCTTAAGTATTGCTATTCTAGTTTCAAAATCAGGTGGTTGTATGTCTGTTATCAAGCCCCATTCGAAACGAGATCTAAGCCTATCTTCTAGTGTAGGTATTTCTTTTGGTGGACGATCACTTGATATTATGATTTGTTTGTTTGCTTCATGTAGAGCATTGAAAGTATGGAAAAATTCTTCTTGAGTTCCTTC
Source organism: Tissierellales bacterium (assembly GCA_014360205.1). Taxonomy (GTDB): domain Bacteria; phylum Bacillota; class Clostridia; order Tissierellales; family Tissierellaceae; genus Soehngenia. The sequence continues at coordinate 11,641 of JACIXZ010000020.1, forward strand.
CTTTCCGGCTATAAATTGAATGTCATCAACTAGAAGAACATCTACATTTCTATATTTATTTCTAAACTCTTCATTTCTATACTCTCTTATAGAATTAATGAGTTCGTTTGTGAATTTTTCACTTGATACATATACTACTTTAGCTTTTGGATTTTGAGATAATATATAATGACCTATTGCATGCATTAAATGTGTTTTCCCTAATCCTACGCCACCATATATAAAAAGTGGATTATATGCTTGAGCTGGTGCTTCAGCAACTGCTAAAGATGCTGCATGAGCAAATTCGTTGCTTTTTCCTGTAACAAATGTTGAAAAAGTATATTTAGGATTTAACAGTTTTTTAAAATCAGGTTCACTAACCTTATTTTCTTTCTTTACTACTTCTATATTTGGTAATTCATCTCCAGGTACTATGAAATTAATTTTATAATCTTTTTTGCAAACTTCTTTTATTGCATTTTTTATTAAATTTAAGTACCTTCCTTCTAAAATTCCCTTTGTAAAGTCATTTGGAGCTGCTAAAGTTATTTCATCATCACTTAAGGATATAGGTTTTATGGTTTTAAGCCATGTGTTAAAGCTAACTTCTGTGAGTTCAACTTTAATTAAATTTAGCACCTGATCCCAAAGCTCATTTAATGATAAATTCATTAATAATACCTCCTAATATTTCATGTTATCCACAAAAATTATAAAAATTCTAAAATATGTGGATAATGTTGATAAAATATCAACTTTTTGTGGATAAATAGAAATTTTAATTAAAAAAATAAATAATCCACAGAATTAACAGCTTAATATTGTGGATAAAATTAATTTATAAATTAAATATTCGTAACAAAAAATCGATAAATAATTTAAAGTTATGCACAAACTATCCACAAAATGTGCATAACTTTAAACTATCCACAAGATTTAATACTTATTAACACTATAAATATAATAACAAAAATATATACCATATTCAATAAATTTATCCACAGGCTGTTTAAAAATTATCTACAGGTTTGCATTTTTGATATATTATATATATTATATTAGTAGAAACTGAACTAAAATTATATTTCTTGACATGTTTCTACCTTATACATATAATTTAAGATAGTGTTTTATGCTATGAAATAGGTATTAGTATCAAATATACTTGTTATCCTACATAAAGGAGGTGTTTTATGTGAAAAGAACGTATCAACCTAAAAAAAGACAAAGAAGTAAAGAACATGGTTTTAGAAAGAGAATGAAGACTAGATCAGGTAGAGCAGTGTTAAAAGCAAGAAGAAGAAAAGGGAGAAAGGTGCTTTCCGCTTAGGCCGCTAGATAGTGGCCTTTTATTAAAGGCCTAGGGTGGTTTATCTTAATGAAAAAAATACACAGATTAAGAAAGAATACTGAATTTAAAAAGGTTTATGTAAAGGGTAAAAACTATTGGAATAGAAATTTTACACTTTATATAAAAAAAAATGAATTGAATTATACTAGGTTTGGAATAGTAGTCACTAAAAAATTGGGGAAAGCTGTGGTTAGAAATAAAATAAAAAGAAGGTTGAGAGAGATTAACAAAAATCTTTTACCATATGTAAGTGAAGGATATGATATTGTACTTATTCCAAAGAAGAATACTTTAGACTTAAACTATGAAGAACTACAAAAATCTGTTGAGCACCTATATAGTTTAGCCGGTATTTTAAAAAGGTGATTCAATGAATAATATAGTGATTTACATTATAAAATTTTACCAAAATTATATATCTAAGTATATATTGGTTGGTAAACATTGCAGGTTTTATCCTACTTGCTCAGAGTATTCACTCTTGGCATTTCAAAAATACGGATTTTTTAAAGCAAGTTATCTAAGTATAAGAAGAATACTAAGGTGCAATCCATTTCATGAAGGAGGATATGACCCACTTAAATGAACGGGGGGTTTATAAAATAAATGATTGATTTTCTTGGAAACATAATGGGTTCTATTCTAAGATATGTATATACATTTGTAAGTAGCGTATTACCTAGTGAACCATCTATTATATCGTATTATGCTATTTCTATCATAATTACATCTGTTATTTTTAAGCTCATTTTATTACCATTAAGCCTTAATCAAGTTAAATCGAGTAGAAAAATGAGCGAACTTCAGCCTTTGATTAAAGATATACAGACAAAATACAAGAATGACCCGAAAACTATGCAAATCAAAATGCAGGAATTATACAAAGAACACAAATACAATCCAGCTTCAGGTTGTCTTGTATTGATTATACAGATGCCTATAATTTTGGCATTTTTCGCAGTATTTAGAGATCCAAGTATGTATGCTTTTACAGATCCTGAAATGTATCAAAGCATGGCAAAGAACTTTTTTTGGATTAAGGATTTAGGATTACAAGATCCATATCTTTGGGGATTGCCACTATTAGCAGGTATAACGACATATTTACAGAGTGTTACTATGATGAGTGCTAATCCAAATGCTGATCCTTCTACTCAATCAACACAGAGGATAATGAATATTGTTCTTCCATTTATGATATTCTTTGCTGCAAGAGGTTTTGCAGCAGGACTTGCTCTTTATTGGGTAATTAGTAATATATTTAGTATTGTTCAACAGCTTATAGTTAACAGATCCGTTAAAAAAAGTGTGGAGGCAAAATAAATGAAATTTGTTATAAAGTCATCCAAAACAGTTGAAGATGCATTAAATGAAGCGCTAGTTGAATTGAATGCAACAAAAGATGAGGTAGAAGTAGAAATATTGGAAGAGCCATCAAAGGGATTGTTCGGCATAATTGGTGGGAAAGAAGCAAAGATAAAAGTAACTAAAAAAGATGACCCTAAGAAGATAGCACAAACTTTTATGGAAAATTTATTAAATAAGATGGATATTGAAGCTGATTGTAATGTAACTTTAGAAGGAGAAGTCATTCAAGTTGAAATAGTTAATTTATCTGATGATGATATAGGTGTTTTGATCGGAAAAAGAGGAAGTGGCCTTGACTCTATACAATATTTATTGAATTTAGTGGTAAATAAAAATGGTGAAAATTTGTATAAGACATTAGTTGATGTAAATAATTACCGAAAAAAGAGAGAAGAGGCATTAGTAAACTTGGCAAATAAGATGGCTAAAAGAGTATTGACATATAGGAAACCAGTAAAATTAGAACCTATGAATCCTTATGAAAGAAGGATAATTCATTCGACTTTGCAAAACTTCGATGGAATCACTACTTATTCTGAAGGCAATGAACCATATAGAAGGGTTGTTATAACTTTAAAAAAATAAAGTCCACTAGGACTTTATTTTTTTACTTTAATTTGCAAACAATGTATAATGAGATATATTATAATTAATTTATATAAATTTTGAGGTGATTTTATGGATCAAACAATTGCTGCTATATCGACAGCAGTTGGTGAAGCAGGAATAGGCATTGTAAGATTAAGCGGTAAAGATGCTATTAATATAGGGAAAGAAATTTTTAAAAGCAATAGAAAAAATTTCGAATTTGAAAACAAAAAACTTCATTATGGTCATATTGTTGATGATAAAAAAGTCTTAGACGAGGTTTTGATTGCTTTTATGAAAGCTCCAAATACCTACACAAGAGAGGATATGGTAGAGATATATTCTCATGGGGGAATAATTCCTGTTAAAAAAATTTTGGAGCTGTGTTTGAAGAAAGGAGCTAGGCTTGCTGAAAAAGGAGAATTTACAAAAAGGGCTTTCTTAAATGGAAGGCTTGATTTAACACAAGCTGAGGCGGTAATCGATATAATAAAAGCAAAATCTGAAAAGAGCTACGAAGTTTCATTGAAACAACTTGAAGGAAGTATAACTAAAGAAGTTTTAGAGATCCAAGATATTTTGGTAAAAATGATGGCATTTATCGAAGCTAATATAGATTTTCCTGAAGATGAAATAGAAGAGATTTCTCACAAGGAATTGTTGGAAGATTCAAAAAAGGCAAAGGAAAGAATAAAGAGATTAATTGATAGTTTCGAAAGAGGAAAGATACTGCGAGATGGGTTGAATACTGTAATATTGGGTAAGCCGAATGTAGGGAAATCATCTCTTTTAAATGCGATACTAAATGAAAATAGAGCTATAGTAACAGATATACCAGGCACAACAAGGGATATAATTGAAGAATATATTAATATAGATGGCATTCCATTGAAACTTGTCGATACTGCTGGCATTAGAGAGACAGAGGACTATGTTGAAAAAATAGGCGTGTTAAAGACTAAAGAAACTTTAAGCAAGGCAGACTTGATTATAGCATTGTTTGATGTATCTTCTCCTCTTACAGAAGAAGATAAAAGAATTATGGAACTAGTAAAAGATAAAAAGACTATAATAATGTTAAACAAGTCTGATTTAGAGAGAAAACTTGATGAAAGCTATTTCAAGGTTAATTTTCCTAACGCAAGAGTAATCAATTCTTCTATTACAACAGGTGTAGGTATAGATGAGTTGATAGATACTATAAAAGATTTGTTTTATAAAGAAGATGTAAAAATCGAATCAGATGTTGTATTAAATAATATAAGGCATAAGAATATGCTGCTTAAAGCATATGATACACTGTTGGAATTGGAAGAAGAAATATTAAAAAATGAACCGATCGATTGTTTAGAAGTAGATATTAAGAGCGCTTGGGAGAGCCTTGGAGAAATCACGGGGCAATCTATTTCTGAAGATATATTAGACAAGATATTTAGTGAATTTTGTATTGGAAAGTAAGGAGAGAATATGAGAGATAATATTAAATATAATGCTGGAGAATATGATTGTGTCGTAATAGGAGCAGGACATGCTGGTGTTGAAGCTGCTTTAGCATCTGCTAGAATGGGCCTTAAGACACTTATACTTACGATCAGCTTGGATGCAATTTCAGCACTTTCGTGCAATCCAAACATTGGAGGAACAGGCAAAGGTCATTTAGTACGTGAAATTGATGCCCTAGGTGGAGAGATGGCATTAAATATAGATAAGTCATTCATACAAAGCAGAATGTTAAATTTGTCAAAAGGGCCTGCAGTACATTCACTTAGGGTACAAGCGGATAAGAAAAAGTATCATACAGAGATGAAAAAAACGCTTGAAAATGAGCCTAACTTGACATTAAAACAAGCTGAAGTTGTAGATATAATTTTTGAAAACAATCAAGTAAAGGCAGTGGTGACAAGAACTGGTGCAGTATACAATACAAAAGCATGTGTTGTTGCTACAGGGACTTATTTAGGTGGAAGAGTTTATATAGGGGAAGTAAATTTTGAGTCTGGACCAGATGGAAGATTTCCATCGATAATGCTTTCAAAAGCTATGAAACAAAAGGGATTTTTCTTAAGGAGAATGAAAACAGGCACACCTGCTAGAGTTTCAAGAGATAGCATTGATTTTAGCGTGATGGAAGAACAACCTGGAGATGATGAGATTATACCATTTAGTTTTATGAATATGGGAAAGGAATTTGATATAAAACAAGTATCATGTTATTTGACCTATACAACTGAAAGAGCTCATGAAATAATAAGACAAAATTTAGATAGATCCCCTATGTTTTCAGGGCTAATAGAAGGTGTTGGCCCTAGGTATTGTCCGTCAATAGAGGATAAGGTAGTAAGATTTCCAGAAAAGGATAAACATCAAGTATTCATAGAACCTGAAGGATTAGACACTAAAGAGATGTATGTACAAGGTGTAAGTTCTTCATTGCCTGAAGAAGTACAGATTGAAGTGTATAAAAACATAAAGGGGCTTGAAAAAGTAGAATTCATGAGAACAGCATATGCAATTGAATATGATGCTATTGATTCAACTATGCTAAAAAGGACTCTAGAGCATAAAGAAATTAAGAATTTATTTTTTGCAGGACAAATTAATGGGTCAAGTGGGTATGAAGAAGCAGCAGCACAAGGTCTTATTGCAGGAATAAATGCAAGCCAAAATGTATTGGGCAGAGAGCCTTTTATACTTGATAGATCAGAGGCATATATTGGGGTTTTGATTGATGACCTTGTTACTAAGGGTACGAACGAACCTTATAGAATGATGACATCGAGAGCAGAATACAGGTTGACACTTAGACAAGATAATGCCGATTTGAGATTGACTAAGAAAGGGTATGAATTGGGGCTGGTATCAAAAGAACGATATGAAAAGACTTTAGAAAAAGAGAGATTATTAAATGATGAGTTAGCTAGACTAAAAAAAGTGATATTAACACCCACAAAGGAAGTAAATGAGATACTATATAGCTTAAGTAACAGCACAATAAAAACTGGAATTAGCCTTTATGATCTCCTTAAGAGACCTGAATTGACTTATGATTCCACAAAAGCTTTAGATCCAGATAGACCTAATTTGCCTAAAGAAATCAGAATTCAGGCAGAAATTGAAATAAAATATGAAGGATATATAAGAAAACAAATGGCTCAAATAGAGCAATTTAAGAGAATGGAAAATAAAAAAATCCCAGAAGATATCGATTATACAAAAATAAAAAGCTTAAGCACTGAGGCAGTCCAAAAGCTAAACAAAATCAGACCAGAATCCATTGGACAAGCATCAAGAATTTCTGGTGTTTCACCTGCTGATATAAATGTTTTATTGATCTATTTAGAACAGCTAAGAAGGAGGACTATTAGTGAGTAATGAATTATTTATAAGCGCTCTTCATAAAATGAACTTAAAATTAGAACCTGATCAATTAAAACAGTTCGAAACATATAAAGATATGCTAGTTCATTGGAACCAGAAATTTAATATAACCAATATAACAGAAGAAGATGAAATATATATTAAACACTTTTGTGACAGTTTGTCACTAGTAAATATTGGGTTATTTGATGGATATAAAAAAGTGATCGATGTTGGAACAGGCGGAGGGTTTCCAGGTCTAGTTTTAAAAGTGTATAACAATGAGTTGGATATGACTTTAATGGATAGTTTAAACAAGAGAATTAATTTTCTAAACGAAGTCATAAAAGAGTTAAACTTATCAATGGTAAAAACTATTCATGCAAGAGCTGAAGAGCTTGCCTTAGTTAATGAGCATAGAGAAAAATATGATATTTCGGTTTCTAGAGCAGTAGCAAGCCTAAATACACTTTCTGAATATTGCTTGCCATTTGTGAAAGTAAATGGTTATTTTATAGCTATGAAAGGACCAGATGTAAAAGAAGAAGTAGACTTATCTAAAAATGCACTTAAATTATTAGGTGGAGAGATTGAAAGAATAGAAGAAGTGAAATTGCCACATTTTGATATTGTTCACACTTTGATAGTTATTAAAAAGATTAAAGAAACACCTAGGAAATATCCTAGACAACAGGGAAAACCTAAAAAGAATCCGCTATGATGATAAATAAACAAAAAATGTTCCACGTGGAACATTTTTTGTTTATTTATTTTTTTTGTATGATATTATATAAGTAAATAGAATTTGAGGTGAAACTATATGAGTAAAGTTATCGCCATATTCAACCAAAAAGGTGGGGTTGGCAAGACCACGACAAGCATAAATCTGTCTGCTGGTTTAGGAAAATTAGGAAAGAAAATATTGTTGATAGATCTTGATCCTCAAGGCAACTCTTCTAGTGGCTTAGGGATTGATAAAGACAATTTGAATGTTCAAATATATGATTGTTTAACAGGAAAATCAAGCATTGCCGAAGCAATAAAACCTACTTCTGCAGAGAATGTAAGCATAGTTCCTTCAAACAATGACCTTGCTGGTGTTGAAATAGAATTAGCTAGAGAAGAAAATTGGGAAAACACCTTAAAAATTATTCTTGAAAGTATAAAGGATGAATTTGACTACTGCTTTATAGACTGTCCTCCTTCTCTTGGAATATTGAGTGTTATTGGCTTAATAGCAGCAGATAGTGTAATCATCCCCATCCAATGCGAGTACTACGCACTTGAGGGAGTAAGCCAACTATTTAGAACAATCGAGTTAGTAAGAAAGAATCAAAATCCAAATCTGGAGTTAGAAGGTGTGGTCTTAAATATGTTTGACGGCAGGACCAATTTATCGATTCAAGTAGTTGAAGAAGTAAAAAAATTTTTTAAAGGCAAAGTTTATACTAGCATAATACCGAGAAATGTAAGGCTTGCAGAATCACCATCATATGGAATGAGTGTACATGATTATGACTCTAGATCAAAGGGAGCTGAGTCATATTTAGAACTGGCAATGGAGTTTTTAGAATTACAAGAAAGTGAATAGAGGTGATTATATGCCACAAAAAAAGACTGGACTGGGTAAAGGATTATCTGCTTTGATACAAGATAAAGAAAGTGTTGATGACTTGATAAGTGATATAACTCGTGGCGAAAGCAAAGTTGTTGAATTAAATATAGAAAAAATAAGGGCAAAAAAAGATCAGCCAAGAAAAAGTTTTGATAAAGAAAGCTTAGAAAACTTAGCAGATTCGATAAAAGAAAATGGAGTTCTTCAACCACTTATTGTAACAAAGAAAGGTGAATATTATGAAATAGTCGCTGGAGAGCGAAGATATAGAGCCTCAAAAATTGCTAATCTGAAAACTCTTCCTTGCATAATCAAAGATATTGACGATGTAACTGCATCTAAAATTGCTTTAATTGAGAACATTCAACGTGAGGATTTAAACCCGATCGAAGAAGCCTATGGATATAGGAGAATAATTGAGGAATATAATTTAACTCAAGAGGAATTAGCAAAAGCTATTGGAAAGAGTAGATCATATATTTCAAATACTTTAAGATTGTTAAATCTCGACAATAGAGTAATTGAACTTATACAAAATGGTGAATTGACAATGGGGCATGGAAAAGTGCTGCTGAGCATAAAAGAAGAAGAAGGGCAGTACAAGAAAGCTTTAGAGATAATCAAGTCCAATTCTTCTGTGAGAGAAACTGAAGCTATGGTAGTAGAGAAAAAGAAAAGACCCAAAACAAAGAAAAAAGATATATACATCAGAGAATTAGAAGACAGACTTATATCTAACTTGGGAACTAAAGTAACTATAACTAAATCAAAAAAAATCGGAAAGATAGAAATTGAATTTTATAGCGATGATGACCTAGAAAGGCTAATTGAGATGCTTGCAAGGTAATGTTCCACGTGGAACATAGGAGGTGATTTTATGGAACTAAATATTTTCCAGGTAGATGCTTTTACTGATGTTGCTTTTGGAGGCAACCCTGCTGGCGTAGTTATTACAAAGAAAAGTTTGCCAGAGAAAATAATGAAATCGATAGCTAGAGAAATGAACTTATCAGAAACCATATTTTTGACAGAATTAGAAAAAAACAAATATAAAGCTAGATACTTTACTCCTGAGTGTGAAGTAGACTTGTGTGGACATGCTACTATTGGTGGCGTATATATTTTAGCAGATGAAGGGTATGTGGAAAATTTAAATAATGGCACCAAGACGATACTACTTAAAACAAATATTGGAACTATAACTGCTGAGATAATGTTCTCTAATTTTAAACCCATATCTGTTGTTATGGAACAAGGAAAGCCACAATATTATGGAGATATAAAGGATTTATCAAGGATAAAGGAAATTTTAAACTTAGATGAAGATGATATTGGATTAGCTGGTGAATCTGTCTATCCTCAAATCATTTCAACTGGCCTTAAAGATATAATATGTCCAATTAAGAGTAAGATTAAATTAGAAAAAATAGATGTTGATTTCAACAAATTAAAGGACTATTCAATAGAACTTGGAGTAGTGGGACTACATGCTTTTTGTTTAGATAAAAAAGATAGGACAAAAGCTTATGCTAGAAATTTTGCTCCTGCGGTGGGCATAAATGAAGAAGCAGCAACGGGAACAGCTAATGGAGCATTAATATATTATTTAAAAAACAACAAAATTTTAAAAGAAAACTCTATTATAGTTCATCAAGGATATTCATTAAATAGGCCAAGCAAAATCCAATGTTTTATAGAAGAAAATGATGATGGATTTAGGATAAAAGTTGGAGGAAGCTCTGTTAAAGTCATTGAGGGAATAATTAAATTTTTAGGTAGTTGCAGAATACAAAATTAAAAATATATAGAGTTATCCACAGCTAAAATTAAAAATTAATAGATTCTGCAATAAATTTTGCAACTAAACAATTAATTAATTATAAACATTATACTTAA
>JACIXZ010000021.1 GCA_014360205.1 Tissierellales bacterium
TTTCTGTTTGTTTTGAGTTATACACATTTTGACACTGTATATATACCCAAAATGGGGGGAATCTAGCCATTTCAATATAAAAAAAGGCAGTAAATATGCGAGTTGTAGAGTTCTGCAACGAGCTAAATTAATTAAACAAAGGAGGATAATATGGGGAAGTTATTTGGTACTGATGGAGTAAGGGGGATTGCTAATAAGGACCTTACTCCTGAGCTTGCATTCGAAATTGGGAGAGCCGGAGGTTTTGTTTTAACTCATGGAAACAGAGGGAAAGTAGTAGTAGGAAAAGACACCAGAGCATCTTCTGATATGCTTGAAGCTGCCCTTAGTGCAGGACTATGTTCTATTGGATTAGATGTAATTCAAGTTGGAATAATACCAACTCCTGCAGTGGCTTATTTAACACGAAAATATAATGCTTTAGCTGGAGTTGTGATTTCTGCTTCTCACAATCCTTTTGAATATAACGGAATCAAATTTTTTAGCTCAGATGGATATAAATTGCCTGATGAAATAGAAGATGAAATAGAAGATATTTTGTTAAATAATAGGTCAATAGAATTGAGACCTATTAAAAACAGCCTTGGCAGAATATATTTTGAGGATAATGCCCCAATACATTACAAAGAGTACTTAAAAGAGAAAATTGCAATTGATTTAAAAGGATTTAAAATTGCTATGGACTGCGGGAATGGAGCACTATATAAGATTGGTCCTGAGATAATTAGGGAATTAAATGGTGATGTTGTAGCAATAAATACAGAACCTGATGGGACAAATATTAATGACAACTGTGGCTCTACTAATCCTCATTTGGTACAACAGTTAGTATTAGATACTAATGCAGATTTAGGGATATCATTTGATGGTGATGGGGATAGAATAATTGCTGTAGATGAAAAGGGCAGAATAATTGATGGAGATCATTTGATGGCAATATGCGGAAAATTCTTAAAAGATAATAACAACCTTTATAACAATACAATTGTTGGAACTGTTATGAGCAATATGGGTCTTGAAGTATTTCTATCCCAAAATGGAATGAAATTGCTTAGAACACCTGTGGGAGATAGATATATAATTGAAGAAATGAAAAAAGGGAATTATGTATTGGGAGGAGAACAGTCAGGCCATATTATTTTTATGGATTTAAACACAACAGGAGATGGATTAGCAACTGGATTGCAATTATTAAAAATAATGATTTCAGAAAACAAAAAAGCATCAGTCTTAAATGATTTGGTAGAAAACTTTCCTCAGGTTTTGGTAAATGCAAGGGTAAAACCTGAGAACAAATATAGATTTTTAGACTTCCCAGAATTAGTAAATGCTATTAAAGATTTAGAAAAGAAATTTAGTGGATCTGGTAGAGTTTTGATAAGACCTTCAGGCACTGAACCGTTAGTAAGGGTTATGATAGAAGGCAAGGACTATGATTGGATAAAGAAAGAGGCTGATAATTTAGCTTCGCTAATTGAGGATAAATTATTATAGAATAGGGGAATTAATATGAATATAATAGCAGATTCTAGCTGCGATTTAAGCAAAGATTTATTGAAATCTATTGATGTTAAAAGTGTTGAGGATGAAATAAAAGATGAGGTTAATATAAATTTAGTGCCATTTAGGATATATGTTGACGATATTGAATTCGTAGACGATGAAAGTCTAGATAAAAATAAACTGGTCCATGCTATGAAAAAAAGTCCAAATCCTATTAGGACTTCGTGCCCGTCTCCAGGTGATTTTCTAGAACTTTTTGAAAAGAGTGCTGTATCTTTCGCAATTACAATATCTAAAGAATTATCTGGAGCATATAATTCTGCTATGACAGCTAAGAATATTGCATTAGAGCAAAAAGACAAGTTTATACATGTATTTAACTCTAAATCAGCTAGTGCTGGTGAGGTATTGGTATTTTTAAAGCTTATAGAAGAAATCAAAAAAGGCTTAACTAATCTTGAAATAGTTGAAAATATTGAGAAATATATAACCGATATGAAAACATATTTTATCTCAGAAGATTTAAGCAATCTGATAAAAAATGGGAGGATTTCTAAATCAAAAGGATTATTAGCTAACATTTTAAATATAAAATTAATTATGAGAGGAAATGAATCGGGAGAAATAGAGTTAGCAGAGAAAGTCAGAGGTGCAGGAAAGGCATTTAATAGGTTAGTAGATATAATAGAAAATACAAATGCAAATTTTTCAGAAAGAATAGCCGTGATTTCTCATGCAAATGCATTCGAAAAAGCTCTAAACTTAAAAGACAGTCTAAAAAAACTAAAATTTAAAGACATTATTATTGTAGAAACCAAAGGATTATCAACATCATACGTAAATGATGGGGGAGTTATAATCAGTTTTTAGACATAGTTGATATTTTAATTGCTTAATTAATATATTATAAGACAAAAGACCTTTCTGGAAACAAGCTTAACACCTCTAAACAGAAAATTATTAAGTATAATGCGCTCAATAATTTTAAAATAGAATGGTTTAATATTTGTAAGACTAAATTAGACTGGAAAGCAAAAAAAGGTCTAATTTAGTTTTACAATTAATATAAATTAATTGTGATTATCTTTTTTTGATATGCTGTTGACAAAATAACATTAGATGCTATAATTATAAAGGCAGGCAAATTTATTCATTTGCGGGAATGGCGGAATTGGCAGACGCGCTAGACTTAGGATCTAGTGTCATTGACGTGGGGGTTCAAGTCCTCTTTCCCGCACCAAAACAACCAGTGGTATCGGCCATTGGTTTTTTTATATATTATTAATTATTATTTGTGTTAAAAATTTTGTCAGTTATGATATAATGACATAATGGAATTAAAGCAAAAATTATCATAGGGGGTTCATTAATGAAAGTAGATTATGTAAAAAAAGAAAAAAACACCGTGTATTTTGATGCTCAGTTTACTCCTGAAGAGTTTGAAGAAGCTGTACAAAAAGCTTATATAGCTAATAGATCGAGATTTAACATACCTGGGTTTAGAAAAGGGAAAGCTCCTAGACAGTTGATTGAATTGAATTATGGGAAAGAAATATTCTATGAAGATGCAATCAACGAGCTATTGCCAGAGGCATATTCAAAAGCAAGAGAAGAATTTAATTTAGAGCCAGTAGATAGACCTGATGTAGATATTGATGATATAGAGAAAGACAAACCAATAATTGCTAAATTTAGCGTTGAAGTAAAACCAGAAGTTAAATTAGGAGATTACAATAACATAGAGATAGAAAAAAATGATTATTCTGTTACTGAAGAAATGATAAATGCTGAACTTGAAAGAGTAAGAGACATGAATGCAAGAATAATTGATGCTGGAGATAGAGAAATTGCAAATGGTGATATATTGACTATCGACTTTGAAGGGTTTATTGATGGAGAAGCATTCGAAGGTGGAAGTGCCGTAGATCAGACTTTAGAAGTAGGTTCAGGACAATTCATTCCTGGTTTTGAAGAAGCACTAATCGGAAAGAAAAAGGGAGAAGAAGTTGAAGTAAATGTTAAGTTCCCTGAAGACTATTTCGAAGAGCAATTAAGAGGAAAAGACGCGACATTTAAAGTGCTGATTAAAGAAGTTAAATATAAGGAATTACCAGAGCTTGATGATGAGTTTGCTATGGATGTAAGCGAATTTGATACATTAGAAGAATATAAACAAAGTATAAAGGAAGAATTAGAAAAATCATTAAAAGAACAAGAAAATATTGATATAGAGAATAAGATTGTTGAAAAATTAGTTGAGATATCTGAATTTGAAATACCAGAAGCTATGATTGAGTCTCAAATAGATTCTGAATTAGATAACTTTGATTATAGAATGAAAATGCAAGGATTTAGTCTTGAGAAATATCTAGAGCTAACTAATATGACTATTGAACAAATGAGAGAGAGCTTTAGAGAAATAGCAAAGAAAAAAGTAGAAGCTCAACTTGTTTTAGAAGCAGTTGCAAAGAATGAAAATGTTGAAGCAACTGAAGAAGATATTCAAAAAGAATTAGAGAAAATAGCTGAATCATACAGCCCTGATAATAAAGAGAAATTCATTGAAGATATGAAAAAAGGAGATTTAAATTTCTTGACAGAGGGTATAATAAATGACAAAGTTCTAGATATGCTCAAAGAAAAAGTAAAATATGTTCAAATGGAGGGGTAATTATGGCATTAGTGCCAATTGTTGTTGAACAAACAAATCGTGGAGAAAGATCATATGATATATATTCACGACTTTTAAAAGATAGAATTATTATGTTGGGAAGTGAAATAAACGATCAAGTTGCAGAATTAGTAGTTGCTCAAATGTTGTTTTTAGAAGCTGAAGATCCTGATAAAGATATTCAACTTTATATAAATAGTCCAGGAGGATCTGTAAGCGCTGGATTTGCAATTTTTGATACAATGCAATATATAAAACCTGATGTTGTGACTATATGCGTTGGTAGAGCTGCGAGTATGGGGGCGTTCCTATTAGCAGCAGGGCAAAAAGGCAAAAGATTTGCATTGCCAAATGCTGACATTATGATTCATCAACCATTAGGAGGAGCACAAGGGCAAGCTGAAGATATAAGAATTCAAGCAGAGAAGATAATTGAAATTAGAGAAAGAATTAATCGAATATTATCTGAAAGGACTGGACAGCCACTCGAAAGAATTGCCAAGGATACTGATAGGGATTATTATATGAGTTCATATGAAGCGGTTAAATATGGGCTTATAGATGCGGTGATGGAGAAAAGAAATTAGAGGTGATTAAATGGCTAAGATTGAAGATAAGCAGCTTAGATGTTCTTTTTGTGGAAAATCACAAAATGAAGTCAAGAGGCTTATAGCAGGCCCAAACGTTTATATATGTAATGAATGCGTTGAATTATGCCAAGAAATAATTGAAGAGGAATTCATAGATTATGAATCTGAGTATGATTATGCAGATTTACCAAAACCATCTAGCATAAAGACAAGCTTAGATGAGTATGTAATACAACAAGAGAGAGCTAAAAAAGCTTTGGCTGTTGCGGTGTATAACCATTACAAGAGAATAAATAAAAAAGCAAGCAAGAAAGAAGATATTGAGATACAAAAAAGTAATATATTGATGATAGGGCCAACTGGTTCTGGGAAAACATTGTTAGCACAAACATTAGCAAAGATTTTAAATGTTCCTTTTGCTATTGCTGATGCAACTGCATTAACTGAAGCTGGATATGTAGGTGAAGATGTAGAAAACATAATCCTAAAGCTTATTCAAGCAGCTGATTACGATATTGAAAGAGCCGAGAAAGGAATTATCTATATAGATGAAATAGATAAGATCTCAAGGAAATCTGAAAATCCTTCTATAACTAGAGATGTAAGTGGAGAAGGAGTTCAACAAGCCTTACTAAAGATATTAGAAGGAACTGTTGCAAATGTTCCACCTCAAGGTGGCAGAAAACATCCACATCAAGAGTTTATTCAAGTTGACACCTCCAACATATTGTTTATTGTAGGGGGAGCTTTTGATGGATTAGAAAAAATAATTCAATCTAGAGTGGGTAAGAAATCTCTTGGATTTGGAGCTGAAATCAAATCGAAGGAAGAGAACAGAGCTAGGCTGTTGAATAAAATACAACCTGAAGATTTAATAAAATATGGCCTTATACCAGAGTTTGTAGGCAGATTGCCAGTTTTGGTAACATTAGAAGAATTAGATGAAGAAGCTCTTGTAAAAATACTGACAGAACCAAAAAATGCTATCGTAAAACAATATAAAGAGTTGTTTAATATCGATGGTGTAGAACTTGAGTTTGAAGAGCAAGCACTAAGAGCAATTGCTAAGAAAGCTATTGAAAGAAAAACAGGAGCTAGAGGTTTAAGAAGTATAATAGAAGAAAAAATGGTTGATATAATGTTTGAAATACCAGATAGAGATGATATAGTAAAATGTGTTGTAACTAAAGAGACTATTGAAAATGACCAAAGCCCTACTTTAGTTTTTTCTGATAGAAAAGCTAAGATTAATAAAAAGAGCAACAAAGAATCGGCATCATAAAGGCTCACTTGTGTGGGCTTTTATTTTGCTATAAAGAGGTGAATACCATGGATAAATTATATACAGTAGTAGAAAAAAAATTACCTTTGATACCTTTAAGAGGAGTATCCATTTTCCCGTATATGGTTATACATTTTGATGTAGGGAGAGAGAAATCGATACAAGCACTTGAACATGCTATGATTAGTGATTCAATGATAGTTTTATCTACTCAAATCGATCCCAAAATTGACGATCCAACTGAAAATGATTTTTATAGAGTTGGAACAGTTGCTATTGTTAAGCAAATGTTAAAGTTGCCAGGAGGAAGCATCAGGGTTTTAGTCGAAGGAATAAATAGGTGTAAAATTAAAGAGTGTGTAAAAACTGAACCATTTTTTGAAGTGCTGATAGATGAATATATATATAATCCCGAAAATTTGGAAAAGACCACAGAAATTGAAGCTATGATGAGGCTTATTCTAAACGATATCGAAGAATATTTAGAGTTAAATCCTAGGACATCTGAGGAATTATTAACTACTGTTGAAGACATAGAAGATCCGGGAAGACTTGCTGATGTAATAACAAGCTATATATTTTTAAAACAAGAAGATGATCAAGCTGTATTGGAAGCATTTGATATTTCTGAAAGGCTAGAAGTTTTGCATAAGATATTACAAGCTGAAATAGAGTTGTTAAAGATAGAGGATAAGATCAATCAAAGAGTTAGAAAACAAATAAGTAAGATTCAAAAGGAATATTATTTAAGAGAACAATTAAAAGCAATTCAAAAAGAACTTGGAGAGGAAGAAGATTATTCATCGGAAATCGAGGACTTAAAGGAAAAGATCAAGAAAGCTAAAATGAGTAAAGAAGCGGAAGAAAAGGCTCTTAAGGAATTAGAGAGATTATCTAAGCTGCCAAGTTATTCCGCGGAAGTAGGAGTAATTAGGACATATCTTGACTGGCTAATAGAATTACCATGGTCTAAAGAAACAAAAGAAAAAATTGATATTAAGCGTTCAAGAAATATATTGGACGAAGATCATTTCGGGCTAAATGACGTAAAGGAAAGAATTTTGGAATTTATAGCAGTTAAGAAAATGACAGGCACTTTAAAAGGACCTATTCTGTGCCTAGTAGGGCCACCTGGAGTAGGCAAAACTTCTATTGCAAAATCTATTTCTAAAGCATTAAATAGGAATTTTGTCAGAATGTCTTTAGGAGGGGTTAGGGATGAAGCGGAAATCAGAGGACATAGAAGGACCTATGTAGGCAGTATGCCGGGAAGAATAATTTCATCCATAAAAAAAGCAGGTACTAGAAATCCAGTGTTTTTATTAGATGAGGTAGATAAATTGGCAAATGATTTCAGGGGAGATCCAGCTAGTGCTTTATTGGAAGTTTTAGATCCTGAACAAAATTCTACATTTACTGACCACTATCTAGAAGTTGCTTTTGATTTATCGAAGGTTATGTTTATAACTACTGCTAATACAACCGCATCAATACCTCAAGCTCTCTTAGACAGGATGGAAGTAATAAGGATTAGTGGATATACAGCAGAAGAAAAATTTGAAATAGCTCGAAGGCATTTAATACCAAAACAATTGAAAGAGCATGGCCTTACTAAAGATAATTTTTCAATTTCTGATCAAGCTCTAAGAATTGTAATCAGTAATTATACTCGTGAGGCTGGTGTTAGAAATCTAGAGAGGAATATCGCCAATTTATGTAGAAAAGCTGCAAAAAAAATTGTTGAAGAAGGGATTAAGAAAGTATCAATTAGTGCCAATAATCTCGATAAATATTTAGGTTCACCGCGATTTAGATTTGATACAGTTAAAGACGAAGATTTAGTCGGGGTAGTAAATGGTTTAGCCTGGACTGAAGTAGGCGGAGATACACTTAGTGTTGAAGCTATAGTAATGAAAGGAAAGGGCAATATTCAGTTGACTGGACAATTAGGAGACGTAATGAAAGAATCTGCTATGGCTGGTATCAGTTATATTAGAGCAAATGCTGAAAGATTTGGTATTGATCCATACTTTTACAAAAATTATGACATACACATTCATGTGCCTGAAGGAGCTATACCAAAAGATGGGCCATCAGCTGGAGTTACAATGGCGACAGCAGTTATTTCTGCATTAAAAAATGTTAAAGTAAAAAAAGATGTCGCAATGACTGGAGAAATAACTCTAAGGGGAATAGTACTTCCAGTTGGTGGGATAAAAGAAAAAGTTTTAGCGGCACATTTGATGGGAATAAAAACTATCATATTGCCTGAAGACAATAAAATCAATTTAGAAGAAATACCTGAGAAAATCAAAAAAAACATTGAGTTTGTTCTCGTCAAAAGCTTGGATGAGGTTTTGGAAAAGGCTCTAATAGTTTCTGGCGGTGATGAAGATGAAAGTAAATAATTCTAGTCTCGAGAAGATAGCAGTATCTAAGGAAAACTATCCCAGTGATAGCCTACCTGAGATAGCTTTTGTCGGAAGATCAAATGTAGGAAAGTCATCATTGATTAATGCACTATTAAATAGAAAAAACTTAGCCAGAACAAGTAGCAAACCGGGAAAAACAAGAACTATAAATTTTTATTTAGTAAATGATTCAATACGTTTTGTTGATTTACCGGGTTATGGGTATGCTGAGGTTTCGTTTGCAGAAAGAAATAAATGGGCCGATATAATAAATGAGTACCTCTTTGAAAGAGATAATCTAAAAGCAATAGTGATGATAGTCGATATACGGCATGAGCCAACAAAAAATGATTTAATGATGTTTGAGTTTTTGAAATCATATAATTACACTAATATTGTAGTTGCAACAAAAGCGGATAAAATATCAAAAGGTCAATGGCATAAAAATTTAAAAATTATATCTGACAAATTGGATTTAAAGGATGGAGTTGAGTTGCTGCCTATTTCATCCGAGAAAAAGTTAAATATAGATAAATTATGGGAATTGATAGATGGGTTGGTCTAAAATAAAAAGACCAGTATATATACTGGTCTTTGATTATTCTTCTTTTTCAAACATATCTTTAGTAGCACCACATAGAGGGCAAACCCAATCTTCTGGTAAATCTTCAAAAGCTACACCAGGCTCAATACCTCCATCTGGATCACCTTCTGCTGGATCATAAACATATCCACAAGGACCGCATACCCATCTTTCCATATATACTCTCCTTTCATAACTAAAATTTTGTATATCTGTATTATATCACAATATTTTAAATATTGATATTACAATTTAATTATAACTAGATTATATATATTAAATATGGGTAAAATACTTATAAATAAGATAATGGATGTGGTAAAAATGAATTACATTTACAAAAGCGCAGTATGTAGCGATTTAGAATATATTAAATCTTTCATAGATAGAACAGTAAAGACTCTTAATTGCATAATTAGCAATAAAGACATATTATTTGATATAAAAGTTATTTTGAATGAGCTTATTGTAAATGGGGCATTACATGGCAATGAGTGTATGAAAGAAAAATGCGTTAATCTTACTATAAAAGTAGATAACGATATGCTCACTATCGAGGTCGAAGATGAGGGCAGTGGAATAATTTATAACTTCGATGAATACAATCCATCTGATTTTAAATCTTGGGGAAGAGGATTGGTTCTTGTGAAAGGTTTATCAGATGAGTTTAGAGTAGAAAATAATAGAGCCATATCAATAAAAAAACTTTGTTAATAAATTGATATATATTCATATCTAAATGATGTAATAACTCAAATCTATTTTATTTCTTTTGTATACGCCCGCCTTTCATGAATAATTAATCGGACCTCTTAGCTCAAATTCATTTTTTGATTTATTAGAATAATATTTTGGAATTAATAATTGGTGTTATAAACTAAGAGAAAATTTCTATTAGTTTATAATTTTTTGTAAGTATGAATATTTGCAAGTTGTGGTATAATTACTTGATATCAGTAATTGAGTTAATCAAAAATGAATTTTTGTTTTTTTAATCAAATATTTGACTTTATTAACAAATCAGCAAAATTTAATATAATTTACTTTTAATGAGGAGGAAAAAGTATTGAAAATATTCTTGATTGTTGTTGGGACGGTATCTTTATCTTTGGGAATAATTGGAATACCGCTTCCTATTCTGCCAACAACACCTTTTTTATTGTTATCAGCTGCCTGCTATATAAGAAGTTCTGATAAACTTTATGATTGGCTAATAAACCATCAATACTTAGGTAAGTATATCAAAAATTATAGAGAAAATCATTCAATTCCTAAAAAGGCAAAGGTTATATCTATAACTACTTTATGGCTTGGGATTTCTATTTCTGCTTGGCTTATTAGCAAGTTAATAATATCTGTAATTTTATTTATAGTAGCCATTGGAGTAACTATTCATATAATGTCATTTAAAACTATATAAAAGCATAGTAACTTTTATAAATTTAAGTTTTAAATAAATTTAATATGAAATATTTTATTCAGTTTGTAATATACTTAGCGCAATTTATATCTAAACCTTATAAATTTAAGTTTAAATTATAATATATTTATGGTAAACTTATAAGGTTAAGAATTAATGATAATTTAAATGAAATTTTAGGAAGGAAATGTAATATATGAAGAGAGAAGACATTAGAAATATAGCCATAATTGCACATGTTGATCATGGCAAGACAACATTAGTTGACAGTTTATTAAAACAATCAGGGATATTTAGACAAAATCAAGTGGTTGAAGAGAGGATAATGGACTCAAATGATATTGAACGCGAAAGAGGTATAACAATACTATCTAAAAATACTGCTGTTATCTATAATGGTATAAAAATTAATATTGTTGATACTCCTGGACATGCTGATTTTGGTGGAGAGGTAGAAAGAGTTCTCAAAATGGTAAATGGTGTAGTTTTGCTAGTTGATGCATTTGAAGGGCCTATGCCACAGACTAAGTTTGTTTTAAAAAAAGCATTGGAGCTCAATTTACCCGTTATTGTTGCAATAAATAAAATTGATAGACAAGATGCAAGGCCAGATGAAGTTATAGATGAAATATTAGATTTGTTTATAGAATTAGGGGCTAATGACAATCAACTAGATGCGCCATTTGTATTTATTTCTGCTAAACAAGGGACAGCAACTTTAGAGATTGAGACACCAAAAGAGGATTTAAAGGATTTATTTGAAACGATTATTAATTATATACCAGCTCCTGAAGGTGATGAAAATGGTAAAGGACAAGTTTTAATTTCTACAATTGATTACAATGATTATCAAGGCAGAATAGGTATAGGTAAAATTGAAAGAGGAGAATTAAAAACTAATCAAGAAATATATATTGTAAATTATGCTCATCCTGAGAAAAAAGAGAAAGCGAAAATATCCAAAATATATGAATTTCAAGGATTAAATAAAATAGAAGTCGAAACTGCAAAATTTGGGAGCATTGTTGCAATAACAGGACCTTCTGAAATCGAAGTTGGAGATACCATATGTGATATCGATGAAATTGAAGCACTTCCATTTGTAAAGATTTCTGAGCCTACTCTTTCGATGACTTTTAGTGTAAATGACAGCCCATTTGCGGGTAGAGAGGGAGAGTTTGTAACATCTAGACAGTTAAGAAACAGGTTGTTCAAAGAACTTCAAACAGATGTTAGTTTGAGGGTAGAAGAGACTTCCAGCACTGATTCATTTAAAGTTTCTGGCAGAGGGGAACTTCATTTATCCGTTTTAATAGAGAATATGAGAAGAGAAGGATATGAGTTTCAAGTATCTAAACCTGAAGTTTTATACAAAATAATAGACGGCAAAAAATACGAACCAATAGAAAGAGTAATCATTGATGTAAGCACAGAGTATATTGGAATCGTAATTGAAAAGTTAGGACAAAGAAAAGGAGAGCTAGTGAGTATATCTGATAACAGCTCTGGATATTCTAGATTAGAGTTTTTAATACCAGCAAGAGGTTTAATAGGATATAGACAAGAGTTTTTAAGCGATACAAAGGGCAATGGGATTTTAAATTCAATTTTCGAAGGATATGAACTTTACAAAGGTGACATACCGAAAAGAAAAGTAGGCTCTCTGATTGCATTTGAGACTGGAGAAGCCACTTCATACGGTTTATATCAAGCTCAAGAAAGAGGAGTACTTTTTATAACACCAGGCACGGAAGTTTACGAAGGAATGGTCGTTGGCTCAAATCCTAAAGGGCTAGATATTGAAGTAAATGTCACAAGGAAAAAACAGCAATCGAATATAAGAGCAGCTGGATCTGATGAAGCTCTTAGATTATCACCTGCCAAATCTTTATCCTTAGAAGAAGCACTAGAGTTCATTGAAAGTGATGAATTAATAGAAATTACACCTAAGAATTTTAGGATTAGAAAAAGGATATTAAACTCAAATTTAAGATATAAATCTAAAAAGTAACAATAAGAGGTGTTCTTATGAACGATTTTGCATCTGCATATTTTCTTATCTTTTCCAATCTGTTTTGGGTTAATTTAATTTTGGCAATCATCCTTGTTTTTTTTGAAAGAAGAAATCCAACTTCTACATGGTTATGGCTTATGGTATTATTTTTTCTGCCTATAGTTGGATTTATTTTCTATTTGATAATTGGACAAGATCTCTCAAAGAAAAAAATGTTCAAAATTAAAGCTGAAGAAGATGATTGCTTTGATGAAATGGTGAAAGAGCAGGAAGAATTATTTAATTCTCCTGAGTTTAGTGATGAGTATAAAGAATTTTTTGTATATGAAGATATAATAAACTTACATCTTAAAGGGGATAAATCAATTTTTACCTATAATAATGATGTGGAATTGCTATTCAATGGGAAAGATAAATTCAAGGAGCTATTTGAAAGTATTAAGAAAGCAAAAAAATATATCTATATAGAGTATTATACTTTTAAAAGTGATCATATAGGAAGTGAACTATTAGAAATATTAACTCAAAAGGCTAATGAAGGTGTAGATGTAAAATTATTAGTGGACGGTATGGGAGGAAGAAAATTAAGAAAAAAATCTCTTGAACCGCTAAAACATGCTGGAGCAGAAGTTGCTTTTTTCTTTCCTTCAATAATTCCTTTCGTAAATACAAGGGTTAATTATCGCAATCATAGAAAAATATGCATAATAGATGGGAAAGAGGCGTTTCTAGGAGGATTTAATGTAGGAGATGAGTATTTAGGTTTATCTAAAAAATTTGGGGATTGGAGAGATACTCATATCAAGATAACTGGCGAAGCAATTAGCTTTGTTTTATGGCAATTTTTTGTTGATTGGAGGTTTGCAACAAAGAAAGAACTAAAGGGATGTCAGACTTCTATAGAAAATCTCCCAAACAACAAAACTGGTATTCAAATAGTAAGCAGTGGACCTGATTCCAAGTGGACAGGAATTAAAGATGGTTATTTTAAAATGATTTCAAACGCAAAGCATAAATTATATATTGAATCTCCTTATTTTATACCAGATGATAGTATATTTGAAGCAATAAAAATTGCAAGTCTTTCAGGGGTAGATGTTCGCGTTATGGTACCTAATAAACCGGATCATCCATTCGTATATTGGGCAGGAACAAGTTATATGGGAGAGTTACTAGAGGCAGGAGTTAGATTTTATACTTATCAAAAGGGATTTTTACATTCAAAAGTATTGATAATGGATGACTTTGTTTCTTCTGTTGGCACAGCGAATTTAGATATTAGAAGTTTCAAATTGAATTTTGAGATAAATGCGTTTATCTACGATAAAGTGATAAATAACAAATTAACAGAGAGATTTATCAATGATATAGATAATTGCAAAGAAATGACATTGGAAGAATATAATAAAAGATCTAACATAATAAAAATTAAAGAATCTTTTTCAAGGTTACTTTCACCTATACTATAAGGCTCAGCATATGCTGAGCCTTATAATATTATTAAAATTTTTCAGTTGATAGTCTAATTATTTCTAGTATAGTTTCAACAGCTTTTTCCATGCTTTGAATTGGTATATACTCATATTTACCATGGAAATTGAACCCACCTGTAAATATGTTAGGGCAAGGTAATCCCATAAAAGATAGTCTAGCTCCATCAGTTCCACCTCTAATGGGCTGAATTTTTGGGGTTATACCTATATTTTCCATAGCTTCTTTTGCAAGATCGATGATAAACATCTTAGGTTCAATCATTTCTTTCATGTTATAATATGAATCTTTTAATTCTAAAGTGATTATATCACCATATTTTTTATTTAAAAAATCAACGGTTTCTTGCAATAATCTCTTTTTATTTTCAAATAATTCTCTTGAATGGTCTCTTATAATATAAGAAATGGTAGTATTTTCAACTGTACCATTAATATTTGTTAAATGAAAGAATCCTTCGTATTTTTCAGTGTATTCAGGTCTTTCATTTACAGGAAGCATAGAATTCAATTCCATAGCTATCAACGCTGAATTAACCATTTTATTTTTTGCACTACCAGGATGGACATTTCTTCCTTGTATCGTTATTTTAGCACTAGCTGCATTGAAGTTTTCATATTCTAATTCTCCGATAGGTCCGCCATCAAGGGTGTATGCAAAGGAAGCACCAAATTTATTTACATCAAATAAATCTGCTCCTCTTCCTATTTCTTCATCTGGGGTAAAAGCGATTCTTATTTTTCCATGTATAATCTCAGGATGAGAAAGTAAATATTCCATAGCAGTAATTATTTCAGCTATTCCTGCTTTATCATCTGCACCAAGAAGAGTTGTTCCATCTGTAGTTATCAAATCTAA
This sequence comes from Tissierellales bacterium, assembly GCA_014360205.1. GTDB lineage: Bacteria > Bacillota > Clostridia > Tissierellales > Tissierellaceae > Soehngenia. The sequence continues at coordinate 14,824 of JACIXZ010000021.1, forward strand.
TCCGATATTTTCTAGTAGCTCAGGAAAATCTGAAGGAGACAAAACTACACCTGTTTCTTCATTTAGGACAATATCCTTTCCATCATAGTTTTTTATGATCTTTGGATTTACATTTTTTCCTGACATGTCTGGACTAGTATCCATATGAGCAATAAAACCTATTACAGGTAAATCCTTTTTAGTATTTGCAGGACATGTGGCCATTACATAGCCGTTTTCATCCACTTCCACTTCAGCTAGTCCTATTTTGATTAGTTCATCAGCGATTTTTTTGGCAAACTCTAATTGAGTTTTTGTACTAGGACAAGTTGGAGAATTTTCATCTGATGTTGTTTCAATTTTTACATAGTTTAAAAAGCGTTCTGTTAAATTTTGCAATTTCATCCCTCCTCACATTTATTTTATATCAATCTATTGTATAAGTATAGTTATTTACACAAATAAATTTTTGGCTATCAAGCACTTTTGAAAATGTTCCATAAATATTAAATTATTAGCACTAATTTTAGTAGAATTAGTGCTAAACTTATTTGATTTTGTTAGACAATTAAAATCTTGATTGCATGAACCCGTATATACACTAAAACAGGCTTGAAAACAGGCTCTGCCACCTTGGTGAAGCGTACCAGGTGACAAAGCCTGTTGGCACGATTGTGCCAGCCTAGCATACATACCCCTACAATAAAGGCATGAACTGTCATGTAAAATCAAATCCATGTGATAATGTGAGAATTTAGAGTGCACTTAATAAACCTTCGAATTTTAGCGACTTGAAGCTGTTTAATAATAAATATCACCGTTCAAATTTTTAGACTGTTGTTTCTTTTCTATGTGCCTGTTTATTCATGTATTTTTCAAAATAAGCTTGCTTCCAAGGGTGGCTCATTGGCGGGATATACTTCTTTTTAGGTTTTTCTACAGGTGTATCAAAATCGAAGTTCTTAGATTTTCGTTCATGAGTAGGAATTTCTTCTAAAGTATAGACCTTTTCTTCTACACAAAAATATAGTTCTTTATTAAATGATTTAATTACCAAACCTGATGTACCTTCATAATAGTAAACAGGATAGCCATAATTATCTAATAATTTAAAGTATTTGTTTTCATATCTAATACAATGTCCATTATCTATCTTCCTACTAGATAGAACAGCTAGTATTAAATTGATTTTTTCATCATCTGGTTGCTTTTCAAATACAGATTTGATATTATTAACGGGAAGAGCATGCGCATCATTGTATTCTTTTATGTAGGAGTTTAAGAATGTATTTGCTTGCTCTATTGTTGCGATACCGTTAAGCCTTAATTCTGTGATGAGGCGTGATTGTAAGGTTCTAAATATCCTCTCTACACGGCCTTTGGCTTGCGGTATACTACTAGTTTCAATTTCAATGCCCAATTGTTTACAGGCATAACCAAATTGAGTAAAGGTGTCCTCTTCAATAGAAGGGGATTTCTTCTTTTTATACTCAAATACTGTACGTCTATCTGTAAAAAACATATATGGAATACCATGATTTTTGAGTATTTGACTTAATACATTGTAATAGCCATTTAAAGTTTCTTGTGAATCAAAGTATGCTCCCACAATAGCTCCAGTAGAATCATCTACTGCTATGTGTAGTTGTGTCTTCTTATCACCAAACCAGAGATGTTCAGAAGCATCTAGTTGAATCATTTCACCAAAGTTTGCACATCTTGGTCTTCTAGGATGTGCATCTTCAATCTCTAAGATTTTATTTTGTAATTGATCAATTTCCTTTTTAGAAGACGTAGCTTTTTGTTGTGCCTTCAATTGTTTCTTTAAATTTTTCTTAGTAGAGCGATGAGCCATTGGTGATATTATCTGTTCATTCATAAGAACAGATCTAACTACACTTGGGGAAACCTTAATATCCTCATATTTTTCAAGAAGTTCAGTGAAATGCTCAAAATTAGCATCATAATATTTTGTTCTGTATAAATTTAAAATTAATTCTTTCTTCTCCTTAGCGATAGTATGAGCAGGTTTTCTACCATGGTTTCCATGTATGAATGCTGATTTGCCTTCTTTTTTATATCTTTGAATTAATCTATTAATATGTCTTTGTGTACAACCAATTTTCAAAGCTGCTCTTTTCTTATTCCCATTAGTTTCAACTAAATTCTTAATTATTTCATATTTTTCTTGTTCTCTCATGTTTAACTCAATCTTTTTAAATGTCATCACCTCATTTTTGTATTCAGAAGTTCATTATATAATATTTTTGGGACATAATCATAAATGGTATAATGAGACATTATCATAAAAGATTCACTGTTATTTACACAAATAAATTTTTGGCTTGATTTCCTATAGGAGTTTTGGTATAATTTTAAAAAATATAATTTTCAGAATACTACAAAAATAAAAAAGAAGGGAATGTTAGAGTGTCAAAAATACATATAGAAGGATATAAAAAATTTACAATTTTAATGGTAGCAATAGTTTTAATTAGCAGTGTGTTTTCTCTAATAAGCCCAATTCTAATCAATTATTGGTCAAATATCGGTCAAGAGATAACTAATGAAGAAATACTCATTCTATTAGGTGTCATGATACTAGCAACCGGAACTAAAATAGTATTGACTTATTTTAGGGAAAAATTTGCAAAAGAATTCAACAAGAAGAATTTTAAAAATTATTTAAGCCAATATTATAAATTAGATTATGATTACATAACTGAACAAGGACCTATGACACTCATGGAAAGGATGATTATAGGTGTAAATAGTATATACCAATATTTAACTGGAGATGCAATCCAAATTTACTCTAACATTCTTATTTTACTTGGAATTCTAACGATTGTATTCTTACAAAACAAAGTAATTTTTTTGATTTTATTTTTATTGATACCATTGCACTATTTTGGATATAAACATTTAAATAAAGAGCTTTCAGAAAGATCAAAAGAACTTCAAGAAATTTCTTCCACTAAATGGAGGGATATTTTATCAATATTAAATCAAACAGATTATATAAAACAATTGGGAGATTATCAACATATAAATAAGATTATAGATCTTAACTTAGAAGAAATATACAAAGCACAATCAAAGGTAAATGTTTATGCCCAATCTTCTTCTGCTTTAATATCTGG
>JACIXZ010000022.1 GCA_014360205.1 Tissierellales bacterium
GTTTTGAGTTATACACATTTTGACACTGTATATATACCCAAAATGGGGGGAATCTAGCCATTTCAATATAAAAAAAGGCAGTAAATATGCGAGTTGTAGAGTTCTGCAACGAGCTAAAAAAAGATAAATAAGGAGGAAAAATAAATGAGTCAAGCATTAGGAATGGTAGAAACAAAAGGATTAGTTGGAGCGGTAGAAGCTGCAGATGCTATGGTAAAAGCAGCCAATGTAACTATAGTAGGTTACGATAAGATCGGATTTGGATTAGTTACAGTAATGGTAAGAGGAGATGTAGGAGCAGTAAAAGCTGCAGTGGATGCAGGGGCTGAAGCGGCAAGAGCAGTAGGAGAGTTGCATTCAGTTCATGTAATTCCTAGACCACATGCTGAAGTGGAGAGAGTCATATTATCAAAATATGAATAATCATTGGAGTGTTTTAGATGCCAAAGGGAGATTTGGTTTCAAATGTAATGAATCAACTTAGTGTAAAACTAAATAGTACTGCAGTGGAAAGTCGTAATAAAAATAATGTTATGGTGGCCTTAAATGGGTCTAATATTAACTTAGAAAGTAAATTAGAAAATATACACTTAAAATTTTCAAAAGATTATGATTTTATACTTGCGTATTCTTTTATGGCTTCAAGAATATTGGACAAAGGTAAAATAAATACTTATTTAAGGCCCAAACAATCATTTGAGGAAGAAGCAATTTTTGATTTAGATAGACATCTAGATTTATTTGATGTCCTAATATGTCCGAATTTAACAGTCAATACTCTTTCTAAAGTTGTTTTAGGTACTATTGACACATATTTATCTAATTTAATTTGGGCAAGTTTATACTTGGGGAAAAAAGTTTATATTGATTTTGATAATTGTAGAAATTACCTAAATATTGCTACTACTAATAAGGCGATACAAAATCAGTTAGACAAAAAAATAAATGAGATATTATCGATGGGTGCAAACGAAATAGTATATCCATATTATGATTTTTATGATATTAAGGAAAATTATTCAAAAATGGTTATAACAGAAAAAGACATAGACAAACTAAAAGATAACCATTCTTTACATTTGCCTTATGGGAGTATTGTAACCCCATTAGCTAGAGATAAAGCCAAAGATAAAAATATAAATATAGTAATTGATGTGGAGGCCAAAAATGAATTTAGGTAAAGTAATAGGGACAGTAGTTGCTACTAGAAAAGATGAAAAATTAATAGGTGCTAAGCTAATGTTAACTCAGCCTCTAAATATCGATTTAGAACCAATAGGTGAAGCAATAATCGCTGTAGATACTGTAGGTGCAGGGATAGGTGAATTGATTATTTATGTTAAAGGAACAGCAAGCAGAATAGCAGCTAGAAAAATGGATTCTCCTATAGATGCCTCTATAGTTGGAATTGTAGATGAAATATCCAAGTAAGGAAAACATTAGGTGGTGAGTTAGCGTGAATACTGAATATATTAAAAAGACCATAGAATTCAGAAAAATGGTAGATGTATTAATGGGCAGTGGTTTTGCTGATTTAGTTTTATTAAATGGTAAAGTTATAAATGTTATAACCAAAGAAATATATGAAGCTGACGTAGCTATTAAGGGAAAATATATCCTTATGGTCGGTGATTGCAAAAAATTAATTGGCCCAAATACGATAAAAGTTGATGTTAAAGGGAAATATCTTTCTCCTGGGTTTATAGATTCTCATATGCATTTTGAATCTAGTATGTTGACAATTACTGAATTCTCAAGATTGTCAATTCCTTCAGGAACAACAACGCTAGTTGCTGATCCTCATGAGATTGGAAATGCATTAGGTCCGATTGGAATAATGGCTATGGCTGATGAGATTGACAATGTCCCAAACAAAGTTCATTTAGTGGTTCCAGCATTAACACCAGATAGTCCAAGCCTTGAAACAGCGGGTTATGATATCAATTCTAATAGCATGGAAGAATTATTAAATTATAAACATATAATTGGTATCGGAGAATTGCAAGGTTTTAGCAATGCTAAACATGTTTTTAACAATACTCCAGAAGTAATAGATGATCTTATGGCATCAACAATGTATGCGAAATCTAAAGATATGGTTGTAGATGGCAATGCTCCTGAATTGTTTGGCAATGAACTAGCTGCTCATATTTTAGCAACAGGTGGGAAATGCTCATGCCATGAAACTACAACTAAAGATGAGGCAGTTGAGAAGTTAAGACAAGGTGTATACCTTTTTATGCGCGAAGGTTCTACTCAAAAGAATATGAGTGAATGTATTAGAGCTGTCACAGAAAATAAATTAGACTCAAGAAGATGCATTCTTGCTACCGACGATATGTTAGCTAGTGATCTTGAAACCCTTGGGCATATGAATGAGATAATACGACGAACAATTGCACAAGGCGTCGATCCAGTTGAAGCAATTCAGATGGCAACTATAAACCCAGCTACATATTTTGGTCTTTCTGAGGTAGGATGTCTATCTCCTGGTAAATATGCTGACATTGCTGTTATTGATGATTTATATAGTATGGATGTTTCTGCTTGCTTTATTGATGGGAAATTAGTAGCAGTTAATAGAGAACTAATTATAGATTTGCCAATATATACTTATCCAGATACTGTTAAAAATTCTGTTAAAAGAAACCATATAACAGAGAAAGATTTGGAAATAAGAACAGATAAAAGTTACGAAAAAGTTAGATGCATTAAATTAATACCTGATCAAAATTTATCAGGAAAACTTGAACCTAAAATTAATTCTAGAAATGGAATTTTATTGCCAGATATAAACGAAGATATACTTGAAATTGCTTGTATTGAAAGATATGGTAGAAATAACAATATTGGGAAAGCTTTTGTAAACGGATTTGGGCTTAAAAGCGGAGCAATTGCCGAATCCGTAGCTCATGACACTCACAACCTTTTAGTAGTTGGAACTAATTTGAAGGATATGGTGGCGGCGGTTAATGCAGTAATTGATATGGGCGGAGGCCTAGCTGTATCACAAAATGGAAGAGTTATATCTCAGCTAAGATTGCCAGTTGGTGGTTTAATAACTGATGAACTAAATGGCCATCAAGTCAGTGAAAAAATTCATGAGATTGAAAAAGTAGTAAGAGATCAATTACATTGTACTGTACATTCTCCATTTATGCATTTATCATTTTTAGCATTATCTACTTCTCCAGAATGGAAAATAACCGATAAAGGCTTAATAGATGTTAATAATTTTAAAGTTTTATCTCCAATTGCTGAATAAATTTTATATATTCAAATACTTAGAAAGGAGGATAATTTTTAAATTATTTTAAGGGAGGTTTGTACATGGAAAATAGCTTTTTAGAAAAACGATTTAAGTTAAAAGAAAATGGTACTGATGTAAGAACTGAATTTATTGCAGGGCTAACTACCTTTATGACGATGGCTTATATTCTGATAGTAAACCCAAGTATTTTATCAGAAGCAGGAATGAACTGGGGTGGAGTTTTTACAGCAACTGCATTAGCTTCGTTAATTGCATGTATAGCGATGGCATTGCTCTCAAATTATCCTTTCGCATTAGCACCTGGAATGGGATTAAATGCTTTCTTTACTTATACTGTAGTATTTCAAATGGGCAAATCTTGGGAATTTGCGTTAACAGCAGTTTTTATTGAGGGTATAATTTTCTTGATTTTATCCTTTTTTAAAGTCAGAGAAGCCATATTTAATGCTATACCAATGAATCTAAAAAAAGCTGTTTCAGTTGGGATAGGTTTATTTATAGCACTTATTGGTTTTGTAAATGCAGGTATAGTTACAGCAAATGCAGGAACAATAATTGGATTAGGGGACTTATCATCAAGAGGAGCAATCTTGTCAATTATAGGGATTATAATAATGGCAGTACTTTCATATAGAAAAGTTAAAGGATCATTACTTATTGGTATATTGTTAACCACAGTTATTGGTATCTTTATGGGAGTAGCAGAATTACCAGCTAGAATTGTTCAGCTTCCACCATCATTAGCTCCCGTAGCATTTAAGTTTGAATGGAATAATATACTTACATTTGACATGTTGATTGTTGTATTTACTTTCTTATTTGTAGATATTTTTGATACAGTAGGCACATTGATAGGTGTATCACAAAAAGCAAAAATGTTAGACAATGAAGGGAAACTACCAAAAGCAAGTCAAGCATTGCTTGCTGATGCTATTGGGACAACAGTTGGAGCTTGTTTAGGTACAAGCACAGTTACTACTTATGTTGAATCAGCTGCAGGAGTTTCTGAAGGCGGTAGGACTGGATTGACTTCATTAACTGTAGGCTTTATGTTTTTAGTTGCATTATTTTTCTCTCCAATTTTTAGTATTATACCAGCACAAGCTACAGCACCTGCACTTATATTAGTTGGATTAGCGATGATGAGTCAAGTCGGAGAAATTGATTTTCATGATTATACAGAAGCTGTTCCTGCATTCTTGACGATAGTTATGATGCCATTTGCTTATAGTATAGCTCAAGGGATTGTATTTGGAATGGTTTCATATGTTTTGATTAAAGTATTTACTGGTAGATATAAAGATGTTTCAGTTGTAATGTGGATATTGGCGATATTATTTATACTTAAAGAATTGATTTGACAATTAGCATTAAAAGCTGCTTCAACGACTGAAGCAGCTTTTAATAAAAGAATTTGAGGAATTTGATTTGAGGAGAGAGGATTATGAAATCATATAAAGCAAATACTCTATTAGAAGCATTAGAAATATTAGCATCTGAGCCTAAAGCAAAAATTATTGCTGGAGGTACGGATTTAATAATAGAATTAAGAGACAATAATAAAGATATTGATTGCTTAGTCGATATTACATCAATAGATGAATTGAAAGAGGTTAGAAAAATTAATGATGAGTATATAATAGGAGGTGCAACACCTTTTTCGGATATATTAAAATATAATTTTCCTAAAAACATGAAAGGATTTGTAAATGCTTTAAGTCAGATTGGTTCACCTCAAATAAGAAACAGAGGGACAATTGGAGGCAATATAGCAAATGCTTCTACTACAGCAGATTCTGCACCAGTTTTATTAGCACTTGATGCTAGAATTGGGATAGAAAGTATAAGATATAAAAAAGAAATAATGTTGAGTGACTTTTATAACAAATCAAATAATGATTTGGATAATGGAATAATAACATATATAAAATTTAAAGAACCTAATGTTAATTCATTTATTAGTTTTGAAAAATTAGGTTATAGGAAATCGTTGGCTATATCAAAACTATCCATCTCAACTAACATTACTATAAATGAAAAGTTTGAAATAGAAGAAGTTTATGTTGCCAGTGGAGCTATCGGTAAGTACCCAATGAGAGAGCATGAAGCAGAAAAAATGCTGTTAAAGAGATTCCTTGATAAGAACACTATTGAGTTAGGGATAGACACATTAAGAGAAGTTATTTCGACTAGATTAGCTGGTAGGAGCTCATTGGAATACAAGTTATCTGCAATTGAATACATATTCGGGAGATGTTTAGAAGAATCGATTAGTTATTTTAAGAGGTGTAATAATGATTAATTTAAATATAAATGTAAACAATAAAGATTTTGAAATATCAATAGAAGAGGATAAAAGGTTAATAGATTTATTGAGAGATGATTTAAAACTTACAGGAGTAAAAGAAGGGTGCAGTGAAGGAGAATGCGGTGCTTGCTCAGTGATTCTAGATGGTAAGTTAGTAAATTCATGTCTAATTATGGCATTTCAAATAAATAACAGCAAAATTTTGACTATTGAAGGGTTAGGCCAAGGTGACGATTTAAACTACATTCAAAAAGCATTTATCGAGGTTGGAGCTGTACAATGCGGATATTGTACTCCTGGCATGATATTAGCTGCAAAAGCGATTTTAGATGCAAATCAAAACCCATCTAGAGATGAAATAAGAGAAGGGATTTCAGGAAATCTTTGCAGATGCACGGGCTACGAAAAGATAGTAGATGCAGTTGAATTGGCAGGGAGGTATTTAAATGGATCTGAAATATATAGGTAATAGTATTAATAGAGTAGATGCTTATTCTAAAGTAACTGGTAAAGCACTTTATCCACAGGATTTGTATTATGAAAATATGGCATTTGGGAAAACACTTAGATCAGAACATCCATTTGCAAAAATAAAAATTGATACAAGTGAGGCCGAATTAATTCCTGGGGTATTAAAGATATTCACTCATAAAGATATTCCTAACAATGAGCATGGAGTGTTGCATAAGGATCAACAAATATTTTGTGATAAAATTGTTCGCAGGATAGGAGATCCAATAGCTTTTGTAGTGGCGGAAAGTGAAAAGATATGTGAAGTCGCCATTAAAAAGATAAAAGTCGAATACGATATTTTAGAACCTATTTTCGATCCAATCGAAGCTATGAAAGATGATTCGATAAAAATACACGGAAATAGTAACATATTGTATCATTATAAATTAAGAAGAGGAGATGCGTTAAAAGCGTTAGAAGATAGTTATTTTGTTGCAAACAACACATATAGAACACATAGTGTAGATCAAGCATTTTTGCAACCCGAGGCAGGGATAGGATATGTAGATGATGACAACAAAGTTACAGTGGTAGTTGCTACTCAATATCCACATTATGATAGAGAAGAAATTGCATATTGTCTAAATATTCCTATGGAAAGTGTAAGGGTTTTAAATACAAATGTTGGTGGGGCATTTGGAGGAAGAGAAGATATTACACTTCAAGTTCACTTAGCACTTGCAGCAAAAACTCTTAATAGAGTGGTAAAGTGTGTATATTCTAGAGAAGAGTCTTTTTTGGCACATAGTAAGAGGCATGCAATAATAATGAAGTATTCTACGGGTGTTGATAAAGATGGATTTTTGACAGCTATAAAGGCAGAAATCATTGGAGACACAGGTGCTTATGCTTCTTGGGGGGACAATGTAATGAGGAAAGCTGGAGTTCATGCAACAGGACCTTATGAAGTAAAAAACGTAATGATAGATAGCTATGCAGTTTATACAAACAATCCTTATGCAGGTGCAATGAGAGGTTTTGGGGCAACTCAAGTAGCAGTAGCTTATGAGCAGCAAATGGATATCATAGCAAGTGAACTAAAAATTAGCCCAGTTGAAATTCGATTAAAAAACATTTTAAGAGTTGGATCTTACACAGCCACAGGTCAGTTATTGAATAATAGCGTTCCTTTAGAACAATGCTTAAAAAGCATATCTGAATAAATATTTAGTGAGGGAAAATTATGATAAAAAGAGGAAAAGGAATAGCAATATCATATTATGGCACTGGATACGGAAACGGATATCCAGATGTTTCTAATACAAAAATAAAATTAAATAAAGAAGGGAAAGTAGAAATATTTGTAGGTGGTACAGAGGTTGGTCAAGGAGCAAAAACAGTTTTTTTACAAATAGCAGCTGAAACATTGAATACTAGCATTGATGATATAATTTTATTTTCTGAAGATACCAGTATTATGCCTGATGCTGGGACTGCAGCAGCAAGCAGGCAGACTTATAACACTGGGAATGCAATAAAAAAAGCTTGTGAAGAATTATCAATAAAATTAAAATTAATCGCAAAAGAAATTTTGAATTTAAACACTACGGAAGGTTTGATAGTTTCTAATTCAAGTATATATCTATCATTTTATGAAGAAAAAAAAGTTAGTTTTTTAGATATAGCTAAATATCTAGGCGAAAATTTACTAATAATAGAATCAAATTTTATAGCTCAAACAGTTGAGATGGATCTTGAAACTGGCCAAGGAGCTCCATATTGGCCGTATACATTTAGCGCATGTGAGGTTGAAGTTGAAGTAAATACACTCACTGGAGTTGTTAATATTTTAAGTGCAAAATTTGCTCAAGATACAGGAAAAGCAGTTAATCCAAATATGATTGAAGGACAAATGGATGGTGGTTTTTGTATGGGCCTAGGTTTTAGCTTATTTGAAGACTTAAATATTATAAATGGTAGAATTAAAAACGATAAATTATCGAAATATTTGATACCTACTTCGATGGATACTGTTGATATTGAAAAAATCATTATAGAAGATCCTGAATTCACTGGACCATATGGGGCTAAGGGTATAGGAGAGCCAGTAACTATACCAGTTGCGCCGGCTATTTTGAATGCAATTTATGATGCTATAAATGTCAGAATAACAGATCTACCAGCAACCCCAGATAAAATTGTTATGGCAATAAAAAAAGATAGCAAAGCGGAGGATAAGAATGGAAAAATTGATTGATGCATCAATGAGAAGAATAAAATCTGATTATTTATTTAAAAATGCAAAAATTGTTGACGTTTTCACCAATAAAATTATAAAAACAGATTTTGCTGTAAAAGATGGCTACATAATAGGTTTTGGTGAGTATGATTCAAGTAATGTAATAGATCTTTGCGATAAATATGTAGCTCCTGCTCTGATAGACGGACATGTTCACATTGAGTCTTCTAAAATAACACCTTCACAATTTTCAAAAGCTGTAGTACCACATGGGGTATTAACAGTAATAGCAGATCCTCATGAAATTGCTAATGTTAAAGGACTCGAAGGAATAGAATTCATGCTTGAAGACAGCAAAGATTTGCCTTTAGATGTATTTATAATGGTGCCAAGTTGTGTACCAGCGACTGATTTTGAAGATTCAGGAGCTCATATTGATATTGAAGAAATTGAATATCTTATGAAAAATAAAAGAGTCCTTGGATTAGGTGAAGTTATGGACTTCAATGCCGTTATAAAAGGGGATAAAAATATACTAAATAAAATTGAAATTGCTAAAAAATTCAATAAAGTTGTTGATGGTCACTGTCCAGGTATAGATAAAAAAAGCCTTTTTTCATATGTATTGGCAGGTATAATGACGGAACATGAATGTAGTACTGTAGAAGAAATGATTGATAGACTTGAATTAGGGATGTATGTTCAAATTAGAGAAGGGTCGGCCGCAAGAAACCTTTCTACTTTAATTAAAGGAGTAACAAAAGATAATATCAATAGATTAATGTTTTGTACTGATGATAGAGAGCCTAATGATTTGTTTAGAGAAGGTAGTATTGATAATAATATTAGAATGGCTATTAAATATGGAATAGATCCAATTGATGCAATTAAAATGGCCACTATTAACACATCTATAGTTTATAGATTAAATGATATAGGAGCAATAGCACCAGGCTATAAAGCAAATTTTATTGTATTTAATGATTTATATGAATTCAAAGTAGAAGAAGTATATAAAGAAGGTATTATTGTTGCAAAAGATAATAACCAATTCTCAGAAAAACAAACCACTCAAAATAATAACTTAATAAATACTGTTAATATGAAAAAATTAACCAAAGAAGATTTATATATAAAACAAAATGGTAATTATATAAATATAATTAAAATTGAGCCCCATAATTTAGTGACTAAAAAAATTAAGATAAATGCCGATAAATATTATAAAGATGATGATAAAATTTATTCTAAAATAGTTGTCATAGAAAGGCATAATAAAACAGGAAAGTTTGGCATAGGGGTTGTTGAAGGATTCAATATAAGAAATGGAGCTATTGCATCTACTGTAGCACATGATTCTCATAATGTTGTAGTTGTGGGAGATAATGATGATGATATACTACTAGCTGTTGAGGAATTGAGTGCAATCGGAGGTGGATTGGTATTAGTCAAAGGGGGAGAAATATTAGGTGAATTACCACTAGAAATAGGTGGCTTGATGTCAAACAAACCACTAAGTGAAGTTGCTGAAAAATTAGAAAATTTACAAAAATTAGCATATGACGAATTATGTGTATCAAAAGACATAGAGCCATTCATGACACTATCATTTTTATCATTACCTGTAATACCTGAGATTAAGGTAACTGACAGAGGGTTGTTTGACGTAGTTGAGAACAAATTTATCGATTTAATTGAGTAATGGGGGTATGAAATTGAGGAAACAGTTTATCTTATTTTTATCTTTTCTTATAGCAATCATAATAGGTTTTTTTATAATGCCTAAAATATCGAATCTTTTGTTAAACGCGATATTTGGAGTAGCTTTAGCTATAATATTTACTTATTTTAACAATATTTTTCAAAAAAATACTGAAAAACATCCATTAAATAAAGAATTTAAAGAAAATAACGAAAACGAAAATCAGGAGAATAAAAATACTTATAGAGACCAGATAGTAGCATCTTCAAATATTTATAAAATATGCGAAGAATTATATGGAATTTCAGAAGTACAAACTAAAAATGCTGAATTAATAGAAAATAAAGTATCTATTATTGATAATATGACTGACAAACAATCTGATATGCTAACAGAAACTAAGGAGTCTGCAGACTATATTATGCATACATTAGAGGAATTAACTCAGTCCATTAAGGTAAAGACAGAGTTTATCCAAGATTCTATTAGTTCAGCACAGTCTAGCATGAAAAATTCTGAGATAATTAGAGAGAGAGTTAAGTTATCAAAAGAAATGATGGAAAAATCAACGGAAAGCATAAAGAAAATAAAGGAGTTTATGTCAGAAGTTAATTTATTTTTAAATACAATTGAGGAAATCTCTAATAAAACCAAGATGCTATCACTTAATGCCTCAATAGAAGCAGCAAGAGCAGGAGAATATGGCAGGGGATTTGCTATTGTTGCTTCAGAAGTTGGCAAATTGGCTACACAAACAGAAGTTGTTTCTTCTAAAATAACTGACTTGATTAAAACATTAAATGGAGAAGTCCAAACTATTATGGAGTCTATGCTAAATGAAATGGAATACATGAATGAAAACGATGGTATTATAGACAGAATAAATACTGAGTTTAGCACAATCATTGAAAAATTAAACTTAGGAAAAGAAGATCTGAGCACGATGCACTTAGAGTCTGAAAAATCAAACCAAAAGATATTTAATGTTTTAAATAATATAGATGATATAGCTAAGATTTCTTATGAAATAGCTAAAAATATGGATGAGACTAATCAAAAGGTAGCTGAGCAAAAAGATCAATCATTAAGGTTGCAAAGAATGATAAATGACATCAGAGAAAATATTTCAGTATTACAACAAATGGTTGCTGGGAATATAATGGAAAAAAAGATGTTGGAAAAGGTAAACTTTGTAATTAGTTTTGCAAAACAAAAGAGCACTTTGACTGATGATGATATACAGTATTTAATTAATGAAACTAATATGGATGCTATATATATAACTGATGAAAATGGATATGTGATTTATTCAAATGAAAAGGATTCTATAGGGTTAAATCTATATGAAGCAGATAAAACATTTTTAAGACTAAAAAATGGAGAAACAACATTTATTGCAACTCCTATAAAGAAAAGAGTAGAAGATGGGAAATTATTTAAGTTCCTTAGTGTAATAGGAGAGGATAAAAGGTTATATGAAATAGGTTTATCTCTGGATACCCTTATTAATGATATGGTGAATTAATATGTTAACAGGTATAATTTTAGCTGCTGGTTCATCGGAAAGAATGGGAAAAGAAAAATTAACCATGGAACTAAATGGGATGACAGTTATAGAAATGGTATTAAATAATGCCATTTCTTCAAATTTAGATGAAATTATTTTAGTTTACAAAGATCCCAATATAGGATTGTTAGCAAATAAAAAAAAGATTAAAGCAATTTATAATAAAAACGCATCAAATGGGCAATCGGAAAGCATAAAAATTGGCGTAGCTAATGCTAAAGAAGAATCAAACTATCTTTTTCTACTAGGAGATCAACCTTTCATCTTCTCTGAAATTATTAATAGAATTATTAATAATTTTAATAAAGATAAGGATAAGATAATTATTCCTTATTATGCTGGGGTTAGAGGAAATCCTGTTTTACTCCCAAATAAATTCAAAAAAGAGCTATTATCTCTATCAGGCGATGAAGGAGCAAGAAATATTTTTCGTAAGTACAATAGTGAAATTAGAATAGAAGCTTTTGAAAATCATATGTATAATCTTGATATAGACAATATAAAAGATTATGAATTAGCAAAATCGTTTTTATATAGTTTTAACAATGCAGATTAAAATTAAATATGTTAATATCAATCATATAAAAGTAAAGGGGCGATAAAATGTCAAAAAAATACATATTGGCTGTGCCTAATTTCAGCGATGGAAGAAGAGAAGAAGTAATAAATCAAATCGCAGATGAAGTAAGAAAAGTAGAAGGTGTTAAATTAATAAGTGTAGAACCAGAATATGATTTTAACAGAACAGTTTTGACAATAATAGGAGAACCTGAACCGTTAAAAGAAGCATTGATTAACATGGCAAGCAAATCCTATGAGCTCATTGATATGAGAGAGCAAAAGGGTACTCATCCTAGGATTGGCGCTCAAGACACTATCCCAATTTTTCCTTTATCAAATGTATCATTGGAAGAATGTATTGAGCTTGCAGAACAGATTGGTCATGAATTACATGAAAAATTTAAAGTACCAATATATTTTTCAGGAGCTAATGCTAGAACTGAGGACAAGAAAAGCATTTCGTTTATTAGAAAGGGTCAATATGAAGGACTAAAGGCATTGCTTGAAGACAAAAATAATCCAGAATATGATTCTAGAAAGCCTGATTTATCAGTAGATGGGAAATTAGATGAAAAATTAGGAGCAACCATTGTAAGTGCTGACTTAGAAGGATTAACTGCATTTAATGTATTTTTAGCTACTGAAGATTTAAATATTGCAAAAGAGATAGCTAAGGCTGTAAGAGGTCCAAGTGGAGGTTTTTCGACTGTAAGAGCAGTTGGTATTAAATTCCCTGAAAGAAGCGGTGTTGTAGTTTCTATGAATATGTTTGACTGCACACAAACTCCATTATATAGAACATTTGAATTCGTTAAGCAGGAAGCAAAAAAATATGGAGTTATGGTAACTGGCTCTGAAATAGTAGGCCCAGTAAAACTAGATCATATGTTGAATAATTTGTATTATTATATGGGTATTCAAGGATTTAGAAAAGATCAAATTTTAGAAACTCATTTGATGGAGTAATTATATTAGAAAATGGTAAGAAGACAATCTTCTTACCATTTTTTTTGAGAATATTTTTTCTTTTATGATATAATTAAAATAGAATATCATGGGAGGATAGATATGAAGTTGGAACTTTTTGATTTTATAGATAAAACTTTAGAATTGATAGAAAGTGATGCTGAAAAATTAAATAATGTAGCTGAAGAATTGGAAAATTTTTTTAATAACAGCTTATTTATAAAAGATCATTTTTTGAATGTCAACTATAGGATAAAGTCATCTGAAAGCTTAAAAGAAAAAATATTAAGACATAATTTTTATTTAAAATATTCAACGCCACAAGAACTTATTGAAAATTTATCAGATTTAATTGGTTTTAGAATAGAATGCAGATTTTTAGAAGATGAGAAAAAAATATATCAAGATATAACAACATTGTTCAATATAGAAAGAGAAAACGGATATTATACTAATCCTTTGAATGAAAGTATATATTTAAAGTTAAAGGATAAACAACCTCAGATACAAAAAAATGGATTTGAAATTTATAAAATTGATGGGAAATATATTAAAGAAGATATATCTGTAAATTTTGAGTTGCAGATTAAATCAATGGTAAATATATTTTGGAGTGACATAGAACATAAAGTTTTATATAAAAATTATAATTACATGATAATAGAAGATTTTTTTAGAGATATAATGTCTTCAATTAAAGATAATTTGTCAATGATTGATAGACAACTTATGTTAATTTATAATCATTTGGATATAATGAATGCAAGTGATGAAATATCTAAAAAATCACAATTAAAAGCTTTGTTATCGAAGATGATTCATGATGTTTATTCAATTAACATTAGAAATGAAGTCGGTGTAATAATAGAATTGAAAAAATCAACTGATATCATTGTAGATTTTTTATTTATGAAAGCTGAAAATGATAAAGGTGAATATACAGATGAATTTTTAAAAATTTTAAATAGGTTAAACGAAATAGGCGAAGCTGAAATAGATTTTGCGACATATTTAGATTTTGAAAGAGAAATCACTTATTCTGATGATTTTCTTTATAAATTTGGGAATAAGATACTAGAAATAATTAATAAAGACTTTAGATGGTTTGTGTTTTTTAAAATGATTTTTGACATAGAAAACGGATCTAATTGTGAAGATTTTGAGGAGTTTTTAAAGTATCTTGAGCTTAATTATATAGAATTGGTAAATACAGCTATGGAAGGGATGAAACTTGAGGATGATGAAAAAGAAATTATTACATATGAACTTCTGAATGTAATAGCTGATGTGTTCTGTAAAAATCCTAGCATAGATTTTATTAATAATTGCACTCTTGATAAATTGTTACAAAGAATCAGAGATTTACTTGGGCCAATAAACAATTTCAACTCATGGGTTGAATCTAAAAATCGAATTTTGTCAGACATATACAATTATGATAATTATTTTTATAGCTATTGATAATGGATTTTTTAAAGTTTTTTAATTTGGGTATATAATTTGTAATAAATGGAGGTGGGGAAATGCTAGAACAAGAAATAGATATTATAAAACAAGGAATTTTAAACGAGGTAGAAGGATATGAATTCTATAAATTAGCTTCTAAAGAAATCGAAGGGGAGAATAATAAAAATTCATTTTTAGAGTTGGCTAATGAAGAGTTAAAACACATAGAATTTTTAAAGGAATTACATGACAGGATAAAAAATAGCAGTGATAACAATTTTAGTTTAGAAGAATTAAAAAATGTTGAATCTCCTGGAATATATAAATGGGATAAAATAGATAAGGAATTTTTAACTTTAGCCCTATCTGTATATAGCATAGGTATTCAAATGGAAAAAGACTCAATCGATTTTTATGAAGCTGCAAAGCTTAAAACTAAATACAAGGAAGCTATAGAACTTTATGATTTATTAATAAGGTGGGAAAGAGTACATTTAGACCAATTTTCAAAGCAGTATGATTTATATACAAAAGAATGGTGGTCTTATCAAGGGTTTGCACCGTATTAAAATTTGGCAGGGTTAACCCTGCCAAAAATATTAGAGAGGGAAGAAAATGAAAGGACTAAAACAATTAGGCATAATATTGACTATTTTATGGGTGTCAACTATATTAACTAATAATTTTATTGTAAAATTGCCACCTACTATAGTAGGTATGTTTATATTATTTATGATGTTAAAATTGAATTTATTAAAATTGTCTCATGTTGATGACATTTCACAAACACTGTTTGAATATTTACCCTTTATGTTTTTACCAATTGGAGTCGGCGTGATAAATGTTCTTGATGTATTAAGAGAAGATTTGCTTCCAATATTGATAATAGTTATAATAACTTTGATAATTGTAATAGTAACCACAGGATTAACAATTCAGTTTTTAATTAATATCAAAAAGAAAGGAAATGATAGATGAATTTTGCTGTTGATACACCTATTTTTGGTGTCACTATTTCTATAGTGGTATATTTTTTTGCAGTTTTTATTTCAAAAAAAATTAGGCTACCAATTTTAAATCCACTTTTGTTATCTATAGCAATAATAATATTCATTTTAAATATATTTAGAATTGATTATCAAACCTATAGTATCGGTGGGAGCATTATTACATTTTTTCTTGCTCCTGCAACTATTGTTTTAGCAGTTCCACTTTATAAGGAATGGAATGTTTTAAAGAGTAATTTCTTTGTAATAATTATAGGAGTTTTAGTAGGTGTCTTATCAGGCATCATTTCTACGTATTTTTTAGGAAAATTTTTTAATTTAGATTTAAATTTAATTGAATCTCTATTACCCAAAAATACTACGACACCTATAGCTATAGAAATTGCTAACATGTTAAATGCAAATGCATCATTAACAGTAACTTTTGTAATTTTGAGTGGTACATTAGGTTACGTGATAGGAGAGTATATTCTTAAAGTGTTCCATATAAATGATAAAGTAGCTAGAGGGATATCATTAGGAACAGCATCACATGTTATGGGTACAACAAAAGCTATGGAGTTTGGCGAAGTTGAAGGAGCCATGGCGTCTTTAGCGATAAGTTTAGCTGGAATTTTGACTATATTAATTTTGCCATTTATATTAAATATATTAAGATTTTAGGTAGTTGCAGAATACAAAATTAAAAATATATAGAGTTATCCACAGCTAAAATTAAAAATTAATAGATTCTGCAATAAATTTTGCAACTAAACAATTAATTAATTATAAACATTATACTTAA
>JACIXZ010000023.1 GCA_014360205.1 Tissierellales bacterium
ACTGGATTAGTGAGATATATAGGACAAACAAAACAATATAATCCTATAAAGAGATACTATCAACATAAATATCAATGGAGCAGATGCAAAGGAAGTTTATCTCATGTTAATTCTTGGATAAAGAGTTTATATAATGAAAACCTATTTCCAAAATTTGAAATAATAGAAGACAATATTAAAGAAGAAGAATTAGATAAATATGAACTAGGGTATATTTTATTATTTAAATCTATTGGTACAGATTTGACTAATCTACAGGAAATATCTGAGATGCGTAATTATAAAAGATTTACTCAAAAAGATGAATGGAAAAAGAAAAGATTAAAATCTTTGGAAAACTCCGATAAATGGAAGGAAAGAAATAAACGCCACTCAGAAATAATTAAAAATAAGCATAAAGAAGGAAAATCTAGAATAGGGTTTAAATATCTATCAGATGATCAAAAGAAAGATTTACATAATAGAGCAATGAAGGTATGGCAAAAGAAAGTGTGTAGTATAAATAAAAATGGAGAGATTATAAAGATATTTGATACTATAAAATTAGCAGGAGAATTTTATAATATAGAACCAACTCATATAACTAGAGTCTGTAAAGGTAAAAGTAAGAGTGGGATAACCCACGGACAAAGGTTTAGATATTATACAGAAGATATCTAAATAATAAAAATAATTAGAAGAAAGAAATATTAAAGCTATATAAAGGTACAAGAACGAAAAATTGTATACTGTTTCTTTTGAGGAATAACTAAATTTGTATAGTTTTACTAATAGAAAAAATTAAAAACTACATTATGGCAGGCGAAAATGCACAAATGGATAATCCTTTTGGTGTAGAGAATACATTGGAAATGGGAGTGGGGGATGCAACCCTTATACAAGATTTAATGGGACCTGAGACATCAACTGCTGACCCTGACGAACTTAAGGGGATCGGTGAAGAAACAGATCCACCAAAAGAGGTGAAAGGTAAAGAGGAAGAAGAAGCTCCTACAGGACAGGAGTTAATCTCAAGTTTTCTTGGGAGTGATGAAGAAGAAGAAGAGCAAGAGGAGGAGGAAGATACTCTGGTTAAGAAAGAAGCAAAACAGGAACAATTAGAGGAACAGGAAGAAGAAGCAGAATTCAATCAATATAGTGCATTAGCTAAAGATCTCTATAAGATTGGCGTATTCAGTTTATCAGAAGACGAAGAACCTGCAGATATCTCATCTCCAGAGGAGTTTCTTGAACTATTTAATACGCAAAAACAAAAAGGAGCAAGCGAAATGATTGATAATTTCCTTGGTCAATTTGGTGAAGATTATAAGAGAGCATTTGATGCCATATATGTAAAAGGCGTTAGCCCGAAAGAGTATTTTACTACATACAACGAAATTACAAATTTAGCAGAGCTTGATCTCTCGCAAGAAGCAAATCAGGAATCAGTAATGAAGCAAGCCCTTACAGAT
Organism: Tissierellales bacterium; assembly: GCA_014360205.1. Taxonomy (GTDB): domain Bacteria; phylum Bacillota; class Clostridia; order Tissierellales; family Tissierellaceae; genus Soehngenia. The sequence goes on from JACIXZ010000023.1 coordinate 1,452, forward strand.
CAAGGGTTTGAACCTGAAGAGGTAACAGCAGAAATAGATAGGCTCAAAAACTATGGTGATCTGGAAACGGTAGCTAACAGACATCATAAAGTGTTGGTGAAGAAGGAAGCTCAGAAACTTCAACAGAAAGAAAATGAAGCTGAATTAGTCAGACAACAGAAAGAAGCTACAAGAGCTCAGTTCATTCAAAATGTACAGACAGTTCTTCAGGAAAAAGTTAAAGCTAAAGACTTTGACGGTATTCCAATGTACCCAAAGCTCGCAAACGAACTACAAGATTTCCTTTTGGTGGATAAGTGGAAAACTGCAACAGGTGAAACCCTTACAGATTTTGACCGCACGATCCTAGAATTAAAGAAACCAGAGAACCATGCAATGAAAGTAAAAGTTGCTGCTCTTCTTAAGATTTTGGAAAAAGACCCAACATTGTCAACAATTCAACGATCAGCCATCACAAAGAAATCAGATGGCTTATTTGAAAACTTTGCTAGGCAGAAGACAAAACAGTCTCCTGTGAAGCAGCAACAAAATACTAAGAGTAATTTTTCATTTGGTTTATAAACTATTAAAATTTTAAAAACATGGCACTACAAACTCTTCCCGGAGCAACTGGTTTTACCTACGCAAGGGTAGCTTCAATGGACAAACGTGCGGTTGGTAAATTAACTGACTCCAACCACTTAGAATCATTCCATAGTACAGAGCCTGCAAACTATGATAAAAAAATCATCAGCTTGTATACACAGAGCTCTCTCTATAGTAATGATTTTCTTGATATGATTAATAAAAGTACTCCTTATTACATTGATGCTAATACGGATGCTTGGAAATGGGATATTCAGGTTCCTTACAAATTCCCGAAAATTATTGATATTCCTACAGATACAGCAACCCTGTCAAAACCGGGTATTGATGGTCAGGAATTCAAAGTTATTCTGGATACCAATGAATTCTCAAAAAATTCCATTATCTCTGTTGGTTCCCGTCAATATGGACCTCGCTGGTATGTAACAAAAGATCCGCTTCCTTGGAATAATGGATACTTATATGAATTCACTCTTGTAAGTGACAACCCAACTGTAGACTATGTTTCTGCAACCTACTTAGCTGTTGGTATTGAGTTGGAATTGGTTGATGCAGCTATTGGTGAATTTGATCAGGATTTGTTAGGACTTCCTCGTTTGGGAGAAAAAATCACAATGTTTGAAAGTTTGAGTTCAGCTTACGGTTTTGAACACAAAATCACTGAATGGGCTGATGATAAAATGTTACGTGATAATAAAGGCAAGCCTCTGGATATCTTGGTTTATGCTCCTCAGCGCAGGAATCAAATGCCTTTAACACGTAATGATGTACGTTGGGAACCTTTCATTGAATTCTGGATGCGTAAATCTATGATGGAGCTGAAAGTAAAAAGGATGATTTGGAGTAAACCCGGTACTGTTAAAACTGCTGGTAGCAAGCAAGAATTGAAACGCACATCTGCTGGTGTATATCATCGTATGCGTAACAATGGTAACTTGGTACAATACAACCGTGGAGAATTCTCAGCTAATCTGATTCGCTCGGTATTCGGTGACTTATTCTACAGGAGAGTAGATGTAAAAGACCGTAATGTAAAAATGTATACCAATGAGGCTGGATTTGATGTATTCCAACAGGCTCTGAAAACTGATGCTCTGAATAGTGGTTTGACATTTGTAGCAGATAGCGGAAACCGCTTCTTGCAAGGTGATGGACAAGCAATTACTTATAACTGGGCATTCGATTCTATGGTTACGAGAGAAACTGGTAAAGTTCAGCTTGTTCACTTGAAAGAGCTTGACTTACCACAAAGTAATTTGGAATTTGGTCAGAATAAGAAATCAACTCCTGTGTTCTTTGTATTTGATGTGTCTCCAATGAGTGATGGAAGTATGGTGAATAACATTCGTGAGGTACGAATGAAAGGTCGTCCTTCTATGACTTGGGGTTATATTGATGGTACTCGTCACCACTTAGGTTTTGCTAAATCTCAGGGTATGAGTTCAGCTAACAAATTCCCCGGATATGAATTATGGATGAAAGACCGTTGTGATATCTTCATTGAAGATTTATCTCGCACTGTACTGATTGAGGAAGTTCCTCAACTATAGGATACTAAATAGGGTAATAGAATTCCCTATATGGAGGGGAGAGCCTAGGAAGCTGGAAAGAGATTCGATTCTCACCCCTCCTCAATTAAGTTTTTAACTACATATTATTATGAGCAAAATAGGCAAAATCTCAGTGATTAGGAGAGATCATAGTACATCCAATGTTGAATCAATGGAGAAAGGTCTTTCAGCGAAAGGGATGACTAGGGTTCCCGGAACAGGTGTGTTCAAATACCCACATAAAGAAGTAAGTGGAAAATACAGAACAGGGCTTGATCCTGAGGCTAGTTATATAAAGAGGATAGAAGACCCTCATGAAAGACAACATGAAATTGAGAGAGTGACTAAGCTTAGAAAGAAACTTGAGGAGGCTTTAGATGTTGATTTAGGTCCACATTCAAAATTCTGGAACTATGCTTTAGCTACCTCTACGGATGATCAAACTCATGTACAACCATATAAACTCACTGATGGTGACAATCTCTTCAATCTTGATAATCCATTTATGGAACTTACGTTTTCATGGTTAAGGGTGCATCCAACGATTGCAAGCTCCTATCAAGCATGGGAAAGAGGTGAGTATGAAGCAGATACTCAATTCTATGTAGCTGACGAGGATATTGAGAATGAGATCAAGTTTAAGAAAAATCAGATGGTGAACAGAGCTATTGCTAAACTTGATGGAATGTCTCCTGAGAAACGCAAGAAAGTAGCGAGAATGCTTGGGCTCCCAGTGAGTGATGATGCAAAAGAGGAATTTGTATATAACCAGATTGACGCTCTCCTTAAAGAGAAATCATTTAAGACAGGTACATTCCAAGGACTCTCACCAATTGAGGTATTTACAAGATTCGCTGATATGCAGGAAAAATTGCTCAGTGTTAAAGACTTAGTTAAACAGGCTCTTTCACATTCCATCTATAGGATGCAACCTAGTGGGAAGATTTATGAAGGGCAATTTGAAATATCAACAAGTGAAGAAGAGCTTGTTAATTATTTGATGGATGACGATAATCAGGAAGACCTGATAATGTTAGAAAAGAAATTAAAAGGTAAGAAAATAGCATTAGCATGATATCTGTAGACAGACTTCTGTATAAAATAGACCAACGCTTAAATAAACTATCTTCCAATTCGCATCAACAGATACAATTGGAGGATAAGTTGTTGGCTTTAAATGAAGCTCAGATATTACTGGTTAAACAGAAAGTTAATGGTATAAGTGTTCCCAATGGTATGGGGATGGATGCCTTTAAAAAACGATATGATGATTTACAGGGGTTAGTGATCAATTACGATAAGCAACCTCTCACACTTTCATCAACAAATAAACAACTAAATGAATATTCTGCACAGTTAAATAGTTTAGATCCAAGTTATTTTTTGTATCTTGACGGATATTTAACAGCAGATAAAGGAGAATGCAAAAACAAAAAGATATGGTTGAATCCTGATTTGATTAAGCATGGGAGTCTACAATTCCTCTTAACAAATGAGCATTATAAACCAAGTTTTGAATATGAAGAAACATTTTGCTCTATCTCCTCAGGATATATAAGTGTATATACAGATGGTACTTTTACTCCAAAAAAATTATATCTAATGTACATTAAGTATCCTACAAAAATAAATAAAGAGGGATATATAGACTTTGATGGAGAAGCTTCTACAACTGTAGATTGTGAACTACCTGAGTCTTTAGAGAATGAACTATTGAATTTAGCAGTGAAACATCTTGGAATGGATACTGAAAATGCTTCTGCAGTTAACAGTGCTCAAACTAGGATAGCCACTCAGGAATAATTAATAATTAAAAATTAAACGAAAATGGCTGATTTTTCATTAACTACCATGTTTGTGGTTCCAGTTGGGCAGTCTGCGCTCCCAAGCTCTGGTTCAACACAAGATTTAACTGCTGGGCAGTTAGGTATTTTTTCAAATGGATATGTGGCAACATCCTCTCCGGGTGATTACCCTTATTTCTATGTAGCGCAGGGCAGAACTAATACCTACTTGGAAGGTAGTAAGCGTTCTGGTAAAATCAAAGGATGTACCTCTGATAGTATCAAATGCAAAAGCAATGTTACTGAGTGGTATAAATCAAGTGGTTGCTCTACCCCAAGAGTACAAATCACTGACATCTCTGGATTTACCGTACAGTGTGGTGATATTCTCACTCTTACTCTACGTGCTTTCTCAAGCTATTTAAATACATTGTATTTTAATGGTTTCACTCGTTCAGTAACTGTTCAGGCTCCTTGCTGTGAATGTGGTGGAGATCCTTGTACTGATGTTGATGTTCCAACTTTGATTGATAGTATTATCACCAAACTGGAAGAACAAGGAACTAATGGTCCAAATCCTGATAACATTAAGCTCACAGACTTCTTCGTTTTTGAACGTGTAGGAGATGATGCTAATGCTATCCTAAGGATTCACGGAAAACCTCTGACAGCTTATGCACAACCTTGTGATGTTGCTGCTTTCCCACATGAATATGATAGAATGACCTTCGCTACATTTGTATATGAAGGACCAGCTACTACTGCTGATTTCATTGTATCTGATGCATGTAACATTGTTGCTACTTCAGCAGTTGTTCAGACAGCTACATATGCTACAGGAACCAGTGAGGAAGTTGCACAACTTGAAAAGAATTATTTCTCATATCAGAGTGTAGGTCCAAAACACTTACATCGTCTTCCGGGATATAATCCATTCTTTGAAAGTTTTGTAAATGATGGGAGTGTATATGATCTGTTCTATATTAAGTTCAATGATCTTGATCAAAGTGCTGGAAACTGGGGAGACTATGTTGCTGAAGACCAAATGGTAATTATTGCAGCAGTTGCTGACTCTACTATTTCTGGTTTAATTGAAACAGCTCTTGAAGATGCTCTTGGTACTGTAACTGATAATAACACCTGTGTTACTACAACTACTTCTACCACTGCAGCTCCTACAACCACCACTACTACTACTGCTGGATTATAATAGTGTAAAATATCAACACCCTTAATGAATGGGAAGATTAGGGAAATTCCCCGTCTTCCCATTTTTTATAATATAAAATATGGCTACAACAGTAAGACTAACAGTAACTCCTACATATGATAAGATGACATTAGGACTTACTGATATTTCATCTTATGATGCTGCTCCAGCATCTGCAAGTGTTGTTATAACTCCTCCGGGATTTGATGCTGTAACCCTTTCTTTTACTCCTGAGGAGCTCAATATATTTGAGAGTAGCGATTTAGGAATAGTTGCTACAGGAGAAACAGAAGTAGCTCTTCCAGATGGAGTATATACAGTTGTTTTCACACCTCTTGGTGAAGACCCAATTACAATTTATTTTATGAGAATTGAGTATCTTCAGGAGAGATTTGATGCTGCTTTTATGAAACTTGACATCACAGAATGTGATAAAGCATTAAAGAAACAAGCTAAAGTTGATTTAAATACAATATATTTCTTTATGCAGGGGGCTATTTCTTCTGCAAATAATTGTGCAATCACAGAAGCAAATACACTTTATACAACTGCAAGTAGACTTCTTACATCATTTATAAAAAATAATTGTGGATGCTCTGGTACTAACTTTTTAATAAATTTTTGATATGGCTGCAAAGTGTTTGAAATGTGGAACAAGTGTAGGATGCTCGTGTGCTCTTAAAGAGGGGCTTTGTCCTGCATGTTACAGCGCAAAACAGGCTGCATTAAAAACTGCACCTAAACCTGTTAAGAAATGATAGAAAGTATTAAAATAAGAGACTGTGATGTGTGTGCTGGTATTCCTCAACTATTAGAGGATATTGATTGTAAAATCAAGGAATTATCAGTAGATTTGTATAATAACGTAGTATATTCACTAAATCGTCCAGTAAAGTTAGATATATTTAGTGATCTCGTTAATTACAAACGTATACTCACTTATAGGCAGTATAATGAAAACTATGCTCTTCCTTATACTGATGCACAAATAGCAAGCAAGGTTAAATTATTAAAATACAAATAAGATGGGATGTAGTAATTGCTTTAATGGATGTTCTGATATAAAATCAGACCAATGTGTAAAATATACAGGAGATGATGTAAGCTCCCTAGGAATATCTAATGGGGACTCTTTATCATCTATAATTACACAATTAACATCCTATTTGGTAGACGCAATTGATGGAAGTGGGATTACGCCTGATGTATCAGATACATGTGCTCTTATAGCTGGATACTTAGGAGCAGGAACAACCCTTAATGATTTCATTTCAGCTCTCATACAAGCTGCATGTGATCTCCAAGGACAGATAGATAGTATTGATAGTACATTAACCACTCTCAATGCTGACTATGATGTAGATTGTCTCTCTGGAGTAACAGATAGCTCTGATACACATGATGTATTACAGGCAGTAATTACAAAACTGTGTGCAACAGAAGACACTCTTAGTGCTCTCTCTACAACTGTAAGTACAAACTATGTAAAGCTTGCTGATTTAAATTCTCTGATTACAAGTTACTTATCATCAAGCTCCCTTACGAGTTTAATGTCAAGCAGAATGGTTCCCTATGCTGTAGTTCCATTCTTTGCTCCTGATAGTTATATGGTGGGTAAATTTGATGGTACAGGTGCTGGAATCGGTGCTTGGGCTAACATCTATCTTTGTAATGGGAGAAATGGTACTCCTGATATGAGAGGAAGAGTTCCTGTAGGAGTTGTTACAGATATGAATGGGGGAACGCTACATACTAATGTTGACCCTATTAATGGAAACCCTGACTATTCTCTTAATGATGTCCAAGGAGAGAATTCAGTTAAGCTTACCTCTGTTAACCAGATTCCTTCACATACACATGCTGCTACAGTTACATTGAATGATCCTACACATTATCATTATACAACAGCGAATGTTGCATATAATCAAACTCTAACCAGTAGCAATTATCTTGCATCAGGGGCTGCTCTTGGTGGTAATACAAGTTATAGTTTACAAGGACAATCCGCTGTAGCAAGTATAGGCAAGACCAATTCCGTATCTACAGGAATTACAGCTAGTGTCAGTAATGCTTATGTAGGAGGAACAACTGCTCATAACAACATTCAACCTGTAAAAGCTTGCTACTATATACAATATCGTCCGTAAAAATAAAAATTAATAGATATGATGACCGTAACAATAACATTAACATCATCTGGTAGTAATACAGGACCTTTTGATTTATATTCTGATTTAGATGGATTTACTACTCCATTTGAAACGGGTGTATTAAGGGCTTCATTAATAGCAGGATATTCCAGTTCTTTAGTTCCAGATTGGACTAATACTATTCGTATTCAATCTACAGGAGAATGCACAAATTATATTGATGTGCCTGTAATTCCTTATACTACTTCTACAAGTACTACCTCTACATCAACATCTAGCACTACAACAACTACAACAACATTGGCATTAGTGCAATATTGTTATACAGGAGCATATCCATGTGGTGATTCGATTCATCTAATTTCAGGACATGAACCTTTTACTGGCTCTGTAACATATTGGGATGAATTTGGTGTAGAACATACAGGATATTATTGTAGTAATATAGGACAAATCAGTGTTTATTCATCAGCAGTACCTATTGAGGTTGCAATGATAGGACCACAAACTTGTTCTACAACTACAACTACAACTACAATTCCATAACTTCTATAGTTATGAATATAGTTATAATTCCCATGTATAGTCTTATATGTGGGAATTGTAATTAAATAAGTTAGAGGAGGAATAACATAATTGATTAATAAATTGCTTTTCTTCCTAATAAAATATATCTTTATACTGAAATTTAGCATGATATGGCAACTGGCAGAAAACTTGTATCAGATATCCGCAGCAGAAATAAACTGATAAGTGGAGACAATAAAATAACTGATAGGGTGATATTATCACAAATCAGAGCATCTGCACTATTGCTTATTAAACGTGAGACTAATCTTAGAAAACTTTGGGCAACAGATACTATATTTACGACAATACCTTGTCTGGAAATGAAGGAAGTATCTATTTCAGAATGTGCAAGTTATGTTGATGAATGCAGTATTGCAAGAAGTGTTTATAAACTCCCAAGGATATCAGAAGGAAATTATCAATATGTGATTCAGGGGGTATATTCTATAAATGCTATGGGGGGAAAAGGAAAAAGAATAAAAGAAATTACTGTCAATCGCTATATCAATCTTCTTAAACTCCCTGTTATTAAGAATGAGGAATATTTCTGGGTATCTAATGGATATTTATATGTAACAAACCCTTTACTAAAAGCTGTAAGATTGGTTGCTTTATTTGAAGAAGATGTTCCCAATAATATCCTGTTTCCTGAATGTGACTGTGGAATATCAGTATCTCTGGAAGAACGATGCAAGAATCCTTTAGATAAAGAGTTTCCTCTTCCGGGATACTTAGAAAAACAGGTAATGGATTTAGTAACAGAGGAATTATTGAAAACATACTTTAATGTAAAAACAGATGTTTCAGAAGAAGGACTAGATGGACAGGCTAGTAATATGACAGCATTGAGATAATGAGGAGAAAGATTGGTTTTAGGACAGGAAGCAAAGAGAATTACATAGATTTTTGTTCTGTTTATCCAGAGATAAACCTAACTTTTGAGGAGTGGTATAGTATTATTTATATGTACAGTGAACTCGTAAGAGACTATATCCTTGAAACAGGCAGAGTATTCAAATTTCCAAAAGGGGGATTTGAATTTACTATTAATAAGAGGAAAGTGCCAAAAGTAATAAACATAAATGGGAAAGAAAGAATAACTCTTCCCATTAACTGGAAGAAATCAAAAGAGAAGGGGAAGAAGATATATGAGATGAATTATCATACAGAAGGGTATAAATTCTCATGGATGTGGATGAACAGACATAAGTCAAAGTTAGCGATGGCTGGTATATGGGTGTTTAAACCACATAGAAAAAATAAAAGACTTCTGGCAACCTATCTTAAAAGTGGAAAAGGTTATCATGATAAGTATTGTGAATGGAAAAAATAAAATATAATGAGCACATATTATAAGTATAACTTCATTAGTCCCGAAAGTATATATGCACAAGTTCAAGAGGAATTAAAGTCATATTTTGATACAGGAGCTGTTGACTCTTTGATGTTTCCAACTTATGTTGATAAATGTCTAAAAAAACTTGGAAAATCATCTTATACAATTACTCAAGAAGTATTATTTATTGAAGATTTTGAAGCAAGACTTCCTGATAATTTTCATGCAGTAAGAGAAGCTTGGATGTGTACTTCTATTTCAGCAAGAAGTTATCAAAGCGCAAGTTCATTCTATTCACAAACATTTGGTACAACTATTCAGGTTGTTCCTTCAGTTATTGCAGGAGAAGATTATGTAGTTGACCCTGATGCTCTGGAATGTGCTGATTGTGATAATACAGCAGCAGTATATAAAACTAATTATGAATTCCCAAGAGTATATCAGAAAATGTATCTGTTAAAACCGGGAAATATATCAGCACGAAGGAATTGCGATGTAGAATATACCTCTCTATGGAATGACGCTAGTGGTTATCCTGTAAACTATAATACACCCGGAGCTTCTTCATTTGATAGTTTTGATATCAGGGATAATAAGTTTGTAACTAATTTCCGTACAGCTACTGTATATCTTGTATTTTATGCAACAGATTATGATGATTTAGGTAATCAACTGATTCCTGATAATTACAGGATTACAGAATACATATATAAGTTTCTGAAATACAAAATGTTTGAAACTCTCACAAATCAAACAAATGACGAAACCTTTAATCAACTTCAGCAGAAGATGATATTCTATAAACAGGAAGCTGATGAAGCATACATATTGGCAGAATCGGAAATAAAAAAACAAGACGTTTATGCAAAACAAAGAGCTATAAAGAGAAATTTGAATAGGTTCAATATGTATGAACTTCCAAATAAAAGTGAAAGATTCGGATGGCGTAGAAATTATCGTAATTAAACATGGCTGAAAAGGAACAGAATATACAACAGGATTTCAATAGTGCCAATGCTGGTATGAATATGGATCAGGTTCCTTCTCAGATAAAGAAGGGAACTGTAACATATAGCTTAAATGGTGTTATTGAGAACTTTGACAGTAACAGCTTCACATATCAGAATGAAGAAGGGAATGAACTCTGTTTAAACTTTGAACAAGGGTATTCTCTAATTGGGAAACATTTCATTCCTGAAAAGAATAAACATATTTTCTTTCTAACAAATCAAAATACAGGAGATAGTGAAATTGGATATATGGAGAATAATGATTGTGTGTACCACACTCTTGTTAATTCCCCTTGTTTAAACTTCAGTATTGATTATCCTATACATAGCTCAGTTCATAAAATTACTAATTGTTCCACAGAGATATATTGGACTGATGGAAATAATCCAAGGAGATGGCTTGATATAGATAATATTCCTTATAAGTTAATTAGCGGTACAGCAAATTGTAATCCTGAATATTCTGATGAACTTGATTGTAATCAGTTAAAAGTACAACCCTCCTTTTCCATTCCACAATTATCAATTAATAAAGTGGTAAGTGGAGGAGATGTAATTGCTGGTACATATCAATTTGCTGTACAATATTCTGATAGGGCAGGAAATCCATATACTTCCTATTATTCTGTTACAAATCCTGTTCCAATAGCAGATACAACTATCACCTCAACTAATTTTAACTATCCTGTAGGAAAATCAATAGTAGTAGACATTTCAAACCTTGATACTACAGGTCTCTATCAATATTATAACCTAGCAGTAATCAAAACTATAAATGGAGTATCATCTGTGGAACTGGTAGGAACATATAATATCGAAAGAGATAATAGGACTATTACATATACAGGACAATCAAAAACTAATATACAACTCTCCATAGATGATATATTTGAAAAGTTCCCCTATTATGAGATAGCACAAGATGTTACATCTGTACAGGACATTATTATATGGGATCAGCTTACCACTGTAAGCAAGATCAATTATCAAAAGATAGCTAATGAATTAGAGCTACAATGGGAAACTTGGAGAATCCCCTCTACAGAAAGTTATGCAGATGAGGAAAATGCTGCTAATTTAAGAGGATACTTGAGAGATGAAGTATATCCTTTTGAGGCAGTATTTCTTCTAACAGGTGGACGGGAAACTGATGGGTTCCATATTCCCGGTAGGAAGAAAACAATCACTGAAAGTACTCTTCCAGACATATACGAAACAGATGATGATTTTGTAGGAACACCATCAGACTATGATGAGAGTGGTATAGGATATAGTCCATATTGGAAAATATATAACACAGCCTATACTATTAGTTATTCTCCAGAATATGAAGAGGGCAGTTTGTATAAAGGTCCTTATCAATATGGAGAAATGGCATATTGGGAATCCACAGAAACCTATCCTTGTAACGAAGATGTATGGGGAGAACTAGCTGGACAACCAATTAGACATCATAAATTTCCAGATGTAGCTACATGTCCTATATTTAAGAGTGGAGAATTTATAATAGGAGAAGATTTCACTCCAGAAATGGGAAATAGAGATATATTTCCAATAGGTGTGAAGGTTAATCCCAGTCAAGTTCAACAAATTATTAATGCCTCTGATTTAACAGATGAGCAAAAAGCTGACATTATAGGATTTAAAATAGTTAGGGGAGATAGAAGTTCTCATAAATCTATTGTTGCAAAAGGAATGCTTCGCAATGTTGGCTCTTATGAAAGAGAGGGTGTCAACTATTACTATCCAAACTA
>JACIXZ010000024.1 GCA_014360205.1 Tissierellales bacterium
TAAGTATAATGTTTATAATTAATTAATTGTTTAGTTGCAAAATTTATTGCAGAATCTATTAATTTTTAATTTTAGCTGTGGATAACTCTATATATTTTTAATTTTGTATTCTGCAACTACCTAATAAGGCATTAAATCAACTTAATATAAATATTACCATATTTTCCATTTATTTAAAGCATTGTTTAAAACCTATCATTTAGAGGCATTTAACCCAGCTACATATCCACTTGACCATGCCCATTGGAGATTATATCCTCCGCAGTCTCCGTCAACATCTAATATTTCCCCGCAGAAATACAATCCATTTACTTTCTTTGATTCTAAAGTTTCAGGGTTGATATCTTGTGTCAATATGCCTCCAGCTGTAGTTTGAGCCTGCCCCCATCCCTTGTCTCCAATTACTTTAAATCTCCAGTCTGTCAATATATGTGAAAGCTTATCAATGTCTTTTTTTGATAATTCTTTAACCAATTTATTTTTATCCAAGTTGATCTCTTTTAAAATTGGAATAATCAACCTTTTATTGATTAGTCCAATAAGCCCCAATTCAATAGTCTTAGTAGGCATGTATGAAAATCTTTTTATCAAATAATTTCTGAATTCATCAATGCTTTTATCAAATAAATTTATTTCGAGCTGAACATTTCTTTTTTCACTAATCCCTCTTACAGCTTCTCTGCTTAGTTGCAAAATTGGTGGACCTGATACTCCATAATCAGTAAATAATATCTCGCCTTTTTCTTTTCTTACTAATTTATTTTCTACATATAGCTTTGCTGATCCTTCAAATTTCACTCCATCCATTGCTTTTAATTTATCAGACTCCAATTTAAGCTGCACAAGTGCAGGAGTTGGAGTATTTATACTGTGTCCAAATTCTTTTGCGAACTTGTACCCATTTCCATCTGAGCCGCTTACTGGCATTGCCATTCCACCAGTTGAAATGATTACTTTATCTGCATGAAAAGTCTCGCCAGTTTTTGTTTTTATGAGAAAATCTTTTTTCTTTGATATTTCAGTTACATATGCTCCTGTAACAACATTTACATTAAGTCTTTCAAGTTCATAACGCAATACATCTAATACACTAGAGCTTTGCAAAGACATCGGAAAAATCTTTCCTTCTTCTACTTTAGGCATAATTCCCAATCTTTCAAAAAAATACAAAGTATTATCCCTGTCAAAAATCTTTAAAACATTCTCAATGCATTTCTTATTCGAACTATGAAAATAGTCTAAACTCATATCAGCATTTGTATAGTTACATCTTCCATTCCCGGTTACTAATAGTTTTTTGCCAATTCGATTGTTTCTTTCTAACAATGTCACAGAAGAATTATTCCTTTTTGCAATTATAGCTGCAACAATTCCAGAGGCTCCTCCTCCAATCACTATAACATTTGGCAATTTTAGAACCCCTCCCTTTTTATTTTACTCATACATTTTATATTTTTTTCTCTGTTTTGTCCAATTAAAAAGGAGATACTCATAAAAGCATCTCCTTATAGTTCAAATTTGAATTTTTATCTATTCTTTGTTCAATTTATTTAATGCAGCATTTAATATTATCCCAACTAGTGCTGCAAAACTTAATCCAGTGATTTGCACAGTTTCTGATATTGGTATGCCTATAACTATTCCAGTAATTTCTGAAAGCTTTGTAGAGAACAGCCCAAGTACCAAGATAGTAACCATTACCAATATATTTTTGAAATTAAATTTTACTTTGTTATTCTTGATGGTCTTAACCCCAACTAGTGCTATCATGCTAAATAACATTATACTTATTCCACCCATGACTGCTTGCGGTATAGTTGTTAAGATAGATCCGACTTTAGAAATGAAGGCAAGTATTATTGCAAATACAGCAGTTAGTCTAAGAATTGATGGGTCATAGTTTTTAGTTATGGCCAATACTCCTGTATTTTCCCCATATGTCGTATTAGCTGGGCCTCCAATTAAAGCTGCAAATGCTGTAGCTAAGCCATCCCCTAATAAAGTCCTATTAAGCCCTGGGTCTTTGATAAAGTCTTTGCCTACAACTTGACCATTTGTTGTTATATCACCTAAATGCTCCATGAAAACTGCTAAGACAACTGGGGCTATTATAGCTATTGCTCCGATGTCGAATTTAGGTAATGTAAACTTTGGAATTGCAAACAAAGATGCTTCTTTTACTATGCCAACATCAACTATGCCTATTCTATAAGATATCGTGTATCCTACGATAACTCCTATAAGAATTGATAGTTGTTTCATAAATCCTCTACCGAAAATATTTAGAAGTAGAGCTGTTCCTAGTGTTATTATTGCAATGGTATAGTTCTGGCTTCCCATGCTAAAAGCTACAGGCAATAGATTTAAACCTATTACTATTATCATTGGTCCAATTACTTGCGGTGCGAGTACCCTTTGTATTTTATCTATGCCAATTTTATTTATCAACATTGACATTAGGACATAAATTAATCCAGCAACGAATATCCCACCTTGGGCGTATGCTAGATCTCCATTAAATAATTGTTTAACTGTTAAAATAACTGGGATAAATGCGAATGATGAGCCTAAAAATACGGGGACTTTTTTCTTTGTGCAGAAATGAAAGATGAGAGTGCCAACTCCTGCACTAAACAATGCTACTGAAGGATTTAAACCTGTTACAATTGGAACTAATACTGTAGCTCCAAACATTGCTATAAGGTGCTGAATTGCTAAAAGTCCTTTTTTGAAGTTGGCTATGCTTAAGCTAAAAGCAGAGCTCTTCTTAATTGCGTTATCTACCATAATTATTCTCCTTTCCAGCCTCACAGGACTGATTTAAAGTATTTTTATTCTTATTGAGTATAGCATTGTTAGTTATAGTATGCAAGAAATATTTTATAAAAAAAAGATAGACATTTACTGAATCAGTAAATGTCTATCTTTTTTAATCTTTTTTTATGAAATTGTGTGAATAATAAAATTCAACATTTATATATTCTTTTAATAGCTCTTGGTTTCTATCGTTTAATTTATTTGTGTATTCTCCATTTTCTTTATAATATACTTTATTTAGCACATCCACAGATTGTTTTAAATCATTTATATACTGCATGTATTCATTGCCTTTTAAACCCATTAAATTGAATAATTCATTCATCAAGAAATTTGGACTTATTGTATTTCCTTCTCCTTTAAACACATCTCCAAATACATCCTTGGCACTGTCATTTCCCCAAATAATATATGGAGTTTCGTAGTAATTAACCATTCCTTGAGGAGTTTTCATATCTATGTCTATTCCTAGCATCTTGTATCCAATATCGTCGTTGCCTAGCCATGGTTTATGGTCTCCAAATAAGACAACTATTGTAGGTTCTTCTTGATTTCTAAAATATTCAATCAGTTTCTCGATTGCAGCATCTGTCCTTTTTATGCCTGAAAGATAATTATTAACAATATTAAAAGCTTTTCTATCATATCCTTCTTTAAACTCAATTATATCATTGCCTTCTTTATATTCATCTGAATAAGGCCCATGATTTTGATATGTCACGCTAAAATTAAAGTAAGGTCTAGTCGAATTTTCATATCCTTCTATTATAAAATCAAAGAAATTATAGTCCATGAAGAAATATTCACTAATTTTACTGTATTTATTCTCATAATAATCAAAGTTTTGAAATCCTAGATATTCATTTACATTTCTTCTATTGTAAAACCACCCGTAAATAGGATGCATTGCTTCTGTATAATAGCCCTGTTCATTAAAATACCATACAAATGAATTTGTGTCTTTATAGTATCTTGGATGATTATGATATCCTGTTAAAAAACTTCTCTCTGTCTCAATGGTACCTCCACCAAATACATCAGTTATTAAATTGCCATGGTAAGATTCTTCTTTTAATTTGTGAAAATATTTATACGGATCATCTTTCCATACTATTGATTCATATTTAGAAAAATCGCTATATGACTCGAGCATTATCGCTATGACATTTACTTTCTTTTCTTCAGGAATATCGTTATACTCATAAGATGAAAGTATTTCTCTTGCTTTATCTTTATCATATCCATCAGGCTCTTTTTCAAATGCTTCTCTTATGCTGTGAATAAAAGGATACACAAATCCTTTTGCTTGAAATTGCTGAGTTTTTGACCAAGGATTTATTAATGTTTGATCGCCTAATTCTGCATATACTTTCGTATCACTATAGGTATTGTTAAATAAAAAATAGCTCAATAAAATGACGAAAATAAGACTGGTGATTCTAATTCTTTTAGTATCAACTTTATAATTTGCAAAGAAATAGAGCATAACTGTGATTGCTATTATTCCAATAACCATTATTATCATATTTCTGCTAAATACGATTGGATATTTTTGAGCCATATCCATCGATTCTCTTACTAATAAAATATCTATGAATTTAAAAGGATCGTCTCTATAAGTCAATTTGAATTTATTGATGATCGAAAAAGTAACCCATAGGCCTGACGAAACTATATATCCTAGAAATAATCTATTTGAAATCAAATATACAAACAAGAACAAAAGAAATATAGGTAAAAAATTTAGCAGTATGAGTTTGGGACTCTGAAAATAACTTATAAACATTTCCATATCCCATACAGCTCTTGAAAATACAAAAGTTAAAGACATTGTAATAAAGCTTAGCACAGTTATAATGCTTAATACAAAAAAGTTAGCTGTTATTTTGTTTTTAAAATTTATTATTTTTCTTTCTTTATTTTTTTTCATAACATCATCTCCATTTTATACAGTCTATATTATAACATATTTGACTTATTCATCAATAAGCTTGAGATGATATTATACCAAATGAAATGAGAGTTGATTATTAACTCTCATTAAATATTATATTCTAATAGTGCCTCTAGTGCATATTTATAGCTATGAAATCCAAATCCAGAAATTTGTCCAATACACGCAGGTGCAATTACTGATTTTCGCCTAAATTCTTCCCTATTGTATATATTTGTGATATGAACCTCAATAGTATTAATTCCAACTGATTTAATAGCATCATATATTGCATAGCTATAATGAGTGTAAGCTCCGGGATTTATAATTATGCCACCAGTTGATCCATATGCTTTCTGGATGATGTTTATAATCTCCCCTTCTGAATTTTCTTGATAGATGCTAACATCTACCCCGAGTTTGTTTGCTTCTTCTCTTATAAACTTACACAATTCCTCATAAGTATTTACTCCATATATGTTTTTTTCTCTTATGCCTAAGAAGTTAATATTAGGTCCATTTATCACTGTTATATGCATTTTCCATCCTCCAGACTTTTATCTATTTCACTGTACAAATCATTTACAATCGTGTCTATAATGTTTTCTGAAATGCAAATGTCATTCCATATTTCTTGAGATTTTACAGCTTGAGCTACTAACATATATAATCCATTTATTGCCCTTAGTCCTTCGTCCTTTGCCTCTTTTAAAAACAATGTCTCAGAAGGGTTGTATACCAAATCTATAGCATATTTGAAATTCCTTAAATGGTGTCTACTGATAGGTGATTCTTTTACATTAGGAAACATTCCAATTGGTGTTGTATTTATTAATATAGAGCAATCAGTGACTTCAGAAATATCTTGATATCCGATTATCTTATGTCCTTTGTATTTTAGACTTGCTATTTCAGGATTTCTTGATACAATTGTAATATCTCCTACGCTATTATCTCTGAGATATTGAATGACAGCTCTTGACGCTCCACCTGTGCCTAGTATTAAAACATTTTTATCTTTTATTTCAACATCATATTTTCGAAGCATCATTCCAAAGCCAAAATAATCTGTATTATAGCCTATTGAAGTATCGTCTTTGTCAATTTTTATTACATTTACAGCTCCAATTTTTTTGGCTTCTTCACTTAGCAAATCCAAATAATCTATTATATCTACTTTGTAAGGGATAGTTACATTTACGCCGCTAAATCCCAAAGCTTTTAAGCCAGAGACAACATTCCTTAGATTTGCTTTTTTTACTTCATAGACTCCATAATGACCTTTAATATCTAGTTTCTTAAGTATTTCACTGTGTATAAAAGGTGAATATGTGTGTCCTAAATTTTCTCCAATTAATCCAAAATTTTTTTTCATAATGACTCCTTAAAAGAGTATATTGTTTTATATAACACTTTATTTCTTATATGATGAATATTTTCCTAAATCACAATTTTATTCTTTAGAAAAAATAATTTATCTTCTCGACTGGAATGCTTTCAATAAATGCTTCCCCAATTTTTCTAAGAATTACTAAATTTAAATTTCCTGACAAGTTCTTTTTATCAATCAATACATACTCTCTTATTTTTTTCATGTCAACATTTGGTAGATTATAGCTTATGTTAAAATTCTCCAAGAGCTCTTCTAATTTAGATCTTGTGCCTTGTTCTGTATACCCTAGCTCTTCAGTTTTTCTTGTTATATAGTACATCCCAATAGCTACTGCTTCTCCATGAGATATATTGTAATCAAAATACTTCTCTATAGCATGAGCTAAAGTGTGCCCAAAATTCAAAATCATTCTTTCATTATTGTCTTTTTCGTCTATTTCCACTATTTCTTTTTTTATATTGCAGCAAGTATAAATAATATATTCCAAAGCATTAAATAAATCTCTTTTGTTTTTTATTTTAATTAAATAATTAAAAAATTCCACATCCTTGATACATGCATATTTGACAACTTCGCTCAGACCATTTTTTATTTGCTCATCAGGAAGTGTATTTAAAAATGCTGGGTCAATAATCACTTTCTTTGGTTGATAAAAACTCCCTATTAAATTTTTCCCTTGCGGCAAGTTTACAGCTACTTTCCCACCAATACTCGAATCTATTTGGGCAAGTAGTGTGGTTGGTATTTGAACAAACTCAATTCCTCTCAAATATGTTGCTGCTGCAAAGCCAGCTATATCACCTATCACTCCACCGCCTAATGCTATTACAAGGTCGCTTCTTGTTAAAGCAAAATCGACAAAATTATCATATAAAACTTTAAGAGTTTCTAGTGATTTGCTTTTCTCTCCTGGATCAAGAACAATAAAAGAGGTCCCAAAATTGGACTTTTCAAGAGATTTTCTTACAATGCTTCCATATATTTCATAGACATTGCTATCTGTTACGATAGCAATTTTTCTTCCATTGTAAATTTTTCTTATTTCATCTCCAATATTATTCAAAATCCCTTTTTCAATGGCTATATCGTATTTGTTCGATTTTGCTTCTACTTTGATAACTTTCATTTTTTCTCACTTTTTCATAATTTTATTTTATTAAATTTCTTTTCCTTCAAGAAATGCAAGTGGTTTTAATTTTTCCATGAGTTTAGAAAAATTTTCAGGTGTTAAAGATTGTTTCCCATCACTTAATGCTTTGTCAGGTTCATTGTGTACTTCTATCAAAAGTCCATCCGCACCTACGGATATTGCGGCTTTAGAAAGCGGTTCTATCATCCACCATAAACCTGTGCTGTGGCTTGGATCTACTATCACTGGCAAGTGGCTCAACTTCTTTAGTGCAACTACAGAACTTAAATCCAATGTATTTCTTGTAAATTTCTCAAAAGTTCGAATTCCTCTTTCACACAGTATTACATTTTCATTTCCACCTGCCAATATATATTCAGCAGACAAAAGAAATTCCTCGATTGTAGCAGAAATGCCTCTTTTTAATAGTATTGGCTTATTTGTTTTACCAAGTTCTCTTAACAGCTCATAATTCTGCATATTTCTTGCACCAACTTGTATGACATCTACATCTTCTACAAATTTATCTATCAATTTCACTGACATTATCTCTGTCACTATAGGTAATCCAGTTTCTTCTTTAGCAAGTTTTAAGAACTCTAATCCTTCTTCTCCTAATCCTTGAAATGTATATGGAGATGTTCTAGGTTTGAAAGCTCCACCTCTTAAAAAATTAGCTCCTGCTTTCTTTACATCTCTAGCTATTGATAATATCTGTTTTTCGCTTTCAACAGAGCAAGGTCCTGCAATAATTCCTAATTTATTTCCTCCAATTTGATGATTGTTTATATTTAACATAGTATCTTCACTCTTATATAGCCTAGTAGCCTTAATTTGAGCTGCTTCTAATGGGATAATTTTTTCAACTGCTTTGTTCTCTTCAATTTTTTTTAAAATTATTGGATCTATAATTTCAAGTATCCCTAATATGTGATAATCTAGCCCTATCAATTCATATATTCTACATCCTAAAGAATTTAATTCTTCCTTTATTTTTTCTACTTCATTTTCAGTTGCTGAATCATTTATTACTAATATCATTTATTACCCTCCGGATTATATTTTTATTAATTGACCGGTTTCTCTGCATTTAGAATAAAAAGGAGTCCTATAAGGGCTCCAGACATTCCATAAAGATTTATCTTAACTATCAATAATGCTACCACATTATTGATAATTGTCAATAATTAAATAGTACCATATATTTAATTAATTACAAAAATAGTTTGATTATCAAAATAAATTGGTATATAAGTAATAGTTTTTTAGAAAAAGGGGATAATTATGAAAAAGATAGATTTAAAGTTTAATAATAGAAATGGGATTACCTTAGCAGGTACATTAGATTTGCCTGAAGATAAGGAAGCTAAGGATTTCGGTATATTTGCTCATTGCTTTTCCTGCTCTAAGCAATATAAATTGATTGTAAATGTTGATAATGAATTGACGAAAAATAATATTGGAATTTTTAGATTTGATTTTACTGGATTAGGAGAAAGCGAAGGCGATTTCTCTAGTACTAATTTTTCCACGAATGTAACAGACTTATTAGATGCTGTTAGCTTCATAGAAGGTGAATTTGGAAAAGTAAGAGTTCTTCTTGGTCATTCCATGGGTGCAGTAGCTGCCATGAGAGCTTCTCTGGAGGCTAAAAATCTCAAAGCTTTAGTCACTTTTGGTGCACCATATAGCTTTGAAAATCTAGTAAAGTTGTTACAAAACTACAAAGATGATTTTAATCTTAGAAACGAAGCTATGATATCAATAGGAGGTAGAGAGCTTAAAGTTCAAAAAGCATTAGTTGATGATATTTCTTCTCAAAATATACCTGAATTTATATCAAATATACCTGTTCCGTATATGATTGTTCATTCGCCAATTGATGAGATGGTGCCATACTCGGATGCTATTAAAATCTTTAATCATGCTAAAACAACAAAGAATTTTTTATCTGTTGATAATGCAAATCACATATTTACTAATAATGAAGATTCGATTTTTGCAGGTCGAGTAATTAGTGAATGGCTCAAAAGATATATATAAAACAATATCCCATTGTCATAAGACAATGGGATATATATTAGTCTGGCAGCTACCTACTCTCCCAGGACGTTGCCATCCAAGTACCATCGGCGTTAAGAGGCTTAACTTCTGTGTTCGGTATGGGTACAGGTGTTTCCCTCTTGCTATCGCCACCAGACGAAAAC
>JACIXZ010000025.1 GCA_014360205.1 Tissierellales bacterium
TTCCTAATTGCCTTATTAGTACATTATCTGCTAAATTTATTCCAATTTTTATTCCAGCTTTTTCCAGCATTCCTGTTAAGAATTTACCAACAATTGTTCCTGCCCTGCCAATTGGTATAATTGCTGCTAAATTTAAAAGGAAATTAGCAATGGACATATTACCGTTTTCTTCAATTCCAAAACCATAGTAAAGTAATGCTTTAATGTTTTCTCCACCCCACATTTTATTCAAATTACTGTATCCATAGAAATGGTAGAAATTGTAGTCAAAAAAGTCCCATATATTACCGGTCTGCCATGCCTTTTGGCCCGCTTGTATAAGTTTATCCCAAGTATAAAACTGGAAACCAAAAGGATTAAAAGGGCTATTCAAAATTCCTGCAAATGGACCATATACAGACCCCTTATTATTATATTTCCATGCTTCATTACTGTCTCTGGCCAAGCCGGATAAAGGATTGCCATTACCCATTAAATAAGGTGTAAGAGGACCAAAAATCGAAAAGTCATTATAATTACCAGAACCAGTATTAATTTGACCATTACCAAGATTTCCATTATCCCCATAATTTCCATAATGATTCCCATTACCGTTTTGAGTAGAACCTCCAGAACCTGATCCGGAACCACCCCCTGAATTACCATAATGATTCCCATTAGAATCATCATTAGAGTTCCCATTTCCAGAATTTAAAGGATTCCAATGACCCCAAGGATTAGGATAAACACTCAAAAGCAACCTCGCATTATTATTAGTCATGTTAGGATCAGTTTGATTTCCTGAAACCACCGCAGTATTATTAATCAAACCAACATTCTCTACTTTCCCAGAAACGTTCAAATACACTATTGAACCACTATTAAGGTTTCCAATGTTCCACAATCCAGTAAAAGGATTATAGGAATTAGAAGAGATACTAATGTGCTTAAATCCATTAGGAATATAATAAGTTGTTTTAACTCCTGTAGCATCACTTGGCCCATTATTTATAACCTGTAAGAGATAGTTTAACATCATCCCCCACATGTGGAGAATAATTGCTAGCTGTAATAGTTATTGCAAGATCCACTATTACTCAAGCCACCAAGAGAATTTAATCTCTATTTCTCCTTTCAGCAAGCTTTCTAGAAATTTCCTCACTACTAATCCCAGTTTTACTTTTATTTTCAGGTTCTATTTCATCGCCTTTTATTAGATTATAAACAATCGATGCAACTAAAAAACTTACAAAAAGCACAGGTAACCTCAAAAGAGGATTTGCACGAGCAGCACTATAACCCATAACACTTTCTAAGAAATTACCTAAACAAAGCACAACACCCAAAAAAACCAAAACAGCAACAATAACCCCTATAATTTTCCTAAACCCCATAATAATCACACCAACCCACTAATATCCGTATTAATCAACTTCAAATAAGTCTTATTCGCCCTAATAACATCATCGACATTAATCCGGCTACGACCATTTATAACAGCACTACAACCAGACAAAAGCAAAATAAAAGCCTTCTCAGTAGCCCTAAATGTTATTGCTTTGCCATCAGCGCCTTTCCATTTATTAAATACTAACATGAAAAAAATTTCACGAATGTCATTAAATAATTTTTTAGCTTTTTTATCCTGCCATTTAACCTTACCCAACCTTTTAAAGAATTCTTTAGTTGGTTGAGGTGTTTCAAAGCTTGAATCAAAATCTTCCAACAATAAAAGAATCCGTATGGCCATAGGACCATAAAAGATTTTATTTAAATCTTCTTTGCATAAATTTCTGCCCATTCTGATAATGTATGGATCACTGACAAAAGTATAAACTGTCATTACATCTTTTACTGTTAATAATGGTGCTAAGGGTATGTTCAATGGAAATTTGCTCATATTCTCAGATGCTAGCTCCATAAGTTTAGAAGGTTCACCAACTTCATCAGAACTCAAATTACGATCAACAACAATACCATGAACAAGTTTCTCATAAATCTCTGAATTTTGCAAAGCCAATATCCCATCCACTACTTCTTTTAAATCTTTAACATCATTAAACTCATCTAATACTTTTTTAGCAACTTCATCAGTAGGTTCTGCACTAAATAATCCCATATTAAACCACCTCACTACCATAGCCATCGAATTTTACTCTTAACCCAGTTTACAGCAGAAGAAAATGCTTTTTTAACAGTATTCGCTGCTTTCTTGACAACTGTTTTAGCTTTATTAACTACTTTCTTGAATGTTTTGAACACCTTTTTGGCAACAGTTCTAGCTTTGTAAACCACTTTCTTGACAACTGTTTTAGCCTTATTTACTACCTTCTTGACAACTGTATTAACATTTGTGAATACTTTATTTACAACTTTCTTCACAGTAGACACAACTTTAGGGACCAGTTGCTTAACAGTGGAACTAATCTTATTAACTAAATTCCTCACACTCGCCTTCACAACATTTACAGCCCCATTAACAAATTTTTTCGTTGAATCTACTAAATAATTGAGATTTCGGTTTAAAAAGCCCCCAACTTCACCATAAATACTCAATACTTTCTTAATTGGATCAGAACTGATTAAAAGATTACCCAGATCTCCCAACCCCCTGTTAAATTCAAAATTACTAAAAGCAGTTGCAATAGCAATTAATTTCTCATTACCAGTTAATTTAGCCAATCCCTTCAAAATATCTGCAGCCCAACCCACAGGATTAGGAAGAAGAACATTACCAACCCATGAAATAGCATTCTTCCAAGTTTCAGGCTTCCACAAGTCAAATTTCTTGGTTAAATCACTCAGAAAATTCCCTATTTTGTTTATTATGATATTATCGCCCAAATTCACCCCTATTTTTATTCCTGCTTTTTCCAGTGCTCCTGCCAAAAATTTACCAACAACTGTTCCTGCTCTACCAATGGGTATGATTGCAACCATATTTAGCAAGAAATTTCCAATAGACATATTACCATTTTCATCAATTCCAAATCCCCAGTACAGTAATGCTTTAATGTTTTCCCCGCCCCACATTTTATCCAGATTACTGTAACCATAGAAATGATAGAAATTGTAGTCAAAGAAATCCCAGATATTACCACTCTGCCAGGCTTTTTGACCAGCTTGTATCAGTTTATCTGCTGCATAGAATTGGAAATTAAAAGGATTGAATGGATTATTCAAAATTCCTGCAAACGAACCATAAAGAGAACCTTGATTATTAATTTTCCATGCCTCTTCATCATATTTAAACAATCCAGATAAAGGATTACCATTACCAATTAAATAAGGTGCAAGAGGACCATAAATCGAAAAATTATTTGAATTAGGAGGTACTGAAATTCCTCCAAGTCCTAATCCAGGAATGAACTTACCTATATTACCATAATGGTTCCCACCATTATGAGAACTACCACCATTACCTGGATGATTATGCCCTCCATTTCCAGGATTTACATTCCAAGGACTCCAATGATTTGGATAAACACTCAAAAGTACATTAGCACTGTTATTTACAGTATTAGGGTCTACTTGACTTCCTGAAACAGTAGCAGTGTTATTAACTAAACCAACATTCTCCACTTTTCCAATGACCTCTAAAGACACTGTTGAATCACTTGTAAGATTCCCAATACTCCACAATCCATTAAACGGGTTATAGGAATTAGAAGAAATAGTAATATGCTTTAACCCATAAGGCAAATAATAAGTTGTTTTAACTCCTGTAGCATCACTAGGCCCATTATTCTTCACTGTAAGAGTTAATTTAATGTTTTCACCCACATGAGGGAAAGTATTGCTAGCTGTTATTGTAATTGCAAGATCTGTCCTTGTATTTACAGTTGTAGATTCACTATCATTATTATTTGCACTGTTTAAATCAAGAGTATCTGATGTTACACTTGCAGTGTTAGTAATTGAACCATCAGGAGTTGAAGAAGGAATTTTACCTTTAATTAGCACATATTTTGAACTATTTGCACTTAAAGTCCCTAAATTAAGTGATCCAGTCCAGTTACCCCATGTACTTCCATTATCTACAGAATATTGAATGTTTTGAAGTTGTGATGGGAGTGTATCCTGAACTATTACATTCCTTACATCAGATGGTCCCAGGTTACTCACATTAATTGTATAAATTAATTCTTCACCGGCTGAAACCGGATCTGGGTTATCAATCATTGTAACTGAAATATCAGCTAGTGTATTGACTGTTGTGACTTCTGTAAATGCATTATTTGCAAGATTTAAATCCTCAGTATTAGAATTAACATTCCATGTACTTGTGAAGCTTCCCAAGATAGATGATGGTACTTTACCACGAATTAAAACAGTTTTTGAGCCGCCAGTTGCTATTGTTCCAATATTTAAAGAATTACTCCAGGTATTACCATTATCTAAAGAATATTCAATATTTTCCAAAGCTGTGTTACAGGTTAAAGCCACGTTTAAAGCATCAGAAGGACCATTATTGCTTATTGTAATACTATAAGTTAGATTTTCACCGGCAATCACCGGATCAGGACTATCATTTCCAGTAATAAATAAATCAGCTCTCGCATTTACAGCAGTAGTTTCACTGAAAGCATTATTTTGAGTATTTGCATCAGTTGTATCTGCTGTTACACTTGCAGTTCCACTTAAAGTTCCAGTTGCTGATGAAGCTACTTTTCCATGAATTAAAATTGTTTCTAAATTACCTGAAACTAAATTTCCCAGATTTATTGATCCATTCCATTTATTCCATGTAACTCCATCATCTAAGGAATATTCTAAATTCGGTAATGGCAAACTACCTGCTAAAACTACATTTTGGGCATCTGAAGGACCCTGATTACTTACAGTTAGATTATAAGTGAGATTTTCATCAGCTATAACTGGATCAGGATTATCTTTAATCGTGACATAAATATCCGATTTAGCATTTACCATTGTAGATGCTGTAGCAGAATTATCTGCGTTATTCAAATCAAAGACATCTGAATTCACATTCACAGTGTTTGTTAAACTTCCAGTAGCATAAGATCTTGTTCTACCACTTATCATGAGCCATTTTGAACTGCCAGTAAGAATTGTTCCCAGATTTAAGGATCCTGTCCAGTCATTCCAGTCAATTCCATTTAATGAATACTTAATATTATCTAAAAATGGTAAAAAGTATAGTTAAGGATTACTCAGGCCGTCAGTAAATTTAATCTCTATTTCTCCTTTCAGCAAGCTTTTTAGAGATTTCTTTACTTGTTATTCCCTTCTCTTTAATTTCTTCAGGTTCATCACCTTTTATCAGATTATAAACTGTCAAAGCTATTACCCCACTAACAAACAAGATAAGTAATCTTTCAATCGGATGCTCACTTGGCGAAAAACCCGGCCAAAAATTGCGAACAACAATTCCAATCAAAACGATCACTCCAATAAAAACTAAAAACCCAACAATCCCTGCAATAATCTTTCTCCAATTCATACTAATCACATCAACTTACTAATATCCGTATCTATAAGCTTTAAATAAGTTTTATTAGCTCTTATAACATCGAAAGTATTAATCTTATCTCTACCTTCTAAAACTGCGCTACAACCTGACAAAAGCAGAATAAAAGCTTTTTCAGTTGCTCTAAATGTTATCGCTTTGCCATCAGCACCTTTCCATTTATTAAACACTAACATAAAAAAAAGTTCACGAAGACCATTAAATAATTTTTTTGCTTTTTTATCCTGCCATTTAACTTTACCCAACCTTTTAAAGAATTCTTCTGTTGGTTTTGGTGTTTTTTGGTTTGAATCGAAGTTTTCCAATAATAACACTATCCGTGTGGCCATAGTTCCATTTTCTACCCCGTATAGATCCTCTTGATAAATTTTATGAGCAGTGCGAATACTATAAAGGTCACCGATAAAAGTATAAATCACCCAAAAATGCTTTATGCCGATTAAAGGTGCTAAAGGAATACTCAAAGGAAACTTACTTAAATGTTTAGCTGCTAAAAGCTCTAAATCCGAATACTCATTATTCTTAGCACCATACCTCTTATCAACACTAGAATCAATAGGATTATCCATATGGACAAGCTTTTCATAAATTTCATTCTCTTGTAATGATAATATCCCATCCACTACTTCTTTTAATCCTTCAACATTATTAAACTCATCTAAAACTTTACCCGCAACATCAACAGTCGGCTCTGCACTAAAAAAACTCATATTTTTCACTTCCATTACCATGGCCATTTACTTTTGATCCAGTTTACAGTTGAAGTCACTACTTTTTTAACGGTAGTTTTGACTTTAGCAACTGCTTTTTTAACAACTTTAACAGCTTTCTTCACAACTTTCTTAACCTTATGAACTACCTTCTTAATTACTCTTTTAACTGTTTTTACAACTTTTTTAACTTTATTAACTAGTTTCTTAACCGTTTTTTTAACTTTATTAACTACTTTTTTCATGGTTGTTTTAACTTTAGTCACGACTTTTGGCAGTACCTGCTTAACAGTATTGGTGATTTTAGTCACGACCTTATTAAAACCGGTTTTAGCAGTATTTACAGCTTTATTAATAACTTTTTTAGAGGAATCTATTAAACTTTTAGATGAATCTATTAAATAATTCAGATTTCTATTTAAAAAAGCACCGAGCTCACCGTAATTCTCCCATATTTTCTTAAGTGGATCTGGATTAACCAGGAGATTACCTAAATCTCCTAAACCCCTCCTAAACTCAAAATTACCAAAAGCCGTTGCAATAGCAACCAACCTTTCACTACCAACCAACTTACCCAAAGCCTTAGAAGCATCCACAAACCAACCCACAGGATTAGGAAAAAGAACATCACCCACCACAGAAACAAACTCCTTCCATCTTTTCAAATCAAAAAAACCAAACTTCTTAGCTAAATTATCAAAAAACTTTCTTGCTCGCAAAAAGTTTTTCCCAAAATTAAAGCCTATTTTTATTCCTGTTTTACTTAGTAGTCCTGATAATGCCTTTCCCAGTATTGTTCCTGCTCTGCCAATGGGTATGATTGCTACCAGATTTAGCAAGAAATTGGCAATAGACATGTTTCCATTTTCGTCTATTCCAAAACCATAGTAAAGTAATGCTTTAATGTTTTCTCCACCCCACATTTTATTCAAATTACTGTATCCATAGAAATGGTAGAAGTTAGTGTCAAAAAAGTCCCATATATTACCAGTCTGCCATGCCTTTTGGCCCGCTTGTATAAGTTTATCCCAAGTATAAAACTGGAAACCAAAAGGATTAAAAGGACTATTCAAAATTCCTGCAAATGGACCATATACAGACCCCTTATTATTATATTTCCATGCTTCATTACTGTCTCTGGCCAAGCCAGATAAAGGATTGTCATTACCCATTAAATAAGGTGTAAAAGA
>JACIXZ010000026.1 GCA_014360205.1 Tissierellales bacterium
AATGTGAACTCCTGTATCTTCAGATATCCTTTTTAAAGATTCACCATTTAAATGTCTTTGATAAAGCTCTTTATAATTGTGTTTTATTTTTCTACCCATTTTATAAATTTTATAGTAAAGATAACTATAAAATATTAATTCTCATAGTTTTTTGTTGTACTTATGAATACCTTAGTCTTCACTGTTTTTGCCCAATGTTTGCCTATAGATTACTCTATAGGAGAGCCTCACTTAACCCTCTGCTGCAACTAATCTGGTTATTATCATCTCCCTCATCTCTTGGCATACTATTTACTTTTCCTACACGATAATCTTCTCCATATCCATGCCATGCTGTATAACGATTCTCTGACATATTTGGAAGATCAAGATATAAATCTTTAAGAATACCAAGTCCTTCATAAAATCCTTCTCCAGCATAATTATAAAGTTCATACTCTCCTGTTTCTTTATCCTTGTCTACAATATAACGATCTGGAGCTTTCTTCCATACAGCTTTTACCTTATTATAAGCATTACTAACAAATTCAACAAGAGCTTTATCTGTAGTACTTTTAACGCTAACAACCCTTCTGTAAGCATAGAAGTTCCCATGTTTGTCAATTTTGAAATTATGTCTCTCAAGGAATCTATATAAATCTTCTGCACTTTGGGCATTAGGATTGAGACAACATTTTATCCAAAACTTCTTCAAAGAATTATATTCTACATCAGCCTCAATATCTGTAAGAAATCCATATTCATCCTCATCATAATATTCTGATAGCACTTGCGAAAATTTCTCTACTAACAATTTAGGAATACTCCTTCTCACACCTTTATCATAGAGCTCTTTTAAATGAACCTCTTCACCTGTAATTACGAAATCCCCTGTTTGTTCAAGAACAGGAAAGCCTTTTACAACAGCTTCATTCTTTTTAAGCTCTTTCTCAAATTCAGCTCTATCTTCTTTTACTCTGTCTGTAGACATAATAAAGAATAAATCTTCCTCACTCTGTACATCTCTCACATCTCTGAAATCCTGTACTGTAGCATTACTTTTACTAATAACATCTCCATTCTTTAATACAACAGTAAGAATGTTATTTACAAACTTCACCTTTTTAAATAACTTGTCAGATGTAGTAAGTCCTTTCTCTGGAACAAATCCTTGAGACACATCTACAGATTCTCTGGCAATTTGTTTTGCCAATCTCTCATTTTTCAATCTTTGTTCTTCTGCTTTTAAAGCAATAAACTCTCTCTGTTCTTTAAACCATTTTAAACCAAACATAATCTTTCTTGTTAATTGTTAATTTCTTGTTCTTTTTCAATCCATAGAGGATTGCCATTTAATTTGTAATTTGTATAATCCAATCGTATTTTATGATATTTTAATACATCACGCATTACGTCCATCCACTCGTCTTTTCCTTTATAATTATTTAATTGATAGGAAATAATATTCATATAGGAATTATTCTCCAATAATTCTTTCACTTCCAGATATGTACTATAAATGTTCATATCAAATAATGAATAATCTTCAGCTACTTTTACAATAGCATCATACCCTTTTGTTGTAGTTCCATATCCATGTACATGATGTTTATTCATATATTGATAGAGAACATCAAGCTTATTAAATAAATCTGTTGATAGTTCTTTTAACCTTGACTTTTTAGTAAACACTCTATTGTATTTCTCATACAATTGATATATTAAATGACTTGTAGCCATTCTTTTAAATACCATATTCTTTCCTTTCATAAATTCCTCATAGTTTATTAAATTATGTATTTCTAATTCTTCAATATTCTTTAATTCTCTTGGAGAGAATGTAAGAAGCTGATAGTTTCTGTTAAGCTTAAATATACTATCAAGTTTATTACTATCATCGTGACTTGTGTAAATCGTAAGTCCTTTATACTTCTCGAAATCTTCTAATTTAAATGTATTAGAAACAAACTTACAATTCTTTCCGTCATTATATCTTAACAGCTCTTCAGCTTGCTTAGCATTAATTTCTCCTTTAGCTTTTTGCTTCTTTTGTCCTGTTACAGCACTAACGTATTGTCTTTTCTTCTTTCTGGCATCAAGCCAACTTTGAGGAATAACAATATTGTCAATATTATCAAGCTTATTAATGTAATTATCACGTAAGAACTGAAACTCTTTTATTACCTGTCTCCATTGTTCTTTAGGATACTTCTCTAATTTTAATATTTGATAATATCCATCAGGATCAAAATAGTTCTTGGATTTTAACTTTAAAGAATAAGATTTCTTGATAATATGAGAATTATTAGGAGCAATATCTCTTATATAAAGTTTTTTAAGACCTTTTAATGTTTCAGAATGAATATAATGTTTATATCCTCCATTAAGATTTGTATATCTTACAGGATTATTGGCTGCACTCATTCTATTATTATTATAGATGAACTTTACCTTATACTCACTGAATAAACTATTAACATTCTTACTAAGCCTCTTTAAATTTAAGAGTTCAATGCCTTTCATTTTAGGCTCTTTCTCAGCTATAGAAGAATGTTTCATTAACTCCTTTACATCAAAAGTCTGATTTTCAAGAATCACCTTTCTTTCTTCACTTCTGTAATAATCCAGCACCTGTTGTAAATTATCAGTATCAGTTACAGTATCATTATATTTCTCTGTAAAATAATCTGCTACCTTCTTTAATTTTTCAAGAATAGTAGTTTTAGCTTCAGGTGTATAACGGATTGCTTCTCTGTTTATTGTAGGAAACAACCTATCTTCCAGACTAAATCTTAATGCTACAGGAACATTAATCCTACTAATACCGAGTTTATCGAAATCCAGAGGATAATAGACATTATCAAGACACATGTGTAAACTTTTATCAGCTCCCAACTCGCTCCATTGAAAATTCTCACTTCTATGAATAATGAAATCATTACTAATTGTGGAAGGAGCATATTCACTTCTTCTATAGTCATAAGGAGCATTTTGAATATTTACATTGAAATACACATTATCAAAATATGCAAGCTGTTCCTTAATTTTCATTACAAAACTACCCCTGTCACTATATTTAACGGGAACAATTACCTTAACACCATTCACCTTATCTGTAGGAGCCTCATCTAACAAATCAATACTATTAATCTCTTCTCCCTCATACATCATATACTTTCTCTCCATTCCATCTTTTCTACAAATAAATGTAAATGAAGAAGAGTAGGCTAGTGGGCTCTTAAATCCAATTCCATACATTCCGAGCTCTAAGTTATCACCTCTTT
Organism: Tissierellales bacterium; assembly: GCA_014360205.1. Classification (GTDB taxonomy): domain Bacteria; phylum Bacillota; class Clostridia; order Tissierellales; family Tissierellaceae; genus Soehngenia. The sequence continues at coordinate 3,264 of JACIXZ010000026.1, forward strand.
TTGTGGAAGCCATATACTTGCTAATTGTATTCTGCACCTCCTTATCATCTAAACCAAGTCCAAAATCTTCCACAGAATATTCATATTCTCCGGTGGAGATACTATTCAGACTAACAATAACAGGCTCATTAGTTCCTGCTCTTCTACTACTATCAAGTGCATTACTAACAGTTTCCCTAACTGTACTACCAATAGCATCTGAATATATATTTCTACTAAACATCTCCATGAGCAATTTCATATTACTCATGTCAATACTCATCTCAATTGATTCACTATCTCCTAGAGATAGCACTTCTGCTTGTTTTTGTTCTTCAAGTATCATATTAATTATTTTCTCTTTCTACTAACCAAATATCTTTATAACTTAAATCAATACTAATTCTTGTATTATGATTATCGAATGTTTTCTTTCTAATCTTATATTCTACATCAACTGTTTTATAACTTTTCGTACCATAGTCATATTTAGTTCTTTGTCTTGTTTCTTTATCAATGTATTCAGTACACCTGACAGACTTATAATAATTATGTCCATTATAACTTCCTGATACAACTGGCTCTTTCACTACAATTAGTGTTCTAAGTTTAGATCCTCCGGGAACTAATATCTTATCTCCTATCTTTAAATCTTCTACTTTTACTATCATAACCTTTTAATTCAAAATGGAACCATACTTAACCATTCGATTTCTGTTTCATGTCTATGTTTTATTATTTGATTCACTTGTTTAAATACTCCTTTTGAGTCCCACATTTCATCATTATATGCTGCACTTGCTGGATGAGAGAGCTTAAATACATGTGTCCCATAGAGAGGGAGAATGTATTTCTCTAACTTGGCAGCTTCTCTTCCCAAAAATATTACAGGAACACCTGTGATATTAATCACCTCTTCAAAGAGATATTTCATAAATGGTTCCCATAATTCTAAGTGGCTTCCGGCTTTTCTAAATGCACAAGTGAGACTTGCATTGCACATTAGTACTCCCTGATTAGCTAAATAGCGAACATCAGGAGTTTTAATATAATCCAATCCTTGATACATATCATTAGAAATTCCTTCATAGAATTTTAATAGAGAAGGTTGTAAACTTCCTGTATGAGAACATCCCATTAGCAACCCATCAGCTATTATCTTCCTTCCAGCCATAGAATGATAGGGACTAAGCCCAAAAATAGCAACATCCATACTATCCAGAGGAGTCTCAATAAAACATTTAAATGTATCTTCTGAAGAGGGAAGAATAACCTTCCCTCTCTGAGATTCCTTCTTCAAATATTTATATATGTCATCAAATCCTCCTTGATCAAAGAACTTCTTAAATTTAGGAGCCCATGTTCCAAAGAGGGGTTCAAATTTCTCCCAATTTAGTTCACTCATTTTTTAATTGTTTTCTTGCCCACTTACAACCTTCTTCTTGTATATCTTCATAATAAGAGAGACATGTTTCTTTATCTTCTTCAGAAGCATCATATAAATCATCTCCCCATTTTAAGTCCTCATAAGTATATCCTTTTTCGATATACTTTAATGCTATCCTTAATAATTCTTTATTCATAATCTTCTTTTATTTCATTATTAGCTTCCATTATTAATTCATCAAACCTTTCTTTAGAAACATTTTCAATTTCTTCTCCAATAACTAAATCTTTCTGTCCTGCATCAATATTATCCCAATCAATGAGATATAGTTCTGCTTTATGGTTTCCTCCAGAGAGATATACACCTTCTACAATTCCACCTCTTACAGTTACTGCTATTTTTATCATTATTTTTACTATTTTCCTGAATTTTCCTCTAAGAATTTTTTATGATCTATTCTAGTAAATTCAAATTCATAAAGATCCTCATTTAATTCTGGACAAAAGCCAGCATAACCTACAATTACTGATGGATATACATATGAACCCGTTCTGTTGCATAACCCAATTGGTTTATTAGTAGATAACATTAGAGTATCAGATCCTATAATATGTATAAAATCTTGATTTTGCTCATTTAATACTATAGCGTCATCTCTCATTCCTTTGAGATTTTCTTTTAATTCTTTTACTGTTAACGGCATAATTAATAATTTTTAATTTCCTCTGTCCAATCTAATTGTTTATAAGGGGATTCCTCTACTTTCTCTTCTACGATATCTATAGAGATTTGAGAATGCCATCCAAGAATTTTGGTAAAATAACTATGCACTTTCTCATGGCTATCCATCCATTCAGAAGGATGAATTGTGCGCAGAGAGAATGTAACAAAATTATAGAGTTCCCATAAACTTCCCGGAGCACCATAATCATGTGTTGCTTTCTTTAATTCTCCTTTAATAATATTCATTTGTGTAGAATGCAATACCTCTTCCATAAAGAACAGCTTACCCAAAATCTCTGAAGCTACTACAATATCTACAGGGATTAATTTCATCTCTTCCCTGATAGTCTGCATTTCAGAGAAGACATCTCCTGCTGTACTAATATAATCACTAATCCATTGTGGGGTTAGTTGTTGTATATCTCCTGTATGTTTTCTCTTAAAGCTTCCCATATCTCCAGAGACACAACCATTTCCACAAATGAATACATGAATCCCAATTGCCCATTTTAATGTTACCTGTTTATTATAACTATTCTGCCAAGCAATTTGAATCTGCATTTCATTATCTCTAATATTAGCTATTGTATACTTTCCATTAGCTATTTTACCATCTGCAGCCATTGTATAGCTCTCTTTCTCAATAGTGAAACCAGCTTGCCTAATTCCTTGTCTAGTTAAATCTATTAAATTCCCATGTAAAACTCTTTTATAAGAAGTAGTATCCTCTGGATAAGGAACGGTTCTTAAATATTGTTCACTTGTAGCAAAAGTTTTATTTTTCATAATTTATATTTCATGCAAGGTTCCTTCAAATCTAATACTATCAACATCTCCATCATATTCATCTCCATGT
>JACIXZ010000027.1 GCA_014360205.1 Tissierellales bacterium
ATCTAAGTTGTATTCAGGTAGCAGGATTTAAAGAAGAGAATATTCATGTATTATTATATTCTCCAAAAGGGAGACCTGTTCCAGAGAAATGGGATGAATTAAAAAGAGTTTATCCTAAACTAAATATTTTTGTATATGAGGATAAGGGAGTACAGCAATATCTTGGAATATATATTCCTGTTCTTCGTCCTCACTTATTATGGCAACATTTTCAGAAGTTTCCTGAATTAGAATTAGAAACCATTGTATATACAGATTGTGATATCCTATGGACAGAACAATTAGATATAGAAAAATATTTTGATGATAATGTATGTTATATTAGTGATGCTCGCTCTTATTTGAATTATGACTATTTTAAGAGTAAGAGGTCACAAGTTATCCCTGACAAATTAGAAGAATATGATAAGAGGGATATTTTACAGGAGGTGTGTGATATTGTTGGTGTAGATAAGCAAATTGTTATTGATAATAACAGTAATACAGGAGGAGTTCAATACATTCTTAAAGGAATGACTGCAGAATTTTGGAAGAAAGTGGAGAAAGATGTTATTGCAATCAGGGTTCATTTAATGAACAATGTAAACAAAACCTTCTTTAAGAATGAGAATGTAGGGTTCCAAAGCTGGTGCGCTGATTTGTGGGCTGTCCTATACAATCTATGGTATTACGATAAGGAAGTGAAAGTAGTTAAGGAGATGGATTTTGCTTGGGCATCTGATCCTATAGAGAGGTTGGGGAAGGTAGGTATATTTCATAATGCTGGTGTTGTAAGTGATTCATTTAATGGACTTCCTGCATTCTACAAGGGTAAATACCATACAGGAAATAGTCCCATAGATGATCCTCATCTTCAGGAAATATTAAATAATGAACAAAGTAAGAAATGGTGTACATGGTGGTACACTAAGAAACTATATGACTTATATGAGAAATACAAAATAAATTATTAACTTTGAGTGTTAACTTTAAAAATTTAAAACATCATGGGAACTATTAACAAAAGACCTTTGAAATTATGGATGCGTTACGGTGGTAATGGTAAAATAATTTCTGGCTCTGCTGTATGGAGACTCAAAATGCCAAAAAATGGTAAATGGGTTGAAATTCCACAGGCTTATGAATGTTGTAATACAACTACAACCACTCAACCAGCATAAAATGGCAATCTTTCCTGAAACTATTATGAAAGGTAAGAGAAATCCCCTCTTATCAGATGAATGCTTAAACTTGCTGAATTATCGTATTCAGCAAGAAGAGCAATCATCAAGAATGTATCTTTCAATGAGTTTATGGTTGAATAATGAAGGGTATACAGGAGCAGCTAAACTATGGAGAAAATATTCAGATGAAGAATTATCTCATGCTGATTGGGCTAGAGATTATTTATTGGCGATGGGTGTAACTCCATCTACTCCAAATCTGTCTTCAGAACCTAATACTTATCAGGGATTACCTCAAATTATACAACTCTCGTATGATCATGAGATTAATGTGACAAAACAAATAAAGGAGCTTGGTGATAAAGCATTTAAATCAGGAGATCATATGCTCTATACACTTGTTGGAGAGTATCTTAAGGAGCAACGTGAAGAGCATGACAAAACCCAAACTTGGGTGGATAAACTTGCAGCTTTTGGTACTGATAAAATAGCAATGAGATGGCTTGATGAAGAAATGGGAGGCTAATGATTGTAAATAGAAGATTCTTTCCAGAGATAATGTTAGATAATGATGAGAATTATCTTCTACATCTGGAAGGTGTATGCGAATCAATTGATGAGCTTTGTGAAATGGAAATTATTAAAAGTATTGATTCCTATAAATTCAGAATAAGTACATCACATCCTAAGTATAATCAGACATTGCTACAGGAGATTATAAAATTAAATAACCTCTATCAGATAAGGTTAGATATATCAAAGAGTATACGAACCTCAGGAGTATTGGAATTTGGAATTAACTTATAATGTTTAATATAAATCATGGGGAGAAGAATAAAATTAAAAGCCTTTATACGCTATGACAGCAATGGACAAGTAGTTGCTGGAAGTATGAAAGTGCAAGCAACAAAACCATTAAATGGTGATTGGGTAGAAGTTCCTATGCATAAAGACACCTCTGTGACATATCCCCATTATAAATTGAGAGCTTTTGTGAGATACGATAATAAAAACAATCTCATCTTTGGAGGACCAGTAGTAGCTAGTACAGCTCCCAAAAATGGAAATTGGGGAGAAACAGCTTATTATAAGTCTGATATTAGTAGTATTACAACAACCTCAACCACAACAAATCCTTTTATTATAGATAAATCGGGAGAAAATTGGTATGTTGTTGAGATTGACTCTTATTTTAATATATTAAATCTTGCTACTTATTCGTCTGGAGGATACACTTTTATAATGCCAACAGGAATACCAAGAAGTTATTATTCATCAACAGCAGTTACAACATTGGAGGGATATGGTAATATAGTTACAGTTGATAGTACTCTTATCAGTACAGATGCTATACTATCTTGGTATGCATCATATACTCCAACAATAACTTATAGAACTATTGATCTTTCTGACTACGATGCCCGCACAAGTGCTTCTGATGCTGATAAGGCAACTATTATAGCTAATTACAACGATTTAAGCGTTAATGACCCTGCTGCTGCTCCCCGTCCTATTACACCATAGAGCACACCAATGGACACGGTGTTAATTTATCTGATGGTTATAATATTATTACAAATAATGTAGTTAGAGGAATCGACAATATTGCAATACGCTCTTATGGTACAAATTCTACCGTATCTTATAACACTATCGAAGATATTTGTTTGTTTGATGAGCTTGGGCTTCCATCGAGTACAAGTAGTTGGTATTATGGGAGTGCAATTTTTACCGATCCGGGGTCAAATGGTACTCAAATAAATAATAATACGATTTACAGGATAGGCTCGACAGCAATTAACTTTTACGGACTTAACACCATTGTTGAGTATAACAGGATTGACAGCGTAAATCTCACAAAAGACGATGGTGCAGCGATATATACAGATGGAGAAAATAATGATTTTGTTACAGCAGCTTCGCAGGGGTCAATAATCAGATATAATATAATTTCCAATAGTATTGGAAACATTGATGGCTTAGATATTTCGTACAAGCTGGCGCATGGGATATACCTTGATGAACATGCCTCACAAATAGAAATTTATCACAACACTGTATTTAACTGCACTACTGGCGGAATTTATAGTCATTATCATGGATATGATACTATAAGCTATAATGTTTCATACAATAATGGATACCAAATTTTATTAAATGACTGGATTAATCAATACGAAGGTTCGACAAATAGATTGATAGGTAATACAATGATTTCATTGTCGTCCGATCAGGTATGTATGGAACGTGAAAATTATACACTTCCAGTTACTTACGATGTTCAGGACTCAAATTATGTGTATTCACCTGTTGCCGATGCGTTTTCTTTGGCATGGGGAGGAATACCAAGAACATTTTCCGAGTGGCAGACATCAACCGGGCTTGATGCAAATTCAACTTTAATCCCAACAACAGTAAGTGCAAGCGATGTGGTGCTGTTCTATAATGCCACAATGGATAATGTAGCACAGGATTTAACAGGCTATACGTGGCAGGATTTGGACGGTGCAAGTGTAACGAGCCTTACACTTGGAGCCTTTGAGAGTAAAGTTTTAATTCGACAATAAATAAGTTAAACTTCTTAATTATATAGTAATGGAACAAGAAAAAAGATTAGAATGGTCTCCTGAGGATGTGTTTGAATTAAATGGAGAAGAATTTGGTAGAATATTGCATACATTTAGAATTGCTCTTTCTACAGAGGAAGCTCAAAAGATTATACAAATTTATGAGACAAGCAAAATGATGGACGAGAAGATGAAAGAATATATTGAAAAAGGTGTTATAAAAGAAGGGAGCAGCTAGCTCCCTTTTTCTTTATGTTCTCTTTAGTATTGTTAACCCATTACAGTTCTTAAATACTTCATGAACTTCCCAAACACTACTTCCTTGAAGAAATTCCTCCAAAGCCCATGTAAGTCCATCATCTTCTATTTCTGGTCTATGTCTGTCACTCTCTCCTCTTAAAGCGAATGTTGTAGTGTCATGTAGAATAATATATTTATTTACAGCCCATGAATGTAATGCTAACTCCTTCTTTAATTGACTTCCTCTATGAAGAGTGTCAATAAATAATAAGTCTGTTGATTCTATTTGTACTTTAAGAACATCTTCAATTCTTAATTCAAAATCAACATTTAATTCCTTAGCTGCATTCTTTAGTTGAATTAGTCTATTACTATCCTTAGGAAGTTCAATATCATAACTAATCATTCTAATTGGTTTTCCCATTAATAGAGCCCATGTACTCACTATATCTCTCACTCCCATTTCTGTTATATGTTCACATTCCAGAGCATATTTTTGTAATGTTACAAGATGCTCATTGATATCACTTGGTCTTTTAATCTCTGCTTGATAATACTTTTCTGCTATTGTCATTTATTATGATATTTATGCCATGTAAAATATTGTTCTGCTAAACTCCAAGGATAGGTTGAATATTCTTGATTAGCTTTATACATAGCCCAGTTAAAACTTAATTGATCTCTCTTTGATTTATTTTTCACTTCATTCCACCAAACATCTGTTGCTGGAATATTCTTTCTTCTTAATATAATTGTATTCTGTGGAAAATCAGGGATAGGAAAATCTCCATATTCCTCTACCTGTTTTCTCATTATTTCAGGATTATCTTTTCCCATAGAAATACATGCTCTCAATTCTGCTCCTAAGGAACGATTAATAGGATGACTTCCTACAACTATATCTCCTTTAGGGAGCCTACTAATAAATTCATTTAAATCTTTCTTTATTTCTACACACCCATCTATCCATAGGATGTTATCAAAATTCTCCATAGGATGTGTTATCTTTATAAATTTACTATTCTTAGCTGCTCCATATGGAAGAGGTTGTTGTATTACTTTCCAAGCTTTCCCATCTAATGGACGGTCAGTATAAACTCTGTATTGCCAACTTCTGCTAATTACCTTTGGTTGCCACAGTTTATCATATCCCCCATATATTGCTGTATATACTAAATTCATAACCCTAATAATTTACAAATTTTTCTAAATTCGTTTATTGAAGGACAAAACCCCACATACATTCCAGCATCATAAGGAATTTTATTCAAGTCTTCAGTAATAATAGTTCCCGGAATCTGTAACCACAACCACTTATCAGATTTACTATATGTCAATTTAACATCAACTTCTATAGGATGAGTGCCCCTTAAAAAGTTTTCTTCTTTTGTTACAAACCACCCTTCACTTTCTATTTGTTCCTTAGTTAAATATGGAATTCTAATAAATCCTTTGTCTATATTACCTTTAAGTACAGAAAATATATTACTTTCTTTTCCAGTCCAAGGATTTATCATTTCATCTCTAAGTTTAAAAATAGACCAACGTTCTCCT
>JACIXZ010000028.1 GCA_014360205.1 Tissierellales bacterium
CTTGTACCAAGCAACATCCTCTGCTCCTGCAGATACACTCATAAACTTCCAATCGAAAATGTTTACCTTCCCATCTTCCTCAACAATCATAAGGTCAATAGTACCAGCTTCATCTTCCTTAGCATCATATATAACTTTCTCAGCAAATACTAAAGGTTGTTTTCCATCTTTGGAGAAACTATCAACTAATTCAACAAAGTATTGTTCTAATTTAACGTATATTCTTTCTTCAATAGGATCTTTAATAAATGGTCGCCTATCAACCTTTGTTTTTCTAGTACCATCAGGATTAAAGTATCTTCCATGAATCTCTTCAAAGAATCCATGATATGTAACACCATGTTCACGTTTAAATTCATTTATTGCTTTCTCTTCAGGAGTGAATTCTTTATTACCAAATTTATTTCTATACCATTGTTTAACCCTATCTGTAACCCTCTTCTTAACTTTCACCCAAGTTCCATCATCCTTTTGTCTTTCATACCAGTTAGTTGCTTCACTTTCATCCATTAATAAAGGGTCAGCTTTTTCTTCTGTTTCTACCTTACGAATATTTTCATCTGTAGCAAGTAGTTTCTGTTGTAAATCTTTTTGTACATCTGAAAGTTGAAAGAAAGTTTCTCCTTCTATTTCTACATTCTCTACTTCACCTCTTACAATAACTCCTGCTGCTTCTCTGAATATATCAATACCTGCTTTTTTATATAAAGCTCTTATTTCATCCATTAATTTTCCCCACCATCTTCTAACTAAACTTCTACTTTCTTCATCAGCTAATTCAGGAAAATATTCATCTCCTGTATTCTCATTAACTATGAGTTCTGTAATAAGTTTATCAACAGCTTCTTTCTTAATCTTACGAATATCAGGTTTCCCGTTAGAGAGTTGATAGTTCTTATTATTCCTATATTGGGACAATGTTTGTTTATAAATATCAAAATTCCCAATCTTGGACAACATTTCTGTTATCATTTTAGGATTAACTTGCTCAATCATTGTTGTAGCAATATGCACTACCTCTTCCGTAAGAGCAACATCTTCTTTCCCCTCTGCAATAGCAATAGTTTTTCTTGTAAGGTCAGCAAGAGCATTAATTCCTGTAGACTGTATCTCTGGATTACCTTTTAAATAGTCAGACATTTTCTGTATGCTGATTCCCATTTTCTCAGCTACAACTTTCATTTGTTTGATTATCTCTGGAGAAGCTGGTGCAATACCCTCTTCTTGCTGAAACATATACCTATCAGAATACTCAACCCCTGCTCTTTCAGCATCTTCAACTTGTACTCCTCTTGCTTCTTCTTCCTCTATCGTTTCCCAATAATCTTGCTGCTGATCAATCCACTCCTTAGGAATAGTAATACCAATCTTATTTGTAGTATCGCCTTCTCTCACTCTAATAATTGTATGTCCATACTCTTTATTAATTGCGTCAGCTTTTTTCTGAGCAACATCTAAACGAGCAACATCAATACCTTCTGCAACTATTCTTGTTTGCAGTTCATTTTTAAGACTATTTTCTATTTGTATTCTACAAGCCATGCTTTAACATTTTTTACTTGGACGTTGTATTTGTGGAATCCCAATAGGTCCTCCTTTTGTTTGTGTTACAGATTGTTGAGTAAACCTAGCTTTAAAAGACTGTTCACTTGATATATCTTGACCTTTTATATTTCTAAATGTCCATCCTTTAGGAGCAAGTATAGTAGTTGGAAATCCTAATGATATTGCAGCTTTTGCTCCAGATTCATCAAAACCTGTCTGTCCACCAGTTCTTACTGATAAATTAACATTAGAGTTGAGTCTGTCTTTTACAGCTTGAAATAGTTCCAGTGTAAATTTATCAATAGAGTTTTGTGTATAACCTTTATATACTCTGTTCAGTGTATAAATACCATTGCCAGCAATATTAAGAGAAACTCTTCCATTATTCTGATTAGCTTTTTTGTTAATCTCTCGAGCAATTCTAGCTGCTGATATTTCTATTTCATTCCTACTAGCAAATATGTCTGTAGAAAATGGAAGATATATTTTTTTCTGATTTAATACTGCACTTTTAGTTAATCTTTCTCCTGCTGAGGTAAAGTCTGCAGCAATAGCTATAGTTATATCCGCAGAAGCATTCCTTATCGTTCTCTCTCTATATCCAAATGTGGGATGTTCCTCAAATTTAATTGAACTAGAGTTAATCTGCTCCTGAGGAAATAAACTTCCTTGTGTAGCAACTTCAGCAATATTCTCTTTAGACTGTGTTTTCTGATTTGTTGTCTTTTTATTGAATGTATCAATTATTGTATTATTATCTACACCTTCTACCTTAATCATTCTATTATTTAATACAGATTTATGTTCCACATCATAAAACTCTTTTGCTCTCCAAGAGTCTCCCCATGCATTAATTGCTTTGTAAATATAATAAGAATTTCCTTGTTTGTCTTGTGTAGTGAACTCTTTTCCAGAAACATCCCTCACTTTTTCAAAAAGTCCTCTATTAATATATGAGAAATCTCCCTGATTACGCATATCAGATTTTATTTTCTTAATTAATTGATATCCTTTAAGAGAAGGATATTTAGCTTGCCACTCAGGAGTAATGAGTTCATCCATCTTTTCCCAAGAATATACTATATGATCTTGTTCTCCCACTCTACTTAGAACATTCTGTGTCATCACCGGGGGAATATTATTATCTTCTACAGCTTGTTTTACCTGCTTAGGAAGAAATTGCATAGAGGGGTTATACTTTTTATTCTTTGTCCATCTTGCTTTCACATAAGGAACAATTTCATTATTCCCCCAATTAACCCTTTGAAATACATTTAATGTATTAAAATTCCTAAGATTAGGGAGACTCTCTAATTTGTTAATAGTTTTATTGTATATTCTTTCAAAATCTTCAAATGGGATTAATGATGTAAAAGATACTGCACTTCCAGAGAGACCACTCTGTAATACTGCTAACATTACTAGGTTGTCATATAATTTGCTATCTGTTCCTAAATAGTCTCTTAATTCTCTAAAAGCATAAATCATATTATTCTGATCATATACTTTATTAGAAGAACCCTTGATACGAACATTGTTAACTCCATCTACATCTCTGGAAGGAATAATTTTAATTGCTCTCACTACCTCATTATTATATAAAGGATGATTCTTTCCAATACTATTAACAAACTTCTGAACCTCTCTTGCTGTACCTCCATCTTCTACAAGAGCGTCATTAAGATATATATTTAACCCTTCATTAGTCTGAAGAGCATAATCAAACAAATCACTAACAGCTTTTCTTGCTATCTTAACAAAATCTCTGTCAGAAGTATTAATGTAAGGAAGAAGTGTTTGTTCTATAATACCTCTCACCTTAGGTTGGTCTGACTTAAGAATTGTAGCTAAAGAATCACGTACATCATTAATTGTAGCTCCTAAATATCCTACAAATGAATTCTTTAATATTCCATCCACTCCACCAATAATACTATTCTGTGCTCTCTTTAATTGTTCCATCTTCTTGAACACAAGATATGGGTCATTAAAGTTAGCTGTATCAAAATTGGTTCCTTGAGTTACATAGAATAGATGATTAGCCATCTTAGCATATTTCAGAAATTCATCAAGCATAAATTTCTGTTGTTCCAATTGAATAGGAGACATTTTATCAGCAGACAATTCCATTGTTTTTTCCAATGCTCCTTTAGATGGAATCATTGTTGGTGTACTGGTTTTTACTTTTGGTTCATATAAGCTTTTTACATCATCAACAAAATCTTGTATAAATAACCATGAATATCCACTATTATCAATTGTTCTTAGGTAGTCTTTAATAATAGGCTGATTCATGAAATATGCAACTGTATCAACAGGAACTCCAAGCTTAACTAAGAATAGCCACGTAGAAGTTACATTAGGTGTAGCACCAAGTTCCATAATCCACGGTCCTTTGGATATATCAACATATCCATCAACAAATTGTGTGTTAATATCTGATATATCCTGCCCTTTTGGGAATTCTGAACTCCTTTCGGCATTTCTAATCATAGATAGTGTTGGTACAACTTTATTACCAACTCTCATTGTATTAAATTTCTCAAACTTAATCTTACCATCCCCCAACCAATCTGCTTCTTCAGGATTAGTCTTTTTAATAATTTCTATTCTATCCCTATCAATATAACCGCTAACTCTTTGAAATAATGAATGTATTGTTTGATTAGTAGCAGCGATACCTATGGCATATTTACCTGATACAAAAGCATGTCTTAACTTTGACATAAATTCTATATCAAGCATATTTCCTACATTCTCATAATTAAATGCCCCCTCTCCTGCTACTTTCTTTGATAAATCTTCAAGCTGTTTTGCAGAGTTTGGCTTAACAAGGCGTTCAAAGTTTAAAGGATTGGAAATCAATTGCTCCATACTTCTCATGTATTCATTCTCTAAACTTTGTTTATAGAGTTTTTCTACAATTCTATCAACTACTTCTTCTTTAGAATGAGAACGTACATAATCTTCAACAAACATGCTATCATATTCTTCTCCCAATAGAGAAGCCAAAAATCTACTAACTGCAGAATCAATATGTCCTATTTCACTTTTCTTACCAATCTGTCCTTTATAATCGTCTATTGCTTTTTCAATCCTGTTATATTTATCCTTACTCCAGAGTTTTCCTTCATAATACATTGATTTAAACTTATCAATAGCTTCTTGTCCATATCCAAAGAAAGGAACTGATTTTAGTTTTCCCGTATTATCCTCATATACATTTTTGAAGTACATTGTAAGTTTATCAATATCGAAGTCAGAACCTGCTTTCTTAACAAGAGCTGAAGGAACTATAACACTATCACCATATTCCCTAGGAAGGGCTCCATGTAGCCGCCGGGATTGGAGCGCAGGTCGATGACCAGGGAGCTGGCCCCCTTCGACGCCAGCTCCGAG
>JACIXZ010000029.1 GCA_014360205.1 Tissierellales bacterium
ATTGCTCTCGTTGTTTGACTTCTTCAAATAGAACTATACTAGAATGTAAATAAATAGAACATATTAAATTTCCATTCAGGCATTGTTTCTTCAAATAGAACTATACTAGAATGTAAATCTGGCTAATGCTGGTGGGTATAGTTTTATAAAAATCTTCAAATAGAACTATACTAGAATGTAAATTAGCTTTTTTCATTTCTTCAAATAATAATTTTTTACTTCAAATAGAACTATACTAGAATGTAAATTGGTCTATCACTATTTTCTTCACCTGCAAGCCATATCTTCAAATAGAACTATACTAGAATGTAAATGGGGATGAAGAATATGAAAAACTAAAAAGAAGCTTACTTCAAATAGAACTATACTAGAATGTAAATTATTGTTTCAGCAACATTACAAAACCAGCTAGGATCTTCAAATAGAACTATACTAGAATGTAAATATGTTACTAATATAGCATTTATCACTGTTAATGCAACTTCAAATAGAACTATACTAGAATGTAAATTTACGTGGTGAAGAAAGATACACAGCACAGCAAATTCTTCAAATAGAACTATACTAGAATGTAAATAGAATTAGGTGGAGTTGAAGAAATAGATAATTTAGACTTCAAATAGAACTATACTAGAATGTAAATTCATAAGTTACAAACTCTTTTCCTTGTAGTTTTATAACTTCAAATAGAACTATACTAGAATGTAAATGTAATCTCCGAGTCTTTCTTTTACAGCAAATGAAGCTTCAAATAGAACTATACTAGAATGTAAATACCTGCAGACGTTAGATATGATAAAGATTTACCTACTTCAAATAGAACTATACTAGAATGTAAATTTATCAACGCAGGTGGAGGTACAGGGACAGAGTGTTGCTTCAAATAGAACTATACTAGAATGTAAATCTTAATAATAAATGGCAATATTTCATACGAATCTCACTTCAAATAGAACTATACTAGAATGTAAATTTGTAAGACTCCAGGCATTATAATTGAAGGAGCTTTCTTCAAATAGAACTATACTAGAATGTAAATTTAAAGGAGGTTTAATATGAAAAACAGATTGAAAGACTTCAAATAGAACTATACTAGAATGTAAATTTTCATCTTTGTTCTTATCTTTGTTTTTATTAATCACTTCAAATAGAACTATACTAGAATGTAAATCTGGTGCGGCAGCAGGAAATAATACTGTAAGGACAACTTCAAATAGAACTATACTAGAATGTAAATTTTTTTATCAGCTTATAAACAGTAGGATAGGATAACTTCAAATAGAACTATACTAGAATGTAAATATGATGGACTAGCTGGGGACGTTTACAGTGGAGTAGCTTCAAATAGAACTATACTAGAATGTAAATATATCTAATTTTTCTTTTGTATATGGAATTTTATAACTTCAAATAGAACTATACTAGAATGTAAATTTGTTTATTGCTTCATCTAAATCATCAGGCTCAATACTTCAAATAGAACTATACTAGAATGTAAATATAATGATAGTTAAGTTCGTCTCCATTTTTCACCTCCTTCAAATAGAACGTAGTGTCAAATATAAAGATATATTTAGACACCCAATCTTTGATATTTAAACATTTTATATCAATTTGGCTGTCTCCCCCCTTTTTTGATATGTTTTAATAAGAAACACCACACACAAATCTATAAAAAAAGGAGAGACAAACCAAAATGATAGCTTTAATTAATAATTTGTTAAACATTAATAAAATTTTATTTTCTTTACTTGAATCTTTTTTGATTCTATTTATTAAAAATCCTATTGTCCCTAAAAGTCATAAACCTGTTAATAAACCTTATAGGAAGATTGAAGTTGATGATATGCCTCCTATTGTTGAAAATAACAAGTCTTATGATTACCAAGTCCTTTTAAAGGAATACAAGTTAAAACATGGTAAACCTTTAAAGCCTATTAATAGAAGAAAAAAATCTAATATTTCATCTTCTACTTATTGTCCCTATTGTGGTGCTCCAAAGGAGTATCTGTACGAAAATAATGGCTCTAATGGTCAGCTCCTTTGCAAAGTTTGTGATAATACTTTTGTTCCTAATTCTAAACCTAAAAAATCTGTTACTTTTAGATGCCCTTATTGTGGCTATACCTTAGAAAAAATAAAGGATAGATCAAACTTCTCTATATATAAATGTAAGAATAATGATTGTGATTATTTTACTAAAAATTTTAATTCTATGTCTTCCAAGGATAAAGAGTT
Source organism: Tissierellales bacterium (assembly GCA_014360205.1). Lineage (GTDB taxonomy): Bacteria > Bacillota > Clostridia > Tissierellales > Tissierellaceae > Soehngenia. The sequence continues at coordinate 2,239 of JACIXZ010000029.1, forward strand.
ATATAATAAAAATCCTGGTAAATTTAAACTAAGATATATTTATAGGGATTACAATTTTACTTTAGAGAACCTAGCTTCTAATACTCCTAATAGCCCTAAGATTGATATTAACAGAGCTCATAATTCATTAACTACTATAGGCTATATTCTTACTTTTTATGTTAATTATGGTCTCTCATCTAGAGAGGTGTCTAGCGTAATGAAGGATGTATTTAATGTTAGTGTTTCGCATCAAACAGTTCTTAATTACGCACAAGCTGCAGCCTACTATTTATCTGATTTTACTAAGGATAAAGTTGAAAATATATCTGATATTTTATGTGGTGATGAAACTTATATTAAAATTAAAGGTAAATGGAGATATATTTTCCTCATCCTAGATCCTGTAAATAAAATTATTGTATCTAATTTTATTTCTAAAAACAGAGATACATTTTCAGCTTGTTCAGCTATTAAATCTGCTCTTGATTGTTTCAGTAAATTACCTGAAAATTTAACCTTTGTATTTGATGGTAATCCAATTTATCAATTAGCTAAATACTTTTATTCTAAACATGGCATAAATTTCGATATAAAAACAGTTGTAGGTTTGACTAATAATGATATTATCTCTACTGAATACAGACCTTACAAGCAATTTATAGAACGTTTAAACAGGACTTTTAAGGATAACTATAGGCATACTAATGGCTTTGGTTCTTTTGATGGAGCTATTACCTACGTTACCTTATTTACAGCCTGGTTTAACTTCTTAAGGCCTCATTCAGTTCTTGATAATGAAGTGCCTATTCATTTAAAAGAACTTGACAGATATGCTAATATGCCTACTAAATGGGCTAAGCTGATTGAACTTTCTCAATTGCATGCAATCGAAAAAGAAAAAGAAAAAGAAAAAGTTTTTTCCGAGGCTGCCGCCTAGCTTTCATTTGAACCTTGAAAACTTAATATTAAAAGCCGTTATCAAATTCCACACTATACTTATGCCCTTTTTTAGTATATAATTTAGTCAAATCTTATTTAAAAACATATCAAAAGTATTTTTCTGTTTTCATATCTTTTTTTACACTACCTACTCTATATATATGATTTAGAGGCAATATGTACTACATTTAGGCATAAAAAAACCTCGGTTACCCGAGGTTTTTAGTGGTTACTAATCTTCTACTATTCTACTACATTAACTACAGTTGTTGCTGCTAAACCATCTTTAACAACTGTTGCATTAACTTTAACTATTTTGCTATCTTCTTTTACAATATTTGTTAGTAGTATATCACTAGCTGAAGGATTTGTTTCAACACCATATTGATCAGTGATTACAAATTCTTTTGCAGCCGCTATTGCTGTTTGTATAGCACCTGTTGAAGTATTGTCAGTTACTTCTACAGTAATTTCAGGATCCACTTCGATCTTAACAGCCTTAGCTGGTTGATATGATACTGTAATTTCTTTTGTTACTACTACTGGGCCTTCTGCTCCTTCAATTAGAACTGTAAGTGTAGTTTTAGCATCTGCTTTAGTTGCAGCTCCAGTTACAGCTTCTACTGAGTATATATCTCCATTTATTCCTGCTCTGGTCACAACTGTTGCTATACTTGTATCTGCTACTGCCACTGATTTAATTACGGAATTGTTTACTACTACAGTTTGTCCATTAGCTAATTTACCTTCAAGAACAATATCTCTAGTATTAGCTTCGTGAGTATCACTGTTACCATTTAACAATCCAATGTCTTTTATAGTGTATGTTGCTACATCCCCTGGTTTTACAACATTAAATGTTACACTATATTGTGAATTAGGAACTGGAGTCGTACCATTATAAATCTCGAATGTCAATCTAGCAGTTCCATTAGTTCCTGCTGTTGCTGTTGTAGAAATTGTTTCACCACTTAAGCTAACAACTCCAACCGCACTTGTTGTAACCTTTACTGTATAACCACTAGGTGCTTTATCAAATGTAGATGTTCTGCCATATTGGTCTTGATATCTAACATTTGCAGGATTAATTGTAACACTTGTACCTGTTACTAAATTTGTTGGAACATCTGTTAATCCAACTATTACAGCTGGTCTAGCATTTGGTCTAACTGTAAATGAAACTTGTGAAGTATTTCCTCCAACTACAGCTGAGAAAAGTACTACTGGTGTATCTTGTGCTACAGTAGTTGGTGCAGTATAGATTAATTTTGCTGTACCATCTTTTTGTT